>JAZLJB010000021.1:0-4777 GCA_045617685.1 Vescimonas sp.
TTTGCGGGTGTAGCTCATCTGGTAGAGCGCGACCTTGCCAAGGTCGAGGTAGCGAGTTCGAGCCTCGTCACCCGCTCCATAAAAATAGGAAAAGGCTTACTTTTCCTATTATTCGGTGACATAGCCAAGTGGTAAGGCAAGGGTCTGCAAAACCCTCATTCCCCGGTTCAAATCCGGGTGTCACCTCCAACAAGAACCCTGCAACCGAAAGGTTGCAGGGTTTATTGTTAAATTGTCTATTCTGCTGGAAACGAGGTGTGATAGGGTGAATAAAGAGAATTTCGACTTTACCAATTATTTCAAGCGCTATCCCAACGAGAACGGTTACTTCGGTAATTACGGGGGCATATATATCCCTGATGAGTTGAAAGTTGCCATGAGTGAAATCACAGAGGCGTATTTCAGTATCTGCAAATCCCGTAAGTTCATTGATGAATTGCGCCGCATTCGCAAGGAGTTTCAGGGTCGCCCCACGCCCATTACCCATTTGGAACGCTTGTCCAATTCTTTGGGCAATGTTCAGCTTTATGCAAAGCGTGAGGACTTGAACCATACCGGAGCGCATAAGCTGAACCACTGCATGGGCGAGGCGCTGCTTGCCAAGTATATGGGCAAGAAGAAAATTATTGCGGAAACCGGTGCCGGACAGCACGGCGTAGCTTTGGCAACCGCCGCCGCTTATTTTGGGCTGGAGTGCGACATTTATATGGGTGCTGTGGATATCAAAAAGCAAGCACCCAATGTGGCCCGCATGAAGATTTTAGGTGCCAATGTGGTGGAAGTCACCCACGGATTGGGCACACTGAAAGAGGCGGTAGACGCCGCTTTTGAGGCATACGCCAAGGACTATAAGAATTGTATCTATTGTATCGGATCTGTGGTGGGTCCCCATCCGTTCCCTATGATGGTGCGTGATTTCCAAAGTGTGATCGGTGTTGAAGCCCGAGAGCAGTTTGTGGAGATGACCGGCGAACTGCCGGATACCGTGGTGGCGTGTGTAGGCGGCGGCTCCAATGCAGCAGGTCTATTTTCCGGCTTTTTGGCAGACCCCGTGGAAATCATCGGCGTTGAGCCTTTGGGTCGTGGCCCTGCTCTGGGCGATCACGCTGCCAGCCTGACCTATGGCACGGAGGGCGTCATGCACGGCTTCAACAGTATCATGCTGAAGGATGCCAACGGCGAACCGGCCCCGGTCTATTCCATCGCCAGCGGCTTGGATTATCCCTCTTCCGGCCCGGAGCATGCATTCCTGCATGACATCGGCCGAGTCAAGTATGATGTGGTGGGTGATGAAGAAACCATCGACGCATTTTATGCCTTAGCCCGCATGGAGGGTATCATTCCCGCCATCGAAAGCTCCCATGCGGTGGCCTATGCCATGAAGCTGGCCAAGGAGAAGAGCCACGGATCTATCCTGATCAACCTCTCCGGCAGAGGCGATAAGGATATGGATTATATCATCGAAAAATACGGCATTCGCTAAATAAGAAAAAAGAGAAGCATTGTTGATCAACAATGCTTCTCTTTTTTGTGCCGTATTTACAGACCCAAGCCGGGGATGTTCAAGCCACCGGTCAGACTGGTCATAGAGCTGTTCATCGCCTCATCTGCCTGACGCAGCGCCTCATTCACAGCGGAAATCACCAGATCCTGCAGCATTTCCACATCTTCCGGATCCACAGCCTCAGGCTTGATTGCCAAAGCGATCAGTTCCTTCTTGCCGTTTACCGTGGCCTGCACCACACCGCCGCCGACAGAAGCGGAAAAGCTGCTCTGCTCCACCTCTTCCTGCGCCTTTGCCATTTCCTGCTGCATCTTCATCAGCTTCTGCTGCATCTGCTGCTGTTGGCGCATCATGCCTGCACCGCCGGTAAAGCCACCGCGTGCGCTGTAACCTTTTGCCATAGTTCTTATCTCCTTACTTAATATTAAAATGATCTAAATTTTTTCCGGCCGCAATCACATCGTCCAGCTGATCCCGCTCCTGCACCGAAGAAGAAATCTCCCAGGGAGGCGTATCGGTGGATGCAGGGGGAGCCTTTTTCGCAGGCGCAGCCTTTTGGGGCTTAGCTGCGGCCCGATCGCCTACGGAAAACGCAACGGATACGGGATGTCCCACCTTTTGCGCTGTCACATCCTGCAGCACTTTCACCACAGCCTCGTTGTCCAGTGAATTTTTCACAAAATCGTTGTTGCAGCAAACTTGCAGCACATCACCACACAGTACGCCTTGCGCCATGTTTAAGAACACACGATGCTGCACCGGCAAACGCCCCTTGTAGTGCTCCATCAACTGCAGCCAAATGGAGGGATCGCTGTCCGACTGGGGGTTTGACACGGGATGGGTCGGGGAGGATGGCGCCTTGCGTTCCTCTGGAATATCAAAAACTCGCACCATTCCCCCGGGCTCTTCCGGCATTGGTGGCTCTTCGGGCAAGGGAGGTTCCTCCGGTAAGGGCGGCATTTCCGCAACGGGTTCGTGTATCGCTGGGCGCTTTTGAGCTGCCTGCACAGCAGGACGTTGTATCGCCTGCTTGGTTGCCGCCGGCGCAGATACTGCCCTCACGGGCGCACCGCTTTCCAATTTTGCCACACGATCCTCCAATGCGGTCAGGTCACCGCTCAGCGTTTCATCGCATAGCCGCAGCAGACAAAGCTCGGCATCCGTGCGAGGATGCGCACTGTTCGGCAGTGCTGCGCAACAAGCTTGCAAAGTGGATGTGATGTATAGGAATCGGCGCATGGGCAGATCCTTGCCCAATTCTGCCAATGTTTTGCGATCATAAATGCCGGTCAGCAGCGCAGCACCGCCGTCGGGCGCAGCCTTGATGATGGTCAGATCCCGTCCCAGATCGCTCAATTCACCCAATAAGGCCGTCACATCCTTGCCGGCTCGGTATAGCTGATCAAATAACAGTAGTGCATCTGCGGCGTTTTCCTGCAAAATGCACTGCATCAGTTGTACGCTCTGTACGCTGCCGGCCAACCCAAGCACATCCAGTACAGCTCGGCTGTCCAAAGTGCCGTCAACTACCCGACACTGATCCAGCAGACTCAGTGCATCACGCAGCGCACCGTTTGCCATGCGTGCCAGAATTTCGGCACCGTCCGGCGCTAAGTCGATGTGCTCCGCCTGCGCAACCTTGCGCAGCTGCTGTTCCATGTCACGAGGTAAGATCCGCTTGAAAGAAAACCGCTGACAGCGTGAGAGAATGGTGGCCGGCACCTTGTGCAATTCGGTGGTTGCCAAAATGAACATCAAGTGCTCCGGTGGCTCCTCCAGAATTTTCAACAGAGCGTTGAAAGCGGCGGTGGATAACATGTGTACCTCGTCGATGATGTATACACGCTTTTTCAGTACTGCCGGTGTGTAAACGGCCTCTTCACGCAGTGCGCGTACCTGATCAACGCCGTTGTTGGATGCGGCGTCCAGTTCTGTCACATCTAACAGTGTGCCGTCGTCGATGCCACGGCAAGCCTCGCACTCGTTGCAGGGGGCTCCGTCGATGGGGTGCAGACAGTTGATGGCTTTCGCCATAATGCGCGCGCAGGTGGTTTTGCCGGTACCTCGTGTGCCGGTGAACAGATACGCATGTGCGGTCTGCCCGTCAGCCACCTGACGCTGCAGCGTGTCGGTAATGTGGCTCTGTCCGACGACTTCGTCAAAAGTTTTGGGACGCCATTTGCGATATAAAGCCTGATACATACCGACACCTCCTGAGAATAATAAAAAAACAGTCCTCCGCGCACAGCCACGAAACCGGCACCCTCACGGCACATGGAAAATCCCTCTTAATGCTGCTCGGTTCCCCGCCTGACATGATTCGTGGGCATCCATTGCGTGAGACCGGCTCCGCAGCTGTTCGCGGAGGACTCTATCGCATATTCTACTACAAATTGCAGCGCTTGGCAACACCAAAATTGCAGGCGTCTTAAATAGCTGTTGCGAGAAAATAGAGAGAAATGCGCCTATGGCGGAAAAATGTTATCACTGCTTAGATTTTTGCTTGGCACAGGGCTTGCATTTTTGCAAAAAAAGGGTATGATAAAAAGGAAAAAATATACACCGCAAATTTTCAGCGGTTAGAAAAGAAGGTAATTTACATGACAAAAATTGATATTGTATCCGGTTTCTTAGGTGCCGGTAAAACCACGCTGATCAAAAAGCTGTTGGCGGAGGCCTATCAGGGCGAAAAACTGGTGCTGATCGAAAACGAGTTCGGTGAGATCAGCATTGACGGCGGCTTTTTGAAAGATGCCGGCGTGGAGATCAGTGAGATGTCCTCCGGATGTATCTGCTGCTCTCTGGTGGGTGACTTCAATAAGGCTCTCAAAGAAGTGAATGAGCAGTTCCATCCCGATCGCATTTTGATCGAGCCATCCGGTGTCGGCAAGTTGAGCGATGTCATCGTGGCAGTGGAAGATACGGTAAAAGATGCACCCGATATGATGCTCAATAGCTTTGTCACCGTAGCCGATGCCAGCAAGGTCAAGGTCTATATGAAAAACTTTGGCGAGTTCTATAATAATCAGATTGAGTCTGCCGGCACGATTATCCTTTCCCGTACGCAGAAACTGAGTCAGGAAAAGCTGGAAGCAGCGGTGTCCATGCTCCGCGAAAAGAACCCCACTGCCGCTATTTTGACCACCCCTTGGGATGAACTGGACGGCAAGACCATTCTCTCTGCTGTGGAGAAAGTTTCTCTGGCTGATGAAATGTTGGCAAAAATGCGTGCCGAGCATGAAGAACATGAGCATCATCACCATCATCATGATG
>JAZLJB010000022.1:0-8637 GCA_045617685.1 Vescimonas sp.
ATCCTTAGCGCGCATCTCCAGGATGAAGTTCAGCTTCTCGTCGGTGATAACGCCGTCGGGATCGTGAACATAGCCGTCGGGACCTGCGAAGTAAGTAACCTTAGCGCCCAGCTGGGAAGCCTTCTTCATGATGCCCCAGCCAACGTTACCATAACCGGAGTTAGCGATGCGCTTACCCTCGATGGTATCGTTCTCGTGCTTCAGGTCTTCCTGCAGATAGTACATAGCACCGTAACCGGTAGCCTCGGGACGGATCAGGGAACCACCGTAGCTCAGGCCCTTACCGGTCAGAACGCCGTTCTCCCAAACGCCCTTCAGGCGACGATACTGGCCATACAGATAACCAATCTCACGGCCGCCAACGCCCATGTCACCAGCGGGAACGTCGATGTCCGGTCCGATGTAACGATACAGAGCGGTCATGAAGGCCTGGCAGAAACGCATAACTTCAGCGTCGGACTTGCCGGCGGGATCGAAGTCGGAACCACCCTTAGCGCCGCCGATGGGCAGGCCGGTCAGGCTGTTCTTGAAGGTCTGCTCAAAGCCCAAGAACTTGATGATGCCTTCATAAACGTTCTTCTGGAAACGCAGGCCGCCCTTGTAGGGGCCGATTGCGCCGTTGAACTGGCAACGCCAACCGCGGTTGGTATGCCAATTGCCATTATCATCCATCCACACAACGCGGAAGGTGAACATACGCTCAGGCTCGGTCATGCGATTCAGCAGATCGACCTTCTCATACTCGGGGTGCTTCTCAATCACAGGCTCCAAAGAGGACAGAACTTCCTCAACGGTCTGAACGAACTCGGGCTCGTTACCGTGCTTGGTCTTAACATTTTCGAGCACGCTGGCCAGATAAGCATTCATAATAATTGCCTCCTCAAAAATAATCTTCCTAAATTGGAATATATCCGATGGAATGTAGATATCTTCCATCACAACTGATCATAACACTTATTTCCCGTTTTCACAAGGGGCTTTTGGACAAATCCTCACCCACTTTTTGTAAAAAATGAAACCACCTTTTTGTGCAAATTGTAGATATGCTGCCGTTTTTCGCCACAATATCTGCCCTTTCCTCCCTTTTTATTTCCTCCTGAAAACAAATCTTCCCTTTTGTTATTGACTTTTTCCAAATAGTTCTTATAATATATATGTTCGGTATTTTCCGGATGAATACGGCACGCCGCTGGCCAAAGAAGCGGCAGAATGGAGTTTATACTATGGCTACTTATCCGATCACTGTGGCAGGTCTGAAGCGTGATCTCCCCATTTGCAAGGTTACAGACGGCCTGTACATCGCTGCTTTTATTTGCTTTGGCGATGCTGAGTTGACCGAGGCGTGCGCTCGTGATATGCTGAAACTGGTCGATCCCGACAGCTATGATTATATGTTTACTGCCGAGGCTAAGAGCATCCCCCTGATCCACGAGATGGCTCGTCAATCCGGTGCCAAAAAGTATTTTATCGCCCGCAAGGGTCCCAAGGCTTATATGCCCGATCCTATTCATGTGGATGATCAGTCTATCACCACTGCCGGCTTGCAGAAGCTGTATCTGGGTCGTGACGATGCTGACCTCATTCGCGGCAAGCGCATTCTGCTGATGGATGATGTGATTTCCACCGGCGGCAGCCTGCGTGCTATGGAAGCTTTGGTCAACGAAGCCGGCGGTACCGTGACCGGCCGTGTGGCTGTTTTGGCCGAGGGTGACTCCGCCAAGCGCATGGACATCAAGTTCCTCGCTCCCCTGCCTCTGTTTAACGAGGACGGCACTGTCAAGTAAATCCCGACACACCACTTGTTTATAAAAGATGATGCAATTTTACCATTGCATCATCTTTTTTTGTCCGCGCCTTCCTGCAATGCCGGATAAAAATTCCGCATTGCCGAACAATGCGTATTGTTTTTGTAAAAATAACGGTGTAAAATGCTAATAACATGTACATGCACAAGTAAGATTACCACAAGGAGGATTGCCGAATGGCAAGATTTGCCCAAACCCATGCCGCCAAGCACAGCATCGGAATACTGATTGTTCTAAGTGTGCTGTTGGTGCTGCTGTTCTTCATATCGTTCATATTAGGGCGCTATGATGTGCCGCTATGGCAGGTACCCCGTATTCTGTTGGGACAGATTTTGCCCTTGAAACAAACCTGGACGGATAATATGGCCATTGCGGTGGTCAATATCCGTCTACCACGCATTCTGCTGGCTTGTCTGGTGGGTTGCTGTCTGTCAGCCGCCGGCTGTGCGTATCAAAGTGTATTTCAAAACCCCATGGCGGCACCGGATATTTTAGGTGCCTCCTCCGGTGCGTGTTTCGGCGCTGCATTGGCAATTTTGATTGGCTTGGCGCAAAGCGGCATCACGGTCTTGGCATTCGTGTGCAGTCTGGCAACGGTTGTGCTGGTATATCTCATCGGTCAGCGCACACGAGGCAACAAAATCACCGGTATTCTGCTGGCAGGTATCATGGTCAGTTCCCTCTTTTCCTCCGGCACCTCCTACATTAAGCTGGTAGCCGATCCCAGCGATCAGTTGCCGGCTATCACCTATTGGCTGATGGGCAGTCTGTCCGGCAGCAAAATCAGCAGCATCGCCTTTGCCCTGATTCCCATGGCATTGGGACTCATTCCGCTGCTCTTGCTATCCTGGCGGATCAATCTGCTGACCATGGGTGAGGATGAAGCGCGCAGTATGGGTGTGCGTACCAACACGCTGCGCTTTGCCGTGGTCATCTGCGCCACGCTGCTCACCGCCGCCAGTGTGGCTGTCAGCGGTATGATCGGTTGGGTGGGATTGGTGATCCCCCACATGAGCCGCAAACTGGTAGGCAACGATTGCAGACGGCTATTGCCCTGCTCAATGATATTAGGTGCTATATTCCTGCTATTGGTGGATGATGTATCACGCAATCTTCTGACAACGGAAATTCCCATCGGTATTCTGACCGCACTGATCGGTGCGCCGTTCTTTCTCTATCTCATCACACGAAAGGAGCGCAAAGCATGACGCTGACCGTGGAACAATTACATTTCGCTTATTCTGCGCAGCAGCCTGTGCTCCGTGATATATCTTTCCAAGTTGACAGCGGCGAATTCGTGTCGGTCTTAGGCCCCAACGGTGCGGGAAAGAGCACGCTGTTTCGCTGCATATTAGGCAGTCTAGATCGCTACAGCGGTGCCATCCGTGTCGATGGCACAGATATTCGTCAGCTATCGCAGCGTGAGATGGCACGGCACATCGCCTACATTCCCCAGACCCATCGCCCCACCTTCGGCTACACGGTGCTTGATACCGTGCTGATGGGTACTACCCGCCAGCTTTCCGCTTTTCAGCATCCCGGCAAGGCGCAAATCGAACTGGCGGAACAAGCCATGGAGCGAGTGGGCATTCCCCATTTGCGTGAGCGGAATTTTGCCCATCTGTCCGGTGGTGAACAACAGTTGGTACTGGTGGCACGAGCCATTGCCCAGCAGGCGGATATTTTGGTGATGGACGAGCCCACCTCTGCATTGGATTATGGTAACCAGCTTCGCATTTTGCAGCAGGTGCAGCAGCTCTCTCGTGAGGGGTATACGGTGCTGCTCTCCACCCACAATCCCCAACACGCCTTGACTTTTTCCGACCGGGTATTGGCGCTGCACAAAGGGCAGTTAATTACAGATGGTGCAGCATCCGAGGTGCTGACACCAGCACTGATGAAAACCCTCTACGGCATTGATGTACAGTTTTGGGAAACGGATGCCGGACGGGTCATGGTACCCATGATGGGAGGTCTGTAAGATGTTTCGTTGGAACGAGAAAATGGTATCTTTCATGCGTGATGCCTGCGAAAACACCGGCTATCACAAGGCTTTAGCGGCAAAAATGGCACCGTATCTGACCGCTGAAAGTCACATCTGCGATGCCGGTTGCGGCTTGGGTTATCTCTCCCTTGCGCTTTCGCCCTATGTCGCTCAAGTCACCGCTGTGGACCAAAGCGACATCGCCTGCGCTGTGCTGCGTGAGAATATCGTGCAGCGTGGTATTGGCAACATCACCGTGCGGCAAGGTGATATTTTTACCCAGCCGCCAGCCGTTCCTTATGATGCCATGGCCTTTTGCTTTTTCGGTCACATCAGTGAGATCTGTGCCGTGGCAAAAGCACAATGCAGTGGCAAAGTATTCATCATGAAAAAAAATTATGTTAACCATCGTTTTTCTATGGGAGAACACCCCACCGGCGGGGACGGATTTGAGGGCGCAAAACGCTATTTAGACGAATTAGGCATTCCTTACGAAAGCGACACGCTTTCATTGGAATTGGGGCAGCCTTTCCGTTCATGGGAAGATGCTCGCCGCTTTTTCACATTATATAATCGTGATGAGCAAACGGTAAACGATGCGTTTTTGCAGGAACATTTGGTCGCCACGCAAAATGAGGCGTTCCCCTTTTACATGCCCCATCTGCGTCAGATCGGTTGGCTGATGCTTAACGCAAAGGATATTCCTACGATACAATAAGGAGAAGATTCTATGAAACGCTTTTTGAGTATTCTGCTAAGTCTGTGCTTAGTATGTTCGCTGTGTGCCTGCGGCGCACAAGATGGTCATGCGGAAAATACTGCGACCACCGTTTTTACCGACTCCACCGGGCGGGAAATATCCGTTCCCGAAAACATTGAACGCATTGCCGTGAGTGGTACAATGGCGCAGATCGTCGTGTTTGCCATCGCTCCGGATAAATTGGTAGGTATCAGCTCCGAATGGGATGCCGCCGCCACAGATTTTATTGATGAAAAGTACCTCAATCTGCCCGTATTGGGACAGCTTTACGGCGGAAAGGGCGAGCTGAATAAGGAGGAGCTGTTGTCTGCGGCGCCGGATGTTGTGATCGATGTGGGCGAAAGTAAGGGCGACATTGCCGCCGACATGGATGATTTGCAGCAGCAGACCGGCATCCCCTTTATCCACATTGAGGCGGCTTTGGACACTTTACCCGACGCCTATCGCATGCTGGGCAAGCTGTTGGGTTGCGAGCAAAGCGGCGAAAAGCTGGCCGATTACTGCGGTAAAGTCTACACCCAGGGCGTCGATATTGCCGAAAAAGCAGATAAGGCTAACTTACTTTATATTGTAGGTAGCGAGGGACTGAATGTCATTGCCGCCAGCTCTTATCAGGGACAGCTCGTTGATTTGGTCAGCAACAATGTGGCGGTGGTAGATGAACCTTCTTCCAAAGGCATCGGCAACGAGGTGGACATGGAGCAGATCCTCAACTGGAACCCCGATGTGATCGTATTCGCTCCGGACAGTATTTACGATACTGTAGGGAACGACGAAAACTGGCAGACGATTTCCGCCATCAAAAACGGGACATACTATCAAGTACCCAACGGACCTTACAACTGGATGGGTTTTCCGCCCAGTGCGCAGCGTTTACTGGGCATGATGTGGCTGGAGTCTGTGCTCTATCCTGATATCGCAGACTATGACCTTTACGATGAGGTTTCCGAATATTTCCAGATGTTCTATCACTGCGATTTGAGTCGTGAACAGTTTGACAGCCTGACCACCAACTCCACCAACTCCACGATTAAATAAAGGAGTGTATTCTATATGCGCAACATTTTTTCTACGATGCAGCGTGAGTTATCTCAAGGTCATGATGTGATGCTGATCACCATCATAGCCGAAGGCGGCTCCACCCCCCGTGGCACCGGAGCGCAGATGCTCATCGGTGAGAATGGTCAGCTCTGCGGTACCATCGGAGGCGGCAACGCCGAGCTTCTATGCACCGATTTGGGCATGCAGCTACTTTTGCAAAAGCGTTCCGCCACCCATACCTACCGCCTGCGCAAGAACAACACCGAGGACATCGATGCGGTTTGCGGAGGTGATTTTGACGTACTGCTGCAATATATTTCTGCCGATGACACGCTGTGGAACACGCTGTGCCACAAACTATTGGACTGCTTTTCTACGAAAACACCTGCCTATTTGATGCTGCGTTTCGATGGTGGTGCACCGTCACTGATGGATGCCAATAGCGCCGCCCTTTGTGGCGAAACGGTGGATCTGAACAGCACCGCTCACTTCGTCATGGCGCTCCCTATCGGCGAGCGTGCCATCATTTTCGGCGCAGGTCACTGTGCTCTGGCTCTGGCACCGCTGCTGAAAACAGTGGGGTTCCGTGTCACCGTGTTTGATGAGCGTGACGCTTTTGCCAACACGGAGCGCTATCCCGGCGCTGAGTCCGTTATCTGCGGTGATTATCAGGATATCCGCCGTAACATCACAGTGACGGACGAGGATTTCGTGGTGGTGATGACCAGCGGACACATTCATGATTTTGAAGTGGAGGAGCAAATCCTGCGGGGCAAATTCGCCTATTTGGGCGTGATCGGCTCACGGGCCAAGACCGCATCGGTCAATCAGCAACTGCGTGAGTGCGGCATCAGCGATGAACAGATCGCCAAGGTTCACGCCCCCATCGGTACAGCTATTAAAGCAGTCACGCCCGAAGAGATCGCCGTGTCCATTGCCGGCGAGATGATTTATGAGCGTGCGCTGCGCCGTGAAGCAGACGGTGTTGTGCGCCACGGTTGTCCCATGCACTGAGCCTATGAAGATACATCTGTTTTTGACCGGAAAAAAGCAGGTGGGCAAATCCACCCTCCTGCGTGAAATATTACGCCATCAATTTCCACCGGTTGCTGGCTTTCTGACTCTACGTACCAACGAGTTTAATGCACCGCACCATACGGTGCATCTATTAAGTGTGAATGGTGACACCACGCCCACAGCAGAAAACCTGCTGTTTTATTGCGGCAAACCCGCTGACAGCAGCAGCTTTGATCGTTTAGGCTGTGGGGCGTTAGCCGATGTGGCAGGTGCCAAGGTCATTGTCATGGATGAACTGGGGCCCAAAGAAACGAACGCCACTGCCTTTCAACAACGAGTATTGCAAATTTTAGACGGTGATACGCCGGTGCTGGGCGTATTGCAGCAGGCAGACACTGAATTTTTACGCACAGTTGCTGGACACCCTAAGGTGGAAGTGGTGACGGTCACCGAGGAAAACCGTGAGAGTTTAGCTCATTATCTGCGGCATTGGAACTGCCGCCACATCAACTCCTACGGCGCCGTGGTCATTGAAAAGGACTCTGTATTGATGGTGGAAGTGCAAAACGGCTGGTCTTTTCCCAAGGGGCACATAGAGCCGAACGAAACGCCGGAAGAAACCGCACGCCGTGAAGTATTCGAGGAAACGGGCATCACTGTAGAAATCGATACCAACTTCAGCCGCACCGTATCCAATGCGAAAAAATCTAACCACGGCACGGTCACTTTTTTCTTGGGTCGCAGCCTGTGCGGTTGCCCCACCCCCATTCCCGACGAGGTACCGGATGCCCGCTGGATTCCTCTCAACGAGGCCGCTGATTTGATTCCGTATCCCGAAGATCGTGCCATGTTCCAAGAGGCATTTGCCTATTGGAAAGCCCGATAACACCGACTGACCGATTGTTTTTGCTATCGGTCAGTTTTTTGCATTTTTCTGCAATTCGTAGTAGACACGTAACATAAGTTGTGTTAATATTAGGAATTAATAAAATATATAGCAAGGAGGATTTTATATATGTCAAACAAAGAAAGCTATACCGGCAAGGTCAACCGCAAATTGAATAAGAAACTACACATCATTTCCGTGGCTGCAGGTCGTACGCCCGCAGATCTGGTGTTAAAAAATGCGACCTATGTAAATGTTTTTTCCAACGAACTGTGTACCGGCGATATCGCTGTGGCAGAGGGTTTGATCGTTGGTTTGGGTGAATACAGCGGTGATGTCGAAGTAGATGTTGCCGGCAAGATCGTTATCCCCGGTTTTGTGGATGCACATATTCATCTGGAAAGTTCTTTGGTCAACCCCAAGGAATTTGCCAAAGCAACACTTCCCCACGGTACCACCGCAGTGGTAACCGATCCTCATGAGATCACCAACGTCATGGGTACTGACGGCATTGAGTATATGCTGCAGGCCACCGAGGATCTGCCTGTGGATGTGCGTTTCATGCTGCCCTCCTGCGTGCCGGCTACACCTTTGGATGAGTCCGGTGCTATTTTAGACTACCGTGCCATCGACTCCTTCTACGATCATCCTCGTGTATTGGGTCTTGCCGAAATGATGAACTCCTACGGTGTCATTCACAATGATTCCGATGTGGTGTCCAAGATCGTAGCCGCTCAGGCACACCATGTGAAGATTGACGGTCACGCTCCCGGTCTGATTGGCAACGATCTGAACGCCTATGTGGCAGCCGGTGTCTATTCCGATCACGAGTGCTCCGATGTGGATGATGCGATTGCAAAGCTGCAACGTGGTCAGTTTATCATGATCCGTGAAGGTACTGCCGCCCGTAACCTGGAAGCTCTGGTCGGTCTTTTGTGCCCCCAATATGCCGATCGTTGCATGTTCTGCACCGACGATAAGCATCCCAATGATTTGCTGGAAAAAGGACACATCGACTACATCGCCAAGAAGGCTATTTCTCTGGGTGCTGATCCCATTTGTGCCGTAAAGGCCGCCACTCACAATGCCTCTCGTTACTTCCTGATGAATAACCGTGGTGCGATTGCTCCCGGTTATCTGGGTG
>JAZLJB010000023.1:0-33900 GCA_045617685.1 Vescimonas sp.
CAGTGCGGCAGAGGTGCCGATCAAGGCGGCGATCTCAGCAGAGCAATCATGATCCTGTGCCATGGCAGTGCACATCACGGACACATCATTGCGGAAATCGTGGGGGAACAGAGGACGAATGGGGCGGTCGATGACACGGCTGGTCAGGATGCCCTTTTCGCCGGGACGACCCTCGCGGCGGTTGAAGCTGCCGGGGATGCGACCGACGGAGTACATCTTCTCCTCGAAGTCAACGCTCAGGGGGAAGAAGTCGATGCCGTCACGGGGACGAGCGGATGCGGTGACGCAGCACAACACACGGGTATCACCGTAACCGACCATCACAGCGGCGTTGGCCAGTTCAGCCAGCTTGCCGACTTCCAGAGTCAGCGTACGGCCGGCCAGTTCCATGCTATACTTATGATAGTTGGGGAACTGTCTGTTAGTAATGATAGTGGACATAGTTTTTCTCCTTTTCTTTTGATTTTGCGGGAGACTTGTCCGACTCTTTAGCACTTGATGTCGCGTCCGATTCGCTCAGGCGCAAAATCAACTGCTAACGAGCGGCGGCAATGCTCCCGTTTTTCAGCGGTTGATGCAAAAATACGCAAAGAGCGAGGAGAAAGGCGTGCTTTCTCCTCGCATGGATGCTCTTACTTACGCAGACCCAGCTTGGCGATCAGGGCACGATAACGCTCGATGTCCTTCTTTGCCAGGTAGTCCAGCAGACGACGGCGCTTACCGATCATCATCTGCATACCACGACGGCTATGGAAGTCATGGGGATGAACCTTCAGGTGTGCGGTCAACTGAGAAATACGCTCAGTCAGGATAGCGACCTGAACCTCGGGAGAACCGGTGTCGGTTGCATGGGTGCGATTTGCCTCGATGATGGAGGTCTTCTGATCTTTCAGCATCATAGTGTGTTTCCACCTTTCTTTTATTTTGCCCGCATGGCTGCGTATCGGGACAGGTGAATGATCCGCGAACGAAGGCAAGGGGCGATATTTCTGCACTCTAAGCGTGCATAATTAGATTACCACAACCATTTCGCCTTGTAAAGATAAATTTTGCAAAAAACTGCAAAATTTTACTTGATATCAATGGCGTCTACGGGACAACTATCCGCCGCCTCCTGGCAGGCTACCTGATGCTCAATGGGAATTTCACCCGTGATTGCCTGCGCAGGTTCGCCGGGATCCAATGAGAACACATCCGGACAGATCGACGGGCACAGACCGCACTGGATACATGTTTTCTGTTCCACCATAGCGTACATCTTTTGTCACTCCTTACTATATATAAATATATCATCAGTATGTCCGATACAAAATTTTTCATACATTGTGCTTGACAAACCGATCAATCAGTGATATTTTAAGTGTACTAATACAGATAATACAATGAAAGGAGGAACGGCAGTGATTCACTTGGATTATCGTGATACAAGACCCATCTATGAGCAGATATGCGACGGTTTGAGAAAATTGATCGTCACGGGCGTATTGCAGACAGACGAAAAGTTGCCGTCCGTCCGAGCACTGGCGATGGAGTTGTCGATCAATCCCAATACGATACAAAAAGCGTATGCACAGCTGGAGGCGGAGGGATTTATCTACTCTGTGGCAGGACGAGGCAACTTTGTGGCACAGGCGGATGGGCAGAACGACGCACGCAAGGAAGATGTGACACAGAAAATCAGGCCCCTTGTGGAGGAACTGAAAAACCTGGGCATGACAAAGCAGGAATGGTTGGCCATTTGGGAAGGAGGAAAAGGCGAATGATTGAAGTGAAAAACCTGGTGAAAACATTTGACGGCTTTCGGGCGTTGGACAATGCCACGCTGACGGTGCCGACGGGCGCTGTATACGGTCTGGTGGGACCCAACGGTGCCGGTAAATCTACGCTGATCCGCAACCTGTGCGGTATTTACCAGCCGGATAGCGGTACCATACGATATGACGGCGGGGCAGTATATGAAAATCCCGATATCAAGCGCCGTGTGGTGACCATCGGTGACGACTGGTACTATTTCCCTCAGGCAAGCATCGCTGAGATGGCTCGCTTTTACGAGGGTGTGTATCCCCAATTCAGCCGGGAGCGTTACAACAAGCTGAAGGACGCTTTTCCCCTGAATGAAAAGCAGATGATCCGACGCATGAGCAAGGGTATGCAGAAGCAGGCGGCTTTCTGGCTGGCCATGAGCTGTATGCCGGACTATCTGATTTTGGATGAGCCGGTGGACGGCTTGGATCCCGTGATGCGGCGGCAGGTGTGGAGCTTGCTGCTGGGCGATGTGGCGGAGCACGGCACCACGGTGCTGGTATCGAGCCACAACCTGCGTGAGCTGGAAGATGTGTGCGATCATGTGGGTATGCTGTCACACGGCAAGGTGCTGATCGAACGCAGCCTCAGCGATTTGCAGGATAACACGGTAAAGCTTCAGGTGGCATACAAAACGGCAGAAGAACCGAGTTTGCCGGCGGAACTGAAAATCCTGCACCGCTCCCATGTGGGCAGAGTATACACCTACATTATGCGGGGCAATGCATCTGAAATTCAACGCCGCATGGCAATTACCGATCCGGTGTTGATGGAGGCCATTCCGCTGACATTGGAGGAGATCTTTATTTATGAGCTGGGAGGTGAAGACTATGCGGTCCGTGAAGTCATGCTGTAACCGTGCGCTGATCCGAAGTGATCTGCGACGCTACTGGCCCATTGCAGCATTCTATATGCTGGTGTGGATCGTAGGTCTGCCGGTACAGCTTTGGAATCAGAAGCAGATTTATCCCAAATACCAGTGGGCAAAGGCGTTGAAGGAAGTTGTAGGCGATGCGGCCTATATGTCCGTCATCGTGGCACTGATCGTGGGCGTGTTGCTGGCGATGGCGCTGTATGCCTATATGATGCGGCCCTCCTCTGTGGGGATGATGCACGCATTGCCGGTGAAACGCAGCACCCAGTTTATCAGCCACTTTGCGGCGGGCTTCGGTATGCTGACGGTGAGCAATGTGATCATCTTCCTGCTATCCGCTCTGGCGGAAATGGATATGGTGGTTACCTGGAAGGCGCTGCTGCTGTGGCTGGCGTTTACGGAATTAGTGGAGCTGTTTTTCTTTGCACTGGCTATCATATGCACTGTGTTTACCGGTTGGCTGTTAGCTGTGCCCGTATTCTATGTGGCGGCAAACTGCGTTGTGTTTGTCATGTATATCCTGATGGATACATTGGGCGGCATGGTCTATTTCGGACACAGCAGAGGTTTCAGTCGGCCTGCATGGATATACTGGTTGACACCCGTACTCCGCTTGACCACTCGGGTGGGGAGTGATGTGGAGAACTACGATACGGTTAATGCGATCTACACCATTACCGGACGCAGTGTTGGCGTGGCTGCCATCTATGCGGGCGTAGCCATTGTGCTACTGCTGCTGGCATACTTCCTGTATCGCAAGCGCCCCTCGGAAAGCGCCGGCGATGTGGTGGCATTCCGCTGGGCACAGCCCATCGTACTGTATGCCATTTCTCTGTTGGGGGGCTTCGGCTTGGGCTTTGCGCTGTACGCACTGGTGAACATCAACGGCGAGAAAACCTCGATTGTATTACTTTTGAGCTGCATGGTACTGATGGGACTTTTGTGCTATGCCACCACAAAGATACTGCTGACCAAATCCTTTGCTGCGATCCGTAAGGCCTGGAAGGGTGCCATTGTTGTGGTGGCCGTGCTGGTAGCCGTTATGGTGGGCATTGTGTGTGACGTGACCGGATTTGAAAACCGCGTGCCGGACGCAAAAAAAGTGGAGGCAGTGATGGTAAGCTTGGCCGAGCCGGAACTGACGCTGGATTGTGACAACGAAGAAAGCATTGTTGCCGTCACGGAGCTGCATCGACTCATTACAGAACAACGCAGCGAAGAGGGAACATATCTGGAGCTGCGCTATGAAATGCGCAACGGCAGCACCATGTGCCGTGAGTATTATCTGGATACCTCCGACCCGGCGGTAAGCAAACAGCTGGATATACTGGTAAAGAACGACAATGTATGGAAAAATGCTTTGTTTGAGGGATCCGCATCTTATGATCCAAAGGATCAGATGCTGGGCGGTACGGTTTACGGCGAATACAATGAGGCAGTAGACGGATATGTCGATGGCGAAAACTACTGGGATCTGACAAGTGAACAGGCGCAGGCTATCTACGATGCGTTGGGTCAGGATATCAAGGACAACGCAGAGAAAGATTACTCGTTCCAGGATATCTATAACAACGGCGGTGACGATATTCGTATTGACTTGGATGGCAAAAACAACTTTTACAGCGTGAACAGTTTGAATAAAGACTGCAAACATACAATTGCGCTGTTAAGACAATACGGCATGGTGAAATAAACAAGAGGAAGAGCGACACAGTCCACAGACTGTGCCGCTCTTCCAAACAATAGGGGGATTATTGGTTGGTATAGTTATCAAAATAGCCCTGAATATAGACGACAGGAGTGCCTTTATCACCGCTGCCACTGGTCAGGTCACATAGAGAGCCAATCAGATCCGTCAGGTGACGGGGTGTGGTACCCTCGGAGATCATGTTGCCCACCAGAGAAACGCTGGCATCCTTGGCGGCGATCTTTTCACGCACGGCCTGCTGCAGCGCTTCGCCGGACAGATTACCGAAATCGTGGTCAGCCAGATACTTCAGCTTCAATTCATTGGGTGTACCCACAAGTCCTTTGGTATAGCCGGGAGAAACCACGGGGTCAGCCAGCTCCCAGATCTTGCCGACGGGATCTTTGAAAGCGCCGTCGCCGTAAATCATGGCTTCGATGTTTTTGCCGCTGGCCTCGCTCAAAGCCTTGCCCAGTGCCTCGGCAACTGCCATGGTGTCACGGGGGAAGAGCTTGATGCGCTCTTCGTCTGCCTTGTTGGAGCCCAACAGACCATACTGCTCATTATAGCCGCTACCGTCCACGCTGGCAGTGAGAATGTCGTCCAGACCCAATACCGTCTTGATACCGGCTGCTTTCAAAAGACGCTTGCTGCGTGCACGGGTATGGATATCACAGCAGATCACCGTGTCGGTGTAATCCAAAATGGTCTGCACACGGTTGGCAAATACGATTTCCGCCTCGGCGCCCATGGATTCGATGAGTTCCTTATAATACGCCACATAATCTACGCCAGTGAAAGGATGGATCACATCACCAAAGGCGGCACGGAACCGGGAAAGCGACAGCACATCGTGCCACGGGTCAATGCCTGCTTCGTCCAACTGGTCTAAAGAAACCAGATGGTTGCCCACTTCATCGGAGGGGTAGGAGAGCAGCAAAACAACCTTTTTGACACCGCCGGCAATACCCTTCAGCAGCAGAGAAAAACGGTTGCGGCTTAAAATGGGAAAGGTAACGCCCACCACGCCGCCACCGGTTTTTGCCTTCACATCGGCGCTGATCTGCGCCACGGTGGCATAGTTGCCCTGACAGCGTGCCACAACAGATTCGGTGACTGCCACGATATCACGGTCACGAGGGGTGATGTCATTATCCTGCAAAGCGTGCAGTACGGCTTCAGCCACACCGGCAACAACATTATCACCCTCACGGAAAATGGGGGTGCGAATGCCACGGACAACCGTACCTAATAATCTGCTCATTATGAAAACCTCTTTTTAGAAAAATTTGTTTGCTCATCAAACAACGTTTAGTATACAACAAATTTTGCAATAAGTAAAATAGCTATTTTTAATTATTGCCATAAGTACAACTTAATATACGGCGGCGGAATACTTGATTTATTTTGCTATTTCTGTATAATGAACATGACAAAATTGATTTTAGGAAGTGATGATTTGAACTATTTGAAGAACCGCATCAAGGCCATACCTGCTTATGGTTGGATCCTCGGCGTTGTGTATTTCGGCTTGCAATATGGCATGTATCGTTTGGCAAACTGGA
This sequence comes from Vescimonas sp., assembly GCA_045617685.1. Classification (GTDB taxonomy): domain Bacteria; phylum Bacillota; class Clostridia; order Oscillospirales; family Oscillospiraceae; genus Vescimonas. Next base: position 5,930 of record JAZLJB010000023.1, read on the forward strand.
TCAGTGCCATGATGGGAACGAAAGCGTGGGCGTTTGTTCCGAAAATACCCTTTATTGATGATCATATTCCTGTGGTCAGCGTTTTTGTGGTGATTTACATATTATCCTATGTGTTTTGGATCTTCGGGCCCATCATCGCTTCGTTGACGGAAAAGGAAAACTTTATCAATTACATCATCGGATTGTCTGCGGCATATATTATCGGGTTCCTGATTTTCACTTTTTTGCCCACCTATATGGATCGCACAGCAGAGGGGTTGATGGAGATTGCGGCACGGCCGGGACTGTTTAACCAGATGTTGGCTACGGTTTACAACAGTGATGGCAGCGCCTTGGCGTTCAATCTGTTTCCGTCTTATCACTGTCTCATCAGCCTTTACTGCTATTTGGGCATACGAGGCAGAACAGAAGTGTCAAAGGGCATCCGTGTATACTCCTTGGCGATGGCAATTTTGATTTGCATGTCCACGGTGCTGACCAAGCAGCATTACTTTATAGATATTATTGGCGGATTGAGCATTTCCATTCTGTGCTACACGGTGGTGCAGAAAACCAATCCGGCACGCCGCATCTTGGGTCGGCGAAATAAGGCTACGGCTGCATAAAAGATACATTATAAAGCAACCGGGGTGTTCTCTTTTTTGAGAACACCCCGGTTGCTTATTCAAAGAAAAGTGGTGAATCAATCGTTCATCAGGATTGCCATAACAGCCTTGATGGTATGCATACGGTTTTCCGCCTCGTCAAACACGATGGACTGCTTGCTTTCAAACACGCTGTCGGTAACTTCCAGCTCGTTTAAGCCGAATTTCTCGCTGATCTGGCGGCCGATGCCGGTGCCCAGATCATGGAATGCGGGCAGGCAGTGCATGAACACGGTGCTATCCTTTGCCTTAGCCATCAGCTCGTCATTGACCTGATACGGCAGCAGATCGTGCAGACGCTCAGCCCAGACTTCGTCGGGCTCGCCCATAGAGACCCAAACATCCGTATAGATGACATCGGCATCCTTCACAGCCACGGCGGGATCTTCAATGAATTCCAACACAGCGCCGGTTTCAGCGGCGATATCCTGGCAGGTTTTGATCAAGGCGGCATCGGGGAAGTACTTTTTGGGTGCGCATGCCACAAAATGCATGCCCATCTTGGCGCAACCAACCATTAGGGAGTTGCCCATGTTATAACGGGCGTCGCCCATATAAACCAACTTGATGCCCTTGAGATGACCGAACTGCTCCTGAATGGTCAGGAAGTCAGCCAGAATCTGCGTGGGGTGGAACTCGTTGGTCAGGCCGTTGAATACGGGGACACCGGCATACTTTGCCAGCTCTTCCACAATCTCCTGACCGAAACCACGATACTCGATGCCGTCAAACATACGGCCCAGCACACGGGCGGTATCGGCAATGGACTCCTTTTTGCCAATCTGAGAGCCGGTGGGATCCAGATAGGTGACGCCCATGCCCAGATCGTGAGCGGCTACTTCAAATGCGCAACGAGTACGGGTTGAGGTTTTCTCAAAAATCAATGCCACATTTTTGCCCTTCAGGGTATCGTGAGGAATGTGTGCTTTTTTCTTTGCCTTCAAATCGGCGGCGGTGTCGATAAACTCCTGAATTTCAGCGGGAGTATAGTCCAACAGTTTCAAAAAATGATCATGCTTTGTCATAATTCCTTCTCCTCTATTATAAAACTTTGTTCAAAAATGACTGCAAACGCTCGCTTTTGGAATGGTCGAATACTTCGGCGGGAGTGCCTTGCTCCACGATATAGCCCTCATCCAAAAACAGGACACGGTTAGATACTTCACGGGCAAAGCCCATTTCGTGGGTGACCACCACCATGGTCATGCCGTCCTTTGCCAGCTCCTTCATAACATCCAGCACTTCACCTACCATCTCGGGATCCAAGGCACTGGTGGGCTCGTCAAAGAGCATCACATCCGGCTCCATGCACAGCGCACGGACAATAGCCACACGCTGCTTTTGACCGCCGGAGAGCTGCTTGGGATAGGCATCGGCTCGATCGGCCAGTCCCACACGCTTCAAAAGCTCCATGGCCTTGGCTTTGGCATCTGCCTCGGGAACATTTTTCAGCATCGTGGGAGCGCAGGTCAGGTTATCCAAAATGGTCATGTGGGGGAACAGATTGAATTGCTGAAACACCATACCCATTTTTTGCCGGTGTTTATTCAGATCGACATCCTTATCCATCAGGTTATCGCCCTCAAAGATAATCTTGCCGCCACTGGGCTTTTCCAACAGATTCAGACAGCGCAAGAAAGTGGATTTTCCGGAGCCGGAGGGACCGATGATGCACATGACATCACCTTTTTTGATTTCCACGGAGATGTCTTTGAGGACTTCCATGCCATCAAAACTTTTTTTCAGATGTTCAACGCTTATCACTCTTGCTCAACCTCTTTTCTACGAGTCCCAGCAACTGGGTCAGGATCACCACCATGATGAGGTAGGTCAGAGCCACCACCATCAACGGATTGACAGCGTCATAGGTGTTGTTACGAATCAGGTTGCCGGCACGGGTCAGATCTACCACGGCTACATAGCCGGCAACGGCGGGTTCTTTCAGCAGAGCGATCAGCTCGTTGCCGATGGCTGGCAGAATGTAACGCACCGCCTGAGGGAAGACGACGACTTTCATAGCTTGCAGCTTAGACATACCCAAGCTGCGGCCGGCTTCCATTTGACCGGGGTCCACAGCGCCGATACCGCTGCGGATCAGCTCTGCCATGTAAGCGCCGGAATTGATACCGAAAGTCAGGATACCGACCACGATACCGTCAGCCGATGTTAATATCACAAAGTAGAAAATCAGCAGCAATACCACCACGGGGATACCACGGATGGCCGTGACATACAAGTCGCACAGCCAAACCAAGGGGCGCAGCGGCTTGATATCTTCGCCGAAATACTTGATCACGGCGATTAAAGTGCCGATGATCACGCCGATACACAGTGCGCCGAGGGTAATAATAACGGTATTTTTGAGACCATCCAGTAGCTGCTTATAGCCGCCACTGTCAATGATCGTTGCACGAAGCTTTGTGAGCCACGGGGTATGGGCGGATGTGTTTACCTGATCCGCCTGCAATTCGGGTGCGGTATACGGCGCACCGTACTTTTCAAACAGATCTGCCACTGTTCCGTCTGCCACAAGCTTGTTCAAAACGGAGTTGATTTCCTCGCACAGCGTATCGCTATCCAAGGACAGCGCAAAGGCGTAAGGTTCGGTAGTCATGGCTTCGGACAGGATGACCAGCTGGTCGGCATGATCAGCATTATACGCTTTTACCATATCGGCGGCGGTCAGATCATCGATGACCCATGCGTCGACCTTACCCTTGACGAGAGCCAACTCTGCATCACTGTTGGCGGCATAGGAATTGACCGTATATCCGTTGTCCGAACAGTAGGATTCAGCCGTTGTGCCGGTCTGGACGGCAATGGCTTTGCCGTCGAGGTCTGCCTTACAGGTAACGGGACTGTCGGATGTGACGACAATGGCTTGGGCGGCCAAACAGTACGCATCGGTAAACAGAGAGTTCTTCAAGCGCTCCTCTGTTACGGAAATGCCGGATACGCCCAAATCATATTTGCCGGCTTGTACGCCGGGCAACACGGAGTCAAAGTCCATCTGCTGGATATCCAGCGCAACACCCAACTCGTCGCAGACCTTGTTCAAAAGATCGATTTCTATGCCCACAACATTTCCCTCGTTATCCAAAGACTCGAAAGGGGGAAAGTCGGGGCTGGTGGCAATGGTCAAGGTACCCTTACTCTTTACGGCAGAGAGGGAGTCTGAACCGCCTGCGCAGGCCACCAGACTTAACGCAAGAAATACCATTGCCAGACAAATAGCAAGTTTCTTTTTCATATTGATTACTCCGTCAACTCATTCTTGATATAACTAAGCTGTGCTTTTACGGATTCCGGGGAAGTACCGCCCACAGAGATACGCTTTTGCACGCAGGTATTCAAATCAATCGCCTCATAGAGATCCTCGTCAAACAGAGGACTAAAGGCTTGGTAATCTGCCAAGGGCATAGTTTCCAACACACAGCCGTCTGCGATGCACTTGGCAACGATTTGGCCGGAAATCTTATAAGCACTGCGGAAGGGGAGCCCCTTACGCACCAGATAATCCGCCAGATCGGTGGCGTTGATAAAGCCGGTCTGTGCGGCCTTTTTCATGTTTTCGGGGAGGGCTTTCATAGTGGCTACCATAGGTGCAAAGACCTGCAGGCACATCTTCACGGTATCCACCGCATCGAAGGTACATTCCTTATCCTCCTGCATGTCCTTATTATAGGCCAGAGGCAGACCCTTGAGGCTGGTCAGCAGCGCCATCAGGTCGCCGTAAACACGGCCGGTCTTGCCACGCACCAGCTCTGCCATGTCGGAATTCTTCTTCTGGGGCATGATGGAAGAGCCGGTGGTATAGGCATCGCTCAGCTCGATGAACTTGAACTCCCAACTGCTCCAAAGAATGATCTCTTCGGAGAAACGGGACAGATGCATCATCAGCATGGCAATGGCGCTCATGGCCTCCACACAGAAGTCACGGTCGGACACGCCGTCGATGCTATTGAGGGCGATCTCGTCAAAACCCAGAGCCTTGCCCTCCATATAGCGGTCGGTATCATAGGTAGTACCCGCCAGAGCGCAGCAGCCGATGGGGGATACATTCATGCGCTTTTGGCAATCCTGCAAGCGATCCACATCACGCAGCAGCATCATGCCATACGCCAACAGATGGTGCGCAAAAAGAATCGGCTGCGCGCGCTGCAGGTGGGTATAGCCGGGCATGATGGCATCATGATACTCCTCGGCCTTGTCCGCCACCGCACAGATGACGGACTTGGTCAGCCGGATGATATCACTGATCTCATCACGCAGATAAAGGCGCATATCCAACGCTACCTGATCATTACGGCTGCGGGCAGTGTGCAGCTTCTTGCCCACATCACCCAAACGGGAAGTCAGTTCCTGCTCCACAAACATATGGATATCCTCGCAGGAGAAGTCAAAGACCAGTGCGCCGGATTCCAGATCCTGCAAAATCGACTCCAGACCGGCGATCAGCGTGTCAGCTTCTTCGGGGGTGATGATATGCTGCGCACCCAGCATAGCAGCGTGTGCCATGCTGCCGGTGATATCCTGCTTATAAAGACGACAGTCAAAACGGATAGAAGAGTTAAAATCGTCTGCAATTTGATCCACATTGCCGGCAGACCGTCCGGCCCACATTTTTGCCATAATAATTCAGTCCTTTAATGGTTCGATTTACGTTTCAAAAAAAGCGGCGTCAGCCGCTTTTTTTGAAACGATTATTTGCTTATTTCTTACAGTTTGCCCAACTCACGATAGGCTTCCACCTTGGTGGGCAGGCCCCAACAATTGATGAAGCCGGCAGACTGGGCCTGGTCATAATCGCTTTCACCGAAGGTGACCAGATTCTCGGAATACAGGGTGCAGGGAGAGGTGATACCGGCGTTGATCATGTTGCCCTTATAGAGCTTCAGCTTCACAGTACCGGTGACATTCTTGTTGGCCTCGTTAGCAAAGGCGGTCATAGCCTCCTGCAGGGGGGAGTACCACTTGCCGTTATACAGCATGTCGGCATAGTCAACAGCCAGCTTCTGCTTCAGGTGCATGGTTTCCTTATCCACAGTGATCATCTCCAACTGCTCGTGAGCGTGATAGAGAATGGTGCCGCCCGGAGTCTCGTAGATGCCGTGGTCCTTCATGCCGATCAAACGGTTCTCAACGATATCCAGAATACCGATGCCGTTTGCGCCGCCCAGCTCATTCAGCTTTGCGATAATGGCGGAGGGCTTCATCTTCTCGCCGTTGACAGCCACGGGAACACCAGCCTCAAAGTCGATGGACACCAGAGTGGGAACATCGGGAGCCTGATAGGGAGAAACACTCATCTCCAGGAAGCCTTCCTTGTCCAAATCGGGCTCATTAGCGGGATCCTCCAGATCCAGACCCTCATGGCTCAGGTGCCACAGGTTCTTATCCTTGGAGTAGTTGGTCTCACGGGAGATCTTCAGAGGTACATTGTGAGCCTCGGCATAGTCGATCTCTTCTTCACGGGACTTGATATCCCACTCACGCCAGGGAGCGATGATCTTCATATCGGGAGCGAAACGCTTGATAGCCAGCTCGAAACGGACCTGATCGTTACCCTTACCGGTGCAGCCGTGTGCGATGGCATCTGCGCCCTCGGCAACAGCGATCTCAGCCAGCTTCTTGCCGATGACGGGACGAGCGAATGCGGTACCCAGCAGGTACTTCTCGTACTTGGCATCCATCTTCAGGCAGGGGATGATGACATCGTCTACCATCTCGTCGGTCAGGTCAGCCACGATCAGCTTGCTTGCGCCGGTCTTGATGGCCTTTTCTTCCAAACCGTCCAGCTCATCGTTCTGACCCACATTGCCGGCCACGGCGATGATCTCGGGATTGTTGTAATTCTCCTTCAGCCAGGGGATAATAATGGAAGTGTCCAAACCGCCGGAGTAGGCGAGTACGATTTTCTTGATTTCGTTCTTATTCATGATATTTACCTCCGTAAAATGTGTTGCAATTAACTTATGCATAAATATTACATCTATGTGAATGAATATGCAATACACGAAATGCACAATGTTATCCGGAGATTTTGTATTATTACTTGTGATATGTGACAAAACACGGATAATATACGGTATATACGGGTGTATAATGAATATAATTGCAGGCGGTTTGAAAAAATAGCTGTATACAAATAAGTGAAACCCAACAGAAAATATGCGCATAGCGAGATAAATATTCGATGCACTATGCACTTTTATACATTCTGCGAGGTGGATACACTATATATAATATATTGATTTGCCTTTTTGCCTGAGAATTATTGACAGAATGGGAAGTTTGAAGTACAATTTTTAGCAATATTCCAAAAAAAATACTCCCATGGAGGGCGTTATATATGAACTTTTTTGAAGAATTGAAAAATTACGATGCGGAGGTTGCTGCAATATGCGAGCAGGAGCTGCAGCGCCAGCAGCATAATATTGAACTGATTGCATCGGAAAATATTGTGTCGAAGGCCGTTTTGCTGGCAACCGGCGGCGTGCTGACCAACAAATACGCAGAGGGATATCCCGGCAAGCGCTATTACGGCGGCTGCGTCCATGTGGATGTGGTGGAGGAGATCGCCCGTCAGCGTGCATGCAAGCTGTTTGGCGCCGAGCATGCCAATGTGCAGCCCCATAGCGGCGCCAATGCGAATCTGGCCACATTTTTTGCCCTGCTGCAGCCCGGTGATACGGTGATGGGTATGAATTTGCAGGAGGGCGGACATCTGTCCCACGGTTCTCCTGCCAACATCTCCGGCAAGTATTTCAACATCGTGCCCTATGGCGTGGATGCCAAGACGGAAATGATCGATTACGATGAAATGCGCCGCATTGCGCTGGAATGCAAGCCCAAGATGATCGTGGTGGGCGCCAGCGCATATTCCCGCATCATTGATTACAAGCGTTGCCGTGAGATCTGCGATGAAGTGGGTGCTTACCTGATGGTGGATATGGCTCATATTGCCGGTTTGGTGGCGGCAGGTCTGCATCCGTCTCCCGTGCCTTATGCCGATGTGGTGACATCCACCACACACAAAACATTACGTGGTCCTCGTGGCGGTATGATCCTATGCCGTGAGGAATACGCCAAGGCCATCGATAAGGCCATTTTCCCCGGTACGCAGGGCGGTCCTTTGATGCATGTGATCGCTGCAAAGGCAGTGGCATTCGGCGAGGCAATGACCGAGGAGTTTAAGGCATATCAGCAGCAGGTGGTGAACAACGCAGCCGTGCTGAGCCGTGAACTGATCGCCCGGGATATCGATATTGTATCCGGCGGTACGGACAACCACCTGATGTTGCTGAACCTGCTGAAAAACGATATTACCGGCAAGGAATTGGAGCATCGTTTGGATGAGGTGCATATCACCGCCAATAAAAACACCATTCCCAACGATCCACGCAGTCCCTTTGTCACCAGCGGTTTGCGTCTGGGTACACCGGCAGTGACCAGCCGTGGATTTGGCGAGAAGGAAATGGAACTGGTGGCCGGCTGGCTGGCTGACATCATCCACGATTTCGACGGAAACAAGGAGCGTGTTGCGGGGCAGGTGCAGGAGCTGTGCGCACAGTTCCCCATCTACGGCGAGTAAGCTGTAATAAATTGCAAAACCAAAAAAGGAACGGATGGTCAAGCCATCCGTTCCTTTTTGCTTCTCTTGTATAATATGGGATGTTAGGACACTTTATAATAAACTGTCGCTAAACGGTAGCCACCATTGGGTGCTAACGTGGTTTCGACATAGTTACCATTCAACACTTCGCCCTTTTTCATTCGTCTTGTAGTACCGTTTTCAATAATATATCTTGGCGCACCATTACAAGCAATTGGAGTTTCATTTTCCAAATATCCAATATTGAAATTAACTATAATTTGCTGATCCAAGTTCTGTTTCAAAACCATTTGAAGATCAAGAGCATCTATCATTTCAATAAGTTCATTTAGTGGAACTCCCGATTCAACAACCCGCTTATCATCTCTTTCTCCGGAAAATATTTGAAGCCTGTCGGGCTTTTTAGAGTCAGAATAAATGCTAAAATAAAAAATTGTATTTGCACTTTCGGTGTTACCCTCAAAGAACATATTTTCAACTTTCCCGGCGTTTAGCACCATACCAAGAGCACAATCAAAATCCACAACAAAATCTTCATGACCCTTGGAGCTTAAAAATCCACTAACTTCATTCAGAACAGAATTGGGATCTCTATCAAATGTGTATATGTCCTCATAATAAGTAACACCGCAGTTCGCTCGATGCAATTGAATACCCAACCAAGTGCCAAACACAACAACCAATGCAAGCAAAATCGCAATGGTCGTCTTTGACCACCTTTTGGTTTTTTTATGTTCCTTGATTACATTTACTGTGTTAATTTCACTTTGTTCAATCATCTTTTCTTCCGGTATTCTTTCGCCGCAGATCAACTCGTTAACACTTATTCCAAGCAATTCACATAATGGAGTAAATAGTAAAATATCGGGCATATTTTTGCCGTTTTCCCAACGAGAAACGGAACGATTGCTAACGCCCATTTTTTCTGCTAATTGCGCTTGTGTTAAATTTTGTTCTTTTCTTAACGCAGCGATGAATTTTCCGATTTTGATTTGATCCATAATATCGCTCCCTTTAAGAAAAATATAATCAATATAGCGGAAAAACAACAGGACATAAAGCGAGAATAGCTACTTTTTTAATAGTTTTTTGATAAATTCTCATTTGCTATCATTCAATACTGCCGCCATTTTCCAATGTGCGATCATCCAGCAACAACAGCTTTTCCGAAAGTAAACGGGTGAAACCGCCGATGATGGCGCTGAAAGCAATGATCTCCTCAGTGTGGGAGCTGGAAATCTTACAGGCATCCTCGTGACCCAAAATGGGAGCGGCGGCAAAACCCACCTGCTCGGCAAAATAGCTCACGGCGGTGCGGTGCTGGCGGGCATACGCATCGTATGTTGCGTGCAATTCATCCGTTGTGAGACCCATGGGGATCACTTTGCGGATCATGGCAAGACTTAAACTCTGTTTCAGGGTCAGAATAATAATCAGATAGACAATATGCTCACGGTAGTACCGCTTTTTGATGGGCACGGGCATCACCTTGGTGCGCACATAATTGTTGATGGTGGAGGCGGTAATAAACTGTTCCTCTTTCAACTCCGGCGGCAAATAGTCCAAATACTGCTGCAGCAGTGCGATGACCTGATCCATATATAAACCGAAATTGGGAATGTCATCCCACAGCGGCAGGCGAAAACGCTCTAAATACCTTTCCCAACGGCGTAATTTACCGGCAACCAACGCATTATCATAAGCCATATCGTCACATCCTTTTATAACATTATACCATGGGTATCTTAAAATAACAAGACAACTAATGGGGAAATGCGGTTGACATATATTTGTGTATATGATAATCTAATACACAATATTAGATACGGGGGCGAAGACATGTCTGACTATGTAATCTATACCGATTCTGCCTGCGATCTTCCTGGGGAAATCCTGGCGCAATGGGGCGTAAAATATATCAGTTTATCATTCCTTTTTCAAGACGAGGGAAAATCGTATCGCAATGATGAGATGACGGCCGAGGAGTTCTATGGGCGGATGCGCTCTGGCGGCGTGGCAAAGACCTCTGCCGTCAATTCCCAACAGTTTTATGAGGCGTTTGAGCAAGAGGTAAAACAAGGCAAGGACATTTTGTATATTGGCTTTTCCTCCGGGTTAAGCGGCACCTATCAATCGGCCTGCATTGCGGCGCAGGAGCTGCGTGAGACATATCCGCAGCGCAAGATTTTGACGGTGGATTCATTATGTGCATCTGCCGGTATGGGGCTGATGCTCTATCTGGCGGTGCAAAAGAAGGCAGAGGGTGCCGACATGGAGGAAGTGGCGCAGTATGTGGCGGAGCAATGTTTGCACATCTGCCATTGGTTTACGGTAGATGATCTGACCTACTTAAAGCGTGGCGGACGCATCACGGCGGCGGTGGCATTGGTGGGCGGCATGCTGGGTATTCGACCGGTGATGCACATGGACAACGAGGGACATTTGACCAATGTGACCAAGGTGCGTGGCAGAAAGGCATCCATTCAAGCACTGGCGGAGCGCTATGCCGATTTGGCGGTGGAGGCTACGGCAGGAACCATATATATTTCCCACGGCGACTGCATGGACGATGCCCGATATCTGACAGAGCTGATCCATCAGCGGCACGGAGTGGAGGTTTCGATTATCACCGATGTGGGGCCGGTGATCGGCGCACATTCCGGTCCCGGCACACTGGCACTGTTCTTTGTGGGAAGGGAAAGATGATGAAAAAAGAGAAGACGCTTTATACCCTTTTCAGGGCAGAGCGTCTTCTCTTTTTGCAATTTACATGTTATTCAACCAAGCCGTACTTCACTTTGATGCGATCCAGCTTTTCCAGCATGGGTTCTGCGCCAAACCACAAGAATAGCACGGTGGCGGCTGCATGAACAACATCCACGGGGAAACCGGTAATATAATAGCTGAGAATCATGTTGAAATTCAGGCTTTCGCTGCCCCAGATCAGTGCCGATGCCGGATTCATAATACCGCCGTATATGATGAGGGTGCAGATGGCGCCGAACACGCAAAGGGATATTCTGGAACGGGCCAGGAAACCTTTTCGATAGAACACGCCTGCCAAAAATCCGATGATGCCCATGGCGAACATCTGCCAAGGTGTCCACGGACCCTGAGAAAACAACAGATTTGACACCAGCATGGTGACAGCACCCACAAGGAAGCCGGTTTCACCGCCGAAAGCCACACCCGCAATAATGGTCAGCGCAATAACGGGTTTGAATTGGGGCAGCATGAAGAATGCGGCACGACCGGCAATTGCCATGGCGCAGAGTGTGGCGATGATGACCAGCTCCCGTGCCTTGGGCTTGCGACCTTCAAACACAAGGAAAAACGGCAGCATACACTCCAACAGTACCGCAAGTGCGGTGATATAGTACTGCTTTTTCTCCACATAGACAACGCCCACAAACAGCGTGATGGGAATAAGCAACAAGATCATCACAGATGCCAGCACCGTGCGCTTGGAAAGACGGCGCTTTTCCTGAGGTGTCTGCACATGGACAGACGGTTTGGAACGCCTGCCGAGGAAAACGGCGGTCAGTACCAAAAGTAGAACAAAGGCACCGTAAAACAGCAATTGTTTGCCGCCCATAGAGGTAATGCTGCCACCGTCTACAAGAGAACTGAGGTTTCCGGTTTTGGAGGCGTACAAAAACAGCACCAAGGCGGCAGCTGCGCTGATCGCTGCGCCGATCTTTCGCCACAGAGGAAGCTTGGTATCTTTGACGGGCTTATCCATCGGCTTTGCAAAGTCGGGAGCCTTTTCCGTGATGGGGCTCTCCTGCTGGGCTGCGCCGCCGATAACGGCAATGACATCCTCAGCGGTAACGGCACGGGGTTCAAAATCCCGTGCCATACGATTGGCTGCCGTGGTGTAAAAACTGTTTCCGGCGAAGAAAGTTTCCGGCTCGGCGGTGGTGACGAGATGGCCATCGAAAAACAGACCGCAGCGGTCGGCATAAGATGCGCAGAATTCGATATCGTGGCTTACCATCACGATGCATACGCCGCTGTTTTTCAGTTTTTGGAGAATACCCGCCAATGTTTTCTTGAAAGGAACATCCAAGCCCTTTGTGGGCTCGTCCAAAAGGAGGATATCCGGATTAAGCAGCAATATTTTGGCCAAAGCGGCTCGCTGCTGTTCGCCGCCGGATAAATCATAGGGGTGACGAAGCAAAAGGTGTGAGATCTGACAGAAATCAGCCACCTTTGCAATTTCATCCGGATGACATTTTTCCGGTATATGCAGAAGCTTTAGTGTATCTGCCAGATCCTCATAGATCGTTTTTTTCAAAAATACGGTCTGCGGATCCTGGGGGAGGAGTCCGATGGAACCACTGGTGTGGATTTCGCCGCGATAGGGCTTTTTCAAGCCGCCCAGCAGCTTCAATGTGGAGGTCTTTCCGCTGCCGTTGCCACCGAGAATGCAAAACATCTCTCCGGCATGAGCGGAAAAGGAAAATCCTTTTACCACATCGGGTAATTGCTTTTCATAGCGGTACCACACCTCGTTCGCCTCAATGCGCTTTTCGCCGACAGAGGGTCTTGCCGCTCTTGGGCAAAGGGGATTTGGTGCATGGGTGCTGAGGTGGTTGTTGAGAAACTCCCTGCCGTCATTGACGGTGATGGGACAAGACTGGGTGCTTTCCACACTACCCCAGATGCGCATGGCGCAGGGCATGGCCGAGAACATGGCATTATGATGCGTCTTGAGATAGCGGCCGATTTCATCCACCGTTCCATCGCACAAAATTTCACCGTCCTCCATCACGGCAGCACGGTTGGCAAGGGACAATGCGTCCTCCAGACGGTGCTCGGATAGAAGTATGGTTGTGCCAAGCTCACGGTTGATCTTGCCCAATGTGGCAAGAAACTCGGAGGCGGCAATGGGATCCAGTTGGGCGGTCGGCTCATCGAGGATCAAAATTTCCGGTTGCATGGTCATCACAGAGGCCAGACACAAAAGCTGCTTCTGTCCGCCGGACAGCTCCGAGACATTTTTATGGTACCAATGTTCAATCCCGAAGAACGCCGCCATCTCCGCACAGCGACGGCGGATGGTGGGTGTGTCACAGCCAAGGCTTTCCAATCCGAATGCCAATTCGTGCCACACCTTATCAGTGACCACCTGCGACTCCGGTGATTGCATCACAAATCCAATTTTAGATGCCGATGTGACGGTATCCAACTGAGCAAGAGGCGTTCCATGGAACGAAATCAAGCCTGAAATCGTGCCGTGGGGCGCAATGGCGGGTTTCAATTGGCGCAATAGCGTGGATTTGCCGCAGCCGGAATGGCCGCACAGCACAAAAAAGTCGCCTTTATGGATCCTCAGGCTTACATCCTGAATGGCCGATTGGGCCTGCTCGGGGTAAGAAAAACTCAGATGTTCGATTGTAAAGAGTTCCATAGCCGTGCCTCCTTTCTATCTAAATAAATGGGCATGGCGCAAAGCAGCAGATAGGTGATTTCCAACAGAATGGACAGAGGCTCTATCAGCACACCGTGAATGTTGGGGAAGTATCGCCAGGAAAGATGCCCGGATATGCCGCCTGCCAACAGAAATACACCGCAGAACAGAAGAAAAACCAAAGCCGTCTTATCCCGCTCTTCCCAGCGATAGACAGAGTAGGCGGTTCGTTTCTTCGTGCCGTAGCCCCTGCTTTTCATGCTGTCCGCCGTTTCTATGGCGTTTTCCATGCTCCATGTGACCACAATGGAGAAGCAGGCAATAGCATTTCTGACACGCCGGATGAGTTTTCCGTTCGCTGTATCCCGACCTAACATGCGCTGCACATCCCGGACGGTGTCGAACTGTGCCTTGAAACGAGGCACAAACCGCAGCGTCATGGACAGAAGCAATGACAGTGCCGGGACGATGCGCCCGAAAAGATACACGAATTTATCGGAGGTGACGACCTCGGAAAAGCAGGCAAACCAAAGAAGAATGCCTACCATCATAAGACCTGCTGCCACGCCGTACACAATACTTTCCATGGTCAGCGGATTTCCGGAGGGAAGATAGGCAAGGATGGTTTCTCCTGCATGGGAAAAGGCCGGATTGATAATCACCGTTATCAAAAACAGTGGCAAGGCACCACGAAGTAAAAAACGCACCGCTTTTGTACCTCGCAGCATCACATAATAGGTCGCGGCACACATTGCGGAAATGAGCAGGCAGACCGGATGCATGGAGAGCATGGAGAAAGAAAGCAGAATGCCGAAAAACAGAAAGTTGACCGTCGGATGATAACTGCCAAAGGCATCTTGATTACGAACCAATGGTGTTTCCTCCATTGACATCGGCACCCAAATCGCAGGTGTAGCACCACTCTACATCATCCCCCTGCGCAAGCTGATAGAGGGAACAGCCGTAGTTGGGACACCAGTCATTGACTCGATACACCCAGCCGGAATTAGCACCGCAATCAAACTCGTACAGATTGTGGATGCCCTCCACATAGGCACTGTTATAGAGCGGAGTCCACGATGTTTCCAAATGGATTCCGTTATCCTTACAAACGCGCTGCAAAACGTCGCAGACAGACTCACCCTCATAGAAAGTGACGGTCGTTTTGGCGAGGATGACACCGTCTTGCGGCAGAGCGTCCGATTTATCCTTATTCAGATCTTCTAAGTGATCCAAAATCGTAGAACATTCAATGGAAAAGGTGCAGGTATGGGGATTGCTTTTGTCGATTTTCTGCTGCTCCGGCAATTGGGACTCGGCATTGGCACCACAGCCGCAAAGCACTGAAAAACAAACGGTAAGCATCAGCAATGCTGTCAGAATTCGTTTCATCCTTTTCCTCCTACATCTTCTCTCCGGCGATTTTTCGCCGCATAAAAAAGCAGGCACAGTCATTCGACCTGCCTGATTCCACAAAAAAACTGTGCCATAAAATGCGCACAGATGTATAGCTCATCAGAGTGACATCCGGTAATGGCAGATTACTCAATTCGGCTCAGCGTTTCTGACTTATCCACCGCCGGTGGCTTCACAGTGACCTACTCGTGAGGACTTGCACCTCATTCCGCCTGCCGTTTCCGGCAGAGCCTTGAAAACACATATTTTACATTAAGCATATATTAGCACGCTTGCCCGAAAAAAGCAACAGCGGAAAAAAGCCCCACGCTTTTATCATAAAGCGTGGGGGATGTAATTACTGTTCCGGTTTTTCAAAAGCCTTCTGACCTTCCGGCTGTGCCTGCTCGGCGCCGTACTTGAAGATCACGCTCATGATGATAAATGTGATGCCAATTCCAATTGACGGGGTAGAATCAAGGTTCATTTCGCCAACGCCGGTCATGGCGTGGGCCATTATCGCATGGACGATTGAGGCGAGAACAATACTGCCGATGGAAACAGCAATGGCGATGATGCCCAGACGATGCAGCTCTTTTGCACCGGCAAAGGTGAACGGAGTGCCGTCGGACAACTCATGCTTGAAGTAGAGCTCGGAAAACTTAGCGATCACGCACTCACCGGCAGAGAGAATGCCACCTGCCGCCATTGTCGCATAGAGAGAGCCGATGGACATTTCGGCGCTGTTTTCGATCAGACCGTGGACCGTTACGCCGCCGATTTTGAATGTTTCCGTCCAACCTAATGAAAGGGTGACGGCGCCCAGAACACATCCTGCGACACCGATGATGCTGCAGATAAATACAATCGTGGACAAGATGCGGCCGATTTTTGACAGTAGTTGAATTGTTTTCAGTGACTTACTCATTTTATTGATTTCCTCCATACCATAAAATAATTTCTGCAAGATTTTGAATAGTGACCTTATTTCCACCGCAGATCATAAGATCCAGCATTTCATCCTCTTCCAGAGTCCGATTCTGCTTGTCAGCAAGGCCTTTTCCGGCAGTTTCCGATCCATTGGTCCAGATACGCCATCTGCTCTGACGTATGGAACCAATGCTCGCCGCCTTTCATTACATGGAGCGTCGCACAGATTTCCTTTGCAAATGAGGTCATCGTATCAAGAGCGGTCAGATGATCATTTTCACCGCACAAAATATGTGTCGGAATGCCCCATTTGATCGGGTTATTTCTGACATAGCAAAGATATTCCCAGGTCAGCGTTTCGCCGAAGGGCGTTTCGATCACCTTTTTTTCGTGCAGTTCATCCTCCGTCACATTTGCCCATGTCATCATATTCAAAATGAGTTTTTCCATGTCGACAATGGGGGAGATGAAATACGCATGTTTGATTTTTTCGCTTATTGGAGCGCTCATTGCAAAAAATGCGCCGATACTGTTGGCGATGACAGAAATAGCATCATATTCTTTGCTTAGCCTATCAAAATATGCTGCAAATTCGGGCTTTGCGTCCCACGGCGTTTCGGCTTTGTAGTCAAAGCCGATCACATCGAAGGCGGGAAAAAGCGGCTTATAGTGTGTGGCTTCTTCGGCGTTGCCGCCCTTGCCGTGTATGTAGATAATGGCTACTTTCATTGCGTTACTGCTCCCTTGCGTATACGGAAATGAAATGCCGCACAAAGTTTTCAATCTGCCTGATGATTTCCGGCTCTTTTTCCGGTTCGCGGTCGCAAAGCTGAATCAGCGCTGAGATGGGGGCGGTATAGGCAAATGCAAGCATTTCGGGGTCATCCTTTTTCAAAATACCGTTTTCCATCATTTCTGCAAAAATATATGTGTAGATTAATTTTGTGCTTGTCAGAAAATGCTGGGTTGCCAAATGCCGTGCCCGCTCATCGTGAAACTGCTCAACCAACAGAAGACGTCTTGTGAGGATCACTTTCGGGTCGTGAATTGTAAAATTCAGCATTTGCATCGTCATTGCAAAAAACTCATCGCAGGATTTGGGGGTTGCAGGAAGATGACCCACTGACCCGAAATGCTCATTGTAGTAAGCTTCCATTCTGTCAAAAACGCCATTCCAGATCTCTTCTTTGCTTGCATAGTGCTTATACAAGGCAGATTTGCTCAGGCCCATCCCTGCGGCAAGACTCCGCAGATTTGTCCCCTTATAGCCGTTTGTTGCAAAGCTGACAAGCGCTTCGTCAAGAATTCTTTCTTTTGTCGTCTGTTCCATTGCACCCTCCCATTAACATAGTGACCGGTTGGACACCCTGTATTATAGTGACCAATTGGTCACTTGTCAATAGGCGCTGTGCGAAAAGCGCTATTTATCTAAAAATGAGGAAACACCGCATCCGGTTTGGTAAAACCAAATGGAATCTGTCCTATTGGGCACAAACTTCGACTTCCTTGGTGCGCCATCTAAAAAAGCAGAGTATCCTCGTAAGAGGATACTCTGCTTTTTTGGTGGACCATAGGGGGATCGAACCCCTGACCTCAAGATTGCGAACCTTGCGCTCTCCCAGCTGAGCTAATGGCCCAAATAAAAATAATGGGGTGGAACGATTTTGTTCCACCCCATTATTATACACTTCTTTGTGGAAATTGCAACTATTTTTACTCGATGACCGGCAGCTTTGCCACAACAGCGGCGCAGCGGGGACACAGTTCATCCTTGACAGCAGGCAGAACCTTCCAGCAGCGAGCGCACTTGCAGCCGGTAGCAGGCTTGACGGAGACATTCAGCTCATCACCCACAGTGACACGCACCTGAGAAACGATAAGGATATCGGCCAACTGCTGTGCGTCCATATCGGCGGCAAAAGCCATGTCGGCGGGAACGGTGACATCGACCTCAGCTTCCAATGCCTTACCGATCAGCTTATCGGCACGGGCGGCTTCCAGCGCCACATTGACATTGCTGCGCAAGACGGACAGAGCCTCCCATTTAGCCATGGCGTCATCGCTCAAAGCGTACTGAGCGTAGGGCTGTACCATCTCGTTGAGCAGGATGTTGCGCACATCATCGCCATCACGGTGGGGCATAACCTGCCAGATTTCATCGCAGGTGAATGCCAGGATGGGAGCGAACATGCGGGTCATAGCATCCAGGATCATATAGATGGCAGTCTGTGCGCTGCGGCGGGACAGACCATCGGCATCATCGCAGTACAGACGATCCTTGATGATATCGAAATAGAAGGAGCTCAGATCCAGCACGCAGAAATCGTTGACTGCATGGGCGATAGCGTGGAACTCGTAGTTATCATAAGCGTCAAAGACCTTCTCAATGAGGCTGTTCAGGCGGGTGATGGCCCACTTATCCAGCTCCAGCATCTCATCGGCGCTGACCAACTGATTGGCATCGAAGCCCACCAGATTATCCAGACAGAACTTGCTGGTGTTGCGGAACTTCAGATAGTTCTGAGAGAGCTGCTTGAAGATGTCATCGCTGCAGCGGACATCCACATGGTAGTCGGCGCTGCCGGCCCACAGACGCAGCAGGTCTGCACCGTACTTGGTGATGATCTCGTTGGGATCCATGCCGTTGCCCAAAGACTTGTGCATGGCACGGCCTTCGCCGTCAACGGTCCAGCCGTGAGTCAGGCACTCTTTGAAGGGAGCGGTACGGCCCAGTGCGCCCACAGCCACCAGCATGGAGGACTGGAACCAACCACGATACTGGTCAGCGCCCTCGATATACATGGTAGCAGGCCAGAAGCCCTGATCATGCTCCATGGCGCAGAAGTGGGTGGAGCCGGAGACGAACCAGCCGTCCAGTGTGTCGGTTTCCTTCTCGAAACCGCTATTCTTGCCGCAGTGGGGGCAGGTGAAGCCGTCGGGCAGCATTTCCTCAGCGGTCATATCAAACCAGGCGTTAGAGCCCTTCTGGGCGAATAGCTTGGAGATAGCGTCGATGGTTTCATCATTGCAGATGGGCTTACCGCAATCCTTGCAGTATACCACGGGAATGGGCAGACCCCAGCGGCGCTGACGGCTGATGCACCAGTCATTACGCTCACGGATCATGCTCTTGATACGATCCTCGCCCCAGGCAGGAATCCAACGGACTTCCTCGCAGGCCTTGGTGGCATCATCCTTGAAGGACTCCACGGAGCAGAACCACTGAGGAGTGGCACGGAAGATGATGGGATGCTTGCAGCGCCAGCAGTGGGGATAGCTATGGATGATATCCTCGCTGGCGAACAGAGAGCCGGCTTCCTTCATATCGTTGAGGATGACGGGATTGGACTCTTCCGTTTTCATGCCTGCGTACTTGCCGGCGTAATCGGTGTGGCGGCCCTGATCGTCCACGGGAACGACCATATCCATGCCGTAGCGCATGCAGGTCAGATAGTCATCTGCACCGAAGCCGGGAGCGGTATGAACGCAGCCGGTACCGGACTCCATGGTAACATAGTCAGCCAGCAGCAGACGGGAGGTCTTGGGCAGGAAGGGGTGATCAGCCAGCATATTCTCATAGAAAGCGCCGTTGTGGGTCTCCACGATTTCATAGCTGTCAAAGCCACCGATACCCATAACTTTTTCCACCAATGCCTCTGCCATGATATACATCTCACCGTTGGGAGCCTTGACGATGGCGTAACTCTCATCGGGATGCAGGGCGATAGCCAGGTTGCCGGGCAGAGTCCAGATGGTGGTGGTCCAGATCACGAAGAACAGCTTGCTGTGGTCCAGATGACCCAGTTTGCCCAGATCGTCGTTCATGGGGAACTTCACATACACGGTGGTGCAGGGATCGTCCTTATACTCGATCTCAGCCTCAGCCAGGGCGGTCTCATCGTGGGCGCACCAGTAAACGGGCTTCAAACCCTTGTAGATATAACCCTTCTTATACATCTCACCGAAGACCTTGACTTCCTCGGCCTCGAATTCCTTATCCATGGTCTTGTAGGGATGCTCCCAGTCACCCACAACGCCCATGCGCTTAAAGCCCTGCATCTGCAGATTGATATACTTCTCGGCGTAGTCGTGGCAAGCGCTGCGGAAGTCGGAGTCGCTCATGGCCTTGTGGTTGAGCTTCTGCTCCTTGATGATGGCGCTTTCGATGGGCATACCGTGGTTATCCCAGCCGGGGATATAGGGGGTGTAGTAACCACGCATAGCATAGCTGCGGGTGATGAAGTCCTTCAATGCCTTGTTCAGGGCGTGACCCATGTGGATGTTACCGTTGGAGAACGGAGGGCCGTCGTGCAGGTTGAACAAGGGCTTGCCCTCATTCTTTTTCAGCAGCTCGTTGTACAGATCCAACTCTTCCCAATGTGCCAGCATGTCAGGCTCACGCTTAGGCAGACCTGCACGCATGGGAAAGCCACTTTTCGTCATGTTCAATGTCTTTTTGTATTCCATAAAATGACCATTCCTTTCGTATGTTCAAAGTAATAACAAAATAAAAAACACCTTTGTCTCTTATGTAAGAGACAAAGGTGTTGAATAAACCTCTGCGGTACCACTCTCATTGCCGTAATGATACGGCCACTCATGCCACAAACCGTGGGCGAGGGGAGATAACGGCCCTCATGCCGTCCGGGCTTACTGTTGGTTCAGCCGGATGCTCCGGGGTGATATTCACTGCTCATTCCATGACCGCCTTGCACCACATCGGCGGCTCTCTGCACATGGACGGGAGAAGTTACTTGTCCCCATCATCGCTAATTCACATATATGTAGTTATATTACCCACTTTTGCAGCGTTTGTCAACGAAAAATTTTTCAGGCCTTGATAATGCCGAAGAAGGTGGCCAGACCCAGCAGGCTGATCAGGGTGTACGCAATGCCGATGACAATGAGCAGAATACTCAAGAGAGAAAAGAAAAAGCCCTTCTTATCTTTCATGGTGAACTTGCGTGTATAGAAAATAACCAGGCAGGCGATGCCCAGGAACAAAGATGCCAGGTAGCTGGCAACCTCGCTGGTGGGGAACACGGCCAAACGCAAAATCAAGGTGATCATCATTGCACCCACAGATGCGATCAACGCCCATTTTACGCCGGTAGGCAGGGGCTCACGCTGGGGATTGTTTTTCTGTGCTTTTTCTGCCTGCAATTCGGATACGGAGCGACCGCCGTAGTTGGAGCCGTTCTTCTTGTGATGAATATTCTTGTTGGGGTTGCCCTTTGCCTTGCGGATCATATCCTGCTGGTTGTTAGTTGCCATGTTGTCATTCTCCTTTGATTGGTAAATTCGTTAAATAGCGCCGAATAAGATCAAATGCGTGATGTGCTGCGACAGTGCGCACACGATCCCGTCCGGTACCTAATTGATATTCGTTTACAATGGTTTCCTCCGGCGTTGCCAGAGCAATGAACACGGTGCCCACCTCGTTGCCCCGGTCATCACGATCCGGACCTGCCACACCGGTGACAGATACTGCCAAATCGGATCCGGTCAGTTTTTTGACACCCTCTGCCATCGCTTTTGCCACCGGTGCCGATACGGCACCGCAGGTGTCCAATAGATTTTGCGGCACGCCTAATACATGGGCCTTTACGCCGTTGGTATAGCTGACGACACCGCCCGAAAACACAGAGGATGCGCCGGATAGATCGGTGATGCGTTTGGCGATCAAGCCACCGGTGCAGCTTTCTGCAGCGGAAAAGGTCAGATGTCGGTCTTTCAAAAGGTGCAAAACTCGCTCTTCCAAGCTCCCTACATCCACGCCGTACAGACATTCGCCCAATCGGGAGCGAACATCCCAGAACAGAGGTGCCATCAGCTCTTCACACAATTCCTCGGTGCCCGCTTTGGCGGTCAGGCGCAGCATCACTTCGCCCGTTTTGGCATAAGGTGCCAGTGAGGGGTTGACTGCCTCGTCCATCAAATCACCCAATCGCTCCTGCACCTGCGGCTCCGTTAAGCCGAACACACGCAGATCGTGGGATAAGATCACGCCGCCGTGCTTTTCACGCAGCCACGGCAAAAGACCGTGCTCCGTCAAATAGATACATTCTCTCGGTACGCCCGGCAGCATCACGACCGTCAACCCATCTTGCTCCACAATGCAGCCCGGGGCTGTGCCTACCGGATTGTGCAGGATTACACAGCCCTTGGGCTGATATGCCTGCTGCAGGTTGCACGAGGGCATTTCACGGCGGAAGACCGTGTCAAAATAGTGTTGGATCTCGCTGACGATCTCCTGGTGGAATTCCAGCTCCCAGCCGAAGGCCTTGCAGACGGTTTCTTTGGTGAGATCGTCATAGGTGGGCCCTAAGCCGCCGGTAAAAATCAGGAGATTGGCACGCTTGCGTGCAATGTTGATGACCTCCTGCAACCGTTCCGGCCGATCGCCTACACTGGTGTGATACAGCACATCGATACCCACGGTGGACAGCTGCTCCGATAGGAACTGAGCATCGGTGTTGGCAATGTTGCCCAGTAAAAGTTCCGTCCCCACGGCTATGATTTCCGCTTGATAGGACATCCTCTTCACTCCTTAAAACTTGATTTTCACCAGTTCACGCTGCTCCATGGCACGCTGCACCAGACCCTCTACATCCAAAGCCTTTTCCATCTCTCGGACATCTTCCACATTGGGTTTGGTCTTGGGATGGCGGGGCGTAAACACGGTGCAGCAATCTTCGTAGGGGAGGATGGAGGTATCAAAGGTACCGATGTGGCGGGCGATACGGACGATTTCCTCTTTGTCCATACCGATCAGCGGACGCAGAACCGGCAGCTCGGTCACATCCTGACTTACACGCAGTGCGCCCATGGTCTGGCTTGCCACCTGACCCAAGCATTCACCCGTCACCAGTGCCTGACACCGCAGATCCTGCGCCAGGCGATCGGCAAGACGCATCATAAAGCGGCGCATAATCAGGGTAAAGTGATCTTCCGGACAGCTCCGGCGGATCTCCTCCTGAATTTCCGTAAAGGGAACAATATACACATTCAGTCGACCGCACCAAGGGGTCAACTCGTGTGCCAGCTGCAATACTTTCTCACGGGCCAGCTGGGAGGTGTAGGGAGGCGAGGCAAAGTGGATCATCTCCAGCATCACGCCTCGTTTTGCCATCATATAGGAGGATACGGGGGAGTCAATGCCGCCGGACAGCAGGCTCACAGCACGGCCGCCCATGCCGATGGGCAGACCGCCGGCGGCAGGCTCGGCAGGAGCATGCACATAGGCGGCGTCCTCACGGACTTCGATGTGAACGGTAATTTCGGGATTGTGAACATCTACATTCAGGTGAGGAAACGCATCGTGCAGTGCGCCGCCTACCCACTGGCTCAACTGGATGGAACTCATGGGGAAGGTTTTGTCGGCACGCTTGCTCTCCACCTTAAAGCTCTTGGCGGCTTTCAGTGCATCGGCCAGATACAGCTTAGCGGTTTTGAAAATTGCCACCTTGTTTTTCTCGCAAGGCAGCGCACGGGCAATGGCGATAATGCCGAATACCTGCTTGCAGGCGGCATATGCGCCGTCTAAATCGCAGGTTTCCTCTGCCGGCTCCACATAGATGGTGCTCTGCTTAGAGTAGACCTTGAATTTGCCGAACTTCTGCGTGCGGCGGCGGATGTTGCTCATCAGTTTCATCTCAAAGCTGCGGCGGTTCAGGCCTTTCAAAACCACCTCGCCCAGCTTGCAAAGAATAATTTCATGCATGGTAATTGCTCCTATTTACTATAATGTGTGTCAAAGAGACCCGTTTTATTTCAGCAGATCGTTGCTGCGATACTGTATCGCTTCGGCTAAATGATGTACTTCAATATTTTCACAGCCGTCCAAATCGGCAATGGTGCGAGCCATACGCAAAATGCGGTCGTGGCTGCGGCCCGTCAGACCCAGTCGGTCAAATGCGCCTTGCATCAATCGCTCGCTTGCCTCATCCAATGCGCAGTACCTGCCCAGCATGGCCGGCGTCATATAGGCGTTGCAGGTGATGTCCGTTCCTGCAAAGCGCCGCTTTTGGATTTCCCGTGCGGCATTGACTCTACGCCGTATTTCGGCAGACGATTCCGGCTGCGTTTTCCGCCGCATAGCATCGTACTCCACAGACGGCACCGAAATATGCATATCAATACGGTCCAGCAGTGGGCCGGAAATGCGCCGCATATAGCGCTCCACCTGCGCCTGCGAGCAGGTGCAACGTCCGGAAGCGTGTCCATACCAGCCGCAGTGGCAGGGATTCATGGCGCACACCAGCATGAAGTGGCTTGGCAGCGTCAATGACCCGGACACACGGGTGATAGTTACCTTGCCGTCCTCCAGCGGTTGGCGGAGGGTTTCCAGCGCCGTTTTATCGAATTCCGGCAACTCATCCAGGAAAAGGATGCCGTTGTGAGAAAGTGAAATTTCGCCAGGCCGTGGCACGGTGCCGCCGCCGGCTAACGATACGGCGGATGCTGTATGATGGGGCGAACGGAACGGCCTTGCCGTGACTAAGGGGTGATGGTGATCCGTTAAACCGGCTACGGAGTAAATCTCGGTGGTTTGCAGAGATTCTTCCCGGGTCATATCCGGCAGAATAGAGGGTAAACGCCGTGCCAACATGGATTTGCCCGAACCGGGCGAGCCTATCAGCAGAATGTTGTGTCCACCGGCAGCAGCTACCTCCAAGGCCCGTTTTACATTTTCCTGTCCCATCACATCGGAAAAGTCGGGCAGGGAATGCTGAGCAGGAGAGGGCGTCCACTTTTGCGCCGGAGCGATGGCCTTTGCGCCGCAGAGATGCTGCACAAGCTGCGCCACATGTTCCACGGGATAAACTGTGATGCCGTCAGCCAACGTTGCCTCAGCGGCATTTTCCGCCGGAACATATAACGATTTGATGCCGGCACGGGCGGCGTACAAAGCCATGGGCAACACGCCGTTTACATCCCGAACCTGACCGCTCAGGCTCAATTCACCGATAAAGGCAGCGTCCGGCGGCAGTTTCACTTCACCTGCCGCACTTAAAATACCCAAGAAGATCGGCAGATCGTATACGGTTCCCTCTTTCCGCTGACTGGCGGGTGCCAGATTTACGGTAATGCGGCTGACGGGGAATTTGATGCCGCAGTTTTTCACCGCAGCTCGTACTCGCTCCCGTGCTTCACGTACAGCGGCATCGGGCAAGCCGACCACATCGAACGCCGGCAATCCGCCGGACAGAAAGCACTCTACACTGACTTCTTAGCCGCTGATGCCGTTCAGCCCCAAAGAACGAACCGATACTACCATGTGTCCGACCCCTTTCGAGAAGTTACATATTACTCTTTATTCTACCATAAAAAAGTAAAAGAGGAAATATTTTTTTAGAAAAAGCGACAGCAAAGTGACAGCCGGCAGAGCACAAAGTATTTTGCCGACACATGAGCGTAATGGACAGCGCTGTTGCGGCATAAGAGATAATGTATTATGCGATGCTATTTTTCATAGAGGAGTTCTTATTGCCGATCCATCAGAAAAATCGGCAAAATGCACAAGGAAAAAGCGGCGAAAAAGTACAAAATGCCTAAAAATTTGTTTGCATTCCTGAAAAAGTTTTTTTGATACAAAAATTACAAAAAATGCCGTTTACACTTGTCAAACTTTGTGCTATTATGAACAATACGAAATATTCCGACATAAAAGGAACATATATATTTATAAGGAGGCTCATTTATGGTAAGAAAAATGAAATCCATGGATGGTAACAACGCTGCGGCACATGTCAGCTATGCGTTCAGCGAAGTTGCAGCCATCTATCCCATCACTCCGTCCAGCCCCATGGCCGACTTTGTAGACCAGTGGTCTGCTAACGGTCAGAAGAACATTTTCGGCACACAGGTCAAGGTGGTCGAGATGCAGTCCGAGGCAGGTGCCGCCGGTGCAGTTCACGGTTCTTTGGGCGCAGGTGCTCTGACCACTACATACACCGCATCTCAGGGCTTGCTGTTGATGATCCCCAATATGTATAAGATCGCAGCAGAGCAGCTGCCCTGCGTATTCCATGTGTCTGCCCGTACCGTATCTACCCATGCACTGAACATCTTTGGTGACCATTCCGATGTTATGGCATGCCGCCAGACCGGTTTTGCCATGCTGTGCGAGGGCAATGTTCAGGAAGTTATGGACCTCAGCCCCGTTGCTCATCTGGCAGCACTGAGCGGCAAGGTGCCCTTCATCAACTTCTTTGATGGTTTCCGCACCAGCCATGAGATCCAGAAGATCGCCGTTTGGGACTATGAGGATCTGAAGGATATGTGCGACATGGATGCTGTCAAGGCATTCCGTGAGCATGCCCTGAACCCCGAGCATCCTCACATGCGCGGCAGCCATGAAAATGGCGATATCTTCTTCCAGCACCGTGAGGCTTGCAACAGCTACTATGATGCTCTGCCCGCCGTGGTTGAGAAGTATATGGGCAAGGTCAATGAGAAGCTGGGCACCAACTATCAGCTGTTCAACTACTATGGCGCAGATGACGCTGATCGTGTCATCGTTGCCATGGGTTCTATCTGCGATGTGGCAGAGGAAGTCATCGACTATCTGAACGCTCACGGCGAGAAGGTCGGTCTGGTCAAGGTCCGTCTGTATCGTCCCTTCGTTCCTGAGAAGCTGATCGCAGCTATCCCCGCTACCGCTAAGAAGATCGCCGTGCTGGACCGCACCAAGGAGCCCGGCGCAATGGGCGAGCCTCTGTATCAGGATGTTGTTACCGCTCTGGCCAATGCCGGCATGAACGATGTTCAGGTCATCGGCGGCCGTTACGGTCTGGGCAGCAAGGATACGCCCCCTGCATCCGTGTTCGCTGTTTACAACGAGCTGAAGAACGCTGAGATGAAGCGCCAGTTCACCATCGGTATCGTGGACGATGTCACCAATTTGTCCCTGCCCGAGGATGAGAACTGCCCCAACACCGCAGCCGAAGGCACCATCGAGTGCAAGTTCTGGGGTCTGGGCGGCGACGGTACTGTCGGTGCTAATAAGAACTCCATCAAGATCATCGGCGACCATACCGAGAAGTTTGTTCAGGCATACTTCCAGTATGACTCCAAGAAGACCGGCGGCGTCACCATCAGCCACCTGCGCTTTGGTGATAAGCCCATCCGCAGCCCCTACTATATCAACAAGGCTGACTTCGTGGCCTGCCACAATCCCAGCTATGTGTCCAAGGGCTTCAAGATGGTGCAGGATGTCAAGCCCGGTGGCGTGTATATGATCAACTGCCAGTGGGATGACGCTGAGCTGAGCCAGCACATTGATGCTGCTTCCAAGCGCTACATCGCCAAGAACAATATCCAGCTCTATACCATCAACGCCATTGATCTGGCCATCGAGATCGGTATGGGCAAGCGTAATAATACCATTCTGCAGTCTGCATTCTTCACTTTGGCAAAGGTCATGCCTCAGGAAGATGCCATCACCTACATGAAGGAAAAGGCCACCGCTTCCTACCTGAAGAAGGGTCAGGACATCGTGGATATGAACCACAAGGCCATCGATCTGGGTGCAACCGCATTCCACAAGGTGGAAGTCCCCGCCGATTGGGCTGATGCTGTTGATACCAAGGTCGCCGCTGAAAAGGCCGGCAAGCCTGAGCTGGTGAAGATGGTCTCCAATATCCTCGATCCCGTTGGCAAGATGGACGGCGACAGCCTGCCCGTTTCCGCTTTCGTCGATCATGTGGACGGCCAGTTCGAGCTGGGCGCATCCGCTTACGAAAAGCGTGGCGTTGCCGTTTCCGTTCCCGCTTGGGACGCTACCAAGTGCATCCAGTGTAACCAGTGCGCTTACGTCTGCCCCCATGCTACCATCCGTCCTTACGCTCTGACCGCTGAGGAAGCTGCAAAGGCTCCTGAGGCTGCCAAGATCGTGGACGTCAAGGCCGGCAAGGGCAAGGGCGTGTATCAGTTCACCATGGCTGTCAGTCCTCTGGACTGCATGGGCTGC
>JAZLJB010000024.1:0-10410 GCA_045617685.1 Vescimonas sp.
CTTGTTGATCCAGGTGGGGAAGAAGCACTCGGTCTCATAGACGTGACCGGTCCATGCGGGACGATCATACATGTACATGGAAACCTTGACATCCTTAGCATACTTCTTGCATGCGGGCAGATCCTCAATCTCCTTCAGGCAGGACTGATAGGTCTCACCAGCGGTCATACGACGGTCGATGGAGATAGAGCAGCTATCAGCAACAGCGCAGCGGGAGGGAGAAGTGTAGAAAATCTGAGAAGTGGTGCAGGTACCCTTGCCCAGGAAACGAGCGTCTTCATAATGATCGGGGTTGAACTTGGGATCCAGCATCTTGACCAGGCCGTTGATCTCGGTGGAACCGTCAGCGGGATTCTCGTTCAGGTCACGGACATTCTCGATGACCTCGGCCATCTTGTGGATAGCATTGTCACCACGCTCGGGAGCGGAGCCGTGGCAGGAAACACCGTGCATGTCAACGCGGATTTCCATACGGCCGCGGTGACCACGATAGATACCACCATCAGTGGGCTCGGTGGAGATAACAAACTCAACCTGATTGCGAGCATCTTCGGGACCGTTGAAGTACTCGTTTACGATGGACTGCCAGCACATACCGTCGCAATCCTCTTCCTGAACGGAACCGACAACCATCATCTTGTAACCTTCGGGGATCAGGTTCAGGTCCTTCATGATCTTCACGCCGTAAGTAGCGGAAGCCATGCCGCCTTCCTGGTCGGAACCGCCACGGCCATAGATGATATCATCAGTCTCATAGCCTTCATAGGGATCGTGCTCCCAGTTGTTGATGTTGCCGATACCAACAGTATCAATGTGGGAATCGATAGCAATAATCTTATCGCCATTGCCCATCCAGCCGATGACATTACCCAGCTTATCGAACTCGACCTTGTCATAGCCCAAAGCCTTCATCTCTTCGGCGATGCGCTTAACAACGCCCTCTTCCTCACAAGACTCGGAAGGAATGGCGATCATGTCGCGCAGGAACTTGCTCATTGCAGGCTTGTAGCCCTCAGCAGCCTTTTTGATAGCTTCAAAATCCATAATTGTACCTCCAAAATATATTTCATTTGGCTTTCACGATGTACGTTGAGGAAATATTTCCTCATATCTATAATAACACAGTCACGGCAGATGTCAAACAAAAATTTAGAAAACCTAAAAGTTTTTTTGGAAAAAAGATTGATTTTTGTGAAAAATGTGGTATGATGAGGAAGGTGTAAAACGAATACAGAGATTTTGAGGTGTTGTATGGAGGCAAAAAGACTCGAAACGCTAAAACAATTAGCGGATGGTGTTGCCGCACAATTCGGCGAAAATTGCGAAGTAGTCATACACGATGTCAACAGCAAACGCTCGGATCATTCCATTATATATATAGTAAATGGTCATGTCAGTGGTCGAAAGGTGGGGGATGGTGCATCGCAGATTGTGTTGGATCAGTTGGCCAGCCAAGATCAACAGCCTAAGGATCACCTATGTTACCTGACACGCACACCGAGTGGCAAAATTCTGAAATCATCTTCGCTTTACATACGAAATAATAAGGGAGTCGTCATTGCAATTTTCTCCATTAACTACGATATTACCGGTATGTTAATGATGAGAAAAGAGATCAACAGCATTCTCAGTCTGCCGGAGCAAGAGGAAAGTGAACCGGAAAAGATCATCAATGTCAACAATGTGCTTGACGAGTTGATTGCTCAATCGGTTGCTTTGGTGGGCAAGCCTGTAGCACTGATGAACAAAGAGGATAAGATCAAGGCAATCCAGTTCCTCAGTGAGAGCGGTGCATTTTTGGTGACGAAATCCGGTGATAAAGTGGCTAAATACTTCGGTATTTCCAAATATACCTTATATTCCTACATCGACGCAAATAAACAACAGGAGGAAAAACAAAATGGGTAAAATCGATTTATCTATCAACAAGGAAGGCCTGCTGCATAATATTGCAAAGGCAAAGGAAAACAACATCATCATTCCTACCATCGCTCAGATGCAGAATCCTGATCTGATCCCCGAGAAGATCAAGGCTAAGTTGAGCAACACCGGTCTGTGGGATGTTGATCCTGTCAACCTGTTCCGTATTTCTTGGAAGAACGAAGCCAAGGAAGAGGGCGGTCTGTTCCAGGCTACTCCCAACTATGTGGAGATCCCCTCTGAGCTGTCCGGCGTACCCTGCCGCATCATTGCTATGTCCGGTAAGTGGTTCCCCACCGGCTGCCACAAGGTCGGCGCTTCCTTCGGCTGCCTGGCTCCCCGTCTGGTAACCGGTCAGTTTGACGCTACCTATCATCACGCTGTATGGCCCTCCACCGGTAACTACTGCCGTGGTGGCGCATTCAACTCCAAGCTGCTGGCTTGCGAGTCCGTCGCTATTCTGCCCCAGGATATGTCCAAGGAGCGTTTCGATTGGCTGAAGTCCATCGCTGGCCAGATCATCGCTACCCCCGGCTGCGAGTCCAACGTTAAGGAAATCTTCGACAAGACTTGGGAACTGAAGCAGGATCCCACCATGATGATCTTCAACCAGTTTGCTGAGATGGGCAACCCCCTGTGGCACTACAATGTCACCGGTTATGCTCTGGCAGATCTGTTCGAGGCTGTTAAGAAGCCCGGTCAGAACTTCGCAGGTGCATGCTTCACTTCCGGTTCCGCTGGTACTATGTCCGCCGGCGATCTGCTGAAGGTGCGTTATCCCCACCTGAAGCTGGCTGTTGGTGAAGCTCTGCAGTGCCCCACCATCCTGAACAACGGCTTCGGCGGCCACCGTATCGAGGGTATCGGCGACAAGCACATCCCCTGGATCCACAATGTGAAGAACACCGACATGGCTATTGCTATCGATGATGAAGACTCTCAGCGTCTGCTGCGCCTGTTCAACACCGAGGATGGTAAGGCTTACATGAAGAACGAGCTGGGTATGTCCGACGAGCAGGTCGAGAAGATGAGCTGGCTGGGTATCTCCGGTATCGCTAACGTGCTGTGCTGCATCAAGATGGCTAAGTACTATGAGCTGACCGAGAACGATGTCGTCGCTACCGTTCTGACCGACTCCGCTGTGATGTATCAGTCCCGTATCGCCGAGCTGAACGATATGCACGGCGCATACAATGCTGTTGAGGCTGCTAAGGATCACGCTCTGCACATGCTGGGCCTGAAGACCGACAACATGATCGAGCTGACCTACGCTGATCGTAAGCGTGTCCACAACCTGAAGTACTACACTTGGGTTGAGCAGCAGGGCATGGATGTTGAGGATCTGAACGCTCAGTGGTATGATGTTGAGAACACTTGGGATGCAGTCCACGCTCAGGCTAAGGAGCTGGATGAGCTGATCAACGAGTTCAACGAAGCTACCGGTTTGCTGAAGAACCTGTAAGATATTGCGTCAATAAAAACGCCTCAAGGGGGGGGCATCAGCCCCGCCCTTGTTACTGTAACAAGGAGAAATTTACCATGAAAAATGTGAAGTACGGCAAGTGTGTCAAGTGCGGCAAGACCTATGAGGCTACTCCTGACCTGACCAACTGCGAATGCGGCGGTATCCTGGATATCGTCTATGACTATGATTACATTAAGACTGTCCTGACCAAGGAAAAGCTGGCTAAGCGCGATAATCGTTCCATGTGGCGTTATCGTGAGCTGCTGCCCGTGGAAGAGAGCACTCCCGACACCCCGCTGCGTGTTGGTTGGAGCCCCCTGTACGAGGAACCTCGTCTGGCTGAGATGCTGGGCATCAAGAAGCTGTGGGTCAAGGACGACGGTCAGAACCCCACTGCATCTTTGAAGGATCGTGCCAGCGCTATGGCAGTTGCAAAGGCTATCGAGGCCGGTGCAAAGACCATCGCCTGTTCCTCCACCGGTAACGCTGCTTCCTCTCTGGCAGGCAACGCTGCTGCTGCTGGTTTGAAGACCTACATCTTCGTTCCCGATCGTGCTCCTAAGGGCAAGGTTGCACAGTTGATGATCTTCGGCGCAAATGTTATCTCTGTTAAGGGTAACTATGAGGAAACCTTTAAGATGTCCGCTGAGGCTATCGAGAAGTACGGCTGGTACAACCGTAACGCCGCTATCAATCCCTATCTGTCCGAGGGTAAGAAGACTGTTGCACTGGAAATCGCTGAGCAGCTGAATTGGGAAATGCCCGACTACCTGGCCATTTCCGTCGGTGACGGCTGTACTATCGCCGGTGTTTGGAAGGGTCTGAAGGATCTGTACGCTATCGGCTTCATTGATAAGCTGCCCCGTCTGATCTCTGCTCAGTCCTATGGCTGCTATCCCATCAACCGTGCTATTCAGGATAACGCTGAGTGGTATCCCATGGATGAGAACACCATCGCTGACTCCATTTCCGTTGGTGTGCCCCGTAACGCTGATAAGGCATTGGCCGCTATCCGTGAGTCCAATGGTATCGCCGTGTGCGTGACCGACGAGGAGATTCTGGCTGCACAGCGCCTGATAGGTAAGACATGCGGCGTGTTCGGCGAGCCTGCCGGTGTCACTGGTACCGCTGCTTTGAAGAAGGCTTGCGAAGAGGGCCTGATCGAGAAGGACGCCACTGTCGTTTCCGTCGTTACCGGTAACGGTCTGAAGGATGTTGCCAACGCTATCAAGTCTGCCGGTGAGCCTCTGCACATTGAGCCGGATCTGGATCTGATGGTCAAGGGCTTCGCTGAAAAGGGCGTAGTTGTTGAGTAATCAGACAGATAATAGAATAAAAAATGTGAGGGCGAAAGCCCTCACATTTTTTATTTATTTCATGCTTCTTCTGTGACATTTTCCGCCGAAACTTCCTCTGCTTCCAAAGCAACCGGAGGCTCGACAGCATCGTCGGCAACATCCGTTATGGGATCAATACGCATGGCATCGGCCATGCCGGAGGCGTAAGCCTTTTGCCGCACATCTTCCAATTCCTGACGATGCGCACTCTCTACACGAGAGGCATTTTTCTCAGCTTTCTTCTTGCTGATAGCACGCTTAATGCTTTTGCCGATGGCATACACGCTGATAATAGCAACAATGGCCAAACCGACCCAACCGGCAACGCTGATGTGCCAGAAATTGTGAATGGTAAACAGCTTGTTCAGCATACCTAAATAGTACAGCGCAATGCCAAGCGCAACGGCGACAATGGCCAGAATCAAGTCCAAAGCGGCTTTGACACGGTGATTGCGTTTGCGGATAAAGTAGCTGATCAAAAATACGATTGCCGTCAAAAACAGAGCAGGGGATTGACTGAATAAAATAGATTCCAGAGTTATTTTCATGGGCGTGCTCCTTGATTACAGAGTATTTGTGCCGCGGAAGATATACTTACCATCGGGGCCGACCAATACCTGACCGTTTTCCACAGCCAGAGTACCACGCAGCCAAACCTGAGCGATACTGCCACGCGTTACATATCCCTCAAAGGGCGTGTAACCGGCCTTGCCCACCATATCTTCAGCACGGATCACATGATCGGCATTGGGGTCATAGACAACGATATCGGCATCGGCACCACGGGCAATGACGCCCTTGCGGGGATACATACCGTATAGCTTGGCGGGGTTCTCGCTCAATACCTTGCACATAGTGCCAAGGCTGATCTTGCGTGTCGTTACACCGGCAGAATAAATCAATTCACCGCGAGTTTCCACACCGGGCACGCCACCGGGCGTTTTGGTAAAGTCACCACGGCCGGCCTCTTTCTGTTCCAAAGTAAAGGAGCAGTGGTCGGTGGATATGGTCTGAATATCGCCATGGCGCAGACCGTTCCACAGTGCCTTCTGATCACTTACCTTACGGATAGGAGGCGCACAGACAAACTTAGCAGCCTCGATGAAGGAGGGGTTATAGTAGACGCTGTCGTCCAAAATCAAATATTGGGGACAGGTTTCTACATACACCTTCTGACCACGCTTGCGGGCATTTTCTACTTCTTTCAAAGTAGCCGCATTGGTTAGATGCACGATCACCACGGGGATGTCCACAGCCTGCGCAATGCGCAGCAAGCGGGAAACAGCCTCAGCCTCGCAGAAATCAGGACGGGATTCGGGATGAGAGGAAATATCCATCAAACCGGCATCCTTCTTCTCTTCGATCTTAGCGTCAATAATGCCGCTATTTTCGCAGTGAACACCACAAATGCCGCCCTTTTCCTTCAGCTTGCGCAAAGCTTTGTACATCGCCTCGTCGCCAATCATCATGGCAGGATAGGTCATATACATTTTGAAGGAGGAGATACCCTCGGCGTACATATCATCAATTTCGTTTTCGATGGTTTCGTTCCAATCATCGATGGTCATGTGGAAACCGTAATCACAGTAGGTCTTGCTGTCAGCCTTCTTGTGCCACAGATCTAAGCCTTCGTGCAGTGTTTCGCCCTTGTTGGGGCAGGCAAAATCAATGACGGTGGTGGTGCCGCCACGCAGAGCTGCTTTGGAGCCGCTTTCAAAATCGTCAGCAGTGGTGGTGTTACATACATCCAGATCAAAGTGGGTGTGTGCATCAATGAAGCCGGGCATCAGTAACTTGCCGGAAACATCAATGATTTCGGCATCTGCAGCATTGATGTTGCGTGCAACCTGAATGATTTTTTCATTTTCAATCAGAACATCGGCTTTTTTAGTACCCTTGCCGGATACCACCAAGCCACCTTTTAGTAATTTCTTCATGTAAAAACCTCCATTTCAGTGGAAGAATAATATTTGCATTACAGTATATCACAAATTTACAAAAAAGCCATAGTTAAATTTCGCAAAACAGCAAATTTATAACAAGATGTACAAAAAAAGCAAGATAATTTCTCCATAAAATAAGTAAATTAATGTTCCAAAATGAAGAAAATTGTGTAAAATAAACATATAAGATACGAGATTTAGGAAAGTATCTTAATAATAAAAGGAGGTTTTACGCAACATGAAGAAATTTGCATCCCTGTTTCTAAGCGTTGTTTTGGCGTTCACGTTGGTCGTTCCAACGGCGTGGGCGGCAGAACCGGAATATGCAGGAAAAACAGTAATTCTGCATTCAAACGATGTCCATGGTACCATTGACAAGTATGCCTATATGGCGGCTCTGCGAGATGAGTACGAGGGTCAAGGCGCAGATGTTATTTTGGCTGATGCCGGTGACTATTCCCAAGGCACAACCTATGTAAGCACCACGAAGGGCGAAGATGCCTTCTTCATGATGAACGCTGTGGGCTACGATGTAGCAACCATTGGTAACCACGAGTTCGATTATGGCTGGGCACAGCTGAAGGCTAATGCGGAAAAGGCAGACTTCAAGATTATCTGTGCGGATGTATTGGAAAACGGCGCAACCATCTTTGACCCCAATACTATTATTGAAAAAGAAGGCGTGAAGATCGGCTTCTTTGGCATGGAAACCCCCGAAGCACAAACCAAGGCCAATCCGGCTCTGATTAAAGGCCTGACATTCCTGGCCGGAGAAGAAATGTATGACTGCGCACAGGCGCAGGTAAATGCATTAGAAACAGCCGGCGCCGATGTGATCATCTGCCTGTCCCATCTGGGCGTGGATGCAGCTTCCGAGCCGAATACTTCCTATGATCTTCTGGAAAATACCACAGGTATTGACATGGTGATTGACGGACATTCCCATACGGTGATGGAGGCGACCGCTGAAGAGCCTATCCAGTCCACCGGTACGGCTTTTTCCGACATTGGTGTGATCGTCATTGACAATGATACCAAGGAGATTGTGGACAATTCTCTGTATGAAGTGCCCGGTACGCTGACGGCAGATGCCACCGTGGCTGCAGAGGCACAGAGCATCATCGATCGGGTGAAGGTTGAGTACGGTGAAGTATTTGCCAAGAGCGATGTGGCTCTCAACGGTGCTAAGGCCCCCAACGGCAATCGCGACAGCGAGACCAATTTGGGCGACCTGATCACAGATGCGATTTTGTGGACAGCTACCAAAGAAGAAGGCAGCATTACCGTTCCTGCTGAGAATGTGGTAGCGATCACAAACGGCGGCGGTATCCGTGCGCCGATCAATGTAGGCGATGTGACGAAGAACAACATCAATACAGTGCTGCCTTTCGGCAACACTGTGACTGTGGTTTATGTTACCGGTGCTGAGCTGCTGGAAGCTTTGGAGGCATCCACCTATTGTACGCCCGATGCAATCGGCGGCTTCCCGCAGGTATCCGGCATGAAGTTCTTCCTTCACACGGTCAAAGCCTATGATGCCAACGAGGAAACCTATCCCGCTTCTACTTACTATGGCCCCAAGACTATCAATCGCGTGACGATTGACAGCATCAACGGCGAGGAGTTTGATCCTGAAGCTACATATGCTGTCGTGACCAACGATTTCTGTGCGGCCGGCGGTGATACCTACTATGCGTTTGCTGCAGCCAGCAGTAAGTTTGATACCGGCGTGCCCATGGATGAGGCGGTAATGAGCTATGTCAAAGAGGTGCTGGGCGGCGTGATTGGTGAGGAATATGCGAAGCCTCAGGGTCGTATTGTTGTTCACACTGCCGAGGACGAAATAATCGACACTCCGGAAGTGGCCGCTACCTGCGGCGCAGCCGGACATGAAGCGGTGTCTCATTGCGGTCTATGCGGAAAAGTACTATCCAAAGCAGCGGTCATTCCGGCAACGGGCGAGCACACCGAAGAAGTTGATGTGGCGGCAAAGGCAGCTACCTGCGGTGCAGACGGTCATGAAGCTGTATCCCACTGCAGCGTTTGCGGCAAAGTGCTTTCCAAAGGAAAGACCATTCCGGCAACAGGTAATCATACTACCAAGGCAACCACTACAAAGGCAACCCTGAAAGCCAATGGTAAGATCGTCTATAAGTGTCCTACCTGCGACAAGACCATGCAGAGCACCAAGACCATCTATATGCCCAAGACTTTCAGCTTGTCCTATACCAAGACCACCTATAACGGCAAGGTGAAAGCACCTGCCGTTACTGTCAAGGACAGCAAGGGCAACGTACTGAAGAAGGGTACGGATTATACCGTCACCTATGCCAGCGGCCGCAAGGCAGTGGGTACGTATCAGGTGACCATCAAGGGTATCGGTAACTATAGCTTTACCAAGACGCTGACCTTTAAGATCAATCCTGCAGCTACCAAGATCGTATCCGCCACCAATGTTGCTACCAAGAGCATCAAGGTGAAGTGGGACAAGGCAGCAGGCGCAGGCGGTTATCAGGTGAAGTATGTCAAGGGCAGCACCACCAAGACCATCAAGGTCAGCGGTGCAAGTACCCTGACCAAGACACTGACGAAGCTGACCAAGGGCTCTACCTACAAGGTATCTGTCCGCAGCTATAAGACGGTAGACGGCACAACCTATTACTCCGCTTACTCCACCGCTAAGAGCGTGAAGGTAGCTAAGTAATAACAATAAAGATACGCAAAAAGGACACCACTCTCACTGTGAACCGAACCAGTAAAAACGGACAATAGACAAGAGACCCCCTATGTAGGAAAATAGAAGTACTACATAGGGGGTATTACTATGCCAAGAAAATACGAAAAAGTGCAAGAACTGCTACCGGAAGTAAAACATCTCAAAGAAAGCGGTTATACATATCGTCAAATTGCAGAGAAACTTGAGTTCAGCGATGGAGAAGTAGTGAAAGGACTGTTAAAGCGAGAACGGAGAAAGGTCGCGCAGGGCGTCCCCACGCGGCGTGGTCGTAAACCGGCAAAGACCTTGCAGGAGTATAAGTACGAAAATAAGCGGCTGAAAATGGAAGTGGATTTGTTGCGGGATTTTCTCTCGCTCAAAGGAAAGGAGTGAAAGCCAGCGTCAAATATAAAGTCATCTACCGCCACAGGGAAAAGTACAGTCTCAGCGAGATGTGTCGTTTCTTTGAGGTATCTCGCAGCGGATACTACGACTACGTTAAACGAATGGAAGTTCAGGCAAAGAATCTGCCTCTGGCTGAGAAGATAAGGGAGTGCCAATCGCTGTGCCGGAACACCTATGGCTACCGCAGAGTCCACATATGGTTAAAACGGAACGGTATTCACTGCAACACCTCTCAAAACGGAGAGTATTCACCGCACAAAGATTGCCACTTTAGCCGATGCAAGAGAGTTGATTGATGACTACATCTATTTCTATAACAACCAACGAATTCAAACTAAAACGAAACTGACGCCTCTGGAATTGAGGCGCCAGTATGTTGCTTAAAACTCTATATTCCTGCACAGGGGGCTTTTTGTGCTGTCCGTACAAAATGGTTCAGTTCACTGTGCGAGTGGTGTCCTTTTGTCAAAAACGCTATAACAAACAGTGAAAAAAAGAAATAGGCGATGTGTTGTAAAGCTGTAAAAAGACCACAGGGTCTAACCCAAATTTTGTGTAAACACCAAATAGCGGTGCAAAACAGAGCAAAAATATTATGAGGCGGGAGCGGCATCAGCTGCTGCC
>JAZLJB010000025.1:0-57814 GCA_045617685.1 Vescimonas sp.
CTTGGTGGAGAACCACAGATCCTGCTTGGCACTCAGGGCATACTCAAAGCAGGCGTGGGCAAAGGAACGAATGGACTTGTCAGTGTTGTGCTGACCCTGCAAGACACCGGGGCCGGCATAGTTGAACACATCCTGACGGAACAGCTCCTTGCCGCTCTCATCGGTGAACACCAGCTCTGCCTTGCCGGCGCCCTCCACGCGGTATTCCACATTTTTATACACATCGCCGTAAGCGTGACGGGCGATGGTGATGGGCTTTTTCCAGGTGCGTACCACCGGCTGAATGCGGCTGATGAGGATGGGCGCACGGAACACGGTGCCGTCCAGAATAGAACGGATGGTGCCATTGGGGCTCTTCCACATCTTCTTCAGCTTGTATTCTTCCACGCGCTGTGCGTTGGGAGTGATGGTGGCACACTTCACGCCCACATGCCATTTTTTGATGGCATTGGCGGCGTCAACAGTTACCTGATCGTCGGTCTTATCACGGTTGACAAGGCCCAGATCGTAATATTCGGACTTCAAATCCACAAAGGGCAGGATCAGCTCATCCTTGATGGCCTGCCACAGCACACGGGTCATTTCATCGCCGTCCATCTCCACGATGGGGTTCAGCATTTTGATCTTATCCATGGTCACTTGCTCCTTATCTCATATTCTCAGCGGCATAGTAGTTCATCAGGCAGCCGTCGGAAATGATCTGCTTTTCCTCGTCGGTGAGGGCGGCCAGGTGTAGCATGATGTCATGCACGCCGTCAGCGGCTACCACCTTGGCGGGAATATCGCTTGCACCGGATTTCACAGCGTCCAGTACATCGGGGACATATACGAAATCACCGGCGGCATAGGGGAATTCCGTGCCCTCAGCCAGTGTGAAGGGCACCATGCCCCAGTTGATGCAGTTGCTGCGATAACGCTTGGTGGCGTATTCATAGCAGATGTTGGCGCAGCCGCCCAAAATGCGCTGGCAGGAAGCGGCCTGCTCACGGGCGGAGCCGTCACCGGGCTTATGGGCGAAGATGGTGGAACCAATCTGCACATTCTTGCCGTCCACGCCCAGCTTGGCCAGCACGGTCTGAATTTCGGCATCGTCGCAGGTCAGGCTGCGGGTCTTTTCCGTGCGGGATACATACTCCGGCTCACGGCGGCTCAGGGCAAAGGTGGCCAGTTTCAGGGGATTGGAGCGGTAAGAGGAAGCATCACCGGAGGGGATCAGCTCATCGGTGGTGGTGACTTCATCGTGAATGACAGCGTCCAGACGCAGCAGCAAATTCTTCTGCAAAGAGGGGATCTTGGGCCACTCGGTGATATTGGGGCCAAGGCGCAGCTGAGCATCGGGATCGGCCTTGCCGAAGCCGAAGTAGACACGCTTCTGATATACACCGGCATCGAAACCGTAGGTGTGGGGACGGGGAGCCTCGTAATCCACCTCGGTGGCGGCGGTCAGCACGCCGTGGTTGCGAGCGGTGGCGGCGATGGAACGGGCGTCCATCAGCATTACGGCTGCCACCTGACCGTCAGCGGGCTTGGAGCCTTCACGGTTGGGGAAGTTACGGGTGGTGTGACGGGCAGACAGTCCGCCGCAGGAGGGCACATCGCCTGCGCCGAAGCAGGGACCGCAGAAGCAGGGCTTGAACAGTGCGCCGCTCTCCAGCAGCTGCTGCTGGATGCCGTCACGGATCAGCTCGATATTCACAGGTACACTGGGCGGATAGACGGACAGAGAGAAGTAGCCGTCGCCCACATCGTGGCCATTCAAAATGGCAGCGGCCTCGGCGATATTGTCATACATACCGCCGGCGCAGCCGGCAATGATACCCTGATCGATCATGATCTTGCCGTCCACGATCTTGTCCACCAGATTCAGCTTCAAATCGCCGAACTTGGCACGCTTCTCCGCCTCACGCAGAATGTCGCCGGCATTGGCCTGCAGCTCGGCGATGGTGTAAGCCTCGGAGGGATGGAAAGGCAGGGCAGCCATGGGCTCCACCTTATCCAAATCAATCTCCACCATGGCGTCATAGTAAGCACCATTCTGAGGTGCCATAGCCTTATAGCTGTCGCCACGGCCGTGGAGTGCCAAATATTCCTCCACACGCTCGTCTGTCATCCAGATGGAGCTGAGGCAAGCGGTTTCGGTGGTCATCACATCGATGCCGATACGGAAGTCCATGGGCAGATTTTTCACGCCGGGACCTACGAATTCCAGCACCTTGTTCTTCACAAAGTTATTCTTATAAGTAGCGCCGCACAGAGCGATGGCCACATCGTGGGGGCCAACACCCTTGCGGGGAGAACCGGTCAGATAAACCATCACCACCTGAGGACGGGCAATGTCGTAGGTACGGGAGAGGAGCTGCTTGACAAGCTCCGGACCGCCCTCGCCTACGCCCATAGTACCCAGCGCACCGTAACGGGTATGGCTGTCGGAGCCCAAGATCATGCGGCCGCAGCCTGCCATCATCTCACGGGCATACTGGTGGATGACCGCCTGATTGGCCGGGACATAGATGCCGCCCTTCTTCTTGGCGGCGCTCAGACCGAACACGTGGTCATCTTCATTGATGGTGCCGCCCACAGCGCAAAGGCTATTGTGGCAGTTGGTCATGGCATAGGGCAGGGGGAACTTCTCCAAGCCGGATGCCTTGGCGGTTTGAATGATACCCACATAGGTGATATCGTGGGAAATCAGGCTGTCGAACTTGATCTTCAGATCCTTGCTGTCGCCGGAGGTGTTGTGGCTGAGCAGAATGCCTGCCGCCATGGTCTTCAGCGCACCGTCCTCTTTGGACAGCTTGCCGCCGTTCAGGCAGGGCTTGCCATCCACCCAAAAGGCGCCGTTTTCATACAATTTGATCATAATATGTTATCCTCGTTTCTAAGGTATAGTATAAAACTTTCGTCAGTATATCATATTTTATAATGGTATGCAAGTAAAATGAAATATTTTTTTAAAAGACTTGCAAAAATGAACGAATAATACCTTGTTTTTGGTGGGCTATCTTGCGAATTTTGCATGAAATAAAATTTCCTCTTGCATTATTTTGGGAGTTGGACTATAATGGCATGCAGTGAAGAACCTTTGAGGAGGAGATAGATGATGACGGAAGTGAACAAGAGCCTGCGTGAAGATACCGCAAAGCTGTGTGAGAACATCACCGATGCCTATACCATCGGCAATGAATATTATGAGAAGATGTCCGTGAAGCGCGGCTTGCGCAACGAGGATGGTACCGGTGTGCTGGTGGGCATCACCAAGGTGGGCAGCGTGCAGGGCTACTACATCGAGGACGGTGAAAAGACGCCCATGCCCGGCCATCTGTACTATCGAGGCATCGACATTGACGACATCGCCGAGGCACATCAGAAGAACGGCACCTTCGGCTATGAAGAGGTGGCATACCTGCTGCTGATGGGCAAGCTGCCCACGGCGGAGCAGCGAGCCGAGTTCAACAAAATTCTGGCGGAGGCACGCCCGCTGCCTGACGGATTCTTTGAGGACATGATTTTGAAGGTGTCCGGCAACAATGTGATGAATGTGCTCTCTCGCTGCGTGCTGGCACTGTATACCTATGACGATAACCCTGAGGACAATTCCATTGAAAATCTGGTGCTGCAATCCATCAAGCTGATCGCACGCTTCCCCGGCATCGTGGCCACCGCCTATGCCGCTAAGCGCCATCAGTTTGACAATAAGTCGCTGTTTATCCACAATCCCAGCCCCGACCTGTCCATTTCCGAAAACTTCCTGCGCATGCTGCGCCCCAATATGGAGTACACGGAGGCGGAGGCACGGCTTTTGGATCTGATGCTGATTTTGCATGCCGAGCACGGCGGTGGTAACAACTCCACCTTTACCTGCCGTTCTCTGTCCTCCACCGGTACGGATACCTACAGCGCCATCGCCGGTGCTGTCAGCTCCTTGAAAGGCCCACTCCACGGCGGCGCAAACGGCAAGGTCATGGAGATGATGCTGGATATCAAGTCCAATGTGGGCGACACCGAGGACGATGAAGTGGTGCTGGCATACCTCAAGCGCATTCTGGACGGCGAGGTGGGCGACCACTCCGGCAAGATCTACGGTCTGGGCCACGCTGTTTACACCATGTCCGATCCCCGTGCCCAGCTCATCAAGAAGTATGCCCGTGAGATCGCTGAGGAAAAGGGCTGTCTGAAAGACTTTGAACTCATCGAGCGTGTGGAGCGTCTGGGCGTTGCGGAGCTCTCCCGCCGCAAGAAGAACGGCATGCCCACCTGCGCCAATGTGGATCTGTATTCCGGCTTTGTATACAGCATGCTGGGCATTCCCCAGGAGCTGTATACGCCGCTGTTTGCCACCGCTCGTATCGCCGGCTGGTGCGCACACCGTATCGAGGAGCTGACCACCTGCCACCGCATTATGCGTCCGGCCTACCGTGCGCCGCTGCGTAAGCTGGCATATATCCCCGAAAGCGAGAGATAAGAAAAGACATAAAAAATGCCCGTGTTACTTCGGTAACACGGGCATTTTTCACGCTTAGTGGATGTCGATGACCTCATAGCCGGCATCGGTGACGGTCTTGCGCAGCAGCTCGTCGCTGACATCGCCGGTGACGGTGGCGGTCTTCTGCTCCAGATTTACCGTGGCGCTGACACCCTCCAATGCGTTCAGTGCCGTCTCCACACGGCCGGAACAATGGGGGCACATCATGCCCTCGATGGTAATGGTTTTGCTCATGTTCGTTTCCTCCTCAGTTAACGTTGCAGATGATATGTTTACAGCTTCGTTTGTTGATAGATCAGGCTGTGACCAGCGTAAAAGGCGCAGGGCATTACTCACCACGCACACGCTGCTCAGGCTCATGCACGCAGCGGCAATCATGGGGTTGAGTGTGATGCCGAATGCGGGATAGAGTACGCCGGCGGCAATGGGAATGCCGATGGCGTTATAGAAAAATGCCCAGAAGAGATTTTGCCGAATGTTGCGCAGTACGGCACGGGACAGCGCCACAGCGGCGACGATATCGCTCAGCGAGCTGCGCATCAGCACGATATCCGCCGACTCGATGGCAACCTCCGTTCCGGCACCGATGGCAAGTCCCACATCGGCAACGGCTAAGGCGGGGGCATCGTTGATGCCGTCACCCACCATGGCCACGAGATTGCCGCCCTCTTGCAGCCGGGCGATGCGCTGCGCCTTATCCTGCGGCAATACCTGCGCAATGACACGGTCGATGCCCACCTCGTGGGCAATGGCCTGTGCCGTGCGCTGGTTGTCGCCGGTCAGCAACACCACATGGTGCCCACTCTCTTGTAGCTTGGAAACAGCGGCGGCGCTGTCGGCTTTCACCATATCTGCCACGGCGATGACGCCTAAGAGATGTCCGTCCTCGGCGAAGAAAAGGGGCGTTTTGCCCTGCTGCGCCAAGTCTTGTGCCGATGGAAACAGCGCACTGTCCGCCACATGGAGCGATTGCATATAGCCCTGATTGCCGGCATAGACGGTGTTCCCATCCAGCACGGCATGGATGCCGCCGCCTGCCACAGCGGCGAAATCACTCACGGCGCACAGCGGAATGTTGCGCTGCGCTGCCTCCTCCACAATGGCGAGGGACAGCGGATGCTCGCTGGGCTGCTCCACCGATGCGGCAACGCACAGCAGCTCCTCCACCGTGACATCGCCGACGCACAGCATATCGCTGACACGGGGTTTGCCCTGGGTGACGGTGCCGGTCTTGTCCAGCACCACGGTGTGAATGCGGCCCATCAGTTCCAAGCTTTCGGCGGACTTGATGAGAATGCCGTGCTCGGCGGCTTTGCCGGT
Source organism: Vescimonas sp. (assembly GCA_045617685.1). Taxonomy (GTDB): domain Bacteria; phylum Bacillota; class Clostridia; order Oscillospirales; family Oscillospiraceae; genus Vescimonas. Next base: position 5,804 of record JAZLJB010000025.1, read on the forward strand.
TCCAACCATGATGGCCACGGGGGTGGCAAGACCCAACGCACAAGGGCAGGAAATCACCAGCACGGCAATGCCGATGGACAGACAAAACCGCACATCCTGACCGCCCAAAATGCCCCACGCAAGGGCCGAAAGCAGGGCGATGACCATGACCGTCGGTACGAAAATGGCGCTGATGCGATCGGCCAAACGGGAGATGGGTGCCTTGGACGAGGCCGCCTCCTCCATCAGGCGAACAATCTGCGAGAGGGTGGTGTCGCTGCCCACACGCTGCGCCTCCAGCTCTAAATAGCCGGAGCGATTGACCGTGGCGGAGCTGACACTGTCGCCAACGGTTTTATCCACCGGCAGACTCTCACCGGTTAGGGCGGATTCATCCACGCTGGCTGTGCCGGACACTACCACGCCGTCCACCGGAATTTTGCCGCCCTGCCGCACCACAACGGTGTCGCCGACTTGGATTTCCTCCACGGGAACGGTGAACTCTCTGTCATCACGCTTCACCACGGCGGACTCAGGCGCCAAAGCCAGCAGTGCGGAGATGGCGCCGGTGGTTTTGCCACGAGAGCGCTCCTCCAGAAACTTGCCTACGGTGACAAGGGTCAAAATCATGCCGGCGGACTCGAAATAGAGGTCCGGCATATCCGAGCGGTGCAGGAATAATTCGATGATGCTATACACCAAGCCTGCCGAGGCACCCACCGCCACCAGCGAGTCCATATTGGGACTGCCACGCAGCAAGCGGGAAAAGCCCACGGTGAAGTAGGTGCGGTTCAGCACCAGAATCGGCACGCACAGCACCAGCTGCGCCAGTGCGTGATACAGCGGATGGCTATGCAGCCAATGGGGCAGGGGCAGACCCAGCATGTGCCCCATGCTGAGATAAAATAGCGGCACCAGACACACCACAGACCACAGTAATCGCCGCTTCATGGAGCGCAGGGCATCACTTTGCTGAGCGAGAACTTTCCGCCCATCGCCCTCCTGCGCCAAAGCGGCGCCGTAGCCGCCGCTTACCACCGCTGCGATGATGGCATCGGGCGTGGCTTGCCGGGGGTCATAGGTAACGGACATGCTGCCCAGCATCAAATTGACCGCCACTCGCTCCACACCGACCACGGCAGCCACCGCCTTTTCCACATGGGCGGAGCAGGCGGCGCAGGTCATGCCGGTGACCATATACTTTTCTGTCATGGCAAACCCCTCACTTCATCAGCTTTTGCAGCACGCCCATCAGCTCATCCACCACCGTGTCATCGCCCTGACGAATGCCGTCGGCCACGCAGGTGTGGATGTGCTGCGACAGCAGCTCCTTGCTGAAGCTGTTCAGCGCTGCCGTTGCCGCCGACACCTGAATGAGAATGTCGGGACAATAGGCATCGTTTGCCACCATGTCACGCAGACCGCGAATCTGCCCTTCAATACGGCTCAGGCGATTGATCAGCAGCTTTTGCTCCTCCGCCGAACGCTCTTTCTTTTTATGACAGCAACAAGATGACATAGCAATATACCTCCTGGGGGTATCGGTTTTCTGCTTGTATTATATACCCCTTGGGGGTATTTGTCAACGCTTGTCACGGGGCTTGCACAAGGCGGCAGCCAACAAACCAAACACCACGGCAGCCGCAATGCCGCCGGCGGTGGCCTCCAAGCCGCCGGTGATAATGCCCAGTACGCCCTTTTTATCGATGGCCTGCGCCACGCCTTTAGCGAGAGTATAGCCGAAGCCGGTCAGGGGGACGGTGGCACCGGCGCCGCCCCAATCCACGATATACTGATATACGCCCACCGCTTGCAGCAACACGCCCGTCACCACATATCCGGTGAGGATACGGGCAGGGGTGAGCTGGGTTTTATCGATGATGATCTGTCCGATGGCACACAGAATGCCACCGCATAAAAATGCGTTCAAATAGTCCATACATTAACCTCTTTCTGCGCAAAAAGTGATGGCATGGCAGATGCCGGGAATGCTTTGTCCCTGAAAAGATGAAGTGGGGGAGAGCAATGCGCCCGTGGGAGCAAACAGCAGACGCTTCCACTTGCGGCGGCGCAGCCCCTGCAACAGATATCCGCACAGCACGGACGCCGAACACCCGCAGCCGGAGCCGCCGGCGTGCATATCCTGCGCCTTGCGGTTGTAGATCATCAGACCGCAATCGCTGTAGCGCTCCTTCAGCGCCACACCGTCTTTGGCAAAAAGCTCGGTGACGATCCGGTGCCCCAGATACCCCAGATCGCCGGTGACGATCAGATCATAATCCTCAGGCGCAGTATGGGTGGCGGCAAAATGCGCTTTCAGCGTTTCATAGGCGGCAGGTGCCATGGCCGCTCCCATGTTGTTGGGATCGCTGATGCCCATGTCGCAGATCTTGCCGCAGGTCAGGTGAGTGATATACGGCCCATCGCCCTGAGCGCCCAAAATGCAGCATCCGGCGGCGGTGGCTGTCCACTGCTGGGTGGGGGTGCGCTGTGAGCCGTAAGGCACCGGCATGCGATACTGGCGCTCTGCCGTGCAAAAGTGGGAGGAGGTCATGGCGGCTGCCATGCGGGCAAAGCCGCCGTCGATCATCATGGCCGCCAGACTCAAACCCTCGCCCATGGTGGAGCAAGCACCGTAGATGCCGTAAAAGGGAATGCCGAAATCCCGCAGTCCGAAGCTGGAGGAAATGCACTGGTTCAGCAAATCGCCGGCAAAGGCGTAATCAATGTCGCTGCTTTTGATGCCGCCCTTATCCAAGGCACGCTGCAAGGCGTGCTTTTGCATGATGGCCTCGCCCTGCTCCCATGTTTTTTCGCCGAAAAAGGCATCGTCATTCAATTCGTCAAAATAGTTTGCCAGCGGTCCGGAGCGCTCCAATTTGCCGCCCACATTGGCGGCGGAAATCACGCTGATCGGTGTATGCAGGCACACCGTTTGTGGGCCTAATCGTTTCGTTTCCATTTCGTTCACCTCGTGGTCAGATTTGTGTTAGTTTGCCACAAAGTCCAAAAAATATGAAAAAGCAGTTCTGCATCAGAACTGCTTTTTTCAGTGAAAACCATACAATTATAATATTGCTGATTTATCCAAATTTTGCTAAAAAGTTATTGAAAATCGAGGAATAATGGCGTATAATATAATATATATTGACGGTAAATCGTTAAGTTTGCCGTCAATATGGCGCACCGATTTCGCTTCGACCCCGGAATCGGTGCGCTTTTCTATTGCAATTATACAAGGGGTAAGCCGGCGGCTGCCATGGATTGTCCCACACGGCGGAAGGACTCATCCGGCAGTGACACCTCCATTGTCTGCCATACTTCGGAATACTCCTCCTGCAGCACTTTCCGGCACTCTTGCAGTATCAGCTCGCCGCCTTTGCCGCTCATCGCACGGCCCAACAGCAGCACATGGCGGCAGTGGTAGAGCTGATGATAAAAGGCAAGGCTGTGACCCAGATACACGCCGATGGTGCGGTAGACACTTGCACTTCGTGGGTCATTGCGCTCCATCAGTTCCTGCACGGCTTGCAGCTTTTGAGCAGGGGAAAGGGACGGCGGCAGCTCGATGCCACTGCGCTGTGCCAGACGAATGACGGCATCCTGCGAAAAGTAGCTGCTGCCGCAGCCGATATCGCCGGACCATTCATCCACGGGTGCATCGGCGGCGGCATCCACCGGAACGAATGCCAGCTCGTTGAGCCAGCCGGTGATGCAGCCCTGCTCATCCACAAAGCCGCCGGCCTCGCTGGTACCCATGGCGATGCCCAGCACCGAGGTATCCTGCACTCCGGCGGCACCGGCCAAGGCGGTGACATCGCCGTCATTGATGACGCAATAGGGGATATCGCCGAAGGTATCCTGAATGGCACGGATGTAAATATCTTTGATATAGCGGTCATAGTCCGCCTGCGCCACACGGCGGAAGAGACTCGCACTCATGGTGCGGTCGTTGATATACACGCCGGCAGAGCTGACGCCCACAGCGTCCACCCGTGGCAGATGCGCAGCGGCACTGCGCAAGGCGGACACAATGCCGTCATAATGATATTGGGGGTCGGCGTGCTCCTTGGGAAACCACACAACCTCCTCGGAATAGACCGTTTCACCGTCCATGACGGCGGACACCTTGCGGTCGGAGCCGCCGGCATCAAAACCGATGCGGCAGCCGTGAAGATGGCCGCCTATGGAGCGAGGCTGCTGCTTTTCAGGCGGCACATTGTCCGTCAGGACGATGGCGAAGGGATTTTCAAAAATTTGGGACATGAAATCACGGTCAAATTCCCGTGTGCCGCCGCTGCAGTAAATGCTGCGCAGATACGCCGCCACGGCAGGTGAGTCGGTATAGATGACATTGCCGCCTTTCATCCACAGCAGCGTTTTGACCAGCCGGTCGATGTAAAAGGCATCGACATCGGCAAATGGGGCATGGACAAAGGTGCTGACGGCGGCGGTCATGCCGTCGGGCCGCTGCAATGCCAAGCGGACGGGTACGCTTGCCGTGGACAGATAGGCACGGTTGAACAGGCCCATGGGGAGAAACCGACTGTCCAGTTCGGGTATATGTTGGATGGAAACGGGTATGCCGTGGCACAGCATGTGAAATCACCTCCGTGGGGGATACTTTTTTGTGATATTGTAGCATACGGCGGCAGAGCGTGACAAGCCATTATTTTACCGAAAGAAAATGTCAAAAAAAGGCTTGACAATTGGAATAAAAGTGATATAATTGCTTTTGTTGACGCGCGAGTGGTGGAATTGGCAGACTCGCTAGATTCAGGTTCTAGTGCTCATTTCGGGCGTGCGGGTTCAAGTCCCGCCTCGCGCACCAAAAAAGATCGGCTTTTCAGCCGGTCTTTTTTTATTGGCGGGACTTGAAGCCAAAATGTCCGCCGCAGCTATGCTGCAAGGACGGCAGTTTTGCGCAGCAAAAAGCAGATCAGCGTTTGCTGATCTGCTTTTTTGTTGATATTGTTTTGATTTTGTAGGGGTTATACTCACATAATGCCACTGGCTTCTTTGTCACGGGCGATAAGTTGATTGAAGGACTTAGCCGGACGGCGTAGGAAGGCCAACAGCAGGAAAATAGCGCACATGCCAAGCATAACGGCCACGCAATGCCAGTAGGTAGTCCCGTAGCATCCACCAATGGTTTCACGAATCATATCCATGCCATAGTGGAATGGCATAAAGGGATAGAGTTTCCTGAAAATTTCAGGCAGAACATCAATGGGATAGGAGCCGCCGGAGCCAGCCACCTGAATGACCATGATGATGACAGCGGCAGCCATACCAATGTTGTCCAGTGCGTATACCAGTGCGTAGTTCATCAATGTGAAATTCAAGCTGCATACGCAACAGGCCAGTATAAACAGCACAGGCTCTGCGCATTGGATATCGATGTAGTACAGACAACCAAGGGAGGTTATCAGTGCTTGTGTCATACCGATACAGAAGAACAGCAGATAACGACCAAAAAACTTCTGCCACGGGCGCACATTTGTCAGCGATACGGGCAGAGGCTCTACCGGCACACGAATCATAGTGGCTGCCAGCAGGGAGCCGACAAACAGCGCCAACATGATATAGTACGGTGCCATTGCTGCGCCATAGCTATCAATTTCATAAAAGACGGTGGTGTTGACCTGCACCGGTGAGGCCAAATATGTCGCAATGGACTCAGGACTGTTCTCCATCACATCCGTAAAGCTTTGGAACGCATCGCTGGTGAATATGCGGCGGGCGTCATCCGCTATTTGCTTCACATCGCCCTGCACGGTGTCGATCAACGCAATTGCTTCTGCTATGGTGGTGTCGGACGCATTCATTGCATTTTCGAATGCGGACAAGGCGTCGGACATTTCTTCAGTGCGGCCGGAAAACTGACCGATGGCGTTTTCTATATCGCTCAGCGTGGAATGGATTTCATCTGCTGTGTCACGGATACTTTGGCTGATGCGGCTGTCGGCGGCGGAGAGCGCCTGATGTACCGCCTCACGAGCGTTGTCCAGATGATCGGTCAGCTTCGCCACGGTGTCAGATGGCGACCATTGCTCCAGCTTTTCCTGTATCTGTGCAAGCTCTGCATCGATGGATTCCAGCACCGCGGCGATATCTGCGTGGCGCTCTTTGGCGGTATCTACCCGCTGTTGCAAGGTGTGCAAAGAGGTTAGAAGCTGTTTACGCATAGTTTTACTGCCGTCCCATTTTTGGAGTTGGGTATTAAAATCTGCCAATAGTTGATCAATCTCACCCAATTCCAGCACGGCAGCGGAATCAGCGTTTGTGGTGCGACTGTCGGCGGATGAAAGCGCCTGATGCACCGCATCGTGCGCTTTATCCAAATGATCGGTCAGCTTCGCCACGGTGTCAGACGGCGACCATTTCTCCAGCTTTTCCTGTATCTGTGCAAGCTCTGTATCAACGGATTCCAGCACCGCAGCGACATCTGCATAGCGCTCCTTGGCCGTATCCACACGCTGCTGCAAGGTGTGCAGAGAGGTCAGAAGCTGTTTGCGCATAGCGTCTCCGCCGTCCCAATTTTGGAGCTGGATATCAAAATCCGCCAACCGTTGGTCAATCTCGCCCAATTCCGCCACCGTGGCGGAATCAGCATTTTCTATATCATCTCCGATGTCGGTAAGCCCGTTATCCACATCCTGCACGACATCTTTGCTATGCTGTAAGACGTTTTCCAGATCACCCAATGTTGCGCTACTCATATCCAACGCATTATCGGTGCTTTCCAGCACATCCTGCACAGATAGCAAGGTGGCTTTCAGTTGCCCCAAATCCGACACAGTGTCATCTAATCTTTGAGTGATGCGCTTGGCGGCATCATTGCCATCTATGCCTAAAGCGTGTAGTGCGGACTGCATCCCATGGAAAACATCGCCTACGGTTTCCACCAGTGTGGCGTTGATTTGATCCTGAATAGCGTTTTTGGCCTTGTTGGTGATTTTAGGTGCAATGGCGTTTTTCTTCTCATTTTCGTAGTAAATGATCTGCGGATGCTCTAAATTGCCGTTAAGTACGCTGAGCAAATCGCCGGTAAAGTCCTCGGATACCACCAATGCCGCATAGCAATCGCCACTGTAAACGCTTTTCAGCGCATCGTCGGTGTCATCTACGAATACCCAGCCCAGCTGATCGTTACCCTTTAGCTTCTCCAGTACCAAATCGCCGATATTCAAATGTAGACCCAGCACATCGGCACCTTTGTCTTCATTGCTGACAGCAACACGGATATTGCCAGTAGAGTCGGGCCCGTAAGGGTCCCAATTGGATAGGATATTGAACCACGCATATAGGCAGGGAATCAGGCACAATCCCATAATAATGACCACTGCCACAGCACTTGCGGTCAAGCGCCGCAGGTCTGCGTGAAAAATATTTCGGATATTGCGCATCTGATTACTCCTTTATCTGTGTCGGATCTGCTGCCGAAGAGGCATCGGTGGCGGAATCATACCGCTCTGCGGAGGAAGCCAAACGGCGATACAGCCCTTGCTCCAAGCGCTGTATGCGCTCTGCACGGGCAACACGGTGCTCCTCCAAATTTCCGTCGATCAAACCGCCTAACTCCTGCTCAAGCTGCGTGACCTCTGTCAGCTTTTTCTGCATTTCGTAGTCTAAGTATTCCACGGCGATCAAATAGGCGGCCAATGCGAACACGGTGGCGATCCAAAGCAGTAGATAGATATTTCGAGAGCCATCTGTCAGCATGACCAACAGTAGAAACAGCACAGTTACGCAGGGGAGCCCCAACAGTCCTTTTCGAATGCGTTGCTGATTCATCTTGTGCTGTTGCATTACCTGCTCCATCAGCCTTTCGTAGAGCTGGCTGTATTTTTCATCTTGCATAAGAAATCCTTTCTTTTACAGCAGTTCGGTTTCTTCCAATTTTTCTTCCACAAAGTGGTTTAAGCCAATAAACGGACGCCGTATCAGCAGACCAATCAGCAAACCTATTACCGCAAAGATCAATAGCCGCAGCAAATAGATGACAAAATCATTGCCGTATAGTCCGCAAATACATTCACGCATGGCATTGATGGCGTGGGGGAACGGGAACAGATAATAGATTTTTTGGTAGAAATCCGGCAGCAGTTCGATGGGGAACGTGCCGCTGGAACCAGCGATTTGCAGTACCATCACAACAACGACGATCGCTTTGCCTACATCGCCGAAAGACACTGTCAGTGCATAGATCAGCAGACTGAAAGTCAAACTGGTCAAGGCTCCCGTCAGATACAGCAGACCCGGGTGCAAACATTGAATTTTCAAAAGCAGCAGGTCACCTGTGATAATGATGGCGGCTTGCAGCTGACTGATCAGGAAAAACAGCAGATAGCGCCCGAAGAAGAGCTCGTGCGGCTTGGGATGAATCAGACCGTCGATGCGTGCGTGAGTCTTGATAATCGCCACCAGAATAACGCCACCCACCCATATAGCCAGCACGGTGTAGAACGGTGCCATAGCCGAGCCGTAGTTGGCGACAGGATACACAGGCTTTACATCCGTCTGCACCACCTGGGAGAAATATGCACCGGACATCTTCGGATCACCACCCAGGATTTTTTCCAGTTGTGCCAGTTTTTCACCTTCGTTCAAGCCATCCAGCTTGGCGAGCAGATCGTCTAAATCAGTGTTGACCTGCTGTATCACGGTGCGCAATTGCTGCCCCAGCGCATTGGCAGAATCACCGGTGTCCTCTAACGCCTTCAGTAACCGACTTGCATCTTCGGTAGTGGTCTGTAAGGCGGCAAGAGTGTTTGAGGCATCGGAAACAGCAGATGAAATCGTGTTGTGCAGATCATCGGCTGTGGGCACAAGCCAAGCAGAGGTGAGACGCTGTACGGCATGAACCATTGCTGTGCAGTGGTCGATGACGGCAGGCAATTCTTGCAGGTTTGTCACCTGTGCAAGCTCTGTCTGCATGGCATAGCATAGCTGACTTAGTGAAAGCGCCACGGCACGAGCCTGCCCACCTGCTGCCGCCTTGGCATCAGGCAGATCCAATGCCGCAATTTTGGCGCGCATATCAGACAGAATAGATGCTGCATGTTCCGGTGTGGCAATGATTTGCTCCGTAGCTTGGTTTACGATGTCGGTGAATTCTGACATGACATCAGCGTCATAGGAGTCAAATTGTTTACCCCAGCTTGCTAATTTGTCACCCAATTCACCGCTCATTGCGGCAGCACGGTCTGTCAGCTCCTTGACCGTTTCCAATTGTGCGTTGTCGGTCAAGGAATTGCTTGCCTGAGACAGCTCTGCTTCTATGTGTTCCAGCGTCTGGAATATTTGCAGTTCAAATTCCGCCACCGTCTGCTGCTCTTGCGTGGCATCACCTAATTTGCGATTAGCGGATTCAATGGCCCCGTTCAGCGTTGTCGGATCGATAGCGATTCTACTTGCACTGTCAGATGCGGCGGAAAATGCATCCAAAGTGCTCTCACAGGCGTGCAACAGCGCATGTGTCTGACCGATCAAGCCGTACACAGCATCTTCGGGATCATCACCGTTCCAACCGTCGGACAGAAGGTTTGCTTGCCGGAAGATCTTGTTGACCAACATCTCCAGATAGTTCTTGCTGATAGAGTTATGTAGAGATTCCACTGCTGTGTCAGTGATTTTGGTGGCAACGGCATTTTTCTTATAATTCTGATAATAGGTCAGAGACGGCTGCCCATCCCACTGGGTCAGCATATGGGACATCTTGTAGGAAAAATCCTCTTCAATGACCACGGCAGCATAGTATTTGCCGGATTTTGTTCCCTCTATGGCATCTTCGGACTTATCGAGAATGATCCAATTAATGGCGGTACTTTGCTGCAGGTCATCCATAACATCCTGCCCCTTATTGACCTTCGTGCCGTCATCCAGTGTGCAGCCATTGTCCAAAGATACCACGGCAATGGAAATATTCTTGGTGGATCCGTAAGGGTCCCAGTTGGAGTAAATATTCAGCCATGCATACAGACTTGGTAGCAGGATAATGGCAATGGCTATGACCAACGCAAAAAAGTGCGTCACCAAAGATACAATATCAGTTTTGAAAACAGACAATATATTTCGCATATGTTCTCCTGACAATTTTTAATATTTTAACCATTCTATTGTACAGCGATATAAAAAAATTTCCAGTATAAATGTGTGAATTTTATGTAAACACGTTTATGCTGCGATAATTGGGGCGGTTTTCGGCATTTGCACACAAAAGAGAATACCGACAAGAATTACAATAATTTTGTCGGCGGGAGCGGAAAACTAAGTGGATTTTGCGGTAAGATTAGGTTGATAATGATTGCAAATTGCGCTATAATAAACTCACTTTTCAACATATTTTGTCAGATTTATGGAGAAACGGTCGATGACAACTACATTGATTTGGATCATGCTTTATGGGGCCGTTTATAATGCTTCCGAATGGATGTCAGACGCTTTCGGTGTGCCGCATGTGATGACTGTCATAGCGGTAGCACTGTTTCTTTTTACCGTTGTGGTGATTCAGCGGCGGAACGGCACGGCGGCACGCCATAAGCTCTGCCTTATGAAAAATGTTTCGGCGGCAGTGCGGCTTTCGGCACCGCTTATACTGCTCTCGGTGGCCAATCTTGCCATGTCGGGAGGCTTTACAGCGCCCGGCAAGCCGTTTGAGACGGTTGTGGCAGTTGCGCTGACAGGACTTACGGCGTTTGCGGAGGAACTGCTTTTCCGCGGAATACTTCCCGCTAAACTGAATGAGGTATTCCAATTTCGGAAAATGAAGTGTGCGATAGTGGCAAATGTGCTGTTTGCCTTACTGCATACGGTAAATTTTTTGTCCGGCGATTTGGGCGCTGTGGTCGTAATTCAGGTTATTTTTGCGTTTTGTGCAGGTTTCTGCTTTTACGGTCTGGCGGAAAGAACCGGCAGCATTATTCCCAGCACAATACTCCATTTTTTGATGAATATTTCCGCAGTATCCGTCATGGAGATGCGGTATGATATCATTTGGATCATCATTTCGCTGCTTTGCTTCCTATACGGTGTGAAGCTGATCCACAACAAAAATGAGAAGAATGAGGAGAGCGTTTCATAATGAAGTTATACATTGATCCCGGCACGGGCAGCATGCTTTTTGCAATATTGATCGGCGTGATCGGTGCGGCCAATTACCTGATCCGAAAGTGGATCGCATCGCTCCGCTTTCTGCTGAGCGGAGGTAAAAAGGGGAAAACGGCGGACAGCACGACACCAATCGTCATTTTTTCCGATGATAAGAGATATTGGAGAAACTTTGAACCGGTATGCCGTGAATTCGACAAGCGGGGCGTTGATGTTGTGTATATGACGGCATCTCAGGACGATCCGGCACTGGATAATCCATACCCTCATATCAAAGCCCAATTCATTGGGGCGGGTAACAAGGCATTTGCAAAACTGAATTTCCTGAATGCGGACATTCTGCTTTCCACAACGCCCGGTCTTGATGTTTACCAGTGGAAACGCTCTAAAGATGTGAAATACTATGTGCATATGTTCCATGCGGCAAGCGATGTAACGCTTTACAGAATGTTCGGCATCGACTATTACGATGCACTGCTGCTGTCGGGCGACTATCAGTTTGATCAGATACGAGAGCTTGAAAGAATCCGCCAGCTTCCTCCGAAGGAACTGGTTAAGGTCGGTATTCCTTACATGGATGAAATGGCGGCTCGCCTTGCAGATGACAGCCGGACGACGGAGCAGGAGAAGACCGTTCTGGTGGCACCCTCGTGGGGCAAGGCAGGCCTTTTGAGCAGATACGGCGGCAAGATGATCGATGCCCTTTTGAAAACGGGTCATCACATCATTATCCGCCCGCATCCCCAGTCTTTTTCTTCCGAAAAGGAACTGATGGACGAGCTGATGGCGAAATACCCGGAATCGGAAAGACTGTCATGGAACCGTGATAATGACAACTATGAGGTGCTGAAGCGCTCGGATATTATGATTTCTGATTTTTCGGGCGTTATTTTCGACTTTGCACTTGTGTTTGATAAGCCCGTGATCTATACCAACGAGGACTTTGACAAGGGCCCTTACGATGCCTGGTGGATAGACAAGCCGCTTTGGACATTTGATGCACTGTCGCGTTTCGGGCAGGAGCTCACGGAGGATAATCTGGATCAACTGCCTGTCATCATCGACGAATGTCTCAACGATGCCAGATATGCTATCGCACGGCAGGAGCTCAGAGATGAAACCTGGAGCTGCCGAGGTGAGGGTGCCGAGCGGATCGTGGATTACATTTTGAACAAGCATCAGGAACTGGATGCGGGAAAGGAGAAGTAATATGACATTCGGAGCTTGTCTGTATTCTCTCGTACTCATGCCGCTTCAGCTTCTGTTCGAGACAATTTATGATTATGCCTATCGTTTTGTGGGACATCCCGGCCTGGCTATCATCGCATTGAGCCTTGCCATCAATATCCTTGTGCTGCCTCTTTACATGCGGGCAGATGCCATGCAGGAGGAGCAGAGAAACACGGAAGCGAAACTGAGCAAGGGTATTTCCCACATCAGAAAGACATTCCGGGGCGATGAGCGCACCATGATGCTACAGACCTATTATCGCCAGAACAACTACAGCCCGCTTTCCGCCCTGCGTGGAGCGACATCCTTGCTGCTGGAAATACCCTTCTTCATTGCAGCTTACCGCTTTCTTTCGGGCCTTAGTCTGCTGCAGGGCGTTTCGTTCGGGCCGATCGCCGACCTGAGTCAGCCTGACGGATTAATCGTTATCGGCGGACTGGCAATCAACCTGCTGCCAATACTGATGACGGCAATCAACCTCGTTTCAAGTGCAATCTTTTCAAAGGATTACCCACTGAAAACAAAAATCCAGCTATACGCCATGTCGGCAATTTTTCTGGTGCTTCTGTACAAATCGCCGTCGGGTCTGGTATTTTACTGGACACTCAACAATGCGTTTTCGCTGGTCAAGACCGTTTTCTATAAGCTGAAAAACCCCGGCAAGGTGATCAGAATTCTTTGCTGCGTGTTGGGACTCGGCGTGATAGCGGCTGCCGGTCTGGGGCTGATTCCCCTGCGCAGAAGCTATCGAATCGTGCTGATGGGCGTTGGTGTGCTTTTGTGCGTGCCGCTGCTGCTGGGTGCTCTCAAAAATAAAGTGAAGCTTCCGACAGTTGAGACCCGTCGCAAGCCCAACAAAAAGCTGTTTGTTACCGGGGTACTGCTCCTTGCCGTTCTGGTGGGACTGCTCATCCCATCCGCCCTTATCAAAGCATCGCCGCAGGAATTCGTGGATGTGAACTATTTTGTGCATCCGCTCTGGTATGTTGCCAACGCCCTGCTGGTGGCAATCGGTACATTCCTCCTGTGGTTCAATGTGTTTTATTGGCTGGCTTCTCCAAAAGCAAAGGTCATATTCGATTACGGTATCTGGATCATCTGCGCAATGGCACTGGTCGACTATCTGTTCTTCGGCACGAAGCTGGGCAATATCTCGTCCAACCTGATATTTGACAACCCCATTCATTTCTCCGGAAAGCAGATGCTGCTGAATATTATTTCCATCGTCATAGCGGCGGCTGTGATCTTCCTGTGCATCCGGAAAAAGGAAACTGTGGTGAGCCGTGTGTTCACGGTGGCGGTTGCTGCCATTTTCTGCATGGCGGTGATCAATGTGTTCAGCATCCGTGCATCCGTTGCCGATGTCAATGTCGAGAGCCTTTCGGCAGAAGAAAATATACCCCATATCACGCTGAGCAAAACGGGCAAAAATGTGGTCGTGATCATGCTGGACAGAGCTATGGGAGAATATGTGCCCTACATCTTCAACGAAAAACCCCAATTGAAGGAGCAATTCGCTGGCTTTACCTATTACGACAATGTGATTTCGTTTGGCGCAAGTACTAACTTCGGAACGCCTGCACTTTTCGGCGGATATGAGTACACTCCCGTTGAGATCAATAAAAGAGATGCGGAATCTCTGGCAGAGAAGCAGAACGAGGCATTAAAAATGATGCCGGCTCTGTTTGACAGCGAGGGGTTCGATGTGACCGTGATGGATCCGCCCTATGCCGGATATCAGTGGACACCCGATCTGTCCATTTATGATGACTATCCCGGCATTGACACATACATTTCGCAAGGTGTCTTTACAAGAACGGAGCTGAAAGAGCAGCTTGCCCAAAACAGATTTCGCAATCTGTTCTGCTACGGCCTGATGAAGATTTGCCCTGTCTGCTTGCAGCAAACACTTTACGATGTGGGCAACTATCACCAGTCCCAATCGGAGTACGGCGATCAGATCGTCATATCAAACCATAGCGCACACGGCATCGGAGCGAGCTTTGACAATTCTTACAGCGTATTGAAGCAGCTTGCAGACATGACCACGATCTCCGCCGCTGACAACGGCACTTTCACCATGATGGACAATGAAACCACCCATTTCTCCACATTATTGCAAGAGCCGGGATACGAAGATGTGTTCGCTGTGGACAACACAGAATATGATGCACAAAACACCGACCGCTTCACCGTGGACGGCAAAACACTGCGGGTGGAAAGTGCGGAAGAATACGGTACCTATCAGGTGAATATGGCATCTTTCCTGCAATTGGGGAAGTGGCTGGATGATCTAAGAGAAAACGGTGTCTACGATAACACGAAAATCATTCTTGTTTCCGACCACGGATTCGGTTTACATCAGATGGAAAGCCTGTTTATCGATGAAACGGCGGACAGCGATACACGGAGCTATCGGTATGGCGATGTGGAATCCTACTTCCCACTGCTGATGGTAAAGGACTTCAATAGCACGGAGTTCACCACATCGGATGAATTTATGACAAACGCAGATGTACCCACTCTGGCAGTTGCGGATGTCATCAGTGATCCTATCAATCCCTTTACCGGCAATGCCATCGACAGCAGCGAAAAAACAGCCCATGATCAGATGGTCATTGCATCCGCTGATAGTGACATTGCAACCAACAACGGCAACCGGTTCCACAGTGCACGTTGGTACAGTGTTCACGACAGCATCTGGGACAAGAGCAATTGGACGCTTGTGGCGGAAGATGCCGTCCTGCCGCAGACAAATAAATAATACATCATGCAAGGAGACCGCAATCAAAATGAATTGCGGTCTCTTTGCATGCAAAGACAAAAAATAGTTAAAAAAAATTGATAAAATATCCGTATGTACAGCTTGTTTTGCGTGAAAAAAATCAAAAAGAGGGCGGAAAACTATTGCACTGTTCAAAAAATAGAGTATAATGGTAAATAATGAACACTCGGACAAGGAGTTGGAAAAATGACCCACAATGAATTCAAATTATTATATGCCATAAAAAAGCATGGAATGAAGAGCTATAGAGCATTATCGGAGTTATCAAGAGTGTCCACGGGATATATTTCCAAAACGATTGCCGCTTTTCGCAGGCAGGATTTTGTGGATGATGCCGGCATTACTGATACCGGCTTAAGTGAATTGGAACCATATAAGGTGAAGAACGCTATTATCATGGCCGCAGGCATGTCGTCGCGCTTTATGCCCATTTCGTTGGAAAAGCCAAAAGGCATGATGGTAGTAAAAAACGAAGTCCTGATCGAACGGCAAATTCAACAGCTCAGGGCCGCCGGAATCGAGGAAATAATACTGGTACTCGGGTATAAGAAAGAATCTTTCTTTTATTTGGAAGAAAAGATGAATGTGAAAATCATCATCAACCCGCTGTACAATGTAAAGAACAATATTGAGACGATATATCTGGCGCAAAAATACATCGGCAACAGCTATATCTGTTCATCTGACAACTATTTCAGTGAAAATGTTTTTGAAGAATATGTCTATCAATCCTACTACGCATCCATTCATGTTCAGGAGAAAACAGACGAATGGTATATGACACCCAATGACCATTTTGACATCAGCAAAGTGGATAAAAGCGGAGAAGATGGCTATATCATGCTGGGTCATGTCTACTGGGATATGGGCTTTTCAAAAGCGTTCCTCGAGCTTGTGAACCAGCACCACGAAATAGGCGACTATGATCATTGCCTGTGGGAAGAGCTGTTTATGAATCATGTCAGATGCCTGCCTCCGATGAAAATAAAAGTATATCCGGAAGATGTCATCCATGAGTTTGATTCGCTGGATGAGCTGAGAGAATTCGATGCCTCGTACCTTCAGAATTCAAACAGCAGAATAATGGACAATATATGCGGCGTCTTTCATTGCGAAGAAAAGGAAATCCTGAATTTTGTGCCGATAAAAAAGGGCCTGACCAACACATCTTTTGTGTTTGAAGTGAGAGGGGAAAAGTATGTTTACAGACACCCCGGAGAAAACACGGAGCAGATCATATCCAGAAAGCATGAAAAAACTTCCATTTCAAAAGCAAAGCAGCTGGGAATCGATCCGACTTTTATCGCAATGGATGAGCAGGAAGGCTGGAAAATATCTCACTATGTTTCTGACTTTAGAACCCCTGACTATTCCGACTTTGAAGACTCCAAACGCGTGATTCGTGTTATGCGTGAACTGCATAGCAGCCGACAAACTGTGGATTGGGAATTTTTGCCCTGGGAAGAAGCGTTGAAAATTGAACGCATTCTTCGACAGAATGGTGGCATTCAGGTGACCGATTTCGATCAGCTAAAGCACATGGTGGAACAATGCTATCAACGCACGCTTGATGACGGTGTGGAAAAATGCCTGTGTCACTGCGATACCTATGCTCCCAACTGGATGATTACACCCGATGCAACCATCCTGATCGACTGGGAATATTCCGGAAATGCAGATCCCGGATGCGATGTCGGTGGATATATTATGGATGCAATGTACGATGTGGACGAGGCAAAAAAATTCATCCGCTACTATTGTGCAGATCCATGCAACGACAGATTGCTTGCGCACTATCTGGCCTATGTGGCAATCATATCGTATTATTGGTTTGTCTGGGCATTGTATCGGGAGAGCTGTGGAGCTGTTATGGGGGATTCACTGCATAACTGGTATGTCATGGCAAAGAGATTTTCCAAATACCTGTCCGAAAATGCAAAGGAGAATTATCATGGCGAATAATTTAGTGGATATTGGTACTGTCATAACGCAGGAAACAGAAAAACGACTTGAGATTATGAAAAGCCCGGATTATAAGTTTCCTGAGAAAGCAGGAAAGAAAGATGCTATCGCAATTATTCTGGCAATAGCGGTGTGCGGATTATTGATATTAGGTTGTATGACGGGAGTAATTGTATGAGCAATTTAAGGAATGCTGATTATATAACACAAGAAACAATTACCGGAGTAGTTCCCGTGCTGAGCGGTGAAAGGCAGTATTCGTTTTGGGATCTCTTCCTTTCCACCAGCGGATTTGCCATTGCAACATGGTGCTATACGCAAGGTGCGTATGTATCAGAATTCCTGACCTTTAAGCAGATGCTGATCAACATATTTTGCTTTAACATCATATGGATCCTGATTGAATGCCTGCCGATCCTCTTCGGCGTAAGATATGGCATAGACCTATGGATATGGCTGAGATCTGTTTTGGGCATAAAAGGTGTTGCAATACTGGCTACCGTAATATCGCTTGCAAATTTCGGGTGGTATGCTGTGGATGCGCAGTTGTTTGCCTCATCCATGATCAATCTGTTCGGCTATTTCGGTATTGCGCTGAATGTGGCATTGTTCAAACCGCTGCTTGGCGTATTATGCGTGCTTCTTGGTACGCTGATTGCTTTGGGCGGCCCTGAGGTAATCAAATGGACAAGCAGAGTACTCGTTTCAGCCCTCTTGATCGTTGGTGTTGTAGTTGTGGTTTTGTGCTTTACCAGCGTCCCTATGTCGGAAATCGCAGCGGTAAGGCCGAATGTTGAGGGAAGTAAGCTTGCAAACTTTATGATGTCAGCAGAAGGCAATGTGGCGTTTGCGTTCTCCTGGTCAACGCAGGCATTGGTAATGCCCAGACTGTGCAAATCCGAACGCAAGGCCTACTGGGCAACATCGTTGTCCTATGGCGTAGTTGCTCCGTTTTTTGTGGCGGCCGGCGGTTGCATGGCGTATGCTATGTTTGTCAGATTCGGCTATTTTGAAAGTGACCCCACAGTGATGATGGCAAACTTATGTGGCTCCGGATTTGCACTGCTCAGCCTGCTGATGGTTGCCTTTGCCAATATCGGCACGCAGGGAATGGGCTCGTATGTGAACTGCATGATCGTGAAGAGCGGTTTCCCCAAAATCAGCTACAAGCTTTTGGTCTGGATCGCTTTCGGTTATGTCAGCCTGCTGACCGTATGGGGTTGGGTGATGGACAACTTCGGCTCATTCGTTTCACTGGCTGCCCAGATTCAAGGTCCCATTATCGGCATGGTCGTGGTGGATTATTTCCTCGTGAAAAAGAGGAAGCTTTCTTTGAAATCTGCCTACTTCCTTGATGGACACGACGCATATCAATTTACAAACGGATTTAATCTGGTTGGATTAGCTGTTATCGTGATTGCCTTTGCGGTGAATATGCTGTTTGTCTACAATCCTCTGACCGGTGCGATCAAAAGTCCCATCTTCCTTGTGCTGACAGGCAGCGGTTTTACTGCGGTGTTTGGCGGGCTCCTATATTGGCTGGCAAGTCTGACGCCTCTGAAAAAATATATGATCAGAGACAGAGATGATCTGGAGATCATATAGAATATATATTTAACTTAAAATGCCCACGCCTGAAGACGCTGAAAAAGCAGGCACGCAACATAAGTGTTGCGTGCCTGCTTATCTGTTTATCGTTTCTTATTCGCCCAGATCGTCGTCCATAAGGGTCTGATCTACCTGATTTTCTGCGTCGGCAGCAGCTTCGTCAGCGACAGCTTCGTCAGCGATGCTGTTATTGTCATCGGTGACAACGCCGGTGATGTTATCACGCTTGGCGCAGAAGGAGCAAAGGCGGGTGCGGTTTGCGGCAATAGCCTGCTCCACGGTACCCACGGTGAGCTTCTCGGACTGGTTGAGAGCCTGACAGTCATCGGCTGTGTGGTACACATGACCGAAGGGACTCCAGTAGACCTGATCGCCGCCGAGAACATCAACGGCTGCGCTCAGCTGTTCCTCGGAAACGGGGTTGAAGTCATAGCTGCAAACACCGCCCAACAGCAGGGCGATAATGGCGACTACGGTTGCGATGACCTTGGTCTTCTTGTCCAGCTCCTTATTGGTGAGCATGAGGATCACAATGGGAACGAAGGCGATGGTGCAGACGATGACACCCATGTTGTTCCACAGCCAGAACTTGACCTTGTTTGCCTCGGATACGGGATCGATGTGGTTGGCCTGCTTCCAGAACTGAGAGCCGATGATGACAAAGGCCAGATCCAGAACCAGAGCGATGATCAGCTGGGTGAGTTGGGACATGAAGTGAACGCCCTTGCCATTGATGACCAGAACGGCCAGCACTTCCATCGCCAGAGCGAACACCCACAGGATGATGGCAACGATGCGCTTGGATTTTGCATTGCCCACGGGCTTTGCCTGCTTGTAATTCTCCGCACGCTTTGCCGCAATCTCTGCCTTGGAGATTTCCTGATTGGTATCAGCGGAAATGATTTTCTTTTCTTTCTTTTCAGCCATAAATCTCTACTCCTTTTATTCGACTGGCTACATTATACCAAAAAATTCGAAATTATCAACAAAATTATACAATATTATAGAAATATCTTGACATTTTATGACAAAGAATGCAGAATAACAGTGTTATATCAACACATTAAAATGTAAAAAGGGGAGACAGAATTATGGATATTTCTTCCATCATGAACGCACTTCTCAGCGATGAGAGCGTGAAGAGTCTGGGTAAAAAGAGCGGCGCAGATACGCAGACCGTGGAGAACATTCTGCAAAGCGCACTGCCCATGCTTTTGAAGGGCGCAAGCGAGCAGGCCGGTAATAAAAAGACCGCAGAGAGCTTTGCCGGTGCGCTGACACAGCACGCCAAGAATGACACCTCCAACTTGGGCGCATTTTTGGACGGCATCGATCTGGAGGACGGCGCAAAGATCGTGGCACACCTCCTGGGCAGCGAAAACACCGATAAGAAGGCAGCCGTTTCCAAGAAATCCGGTGCCGACAGCAAGACCACTGCTACCGTCTTGTCCATGGCAGCTCCGATGCTGATGAGCCTTTTGGGCAAGCAGACTGCAAAAGAGGACAGCAAGGCAGATGTGGGCAGCCTGATGGGCAACCTCTTGAGCGGCGTTGATGTGGGCGATGTGGCATCTTTGTTGCTGGGCAAAAAGAAGAAAGGCGATGGCCTGAACCTGGGCGATGTAGCCGGTCAGTTGGGCAAGCTGCTCAAGTAAATAAGCAACCAATACGCAACACGAAAAGCAGGCGCTTATGCGCCTGCTTTTCCTATTTGTTCTCGTCTGCTATGCACCAACGGGGACAACTTTTCCCCTTTTGCCGCTACTATGTGAAACCATATTTCATTCAGGGGGGATCTTTTTCATGGCGAAACCGGGCGTGATGATGTATTTTGACTTGCAGCCGTGCTTGCAGCGGCTTTCTTACGAGGACAAGGGACGGCTTTTCGAGGCAATTTTGGATTACGGGAAGAACGGCGTATTGCCCGACTTCGACGGGGCTTTGGCGGTGGCGTGGGATTTCATTCAGCCACGGATCGATCATGACCACCAGCGGTATATGGAGATTAGCCAAAAGCGGAGGGCTGCTGCGCTTTCACGGAACAATTGCAAGCAAATGCAGCCAACTTCAACTACAACTACAACTTCATCTTCAACTTCAACTTCAAATGCACGCAAGGCGGAGATTCAGCGCCACTTGCGCCATGAAAATTGAGAATATTTTTTTCATTTGCTTGACAAGCGGGGAAAACTCCGTTACCTTGGTAGGTAAGATAAAACGGAAGTGAGGAGAACGATATGTCGAATGTGTTAGAAGTGCGTAAGTTCAAGAAGGGTGAAGTGATTTTTCGTGAGGGGCAGATCGAGATCTGCATGTACGATATCCTCTACGGCCGTGTGGGCATCTACGCCAACTACGGTAAGCCCAATCAGACCATGCTCACCGAGCTGTTTGCCGAGGATTTCTTCGGCGAGATCGGTTTGATTGAGGTGCGGGGACGCAGTGCCACCGCCGTGGCGTTGGAGGATACCGCCGTGAACCACATCACTCAGGAGACCTTCGGCGATTATTTCCGCAACAAGCCCTCGCAGGTATTGGCCATCATGCAGCACATGGGTCATCGCATCCGCCAGCTGACCGATGACTATCTGGAGGCTTGCCAGACCCTGGCGGAGGTGTCCGGTGGCGGTTTGGAGAAGAACAGCTGGCTCAAAGAGAAGATCCACAAGTTCTCCAAGGTCTATCAGGACGCTAACAAAAAATGAGCCATTTACAAATTCAGCCGCTGTGCCGTGAGGGCGCAGCGTGGCAGGCTTTTGCCCTTGCCGAAAACTTACATTACGAGGTGCTGGAGCTATCCGCACCGCCTGCACTGAACGATGAAACCGCCTATCGCTTTGCTATGGACTGGTATCGTAGCAGCGGACGGGCCACGGCACTGCACGGGGCATTCATCGATGTGAATGTGGGCAGCGGCGATGAAAAAATCCGCCGCATCAGCGAGGAGCGCTGCCGTGAAAGCTGCCGTCAGGCCATGGCACTGGGGGCAGAATATGTGGTGTTCCATGCCAGCGCAGAGCCGTTTCTGCGGGGCGACTACCTGGATCGCTGGAGCGGTCAATGCGCCGATTTCTTCTTGTCCCTTGTGGAGGAATTCCCCCTGACGCTCTGCATCGAAAACAGCGCAGATCTCGACAGCGATGCCATTGGTATGCTCTTGCAGCGCACCCAATCGCCACGCATCGGCGCTTGCCTTGATGTCGGACACGCCAACTATTCGCCTGCCGGCGTTGCACGGTGGTTTGACGCACTGGGCGATGACATTCGCTATCTTCACCTATCCGACAACGGCGGTCGGTTTGATGACCATTTGCCCTTGGGCGAGGGTACGGTGGATTGGCAGGAGGCTGACGAACTGTGGCGGCAGCTGCGCCGAGAGGTCCCCATCACACTGGAAACCGGCGGACTGGAGCAGGTGCGCCGCTCGTTGGACTATCTGCGCCGGTTTGGCTTGTTTGGAAAGGCGGTGGCACAGAATGGATGACAACATGCTGCTGCGCAGCCTGCTGGAAAACAGCGACGAGGGCATTGTTGCCATTGATGAGGATGGCATCATTACCGCCTTCAACCACAACGCTGCCCATATATTAGAGCGCAATGCCCAGGATATTATGGGGCAGCCGTTTATGCACTTGTTCGGCCTGAGCATGGAGGAAAACGCCTTTGCCAATGTGATTTTCAACGCCGTCAATCACAACTCCCGTGCCGGCAGTCATGAGGTGGATTACTACACTGAGCGCGGCACACGCCGCCTGCGTTTGCGGACTGTGCCGGTGGGCGAAAAGCGTGGCGCCGTGGTACTGATGCAGGACATCACCAAGCAGCGTGATCTACAGCAGGTGGTGGCCGCCATGAAAAAGCTGAAAGACCACTCGCAGCGTCTGGAAAGCCGCAATAAACTGCTCTCTCGCACCTTTGCCCAGTTCTCGTCCTACACCATCATGCGCCAGCTTTTAGATACGCCGGACGGCCTTGCCATGGGCGGCAAAAAACGGCGATTGACCGTGCTGATGAGCGATCTGCGTGGCTTTACGGCACTATCCGAGCGGATGGAGGCGGCGGAGCTTTTGACCATGCTCAACCACTATCTTGCCGCCATGACGGAGATCACATCACGACACAACGGCACCATTATTGAATTTACCGGTGACGGCATTTTCGTGCTGTTCGGTGCACCGCTGCCCTCTAAGACCCATGCCGCCGATGCGGTGGCGGCGGCCATCGAGATGCAGGCCACCATGGAGGATGTCAACCGCTGGAACGCACAGAACGGCTATCCCGATCTCGCTATGGGCATCGGCATCAATACCGGCGAGGTGGTCGTGGGCAACATCGGCTCACGGCGACACAGCAAATACGGCGTGGTGGGCAGCACGGTCAATCTGTGCGGCCGCATCGAAAGCTACACCATTGGCGGGCAGATCCTCATCGGGCCTATGACCCGTGAGCTGATTGAGGCACCGCTTGAAATCGTGCAGCAGCAGGAGGTGTTCCCCAAGGGCGCCGAAACGCCGCTGCTGGTGAGTCAGGTGTCCGGAATCGGCGCACCCTATGATCTGCGCTATGATATCGCAGTAGATAAGACCGTGATCTTGCGCAATCCTGTGGAGGTGGAGTTCTTCGTCATCCACGAAAAGCACTGCGTGCTGACACCCAGCCACGGCAGGCTCATCGGCTTGTCCGATACGGCGGCATTGCTGGAAACGGATGTGCCTCTGCGACGCTTTGACGACATTCAAATGATATGCGGCGGGGGAAAGGTGTTTGCCAAGGTCATGCGGCATGACGAGCAGCGCTACACCCTGCACTTTACGGCAAAGGAGCCGTCCTTTGCTGTGTGGCGCAAGGAGCAGAAATAAAAAAACAAGACCGAGGTGGGGGAAACCCATCTCGGTCTTTACTATGTATTTCGTTTACTTGGTGGGGTAGCGAAGCTGCTCTACCGTCCAGTTTTCGATCAGGCTTGCGTACCATGCGCAAAGGCGGCGGGACAGCATCACATCCAAGTTGACGTAGTTGCCGCATTCACGCTGGGACTTGCCGGGCATGGCACCATCGTATTTGGCGGCGGCTTCAAACACCGTTTTCAGCAGCTCCACGGCGGCACCGTCCGTCAACTGCGTGTTGTCGAACAGGAAGTAAAAGCCCGTCTGGCAGCCCATGGGGCCAAAATAGATCACCGCATCCTTCAGCGGGGAGTTGCGCAGATAAGTGGCCATGATATGCTCCACCGAATGCATCTCGGCATTGGTCAGAAGATCGCCGGTGTTGGGCTTCTTGAAACGCAGATCGAAGGTGGTCACATTGCCGTCACGGCGGCTGAGATACAGTCCCGGTGTCAGAATGGTGTGGTCCACCTCAAAGCTGGCAATTCGTTCCATGTTTTACGCCTCCTTCAAATTATCAATAAAACTCATGGCGACACGGTTCAGATCCTTCATGGCGGTGGGGAAATTGAAATGATAGTCACCGTTGCCGAACATACAATCGCTGACGGATTTCAGCGCCATAAACTTCACATCGTTGCGCTTGCACACCTGCGCCACGGCACAGCCCTCCATCTCGCACAGCAGCGGATGGAATGTGTCGGCGATCCAGTGTGAGCGGTCACAGCCGGTGGCGAACCAATCGCCGGTGGCGACTTTGCCCACTCGATAGGCGTAGCCCGTTTTATCCATGGCGGACTTCGCACGCTCCAGATCGCTGGTGGGGAAGTCGATGCAGTTCACCGTGGACACAAAACCCACCTCGTCACCGATGCCGGAGGTGTCCATGTCGTGCTGCACAAAGCTGCTTGCCAGCACCAAGGTGCCGATATCCACATTTTCAAAGCAGCCTGCCACGCCCACGCTCAGCACCAGATCGGGATGATACAGCGAAATGAGCAGCTGGCATGCCATGGCGGCATTGACCTTTCCGATGCCGCCTACGCAGGCGATCACATCGGGACGAATTTCATAAAAACTACAACCTGCCACGGTTTGCAGAGGCGTTGCATTCTCATTGGTCAGCAAGCTCTCGATCTCCGAAACCATGGCGTAACAAATACCGATCTTCATACTTCCATCTCCCTATAACATCGTATTCACGCTACCCCTATTGTAACGATATACTACGGTAAATGTCAAGTGATAATGCCCTGAATTTACTGCCGCCTGCAAACTTGCAAATATCACCAAAATCATGTATACTATCTCTGTATAATTGTTACAAAATGTCACTATTTGTCACCAAATGAGGGGGAATAACATGGAACGAGTTGGTATGATATGCGAGTATAACCCCTTCCATTTGGGTCATGAATGGATGCTGCGTGAGCTGCGCAGGCAGGGTGCCGAAACCATCGTGTGCGCCATGAGCGGTAACTTCGTGCAGCGTGGCGAGGCGGCGGTTTTGGACAAAGTTCACCGTGCGGAAATGGCGGTGCGCTGCGGCGCCGATCTGGTATTGGAGCTGCCCACCCCATGGAGCTGCGCTACGGCAGAGCAATTTGCTTGGGGCGGCATTGATGTGCTGCGACAGGCGGGCTGCACCCATGTGGCATTTGGCAGTGAGTGCGGTGATGTTGCGGCGCTGCAAAGGATTGCCGATACCGTACAGAGTGAGGAGTACGAACAAAGGCTGCGCTGCGAGCTTTCCGGCGGACACAATTTCGCCGTGTGCCGTGAGCGTGCGGTGGCGGCGATTTTAGGTGAGAAAACGGCATCTTTGCTGCAAGGGGCGAATAACATTTTAGCAGTGGAATACCTCAAGGCCATGGGGCAGATGCAGGCGGTGACGGTGCTGCGGCAGGGCGCTGACCACGATGGCGACGTCTGCGGCGATATTGCATCGGCAAGCTATATCCGCCAAAGACTGCGCTGCGGTGACTTGGACGGTGCGCTGCGCTATATGCCCTCCGCCGCCGGTGAGGTGCTGCGCCGTGAGTGGCAGGGCGCACCCAATGACCTCGGGCGCTGTGAGTCGGCAATACTCTATCGCCTGCGGCAGATGTCGGAGCAGGACCTTGCCCGCTATGACGGCGGTGGCGAGGGACTCTACCACCGCATGTATCAGGCTATTCGGCAGGGTGGCGCTGTGGAGGAAATTTTACTCCTGGCTAAGACTAAGCGCTATACCCATGCACGCTTGCGGCGGATGCTGCTTGCGGCGTGGCTGAATTTGCCGACCTTGCCCCAAACTGTGCCGTATCTGCGGGTATTGGCGGCTAATCAAGCAGGGCGCACGGTGCTGCGGGAGATGAAACGCTCCGGTGCTCCGGTGCTGACCAAGGCTGCCGATGTGGCGCAGCTTGGCACGGCGGCGGAGGAACTGTTCAGCCGTGAGGCACAGGCTACCGATCTTTACGCATTGGCACAACCCATCGTTCCGCCCTGCGGCGGCGATTGGCGCATCACACCGGTGATGCTCTGAAAGGAGAATGAACATGAAAAAGTTAGGGATATTCGCAGCAATCTTGACACTGCTGCTGATGCTGTGCGCCTGCAAGGGCCAGCAGCCTGAAAAACCCGATCCCGATCCCGTTCCGGAGACGCCGGTGGTGGATCCTGCGAAGGAGGACACCCACTACGATTTTACATTCGATGTGGATATCGTCAGCGACAGCGTATCCGCTGATGACGGCGTGGAGATCGCTACGTGCGAATATGAAATTCCCACCATCACCGCTGTGGACAAAGATGGCAATACATACAACAGTGACACTGTGCCGGATAACGCTGTGGCACAGATCATGAAGAATTTTGACAACTACTACGCCGATTGGCACAAGGATAAGCAGAAGTGGTTTGATGAGCTGTCCGATATGGCGAAAGAGGCATACGACATTGGTGACGGCTGGTTTGACGGCATGGCATTTTCCGACATGGTAAAGACTGACTTCTGGCACAAGGACAATGCCCTGAGCGTACAGATGCTGTGCACCAGCTATACCGGCGGTGCCCATCCCAACGGCAGCCGGGAAACGGTGCTGTTCGACCTGACCACCGGACAGCCGGTGGAGCTCGCCGCTCTGACGGACTCTTTGGGCGAGTTTAATGTAGCTGTGGAGGACGAGATTCTCCGGCAGATTGAGGATAAGGATCTGGCAGGCAACTATTTTGATGACTACGCTGAGATGGTGAAGAATTGGGATAAGGAGTCCGTTGCCTTCTCTGAGGACGGCATGACCGTTACCTTCGCCACATACGAACTGGCACCCTATGCCGAGGGCGAACAGACCTTCACCATCAGCTATGACCTGCTGAAAAACTATTTCAACAGCTACGCCTGCGAGCTGTTGGGGGTAGAGTGATGGATCTGCTGCAAGAGTGGTTTATGCCCGGTGAGAGCGATTTGCTGTTTGTGGGGCTGGCCATCATCGTGGTGTCATTCTGCCTGCCGTGGCGTGGCAGTAAAAGGGGCAACGGCGCATTTTTGGCGATATGCTTCGGCATATATGCCGTGTGCGAGGTGATCATCAGCGGCAACTTCTGCTACAACTGGAGCGTGGCATTTGCGGCGCTGTTTGTGGGCGGATTTGCCCTATCTGTGCTGATCGGCCGTGGCCTGCGGTGGCTGATACGGCTGATCCGTAAGCGTTAATCAAAAAAACACCGGCACTCGCCGGTGTTTTTTTCGCTTGTTTACAAAAATATCATGACTTTTCCCGGGAAATGGGGTACAATGAAAAAAATGACACACATAAGGAGGATCTCCCCTTGAAGAAAATCTATGATGCGGTGGATCGCTTTTGCGCACGGCATCCCCGCTTTGGCATAACAAACCTGATGCGTATCATCGTGGCAGGCAATGTGCTGGTTTACATTCTGCAAATCTTTACGCAGGTAAACGATGCCTCTGCACTGGACTTTTTGGCGTTCAACTGGACCGCCATCTGCCACGGCGAGATATGGCGCATTGTGACATACATCTTTGTGCCCAACTACGGTGGTCCGTTCTTTACGCTGATTGCTCTGTATTTCTACTACTGGATCGGCTCCACACTGGAGCGGCACTGGGGTACGGCGAAATTCAATCTCTACTTCATCAGCGGCGTGCTGCTTACCGCTATCGGCGGCGCAGTGGCGGCGATGCTGATGCATCAGAATGTGATCTTCGCCGGCGCTACCTATGTGAATCTGTCCATGTTCTTCGCCTTTGCGGTGCTGTTCGGCGAAACACGGGTGCTGCTGATGTTTATCATCCCCGTGAAGATGAAGTGGTTGGCCATTGCCGACGGCGTGTTCTTCGCCTACGAGATATTGACCTCTTTGGCGGACCGCAACTGGGGCGGTGCGCTGCTGCCGGTGATCGCACTGCTGAACTTTGCAGTGTTCATCTGGCCGGAAGTCCACTACTTTGCCGAGCGGGAAAAGTATCAGCATTCACGCCGGACGGTGCAGTTCAAAAAGGCTGTGCAGCAGCAACAGCAGCAGCGTGGCTATCACCATAAATGCGCTGTGTGCGGTCGCACCGATACCGACTATCCCGATCTGCAGTTCCGCTATTGCAGCAAATGCGCCGGATACCACTGCTATTGTCAGGATCACATCTTTTCCCATGTGCATTTTACCGAAGAATAAGGCGGGGAGCGCAACGCTCTTCGCTTTTTTTGCCGAAAATCGGGGGATACTATTGACAAATGACACAAATATGATAGTATGTTTACAGTGGTTTTTCCAAAAACTGAATACCTTATCAAGAGTGGCGGAGGGATCGGCCCGATGAAGCCACGGCAACCTGTTTTTTTGCAAGGTGCCAAATCCGACGAGTTTGTTGGGCGTGGGACTGATATCCCCACACCCGCCCTTCGACAGATGAGGAGCGATACCAAAGCACGATCCGTCGAATTGCGGAGCGTGTTTTTTTCATGCTCCACCGGGGAAAACTACAAGAATAAAAGAAAAGAGGAGCATTATCATGGCAAGACGTTTATTCACCTCCGAGTCGGTGACGGAGGGACATCCCGACAAAATCTGCGATCAGATCTCTGACGCTGTGCTGGACGCTATCATGGCACAGGACCCCAACGGCCGTGTGGCTTGCGAAACCACCGCATCTACGGGTCTAATCCACATTATGGGCGAGATCACCACCAACTGCTATGTGGACATCCCCAAGATTGCCCGTGAAGTGGTGCGTGGCATCGGTTACGACCGTGCCAAGTTCGGTTTCGACTGCGATACCTGCGGCGTGATCACCAATATTGACGAACAGTCCGGCGACATCGCCATGGGCGTTGACAAGTCCTTGGAGGCCAAGGCATCCGGCGACAGCGAGCTGGACAACGGAGCCGGTGATCAGGGCATGATGTTCGGCTACGCCTGCGACGAAACACCGGAGCTGATGCCGCTGGCCATCTCCATTGCACACAAGATGGCTAAGAAGCTGACCGATGTCCGCAAGGCCGGTCTGGTGGACTATCTGCGCCCCGATGGCAAGACCCAGATCACCGTGGAATACGATGAAAACGGCAAGCCTGTGCGTGTGGATACCGTGGTGCTGTCCACTCAGCATGGCCCTGAAGTGTCTTTGGATACCATCCGCAAGGATATGATCGAGCTGGTCATCAAGCCCACCGTTCCCACTGAACTGATGGACGAGAACACCAAGATCTATGTCAATCCCACCGGTCGCTTTGTCATCGGCGGTCCTCAGGGCGACAGCGGCCTGACCGGCCGTAAGATCATCGTGGATACCTACGGCGGCAGCGCACCCCACGGCGGTGGCGCTTTCTCCGGCAAGGATCCCACCAAGGTGGACCGCAGTGCTGCTTACGCTGCTCGTTGGGTAGCCAAGAATGTGGTGGCTGCGGGCCTGGGAAAGAAGTGTCAGGTGCAGCTGGCTTACGCCATCGGCGTGGCAAAGCCCGTCAGCGTACTGGTGGAGACCTTCGGCACCGGTGTGGTCAGCGACAGCGAACTGGAAGAGGCTGTGAACAAGGTCTTTGACCTGCGTCCCACCGCTATCATTCGTGACCTGGATCTGCGCAAGCCCATCTATCAGCAGTTGGCAGCTTACGGTCACATGGGCCGTGAGGATTTGGGCGTGAAGTGGGAAGTCTGCGATCGTGCGGATGCGCTGAAGGCTGCTTTGGGTAAGTAATTTTTTGCTTGCCAAATGATGTAAAATCTGTTATAGTGGGTACGTTGCCGTAGGGCAGCGTACCCACTATTGTATGATGGGGTGCAGCGGAGTTGCTGACATTTCCGAGCGCCGCCGGGGGCGGAAGCAGCGAGGAAAAAGGAGTGGCAGGAACACGGCGAGTGGCAAACAAGCGGAGCTTGCGCAGACAGAGCCGATGTTCCAACAGGAAGCGTGCCTGCTTTGCTCCAATGACCGCACAAAGGTAGCAAACAAGTACATAACCGGGTGTAGCGCAGTTGGTAGCGCGCCTGCTTTGGGAGCCAGAGCACTAAACCGGTGCCGCGGTTCAAAAAGTTGATTGTTTCCTTGTTTTAGACCATTATTCCGCAGTTTTCTCAGCAAATAGTTTCATAAAAATGTGGCAAAATTCATTTGACCACATGTTTGACCATAGTTACGCAGAACGCAAAATTCAATATCCGGGTATAGCGAAGCTGGTATCGCGCTTGGTTTGGGACCAAGAGACCGTGCGTTCGAGTCGCACTACTCGGACCAAAAACCTCTGATTTCGTGTGAAATCAGAGGTTTTTTCTGGTTTTTGGGCTTTTTTCTTTGATTACTGCGGCGCAGATTTTGATCACACTTGCAAGGTATTTTGCATCTATCTAAAATATGTAATGACTTTTACAATTTATCATGATAAAATAACACTAGTTACCCAGATAAATCGTCAATATTCCCCTTTGACTTACACTAGAGGTGGTGAATAAATTGTATCGAATCAAAACCAGTGAGCGCACTAATGATAAGGCAACCGAGTACGAAACAAAGTCTTTGCTATATCTATTAACAAAAATCAAAGGACATCGTACAGTTGATCTTTTTATTATCGATTGCTTTAATGATGTTACAGGCGTAGCAGAAGGCTACAAAGATAGTTGGGATATACAATCAAAAAATGTTGCATCGCTTACCCCTCGCAAAGTGGGAATTGCACTGTATACATTGTTTGCCAACTATGTAAGTGATTTATCATTCGGGCACTATATTCTGTTTTTACCGTCTCTCAAGGATAGCTACGTTAACGATGTCACGGCAGAAGTATTTCAAATCGATAATTTTGTCACAAGAAAAACCAAGGATGTCAAGAGTGGCTTGGAAAGTGAGATAGAGCGCCGCAATGACGCTGATGTGAACACCTCAGCCAATCTTGCTAAAATTGACGCCTTCCTTTCAGAGGTTATCTTCATTACTGATAGATACAACAAAAGCGAATATATCAAATCTATTATTAAATTCAAAAACTTGTCCAGTCTAAAGGACGAGTTTTTGATTCGGATATTTGAAGAAATACGGGCAAAACAAGCAGTTAAGAAAATCTCGAATGTCGATGGAGTGGAAGTCAGTAGCATACAAGAAGCTGCTGCTCTAGGTAAAAATATTACCCGCAAGGAAATCGAGCTTCTTGTTGTCAATCGTGTAATTGGAAATGACCTTTTTAGTAAAACCGGTGTTCCACTATATTTCATTCGAGAAGTTTCTGCCATGGACGAGGAAGATGTTGCAGACTTAATCCAAGAGTGTCAATCTCAAATTGGTAAAACACTATTTAACAAGAATAATAAGAAAGCCTTTTGGTATTTACTTGAAGAAATCATTTCTGTAATAGAAATAGATAAGAAACAAGGTATCCGTTCAATATTAAGTCAGATAAGTACCAAGGCTAAAGGTAGGGTTTTCACAATGGACGAAAATGCCTTGCTGTATTTAATTGCTCTTGTAAAGGAGGGCTTAGAGCATGAGAATCATTGAAACAGGATGCGGAAATGCCTATGAAGCATTTATTGAGAATCGATTTACTCCTGGAGTCAATATAGTATTTAGCAACGACAACAATAAGGGAAAGACGATCATTTTCCAGGCAATGATGTATGCTTTGGGAAATGACCCTATATTTCCGAGTGGATTTGACCCCAAATCATATTATTTTTACACTGCTATTGAGAATAACGGTGAAACATATCTGTTCCTCCGAAAAGGAAATTCAATCGCTGTCAAGCATGGTGACGATGTTTCTGTATTCTCAGACACATCCGAACTGAAATACTATATTACTGCTAACATTTTTTCTTTACCCTACATAGTAAAAGAAAACTACCAAAAGCTGGTTGACCTTTCTTTGCTCTATCAATTGTTTTTTGTCGGACAGGATCGCCGGGATCCTTCCAATATATTTAACAATGGCTATTATAACAAGCAGGATTTTACAAATATGATTTTTGCTCTTGCCGGGTGTTTGACACTCCCAGAGTCAATGGACAGACTAAAAGAACTTAGGGCAGATCTTCAAGCCTGCAAATCCCAAATTGATGTATTAAGTAGGAGACTGACTTTTTATCGTGACCATCCCGATATTGCGACTTTGGTTTCCCAAGGTGCATATCGAGAAACCGCAGAAAAAGAGCGCCAACAAATTCAGTCTCTCAATGAAAACATTTCCGATTTACAAAAAAGACGAACTCGATTGACAAACCGAAAATACAAGTTGGAAAATCTTCATTCAGAACTAAATTCGCTTAACATGCAATTGAAAACTGGAAAAATTCATTGCCAAGACTGTGGCAGCGAAAATATTACTTTTTCCAACGGGGATTTAAGTTTTGAATTAACAAACGATCTGGTTAGAAAAAACATACTAAAATCAATTTCCGATTCTTTGCTGCTGTATGCAACTGAAATTTCAGAATTATCGCAATGTATTTCGGAAAAACAAGCTGAATTAAACAAGATAATTCAAAGTGTCCCGGTTCCTATTTCAAATATACTTATCTACACAGATACGATTAGAACATATAGTGACGATGAGAAACGGTTGTCTGAATTACGGGATAAAGCCGATGCCATTCAAGCTGAAATAGACTTAGAACAGAAAAGTCAAGACACGAACACCCAATCTCAAAAAAATGTGAAGTCGGGCATTCTTGACAGCATGAATGGTTTCTATAAACTCATTGATCCAGATGGCCAACAGGTGTTCAAGGACTTGTTTGCTACACGCTCTATGACATTCTCCGGTAGCGAGGAACAGGAGTACTATTTCAGTCGTACTCTGGCAATCTACTGGTATCTAAAACACAGTTTCCCAATCATCATGGATTGCTTTAGAAAAGGCGAGCTATCTTCGAAGAAAGAAAATCTTATGATTGAAGAATACAGGAAGACCGGGCTCCAAGTTATTTTGTCATCCACACTCAAAGATGAAGAGTATTCTTCCGGCGGAAAGTACTACAACATGGATGGGGTCAATGCAATAAACTACGAAACTAATCCGAACAGCCATATCCTTCAGGAAGAGTATTGCGAGCAATTTATGTCCATTGTTGATTCGTTTGGCGTTATTATGGTGTAAGTATGGTTACATAAAAACCATTGTTACCTATAGAACAACTAAAATTAAAAGCAAAAGACGGGAAATTTTATAATACTGATGTAGTGGACGAAGGCACCCTAATCGACGATATCCACAGCCGCGAGATTATTATGAAGGGCATCGATTATTCGTATTATTACGAAACAGAAGAATAGTTTATGTATCACGCACACATTTTCAGTGTGCGTGATTTTTTATTTTTCCTTCTCGTTTGCGATCTGTCTCTTCACCTCTGCAATCATCACCGCCAGCTTCTCTTCACATTCCTCGCGGGTTTTGGCGTAGACATTGTGAGAGATGCGCTTGCCGTGGGCATCGCGGGGAGAGAATTTGCCCTCCCAGAGATGGTCATTGATCTGATACACACCGCCGGTACCGGGTTTGCGGTACTTGCTTTTGTACGGCTGGAAGCCACTTTGATTGACACGCTTGCGCTGCTCGTCCGGCGGAATGGTCGCATCGGTCTTACCGATCTGACGGTCGATCTTCGCCGCAGCCTGCTTCTGCATGATGTCAGTGACATGCGAGTAGATGTCAAGCGTAGCTGCGGACGACACATGACCGATGATTGTGGAGAGCGTTTTCACATCCATGCCGTGCTCCAGTGCCAGGGTTGCGAAGGTATGGCGCAGGTCATGGAAGCGAACCTTTTTACACCCAGCTCGCTCCAAAGTCTGCTGCATTCGGCGGCGAGCATAGTTCAGCGTCAGCGGCGCATCCTCTTTCTCCGGCGACGGGAACATCCATCGTGAGTTCACCGTCGCCTTATATTTTTTCAGAACCTCCCGCAGTGCGCTTGGTAGCACAATCGTGCGGATTGATGATTTCGTTTTTGGCTCTGACACAATGAGTTCGCCTTTGATGAAGGTTACAGACTTTGTGATGTGCAGTTCTCCGGTTTCCAAGTTCACATCGTTCCATTGCAGTGCCAGCAACTCACCCAAGCGCAGGCCGGTGCCGAGTTCTAGCAGAAAGTGCTCATAGTACCCATCCTGCTTCGCCTGAATGAGAAATCGCTGCATTTCCTCCTGCGTGAGAATTTTCATCTCCCCGCTTTTCTTCGGCGGCAGCTTGCAGCCGATGGCAGGGTTCTGACGGATGAGGCCTTCCTCCACTGCTTTCTGCAACGCCGAGCGGCAGTTGCCGTGGCAGGCGCGCACCATTCTGTCGGACAGACCGGGACCATAGATCTCCACACGAATTAGCCGCCCGCTGGTTTTGAGCTTTACATAGAACTGCTGCAGATCACTTTGCGTGATTTCATTCAACGGAATCTTCCCCAACTCCGGAATAATGTGTTTGTAGATTCTATCCTCGTAGCCAAGCTGCGTGTTTTGATTCAGCGACGGCTTGCAGTAGTTCTGATACCAGAAATCCATCCAGTCGCCGAATGGCATGCCCGGCTTGCACTTCGTCATAGGCGGAGAGACTTTGTTCTTCAGTTCCTCTAGTTTTGCAAGGCACTCCGTCTTTGTCTTGGCGAGGACGCCTTTTGTTTTTGGATTGCCCTTGTCATCGTAGCCAATGACGACTCGCGCCTCCCATCTGCTGTCGCTGCGCTTACGCAGAGTGCCGGTGCCGCTTTTTCTTTTCTTCGCCATGATTGACCTCCTTTCACATAATCTCATCAAGGAAATCCTCCGCGATGCCCGACGCCTTCTGCTGCATGTCCGTAGTCACATGGGTGTAGGTGTCCAGCGTGAAGGACGCATTGGTGTGACCGAGAATGCCGGACAGCGTTTTCGCATCCACGCCGCTGGTGAGAGCGTGAGTTGCGAAGGTGTGACGGAGATCGTGGAAGCGTATGGGCGGTAGCTCTGCATAGCGGAGCAGGGTTTTCAGTCGGTTGTACGCTGTATCCGGCGACAGTGGAAGCTCCGGCACGGTGGGATTGTGGAAAATCCAATCGCTGTAAGATTTTTTCTTTCGCTCCTTCAGGATTTCAACGGTGCTGGGCGGGAGCTGAATACTTCGCATTCCCTTTTCCGTTTTCGTTTCGCCGACTTTTACGCCACCGCCTTTGCGGTTTGTCACCGAGCGGCGGATGTGAAGCTGCCCAGTACGCTCATCGAAGTCATCCCAGCGCAGTCCGCAGATCTCGCCGCGACGCATGCCGGTAGTCAGCTCTGTGTAGAAGAAGTCAGACCACAACGGATCTTGCTTCACTACATATAGAAATTTTTCCAGCTGTGCTTCCGTCAGGATTTGCTTCGGCGCGTATTTTGCTTTGGGTATCACCGTTCCCTCAGTTGGGTTCTTCACGATGATGTGCGCCGCTACCGCTGCATCCATGGCTTGATGGAGCATCATGTGGATGCTGCGCACCACACTGTCGGAGAGAGAATAACCTTTCTCGTAGCTCTCATTTAGCCTGCCGTTCTTGCGCAGATTGTTATACATTCTCTGTATGTCTGCCGTGGTGACGGAGCCGATGCGCTTATCACCCAGCCGCGGCTTGATATAATTGTTGCAGTGTCTGCGGTAGCCATCCAACGTACTTTCGCGCACGGCGAAGCACATCTGTTCATCGATCCACTTGTCAAGCCACTCACCGAGTGTGAGGTTTGAGTCCTCGGTGAGTTCCACATCACGATAGTTCTCAATGCTCTGGTGCAGTTTCGTCATCAGATCTTTCTGCGTTCTTGCGAACACACTGCGGAATATGGGGCTGCCGTCATCCTTGTGTCCCACGACGATGCGGCCCTCCCAGCGTCCATCGCTGCGTTTACGCACCAGCCCGTCACCAGCGGGTCTTCGTTTTGCCATGCTCATCCCTCCTTGTCAGCGCAACACAATACCACACCGTTTTCGCAATAGCTATACGGAATAGTACACAGATTTTTATTCTCTCTGCCACTCCACTGCATCCTCCATGGAGAAACCTCCATTCAGTCGTTTTACTTCCTCCACACAGTTTCTGCGAAGCTGCGCGAGAGTTTCATCATCAATGTCGTGATACGCTGCCAGCAGATTCATCATGATGGCCTGTTCCACCGCCAGCTTGAACACAAGTCTGCCCATGCGAGTCTCGCTCTCCTTTGATACAGCCTTGATGAGCGACACGATTGCGTTGGGAAGATATGACCGGTTGTCCTGTCCAATCACATGACCGGTGTAGAAGCGAATCGCATTCTCGATATATTCTGACTGCGATCTGCAATCGGCAGCGCGGTAATTATGCTCTACCATGGCCTTCGCATCGGGGTTGAGCCACAGCAGAAACTTCGTTTTCCCTTTTGGATTTCCCACTTTTTCTTTTCTCCTTCTATTTATGTCGTGACCCATTAGAAAAGCCTTGAAAACCGGGCTTTTGGGGGCATTGCGACCCACATTTTTGTGTATCGGGTTAATAGCAACCCACCTTGTGAAATTGAACAGTGAGACCGCAAAAAACCTTGAACGGTCGGCGTTGCCGTCCGTTGTGACCGAGAGGAGGGTGCAGCCGCAACCCGCCTCTCTTTCTCCTGCTTAACTATCGACCCTGCACATCCATCTCCGAAACCGTCAAAACGCCGGGGAAGATTTGCCAGTTTATCCCTCTGCTTTCGTCGTATAAACTGCTCTGAGTATCTTTCCCCATACTCCTCGCAAAAAGCCCACACAGTGCCACACAGGGGCTCATGCTGGCGGTTATGACGCGCTCTGCTTCTTCAGTTTCAACTGTGCGAGCTCCCGCTCCAGCTTTTCGAGTTTTCGCTCGTTTCGATAATCAATCGCGTCCTGGATAGGACGGATCGTATACAGCAGGCTGCCGTTTCGCTTTTCGCCTTTCTTCGTCATCACCGAGGTCGGCTCAGTATAGATGAGACGCTTGCTTTCCAAGCTCTGCACATACTTTCGCACCGTGTTGGCGCTCATATGCACAGCATTGCCGATGGTTTTGTAGCTTGGGTAGCACTGATAGGTTTTTCTATTCTCCCGGAACATGAGATAGGCATACACTGCGATCTCGCCCGGCGACAGATTCAAACAGAACAGCGCATTCGGCAACGGAAAGAAATTTCCCACAGCGTTTCGATTCCAAATATCATAGCGTCTCACTCGATAATCTTTTCTTCCACCCACTGACGAAATTTCTCCTTCGGAACGACCATGCGGTTGCCGATTCGCAGCATAGGAAATCCGTCCTCGTGCATGAGCTCATAGCTGGATGACGGAGAGATTCCAAGGAGTTTCCCCACAATTTCCGCATTCAGAAACAGTGGTAGCTCGTCGTATGATTTGTAGATTGATTCTTTCATTTTCAGTTCCTCCATAATTTTTGATAGTTGTTTTCTGACCCTTGACCAAGACCGCAATCATATTTCGCATCGCCTCTTTCCAAATTTGCGCATGAAAAAGCGCATACCAATCAACACCAAAACGGAATCCAGTTTTCCGATTCCTGTCGCGGTGCTAATTATGTATGCGCAAATAAAAAATATGAAAATGTGCTCGATGCACTATTCAGTTTTGAGTGTGTCATGATAACAGATGTTTCTTCGTTTGTCAAGCTTTTACACGATGTGACCGTTTCGACGCTTTTCTTTGACTACGGCGGCGCAGATTTTGAATGTGAGACATTCACTATGCAAGTAAGAAAACAAAATCTACACATGAGCAGCAAGTCTTTGATACCATCAATTCTTGTCGTCTTTATCAAGCGCCTTTTCAGATTTCCATTTCTTTGAGTGGCTGACTTGTTGGATAACCTCTTTTACCGTACCGATCAGTGCTGGATCCTTGCACCGTTTCGTCCAGCGTATTTCCTTTTCCACGACGGGCAAAGCTACCACGTGCAGATGATAGTGGTACACGGGATGCCCGTAGTGTTCCGTGGCGGCAATATTAACCTCATCGGCGTGCATTACGGCAGAGATAATATTCTGACTGCCGAATATCTTTTCGGCAAAGTGGAACGCATCCTCATAAAACTGTTTGCCTACTTTTACAGCTCAAGAGCCTTTTTGCCGTTCTATCCGAATGTCATTCCTGCCCGGGAGTCTCACCCCGGCGTTGTCTCGCTCATATCATCGCAAGATCATATTCCATTCAGACGGTCATTCAGTTGTAAAAAATAAAAAGCCGGTACATAGGTATCAAAACAAACGGAAGATAATCTTCCGCTATAGCTTTGATGAAAACCTATGTACCGGCTTTGAAATTCAAATGCCGCAGTGTCTGTATTTATCCCGTTTCTGCACACAGACCGTGCAATGTGAAGCGTTTGCGGTAACTTCCGGCTTACCGCTGCCACTTAATATTTCATCGGCTATTCAGTTGTAGTTCCCGTATGAGGAAATTTATTATACGCCATCAAACATATGTTTGTCAATGTTTTTCGGTAACAGGTTATTTTCGATATTGTAGGAGCAAGGCGAAAACAGTCTAAAAACACAAATAAACCTCCAACACGGTGTTTTTGCACCGTGTTGGAGGTTTATTGTGATAGGCAAAATGCCGTACTTCAGTGGGATGCCCAACATTGCTAAATGGAAAAACTACTTATTCCGCTTTCAGATACTTCACGATCTCCACATTCGTTGTCCGATACGCAAATAGTATGCTGAACAGCATTGTCATGCTTGTACTACATACTATATACATTTTGAGAGACCCCGCAGATAGGCTAATCGTCCATACAGTGTGGTGAAAAACCAGTAGATAAAGTTTGTACACTGTCATGAGCTCTGTAACAATTACCGCAGATATGAGAATACTGAATGCCATGACCAAAACGCCTTCAATAAGGAATTGTAAGATAATCTGCAGCTTTGATGCGCCAATCGCTCTTTTTACGCCAATCTCAAACTTTCGCTTTTCCAATGCATTTTCAAAACAGCCAAAAAGGTTAATGCCAAGGATCAAATATAAGATAATTGAAATCCACATCTTTGTGTCGGTTTCTTTTTGCATTTGTTCTGAAGCAAGCTGCCGTGCTTGATATGAGGATGCATTGATAATGTTAAGGCTTGTAGCACGCTCCACAATACGTCCAGGATCCTTTGTAGTAATTACTGTATAATGTTCTGCACTTTCTAAATCGTCCAAAGATACGCCAGATAAAAGAGCATAATTGCAATAGATAGAGCCGTACATTTTAGTGTGTCCGTCTAAAGTTTTTTCATCCATTCTATCGTAATCCGTATCCTTGCATACACCTGTAATCTGCAACGAGAGAAAATCCACACTATTGTCCTCGTGTATAATCGGTACACTTAGAGATGCTGGCAACGGCGCTTTCTTTAATACTGCTTTGTAAAAGCTTTCATTTACGATAGCATCATTGTTGGATATAGCTTCGCTTCCCGCCACCATATCAAACCCATGTATCCACTCGATGGAAAAAAACTCCTTACTCAGCGGGTCATGCAGGAACTCATAAAGCAAAAAAGGGTTGGCACAGGATGGAACAAAATACACGCCGGCGCCGACATACGCCTCGCCGCTATACTGAGGAAAATATGTAGCAGTTTTTACATAGGAATAGCTCTTTAGCGTATGATCCTTTTTCTTTTCCGCCGAAAGAAGTGCATCTACCGTCTGCTTCTTTGATTGTGTCTCCATTATCACCACATTTTCGGGTGAGGAAAATACCTGTTTGTAGCGATTATATAGGATGGAATCACTATATGTCATATAGCCCAGTAAAATAGAAAACGACAATATGATAGTAATGGCAAGCATGAGATAGTTTTTTCGATTACGAAGCATCATGGTTATTCCATGAACAATCGTCTTTTTTACCTTAACAACGCTCATGTAGCACTCCATCTTTCAGTTCGTACGCCAATTTAGATTTGGCGGAAAGCTCCATGTCATGGGTGATTAGTACCACGCCACGACCTAAGGTGTGTTCATGACTGATCATTTCCAACACAATATCACGGTTGATCACATCCAGATTGCCAGTTGGTTCATCAGCGATCAAAATACAAGGGTCCAAAATCAAAGCTCTTGCAAAAGCAACACGCTGTTTTTCACCGCCCGAAAGGGTGTTAACCCTTTGAGCGAGCAACTTGCGAATATTCAATTCTTCGGCAAGGCTGTCAAGCCTGTTTTCCAGTGCAGTATCACGGTAAAGTGTCGGCAATAGAATATTTTCTCGACATGTCATGGTAGGAATCAAATTGTAATTTTGAAACACAAAGCCGATATTATCACGCCGTAGCTGAGAATAATCGTTACCGTTTTCTATAGACGTACCGTTAAAGGTGTAGCTACCGGAATCAAATCCCTCAATCAAGCCAAGGATATTCATGAGTGTGGATTTCCCACAGCCTGATGCCCCGATAATGGACAGATAGCTCTCGTTTGTGATTTGCAGATTGATGTCACGCAAAACCGGTCTATAAAATGACTTTGTTAGATGTTCAATGCTAATATTTAATTCATTCATTGACGTCTACACCTTCTTGCTGTCCGGTGCTCTCCACCATCGATTTATAGCCGGAATCGCATAACAATCCCTCCTGCACGCCATCGCCGGATACGCTGATGTTTTTGCCGTCAGAAAAAGCGGCCTTTACTTCTATCTCTTCTACAAAATTCAAATCGCTATCTACCACACGTATATACTGTTCTGGCTTTCCAGGATAAGAGTATACGCAATCATTGTCTACGATCAATACATTGTCATATTTGTTCGGCGTGTTAAACCATGCATCCTTCAATTCTGTGCCGTAAACCAATTCCGCATTTTTTGATTTTGGCAATAGCTTCAATTTTACACCGTTTTCACTCATCACCGGAGCGACTTCTGTAACCTGAAACACTTCGCCATCCTCGTTGGTGAGCTTTTCGCCTACTGAAAGCTTATCGGCCGATTTTTTGTCCGTATAGCATTCCAAAGCCATCTTGTCCACCGAGTCGAGCAAAATGGTTTCACCATAACCCACATCACGGACAATGCCTTCTTTTCCTGCCGTTACTGCACTATGTCCTATATATCCGATGACGGTATCCTCTTGTACATAGTCACCTGCGTTAATGACATACCGCATGTTATCTCCATCGGCTACATCAATAAAATCAACCTCTGCACTAACTACAGTTCCGCTGAGCTTCACGCTTTCGCCGATTGTACCATATTGAATCGCTTTCGCTTCGCCATAGGCAACATCCTTTAACTCAATATCGTCTTGTGGTGCATATACTGCCTTTTCGCTTTTGGAGATAACAATCAACGCACATATCGGCACAAGCATGAGCATGGCAAATGCAGCAACGACAATGACTTTTACAGTTCTCCGTTTCATCGCTGAACCCTCTTTATTTTAATTTTTCGCAAGCCTCCAAAGCCGACTGAAATGCTGTTTCATAGGAGCGCACATCATACTTTGTCTCGTGAGCTAAATAGGTGCAAAACGCATTGTATCTTGCTCGGGAATTAATTTCGCAGTCTGTATAGAATGTTTTTCCATCCTGTTCATACAAAAATACAACGGCATACTGACTGCTGGCAATCATTTGATCCTTGTTTGCATCATCGACAGCTTCTATATCAAACGAAACCGTCTCTCCTTTTTTCAGCTGCAAAGGGGAGGACATATCCCAAAGCTGCATCACCTCTGTGCCATCCTTTTCTGTTCTGATAACGGATACTTTAGTCAAATGGACAGAATTAACGGAAGCCTTAATAGATTTTAGCGTCACATCGGATTCTATTTGCACTTCATAATCATAGGTGACATACAACCCCTGTTCCGATAATTCCATCGGTGCATCAACCCATGCCACTGGGTCTAATAGAAAACCATCACCATGCGCACAGCTTTTTTCAGGTTCTACACCGTTGGTCAGTTTGATAGAACCAATGTCGTACGTTTGTTCCTTGTCACCAATAGAAATGGTCAATTGGGTCAGTTCTGCCTCTACCGGTTCATTGAATGTGATAAGCAACAAGGTACTATAAAGCTTTGTGCTTTCATCCCCCTCCAAAGAAAGCTTTGGGTCAGAATATATTTCATCTTTTACCCTATCCGCTTCCTCGGCAGTTTTGCATGCCTGCAAACGATCCGCTAGCTGAGTCCAGTTCACGCCGGCATAGGTCTGCGCAGCGATGTTGTCCAGTGTTTCCACCTCACAGTCCTCATATCCAGCTTCTAATGTAAAGGGTACATCCTTATCGAACGCCAAGCTGATTTTGGTGTTTTCCGTAATGGGAAAAGCAGAGATTAACTCATATTGAACAGACTGTACCCTCGAATTTTCAAAATCTATGACATTATTAGAATTTTCACAGCAAAGCAGAAAATAGTTCTCATCTACCGGTATTTTGACTTTTTCCACTGTGACATCCGGCTGTGTTTTTTTCTGTGTTTCCTTTTGACCGCCACAGGCGGTAAAAAGGAGTGCGATAGCAAGTAGCGCAACTGCTATGTGTAAAACTCTTTGTTTCATCACCGAAATTCTCCTATTAGTATAATTCGCATATTAAATGTGTTTTGGAGCGTAAAGCATCAGACAAATGCTGGTCATTTACATAAGTGAAGTATCGAGCCAACTTATCCATTTTTATCTCGGTAGTTTTGGATTATATCAGTATTGTAGATAGCAATATATTCCAACAGCTGCATCCTTTTTACTGCCGAGATTGACTTTTTCATCACGTCTGGTCTTGTGATAGTTTGGACTATAGTCAGTAATAACTATATGAGTCCTATACTTGGGGAATATAACCCGTGCACGGTATAAACCGCTTGGGTCATTTTTTGCTAAAGGAAAGGTGCGAGTGGAAGATTGAGTATATGAAACCGAATTACTGACTCCGGCTTTTGCAGTTGCCTCTGCCGTAATTCCCATAAATTCACCACCTATAGTTGCCTCATATCCTACAGTAATTTCAGTACTACAACCATCTCCCTTGGTGACCTGAACTGACTCTGTGCGTCCCTTTTTGTGCTCTATACCTGTATTCGGAATATATTTTTTCTTCCATGAACTCCTATCCAGTATGGTTTTTGAAACTGTACATACTCTGCCACTGGAAGGTCCACCCTGACTTGCAGTATAGTCTTTCGCATACGCCATCGTTGTCAGGGATGACAGTAGCATCACCATAGCGAGTACTACAAACAACATCTTCTTGATTTTCATCATGATCTACCTCCATAAACCTAATTAAAAGGCATACATTTGCCTGATGCTTACTTGCTCCTTACAATTTTGCCTCGTGCTTAAACGACAGCAAATTGCAATTGATGATAATAGAAAGTGATGGGGCATCTACAATGTTTTTGAGCCAACTTTTCTTTTATATCATACACATCTTTTCAAAAAAGTCAATTCTTCTTACGTAAGCCGCAATATAATTACATGAAATGCACTGTTGCCA
The DNA here is from genome assembly GCA_045617685.1 of Vescimonas sp. Taxonomy (GTDB): domain Bacteria; phylum Bacillota; class Clostridia; order Oscillospirales; family Oscillospiraceae; genus Vescimonas. The sequence continues at coordinate 49,292 of JAZLJB010000025.1, forward strand.
TATAACATACATATTTGATTGATTATTACACAGGGGGCACACGTTGGACTTATGCACTGCATATCTACAATTTTAGATCATATATTTTATTATTCACCACAATATACCACACGTTTTGTCGTAGTGGTCATTTTTTACGTGAATTGTACGATTTTTTACGTGAATTGCACTTTTTTTCATAAAATATACGAGCCTAATTGATAATGCCACACATGCGTATATAGCAGATTGGGTTATTTTATCATTTGTTTTTTCGTTTGTACGTAAAAAAGGATAACTGGTCGTTTTAAAAGGATATTTGGTATTTTTTCAGTCATTAGCATAATACAATCCTTCTATAAAAGCGCTATATCGTACGGTGCAGTTCTGTGGCTATGGCGACATTGCGAAAATAATACGGAGCGTTTTCCAAAGAAAACACCCCGCATTTATCAGCATATAAATTTTTTTAGAATTTTTCAAAACTCCACAGTATTGAAAATAACCACTGCTTTTAAGCAACGATTGTATTTTTATAATGCAGATACCATACTTCATTACGTAGTCTAACCCTTCGAGTAGCCTTTTGTTTTGATTTCATATTTTTTCGTCATGATAGAATAGTTCATAATGCAAGGGAGCTCTCCTAAGCGTATTTCGTTTTGTGTTTTATTGGTTATGAAACATAGAAAACCACTAATAATTATGCTCTCCCATTTTTCTGCGCTTTTTCTTTGATTACAGCAGCGCAAAAAATGAGCGTAGAAAAGACTTGCAAATTTATGTGCACCGCGTTAAAATCGCAAAAATAAACCCGCTTTCTGGACTCGACAGATACCTCTGCTGAGCTTGGGAAGCGGGTTTGACCACATATGTGACCATAGACGGAAATGGAGCACACGGAAACGGTGGAGACAAGAGTTTCAAAGAGTATCTATTTCGGAGAAAAAAGCACTAAAAACGGGCGAAAAAAGTTAGAAAAAAGTTCTGTCAGTTATTTGGGAGCAGGATGCCGGGAGTTCGAGTCTCCCCACTCGGACCAAAAATACCGCAGAGGGCAGAGCCCTTGGCGGTATTTTTAATTGGGAGGGAGACGAGAAGTTTATCCCCCTTGTGGGGAAGTCTCCCCACTCGGACCAATAAAGACAGCGACGGCCTTGTGCCGTTGCTGCCTTTATTTATACGGGAGACGAGAAGTTTATCCCCTTGTGGGAAACAAAAAGAGATAGGGTTGGAGAAAATCTCCAACCCTATCTTTATTGCATTTTACAAGTACTTACTTGGCGACCTTTACGCTCTTGGCGGTACTCCATGCGGAGTACTGGGCACCTTGACTGTTGTCGCTCAATGTCTTGTAGGCACGAACCTTAACGGTGTAGGTCTTGCCCTTGGTCAGTTTGGAAATGGTCTTGGACACAGTGTTTGCGCCCTTGACGGTTACGATCTGGCTGTTGCCGTCAACCGTGTAGCGTACCTGATAACCGGAAACGGCGCTGTTCTTGCTCCACTTTACAGTAATCTTGGCGGTTGCAGCGTTTGCAACGCTGGAAACGGTGGGACGGGACAGATAATAACGAACCTTATAAGTGGAAACGGCACTGTTATAGACGCTGTCATTTGCGGATGTGTAAGCCTTCACTCTGTACTGGTACTGCGTGCCGTTGGTGCACTTGCTGTCCGTCCATGTGGTGCTGCCGCTGACAGTCTTGACCTGCTTCCATTCGCCGCCCACGGTCTTGCGATAGATCTTGTAGCCGTCGGCACCGGGAACTGCATCCCAGCAGATCTGAATGCCGCTGGAGGTGATGTGGGTATAGATGTCGGGACGAGCCAGGAAGTACATGGTCGCTGCGGCGGACTCGGCACTGACATTCTTGCCTGCGGTGGCCACCAGCTTGTACTGATACTTGGTGCCGCTGACACGGTTGGTGTTGGCACATTTGGTGGCACTGCCATCGGTGATGGTCTTATACAGGGTCCACTGGCCGTTGCCGATCTTGCGATAGATCTGATAACCGTCGGCACCGTCTACGGCGTTCCAGCAAATGGTGATGCCGGTCTTGCCGTTTGTCAGACTGGTGATGACAGGCTTGGCAAGAGTCCGCATGGGGACAGTTTCCTGCGCCACAAAGACCTTATGGCAGACAGAGCAGTGGCTGCCGGCCGTCAGACCGGTTTTGCTGCAGGTGGGTGCCACGGCCTTATCCGTCACGATGGTGTGACCCAGAGCCGGCGTTATATCGGAGATATAGCTGAAATCGCAGTTCTTGCAGGCGTGGATGGTGTAGCCCACACACTCGCAGGTGGCATCCACGGTGGTGGTAGTAAACTGATGGCTGGAAGAATGGATGACCCAGCTATTGGCGGAAATCTCCTTGGTAGCCTGCGCATCGGCAAAGTACTTGCCGCAATCCTGGCAGGTGTAGTATTCCGTGTTACCCACCTGGGTGCAGTTGGCGGCGTGGGCATCGGTTTTGGTCAGATTATGAATGGTGCCGACAGTCCAGGTACCGTTGCCGTTATCGGTTGCTTTGAAGCCCTCGACAACATAAGCGGTAGGATCAAATTCGTAGGTACCACCGGTAATAGAAACGGTAGCATTCTCCTGCGCTGTAAATTTACCGAAAATGTCACCGGCGCTATTCAGCGTGCCAACATTTGCATAAACTTCAAGTGCGTTGGGGGATGCAGTTTCGACTTTACTGGTAGAGTCAATATTCATGACGCCGAAGCCTTCAGGACTTCCGGATGCGCATCCAACGCCCATGCCATTCGGGTTCAGGATCTTAACATAAGCGCCATCCTTAAGATCGATGGTCGCAGTGGCCTGCTTGCCGTTCTCAGTCTCATCGGCAGGACGACCGGCAACACCAAAGCCGCCCTTGATCAAAAGATCGGGCGTTGTGCCAACGGTGCCATTGCCAATCACTTCGACATTATTCTTGCTAATCAGATAATCCAATACGATAGAGGAGTTCTTAATGACAAGTGTACCGTCGCATGTGGTAGCGGAACCCTTTTTGTGGCCGGAAACATTAATGCCGGTACTCTTGGGTGCGGAATCATTGTCGTTTTTCGTGGTGAGGTTGGCGTTGTCGAAAATCAGCGTGCCATCACCTTCGCCACCACGACCCACAAACAGCCAGCCCTTGCTCCAGTCAACCTGAGCAGTACCGGTAATGGTGACGGTCTTACCGTACACGCTACCCTGCATGTCAATGGGGGCGTCGCCCTCATCCCAAAGCAGCTCAACGACATCGTTGTCCTGTGCATTCTTGAGAGCATCAGCCAAAGTGGCGTACTGGGTGTCGCCGATCTGTGCCACATAGCTGATGGAGCTATAAACGCAGGTGACATTGCCCTTTTCGTCCACAACATTGATGGTGAGGCCGCCCTCGGTGACGGTGGCCTTTGTCTGATCGTCCACCATGAAGATCTTGCTGCCGCCAACCTTGTCGGTGGGGAAGTTTTCGTTGGCAGTGTTGTTGCCCTCAAAGGTCACTGTGTAATTCAGCACTTTGCTGCCGCAGGTTTCCTTGATATTGAAAGCGGACTTGTTGGTGACGGAAGAATTGAAATCGCAATCCTTGACGGTGATGTTGCAGACATTACCACTCTCGTTATAGACATTCACGCCCTTGCCCATGAGGTCGAAGGTGCAGCCGTCATAGACCAGATCGCCGCCGTATGCCCACATGACATATTGCTTCTCGGTCTGGGTGAAAACGCAATCGGTGAAGTTCATGTCGCCGTAAGAGAAGAACATACCGGTGAAAGCGCAGCCGTCAAAATTCAGCGTACCTGCGTGCTGGAAGCCATGGTAGCTTGCCTGACCCATCTCAAAGGCGGCGTTTTTGAAGGTAGCACCGTTGGAGATGGAGCAGATGGAGCCGGTGCCGACGCAGTCAAAGACAACGCCGTCGACAGTGGCGTCAATGGTGATGTTCTTGGGGATGTTGGGCAGCTTGTAGGTGCCGCTCACCAAAATCTCCACGGTGTCGCCGGTATTGGCGGCGCCGATGGCATCAGCCAAAGTGGCGTACTGGGTGTCGTTGATTTTCGCCACAGCAGAATCGTAGCCTTTCGCCCAAACGACATTGGGCAGCAAGGACAACGCCATGACGATGCAAAGCATAATAGAGAATATGCGTTTGCTGAGGCTTGTTGTACTCATAAAACAGTTCCTTTCGCTACAAAATTAGTATATTTGGGTATTTGTGCCACGAGTATACAGAATTCTGTGAAACATCACACCTTTCCATTCAGTTCCCCACAGATACTGCCGTCGTGTCTGCATTTCCTGCCGCTGCGGAGTTACCTTTGTCTCCGGACAGCGAGAAACAGTCCACGATTCAAGCACAGCTGATATATCATCTATGGCGGTGTTGTCGATCCCCCTATAACTTTTAGCATCGAGTACACCTGAAAATATTACTTTGGCATAAAAAATCCTGAAACATGGGAAATTCTGCCATTTATATACTTATATTATAACAAACTTTTTTCGAAAAACAAGTGCTTTGTCACCAAAACAGATTGATATAGCGGAAGAAACGATGAAATTCTGTCAAATGCTAAAGACAAGTGTCTTTAGCGGGAGGACAACTATCGGCGGATGGACAAACACGCTGCGGAGGGTGGGAAAAGGGGGCAAAAAAAGCATCCTGCTGCATGTGCAGCAGGATGCTGAAAGTATGCTACTTGTTTTACTTTTCATTGCGGTGCTTCATGATGGCATCACGCATACGCTCCATACCGGTTTCGATGATGGAACGGGGCATGGCCAAATTCAGGCGCACATAGCCTTTGGCATTGCCCACGAACAGATCGTCGCCGCCCTCCAGCAATACGCCGGCCTCATTGGCGAAGAAACCGCACAGATCCTCCACATCCGGCAGGCAGTTGCCGATGTTCACCCATGCAAGATAGGTGGCCTCGGGGACGGAGAACTCCGCCTCGGGCAGGTACTCCTTTAAGAAGCCATCCAGATAGCGGAAGTTGTCATCCAGATAGCTCTTGAGCTGATCCAGCCAATCGCCGCAGCGCTCATAGGCGGCCTTGTGGGCGGCGATGGAGATGGGATTGAGCATGCCGGCGATCTTATCACGGCCGATGAAACGCTCACGCTCTGCCTTGTTGCGGATGATGATGTCGGAGAACATCAGACCTGCCATATTGAAGGTCTTGCTGGCGGACATGCAGGTGATGAGCTTATCGTAATCGGGCATGATCTTGCCCATGGGGATATGGCGCTTGCCCTGTCGCACCAGATCGCAGTGGATCTCATCGGAGATCACCCACAGATCGTTGTCCTCGATGATCTGTGCCACCTTGCGCAGCTCCTCTTCCGTCCACACACGGCCGGAGGGATTGTGGGGGTTGCACAAAATCATCAGCTTGACCTTGGGATCGGCGGCCTGCTCTGCCAAGGCATCATAGTCGATGGTGAAATAGCCGTCCTCATGGTGTAGCTTGTTGCCTACCAGCTCCACATCGTTATACTCACAGGCGTGGAGGAAATAGCCGTAGGCCGGCGTCATGGTCAGCACCTTTTCGTCCTTGCCCACCAAGTCCTCTACCAGCTGGTACAGCGCCGGAATGATACCGGGGGAGAAGCAAAGCTGTTCTTCCGGGAAGCTCCAGTCATAGCGGGTCTGACACCAGTTATTCAGCGCATGATAGTAGGCACTGTCATACATCATCGTATAGCCGAAAATGCGGCGATCCACACGCTCACGAATGGCGTCGCAGATCTCGGGCGGTGTGGCGAACTCCATGTCAGCCACCCACATACGCACAAACTCTTCGTCCTTAAAGGGGAACACCTTTTCCGGACCGGCATGGAAAATGTAGCCGCGGAAACCGTCGGTATTCAAGGCGTTGGTATTTCTGCGGTCAATGATTTCGTCGAAGTTGTACTTCATGCTGTGTACCTCCTTGTCTTTCTATCCGTAACGGGGTCTATACCAATATTTTGCCCGATTTCAGGCGCTTCGTCAACCGTTATTTTGCAAAAATGTTTGCCTTTTATACCACTTTCCCGTACAATGGGAGGGAAAACTCGAAAAGGAGTATACACAATGGCTAAATTAACCATAGATGAAACACTGCGCCGACGGAATGTCACTGCGCCGCCGAAGGTGTTATATTGGATATTGATGAAGGTGACGGCACTGCTCAACCGCATGAGCCGCACCCATGTGACCTACAAGGCACGGCCTGCTGAGGAAAGCGGCTCCGTCGTCATGATCGCCAACCACGCATCCCGTGTGGACTATCAGTTCACCGCACCCATGTGCTATCCCAAACGGCTGAATTTCGTGGTGGGCTACAATGAGTTCTTCCGCTTTCCCACCAATCTTCTGCTGCCGGCGATGCAGGTCATTCCCAAGAAGAATTTTACGCCCGATGCCCACGCACTGCGCCAGATGCTGCGTGTGATCAAGCAGGGCGGAAACTTATGCATCATGCCGGAGGGTATGAGCTCCATCACCGGTATGGCACAGCCCGTGATACCCGGCGGCGCCAAGCTGCTGAAAAAGCTGGGCGTACCCGTTTACTACTCCAAGATATCCGGCGGATATCTCACCTACACCAAGCACTGCCTGGATCAGCGCAAGGGACGCATCGAGGTAGTGGTGGATCAGATGTTTACGGCGCAGCAGCTGCAAGAACTGTCCGTTCAGGAGATCGAGGACACCATGAACCGCCTGCTGGCACACGATGATTATATTTGGAACAAAAAGGCGCAGATCCCCTTTGACGGCAAGGGACAGATGGCCAAAAATCTGGACACGCTGCTCTATCTCTGCCCTAAATGCGGCACACTATACGACATGGAATGCAGCGGCAACACCATGCGCTGCCGACACTGCGGCAACACGGTGGAGCTGGATGAGCGATACAATCTGCGCGCCGTAGGCGAGAGCGTATGCCCCGAACTGGTGACGGATTGGACCATTATGGAGCGTCAGCGTGCCGATCAGGAGGTGCGCAAGCCGGATTTCTGCCACACGGGCCATGTGCGTGTGGGCGTTTTGCCGGAGCATAAACCGCTGATGGGCGATCAGACCTCCATCATCTGCGGCGACGGTACACTGACGCTGGATCACGGCGGACTCCACTTTGACGGCGTACTGCAGGGCGCACCGCTGCACTTCGATATCCCCTCCGAACAGCTGCCTACATACGGCATGTGTACCGATATCAGCCGGTTCTATACCTTTGTGGACGGGCGGTTTCTGGAGTTCTATCCCGACAGGGGCGATGTGCTGCTGTGGGATCACCTGACCGAAGAGCTGCACCGCTATCAGGGCGGCAAATGGCAAAACACCCCGTACCGTCACTGCGAGGACTGAGCAAACATATAGAAAAGAGTCACTCTTTGAGTGGCTCTTTTTTTGCGCTGTGCGGTGGAAGACGGCAAGGAAAGTTTTTCCGGTGTGATACTTTTTGGCAACAGGGCAGACAACAAATGACAATTTGAGCCAATTAAGTAAAGGGGGAATTTTATGGATACATTACAAATTGCGGTGCATGGTGCCAACGCCGTATGCACCAACGATATCAAATTGACCGGCGGTATGGTGGGCTTGCCGTGCGCTTTCTCGTTTGATGCGTCTTGGGACGGCCTTGCCCGAACGGCGGTGTTTCGTGCCGGCGATACCGCCATTCGTGTGTTGCTGACGGGCGACACCTGCGATGTACCTCACGAGGTGATGGAAAACACCCACTACAAGCTGGAGGTGGGCCTATACGGCGTCAACGCCGATGGCAAAACCGTGATTTTGCCCAGTATCTACGCCGACTGCGGCACGATCTTAGAGGGTGCTGCGCTATCCGCCGACGAGGGGGAAGCACCTACGCCCACCCTTGTGGAGCAGATTCTTTCCGCTGCCGGAGCGGCCGCCGAAACCGCTAACGCTGTCAAGGCGGCGGCTGAGGCCGGGGACTTCAACGGCAAGGACGGAAAAGATGGAAGAAACGGTGACAAAGGTGACAAGGGCGATGCCGGTTACACGCCCGTGCGTGGCAGCGACTACTGGACTGAGGACGATGTTGCCGCCATACACTCGTATATAGACAACAAGCTGGGGGTGATCGAATATGGCTCTTACTGAGAAGCTGAGCGCCATCGGCGATGCCATCCGTGAGAAGACGGGCGATACGGGCTTGCTGACCCTGGACGCAATGCCGGAGGCGATTGCGTCTATTGGCGGTGCGCTGCCCGCCAGCATTACCAAGCTGGACGGCGGCAGCTTTACGCCTGCGACAACAATTGCAACATCTGACATAGAAATTCAACACAATTTAGGCGTAATTCCGAAAGTTGCGATTGCTTGGTGTGACGGGGAAAGCGTTCCCAATGACAGTGTGCTTATCGGTGCGCTGTTCAGGCACGATCAAAACGGCAGCACGGAGTTCCGTTGTGCGATGTCGGCTCTTGGAAACACATTTGATGGAATGAACTACAACATGACCGGATACGAACAGCAATCGTTGACAGAGGATTTCTTCTGCTTGTACCACGGCGCAAGATTTTAT
>JAZLJB010000026.1:0-15650 GCA_045617685.1 Vescimonas sp.
GTCTGGCAGCAGCTTGCTCCGGCGGCGTTATGGGCGACCACTGCTCCCCCATCTCCGATACCACCATCATGGCTTCCGCAGGTGCACACTGCTACCACCTGAACCACGTGTTCACTCAGCTGCCCTATGCACTGACCGTGGCTGCTGTTGCATTCGTGAACTTCATCCTGGCTGGCTTGATCCAGAAGGTTGTTTTCAACCTGGCCATTGCTGTTGTTATGATGATCGGCACTCTGCTCGTTATCAAGGCTATCACTTCCAAGAAGCATGCTGGCATGTTCGAGGAAATGGCTAAGGCTAACGAGACCCTGTCTCACGCTGAGTAAGACCTCGCATTACTCAATGCGTAAGTAAGATTACATGATGAAACCCGCTCCGTCTTTTGACGGATCGGTTTTTGTTTAGAAATAAAGTGAACAAAAAATAACTGTGCATTGGCGAAATATCGAGAGATTGATAAGACGGTTTTAGTATTAAGAAGTCGCTAATAGATGACAAAATAACGATAAGAAAATATTAAAAAATGTAATTAGAATTAACAGTAACCATATAAAATATGCGTAAAGAAGTTCCAAAAAGTGCTAAAATTTTGATAAGTCAGTCAAAATTTGTTAAAAAGTCCAAAAGGGCGGTTCACAATTTGTTCAAAATTGCTGACAAGCGCAATATACGAAATGTTGACAATTAAGGGAAAACAAGCTATGATAGGTCCACCAAATTATTGAGGAGGTAAGTCACTCTATGGAAAAAAAGAGTACGAAGGTAGCCTATCTTCTGGTATGCGCAATCGTAGTTGCACTGCTGGTTGTACTGGGTATCACCTACAAGGATGCTCCTATTTTGGTTGATGGAGCAACCACCCCGTTTGCAGGTACTTTCTGGTCCCTGCTTCCCCCCATCGTGGCCATTGCTCTGGCTCTGATCAGCAAGGAAGTTTATTCTTCTCTGTTCATCGGCTGCTTGGTTGGCGCACTGCTGTACACTCAGTTTGCACCTTGGGATACCATCTGCGCACTGATCGGTGCTGACTTCGGTATCATCTCCGTGCTGTCCGACACCTATGACATGGGTATCATCTGCTTCCTGGTTATGCTGGGTATCATGGTTGACCTGATGAATAAGGGCGGCGGCTCCGAGGCCTTCGGTCGCTGGGCAACCAAGAGCGTTAAGTCCCGTGCAGGCGCACAGCTGCTGACCATGCTGCTGGGCGTGCTGATCTTCATCGATGACTACTTTAACTGCCTGACTGTTGGTGCAGTTATGCGTCCCGTCACCGAGAGCCATCACATTTCCCGTGCAAAGCTGGCATACGTCATCGACGCAACTGCCGCTCCCGTTTGCATGATCGCTCCCGTTTCTTCCTGGGCTGCAGCCGTTTCCGGCTATGTTAACTCCGACTCCGTCAACGGTTTCGAGATGTTCATCAAGCAGATTCCCTGGAACTATTATTGCTTGCTGACCCTGGTGATGATCATTGTCATCTCCCTGTTGAACATCGACTACGGCACCATGCTGAAGCACGAGTACAACGCACAGGTCAAGGGCGACCTGTTCACCACTGAGCATCGTCCCTTCGCTGGCGCAGATGATTATGAGAAGCCCTCCAAGGGTAAGTCCTCCGTGCTGGATCTGTTGGTTCCCGTTATCGTTTTGATCGGTGTTTGCATCATCGGTATGATCTACTCCGGCGGTATGTGGGATGCAGAGGCAGACGGCTATCATAACTTCATCCAGGCATTCTCCGATGCAGACGCTTCCGTGGGTCTGGCAATCGGCGGCCTGATCGGCGTTGTGTTCACTTTCGTTTACTTCTGGCTGCGTGGCACCATCAGTTTCGAGAAGAGCTTCGAGTCCGTTCCCAATGGCTTCATCCAGATGGTTTCCCCCATCCTGATTCTGACCTTCGCATGGACTCTGTGCTCCTTTACCCGTTATGCAATGTGCTCCGCTGACTTCGTCAGCAACGCACTGGCAAACGCTGGTTCTCTGAAGCAGTTCCTGCCCGCTATCATCTTTATCATCGGCGGCGCTATCGGTTTCGCAACCGGTACTTCCTGGGGTACCATCGGTATCATGGCTCCTATCGTTGTTTCCGTGTTCAACTACGATGTTGAGCCCGTCCTGTGCACCATCGGTCTGGCAGCAGCTTGCTCCGGCGGCGTTATGGGCGACCACTGCTCCCCCATCTCCGATACCACCATCATGGCTTCCGCAGGTGCACACTGCTACCACCTGAACCACGTGTTCACTCAGTTGCCCTATGCACTGACTGTGGCTGCTGTTGCATTCGTGTCCTTCATCCTGGCCGGCCTGATCCAGAATGTTGTTATTTGTTTGATTATTGCTGTTGCTCTGATGATCGTCACTTTGTTGGTTATCAAGGCTATCGTTTCCAAGAAGCATGCTGGCATGTTCGAGGAAATGGCTAAGGCTAACGAGTCTTTGGCTCACGCTGAGTAAGACCTCGCATTACTCAATGCGTAAGTAAGATTACATGATTAAAAACCGCTCCGTCTTTTGACGGAGCGGTTTTTTCAAGCACAACGGATAATGCATGCAGAAAAACTTCCGCCACTCATCCGGTGACGGGAGCTTACTTATTCATTCATTTCTTAGAAGTGCTTGTCAACATAGCGGTTATACTTTTCAACATTCATTTTGTCCTTGTAAGTATTACGGAAACGATCAACCGTTAAACTGTTGAACTGCACAATGTTGCGATACTTCAAAAAACCTGCCAGCAGAGGAATGCCACCGCAGAACCAACCTACAGGAGCGGTATTGAAACAGGCAATGGCCAAGGCGGCAAACACCGCAATGGAAATGATGACGCCGGCAATCTGCTTTTTGGGGTGCAGCATTTTGACATCTTCTTCACTAACAACTTTTTCGTCGATCATTGCTTTGGCGAAATTCTTTTGCACCCCGAATAGCGATACCGCATTTAAGATGCAGGGGGCTACAACGAAGAATGCAAACAGGGCAATTACCACGTTAAAAAAGAATACAACAAATCCAGTCATTCAAAAACCTCCTAATATGAAATTGGTATTACTCTTCCAGCATGACGATATTGACATCCGATCGTCCGGTAACATACAGCATATTAACGTAGGACAAGGAGAAACTGACGATATCACCAACTTTAATATCGGTAGATGCATGGGTGACATCCAAAATGCAATGATCAGAGGACGCACCGATGACTTCGATATTCTTGTCACGGGGGAACAATGCTTCCACATTGCCTACATCTGCCCGACCCAACGCCAGCAAAGCCCGGCGCTGAATGCCCTTATCCTCAAAGGTGGGCACATTGCAAAATGCGTCTATGCAGAATTCGCCCTGAGGATAGCTGGGCTTTTCCTTGACCTCGATTACCTCTGCCTTCAGAGTAAAGGTGTTCATGTCCAGATAGTCCATATCCTTGATGCCCCACTCCAATTGCAGGTCTTTGCCCAGCAAAACATTCTCGCCGATACGCAGATGGTTGATGCCTTGCGGCATAGTGCCGACATGTACCAGCGGATACGATGTAGTACCACCGCCGGATATCGTTTCCAGCTTGCGCCCAATGGCACTCTCTACCTTGTGGGCAATATCCAGCAAATTGTTCATCTTTTCCGGTGTGGGTTTAATGGCGCCATAGCAGCTCAAATTCACGCCGATACCGGATAGATGCAAATGGGGCAAATCCAGCTCCACATGGCGGCAAACATCCACCAGTTCGTCGTGATCCCAGAAACCTTCACGCAAATCGCCCAGATCCGCCATAACAATAACGCTGTGGGTTTTGTTTTGCTTAGCGCACTCGGCTTCCAATGCATCCAATGTTGCAAGCTCGCTGTGCATGGATATGTCGGCGTAGCGCACCACATCGGGCAACTCTGTCATAGCCGGGATGCGGATCAGCAGGTAAGGGCCGGGGATGCCGGCCTCACGACACCGAACGATCTGTTCCAAACGGCTGGTGCCAAGCTGCGTAGCACCACACTCACGATATGCCTTGGCAATTTCGGGCAGTGCGTGAACACCTTTTATGATACCGCAAACATCAATGCCTATGTTGTTGCAACGGGAAATAACTTGTGTTGCATTGTTGCGCAGACGAGGCAAGTGAACTTCTAAGCGGGGAAATTGTCGGTTCATTACAAATCCTCCCATAAGAAAACAGGATACTTATTCAGTATACCACGCATTGCGTAGTTTGTCACACAATTTGTGGAAAAACGCCGGGAAAATTATCACAGAGGAGTACATCAACAAGAATTGACTTTTTCCTATAAGTGGTGTATCATTTGAGCAATATTAATGTAAGGAGGATTCCCCCATGAAAAGCATTATTGCAACTGAAAAGGCACCTGCCGCTATCGGCCCTTATTCTCAGGCTATTGACTGCGGCAGCATTCTCATCACTTCCGGCCAGCTGCCCATCGATCCGGCTACCGGCGTGATGCCTGATGATATTGCCGCTCAGACCCGTCAGTCCCTGAACAATGTCAAGGCAATCGTCGAGGCTGCCGGCCTGACCATGGACGATGTGGCAAAGACCACTGTGTTTTTGCAGCACATGAGCGACTTTGCTGCCATGAATGCTGTGTACGCTGAGTTCTTCAGCGAGGGCAAATACCCCGCTCGCAGTGCAGTGGAAGTGGGCGCTTTGCCCAAGGCTGCTCTGGTTGAAATCGAGGCTATTGTGGCCAAGTAATAGCACACCAACAAAAAATGCATCTCCCTTATGGGAGATGCATTTTTCATGTCAAAAGCATACGGTCATTGTCCAAGACCTTGCCCACACCGACCTTGAATTGCGCTAACAGATCATCAACACCCATCGTGCTGCGTGTTTCGCTGGATATATCCAACACAATGTGACCGCTATCCATCATCAGTGTGCGGTTGCCTATTTCCAGTGTTGGCCGCCATTGTGATCTTATCGGTACTGGTGCCGATGGCATTCAGTTGGAGCTTGATGTTGCCAATACCAACAGAATTGCCAACATGGCAAAGTTGACGATCAGGAATTTGCGCATAAAATGCCCGTTTTCATTATGCCCGGCGTGAGCATAGAGCTTCAGGCTGATCAGGCTTGCCAGACTGGCAATCGGTGTACCCAATCCACCGATATCCACGCCCAACAGCAACCCACGGGCATTGTCTGTAAATCCGGAAAGCAATAGTGCGGCAGGCACATTGCTGATCACCTGACTCACTGCGGCGCCGGCAAGTAGTTCATGACCGTTCAAAGCACCTCGCAGCAGCGCATTCACAGCATCTAAACGAGTCAGATTTCCGGCAAAGACGAAGAAACAGACGAAAGTCAGCAACAAAAAGAAGTCGGCTTGTTTCAAGCCTGTGCGGTCAAAAATCAGCAATACCACCACAACGCACAGCAGCATATAGTACCACGCCAATATGTGCAGCACCGTCAGCATACATACGCCGCCAAGCAGCAGGTATAAGATGAAATTGTTTTTTGATAAAGTGGGCTGTTCGCCGAGAAAGACATTAACAGGCGCCTTCGGCAGCACAAAGCACAAACCGCATAAAATCGCCAGTGATACCAGCCAAACAGGCAAGGTAGCCATCAAAAAATCGGCCATGGTCATGTTATAGTGACCGTATAGATAGAGATTTTGCGGATTTCCCATAGGGGTCAGCATGCTGCCCAGGTTCGCCGCCACCGTCTGCAGCACAACCACCCAGGAAAGCTCCCGCATTTGGTCTGCCAGACCCAACACCACCACGGTAAAGGGAACAAATGTCAGAATAGCCACATCATTGGTAATGAGCATTGAGGTGACGAAGGACAGCAGTACCAGCACAAACCCCAAACTGCGCACGCTGTGCGCCTTGTCACAGAGTCGATGCGCCAAAAGACTGAATGTGCCGGCACGGCGTAGTCCGGCGGTGACTACCATCAAGCAGTATAAGACAGCCAATGTGCGAAAATCCAGATAATCGATATATGTCGCATCCGGCGGGACGAAAAAGCAACTGATGAGCGCTGCGCAAAAGGCTATACACAGCGTCAATTCCTGCCGGACAAAATCTTTGATACGAGCCATGACAAAATTCTCCCTAAAATGAGTACCGCAGATATGATACACCCGTTCATGGTATCTGTCAAAGCCCAAAGCAGACGGACAAGGAATGTCTTTACAACACTGGTTAGACCAGATATAATAAAGCCATATATGTTTGTACATAAGAAGTCAGGCGGCAGACACACAGCTTGGTTAGATCAGTGAGGGACGATATGGAGCGACAGGAACGACAAGCACAAGCGCAGCAATTGGCGGCAGAAATTCTGCGCCTTGCTCAGCACACATTGATGGTGCATTTGCGTTTTTTAGATCGGGCATTGTCGCATCTGACCCTTACACCGGACGAAAAATTGTGGTTTGCAGCTGATGGTCGGCACCTGTATTTTGAGCCGTGGTATGTGTTGGGACAGTATAAGGCGGAGCGAAATGTAGTCAATCGTGATTTGCTCCATGCGCTGTTCCACTGCATCTTTCGCCACAGCATGATTGGACCGAAAATTGATCGACTGCGCTGGGATTTGGCTTGTGATATCGCAGTGGAGTATACCATCAACAGCCTGCAGTTATCCTGCCTTGCGGTAAGACGGGCGGAGTTGCAGACGGCCACCATCAAGATTTTAGAGGAAGAAATCGGTACGCTGACATCAGAGCGCATCTATCATTGGCTGTGCGAGAAATCTTTTGCGGATGAGGAACTGCAAGCCATGCGCAAAAACTTCGCAGGTGATAGTCATGGCTTGTGGTATGGCAAGTTTGACCCATCGGCGGAGCATGATCCCCATGCGGATACAGAGGAGATCTGGCAGGAAGTGGCCCGCCGCATGCAGACGGAGCTGGAAACTTTCTGCGAGGATAAAAACAGTCCCCTGGTGCAGGCGCTGCGTGCGTTGAATCGCAAACAGCATAGTTATACGGAATTTTTGCGCCGTTTTGGGGAGTATGGCGAGGTCACTCGCCTGTCAGATGAAGAGATTGATTACAACTTTTATACCTACGGCATGTCACTCTACGGCAATATACCGCTGATCGAACCACTGGAATATCGGGAAGAAAAACGCTTGCGGGAATTTGTGATCGCCATTGACACATCGGGCAGCGTGCGGGGTGATGTTGTACAGTCTTTTGTGCAGCACATCTACGATATCCTGCATCAGCAGGAAAACTTTTTCGGCCGTATGGATCTTCACATTTTGCAGTGTGACGATCAAGTGCGTGAGGATGCACATATTACCTGCCATGAAGATTTTGAACGCTACTTAGCGGAGTTGGAAATCAAGGGCTTGGGCAAAACAGATTTCCGCCCGGCCTTTGCCTATGTCGATGCGCTGCGGCGCCAGGGCGAATTGCAAAACCTGCGAGGCGTCGTGTATTTTACGGACGGCGAGGGTATTTTCCCGGCACAGAAACCAGATTATGATGTGGCGTTTATCATCCACCGCAATGATTACAGAGAACCGCAAGTGCCCGTTTGGGCCATGCACATGATGCTGACGGAGGCAGAAATACTGGATGAGCGATTTGAATAATAGTGGCGTGTTGGTGCTGCCGCAGGACATGACAGAGATTGCGGTGGAGGCATTTACCAATCGGGAGGATCTGGTCAAGGTAGTCATTCCGGCAGGTGTGACGCACATTGGCGCAGCGGCGTTTGCCGGCTGCGAGAATTTAGAGCGGGTAGAATTGCCCCACGGCTTGCAAATCATTGGAACCGGTGCATTCTTGGACTGCGTTTCACTGCGTGAAGTGCTGTTTCCGGATAGCCTGCGCCAAATTGAGCCGATGGCATTCTGGAATAGCGGATTGGAGCAGGTTACCGTTCCTGCGCAGGTAGAGAGCATTGGCGAAAACGCATTCTGGTCATGTGAAAAACTGCGCCGTGCAGATGTGTTAGGCAAAAACACGCAGATTGGGGTCAATGCGTTTGGCAGCAATTATGGCTTGCTGGAGGGCTATATAGCGCCGGGCTATCCTGCGGAGCAAAGTGCGCCGGCGGAGCTTTTGTATACACTGTTGTGGTGTTCATGCCCCGATCGGCATGATGCCACCGTATCGCAGCGGGCAGAAGAACTGATCCACGAAAAGGAAATGCTTATCATGGAGCGGATATTGAAATATAACAATATTCCGGCCATGACAGGCTTGGCACGCCGCCATTTGCTGCGGCAGGAGAATATTGACGGCTATGTGCGCTGTGCCATTGAGGCAGGTCAGGTCGATCTGACCGCCCTGCTGTTGGAAGCAAAAGGCACACAGCGCATGGAGGAGGAATTTGCACTATGAATATTGCGCAGGCAAAACAGCAGATCTGCAACGCCATGCAGGCATATTTTGCACGGGATGCATACGGCGGATTCTGCATTCCACCGGAAACCCAGCGTCCGGTGTTTCTCGTTGGCCCTCCGGGTATCGGCAAAACGGCAATCATGAAACAGGTGGCGGCGGAGTTGGGCGTAGGATTGGTATCCTATTCCATGACGCACCACACCAGACAGAGCGCTTTGGGTTTGCCGGTCATTGTGAATAAAAAATATGGCGGCGAAAGCTATCAGGTATCGGAGTATACCATGTCGGAAATCATTGCTGCCGTGTATGATGCCATGGAAAACGGCGCAAAAGAGGGCATTTTGTTTTTAGATGAGATCAACTGTGTGTCGGAAACGCTGCACCCCACCATGCTGCAGTTTTTGCAATATAAGACCTTTGGCCGCCATAAGGTGCCGGAGGGCTGGATCATCGTCACTGCCGGCAATCCCCCTGAATATAACCGCAGTGCCCGTGATTTCGATATTGCCATATGGGATCGTTTGAAGCGTATCGACATAGAGCCGGATTTTCCTGCGTGGAAAGCGTATGCCGTTCAACACGGCGTGCATCCGGCGGTGCTGACCTATTTAGATGCCCGCAAAGAGCATTTCTATCGTGTGGAAACCACCATCGACGGCAAAAAATTTGTTACCGCCCGTGGTTGGGAGGACCTCAGCAATATGATGACCTTCTGTGAAGATCATGACATTACCGTGGATCATGAATTGATCGGTCAGTATTTGCAAGATCATGAAATCAGCGAAGATTTTGCCACATATTACGAGTTGTTCAATAAATACAAGTCCGATTATCAGGTGGAAGCTATCTTGTCCGGCACAGTCGGCGAGGAGATTTTTAGCCGTGCGAAGCAAGCACCGTTTGATGAGCGGCTGAGTCTGTTGGGCCTGCTTTTGAGCAATGTCGGCGGTGATATGCGCAGCGTAGTGGAAACGGAGGACACCGTCACGGCGCTTTTGGCATTGTTGAAAGAGGTAAAGGCAGGTGCAACGGTTGCCCGGCAGCTGGAAAAGACGGAGTCCGAGATGGAGCGTACCGCTCGGCGAGGTGCGCTGACCCCGGCTGCGGCATCAAGATACCGCCGCATCATGGCGTTTTTGCAGCGTCAGCAGCGTGAGCAGGCAGATTTTGCAGCCATCAAATCTGCGTTTGATGGGGAAGTGGCTGCCATGCGGCAAGCGGCTGCCAAGGCAGGTGACCGCCTGCACCAATTGTTTGCATTTGCTGAAAGTGTATGGCCGGATGGTCAGGAGTTGTTAATTTTGGTGACGGATTTAACAGCCAATCCCACCGCAGCACGATTTATTGCCCGTTACGGATGTGATGATTATTATCACCACAACAAGGAGCTGATGTTTTATCAGCGTCAAACGGAGATTATCAAGCAATTAGAAAAACTGGAAACGGAGCTATAAGAAAAGACCGGAAGCAAAATGCTTCCGGTCTTTGTTTGTTATAAGGGGGGAAACTTAACCGATGTACTCGCCGGGTACTTCCATCACCAGATCGCTCAAAGCGAAAGTGGAGCAGGGGTGGATGTAGTTGTGTTCCACATCGGCCCAGCGACGACCCTCGTTTTCTTCGGGAACGAAGATTTCGCCGCTGACCAGCTTGCTGCGGCACCAACCGCATTCACCACTGCGGCAGCGGGAGGGAGCAACAATGCCGGCACGCTCAATGGCCACCAGAATGGGTTCATCAGCAGAGGCGTCAATAACCTTCTCCAGTTCGCCCTGACGGACGGTGATCTTGAAGGTCTTGCCCTTGGCGTCAGCGGGATAGCCGGGCTGTTCCCAAACCTTCTTGGTCACGCCCAACATTTCACGGCGCACCAAACGGCGGGGCAGATCCAACTTGTTAACTTCGTCGCTGAGGAAACGATACATGGCCTCAGGGCCGCAGATGAACACGCTGTAAGGAGCCACGGCGTACTTCTGGATGATGTCGGCGGTGATGAAGCCGTGCTCAAAGCCGGGTTTCTCCTCGTCGGACAGCACATGAACGACCTTGACCTTGTCGCACTCAGCGCAGATCTTGTCCAGTTCCTCACGGAACAGGATGTTCTCCTCGGTACGGCTGCCGAAGATGATGGTCAGGTTGAAGTTTTCGATGCCGTCATGAATGGCACGTGCCATGGACAAAAACGGGGTAATGCCGCTGCCGCCGGCCAGTGCCACCACATTCTCGGCGTCACGCAGATCTTCATAGTAGAACTGACCCTGACCGTCGGATGCCAGCACCTTGTCGCCAACATTCAGGTTGGCAAGCAGCCAATCTGCCACAAAGCCGTTGGGGTTAGCACGCACGGTGATGGACACCTTGCCCTCCAAAGCATCCTTGGGGGAGGAGCTGATGGAATAGGGGCGAGTCACAAAGCTCTCACCGATTGCCAGTTTCAAAGACAGATACTGACCGGCACGGAAATAGGCAACTGCTTTGCCGTCTTCACGCTTGAAGACAAAGGTCTTAGCACCGGCACCGGGGTGATCGATAATCTCGCTGACCACCAGTTTCTGATAGTCAGGGTGCAGGATCTTGGCATTCTTATTGATGGCATACTCTGCCTTGATCTCATTGGCAGGAGCAGCCTGAATGGCCTGCTCACGCACTTTAGCCATATTCTTGAACTTGAGCATATCAAATGCACCGATCAAGCCAACCTTTACATTCAATCCCATTACTGGTTGCCTCCTTCCTCAGACATATCCTTCAATGCCAGATTGGCCATCAACTGGCCGCAGATGTAGGCGGCGCTGTAACCGTCACCGCGGGGACCGGCTGCGCCGATGGGACGCAGACCCTTGACGGGATAGTCGGTGGACAGCATCATCATACGTGCCATCATGCCGTCCCAGTCAGCGGTCTCATGACCGTATACGCTGCCCTCGGGGGTGCCCAGATAACGGGCGAAGGTCCAGGGGGAAGCCACAGCCATCTCTTCGATGTGACCGCTCAGATCAATGCCGGCCTTATCTTTGACGCTCTTGAGGAACTTCTTAGCAACACTGTTCTTGAATGCCACATAGTCCTCCATCTTCAGGTTATCCCAATCCTTGGGCGCGCCGAAAGAGGTGAAGGAACAGATGCAGGTACCCTCGGGGGAAGCCTCGGGGTTGGCAATGTTGTAGCACAGGAAGATGCTGTACTCGTTGGTTTCCATACCGTTCAGGATATCCTTATACTCCTGAGCGGAGTTAGCGGTACCGGGCAGGAAGATGCTGTAATCCTTGATGCCCAGCTCCTCAGCGGTCTTGTCCATGCAGAAGTAGGCGGTGAACATACGGGCACCGTACTTCTGACCGCGTGCGGCAGCCAATTTCTTTTCACGTTCGGGAATCAACTCCTTGGGCATCATCTTACCATAGATGATATCGGGATTGATGTTGGCCAGTACATAGTCGCAGGCAACGGTGCCCAAACTGGTCTTTACACCGCAGCAGCGATCGCCGTCAAACAGGAACTCCTCGGCACGGCAGTTGAACCAGATCTCGCCGCCCACTTCGCGGAAACGCTCGGTCATGGCGGTGGAAATCTCGTGGGAGGTATGGGTGGGAATGTAAGCGCTGCGGCTGACATATTTGTGTACCATAGCGGCATAGTGAATGAAGGCCAGATGGTCCATATCCACGCCCAGATAAGACCAGTAGATGGACAGAATGTCCTGGCACTTCTTGGGCAGCTTCAAGGCGTCAAACACCTTTTGTGCGGGATAGGCACCGGTACGCAGCATGTTGGGATACTTCTCCTTCAGCACGTTGGAATCGGCGTGACCGTTGGAGGCGGAGATGTAAGCGATACCGTCCAGCACTTCCTGGAACAGGTCGAACAGCTCCACCATCTTGCTGCGGCTGCCGGGTACATACTCCTCCATTTTGTCGATGAACGCCTCAATGCCGGAGGGCATGGTCACGTCCATGGGAGAACCGTCGGAGTACTTGGTGATAACACGGAAGCAATCGGGAACCTGCTTCCACTCCACATCGATACCGTACTGATTGAAGATATTGCGGATGTCGCCGGGATTTTCTACTGGACCCAGATCGCACAGCTCGTGCAGTGAGGGTTCGATTTCAAAGCGACCTCTGCGGAAACTGCTTGCGCAGCCGCCGGGCAGGTTGTGCTGCTCAATCAGCAGCGTCTTTTTGCCGGCCAGTGCCATCTGCATCGCAGCGGACAAACCGGCGTTACCGGCACCGACGACAACAACATCATACTTTTTCATGTGACACCCCTTTTCAAAGACTATTGATTGGTGGTTATACCAACGAAATCATAACACGGGGCGGTTAAAAAAGCAACCGCTTTTTCCTCCTGAGAAACCCACTTGCAATCGATAGGGAATTTTGCTACAATAAAGCCCATAAAATTGCTGCGAGGTTTATCCCATGGGAAATATGTTTCAAAAAATCAGCCAGCCGTCGTTGAAGGATATGTGTATGCAGGCGTTGCTGACAAAGATACTATCCGGCGATCTGAAAGCAGGCGATTGGCTGCCGTCGGAGCGTGATTTGGCGGAGCAGATGGGCATCAGTCGCAGCAGCGTCAATCAAGCGATCCTGCAATTGGAAACCATGAGCTTTTTGGAGATCGTACCTCGCCGTGGCACTGTGGTATGCGATTACCGCAAGCACCCCACACCCCAGTCGCTGGCGGCATTGATGAGTTACGGCTCATCGGAGCTGGAGCATTCGCTGTTTGATGATTTGATGGAGTTTCGACTCATGGTGGAAAGCCGCTCCGCCCGTTTGGCGTGCAGTAATATCTATGAAAGCACCATGTCTGAGATGGAGGAATTGGTGACTCGTCTGGAATCCTGCCAGGGTGATCCGGTGGATGATCTGTATCAGTTCCATTATCAATTGACCCAGGCATCGGGTAATATTCTCTATAGCATGATATTCCGTGGTTTTGAGTCGATTTTGCGCACATTGATCGCACGCCACTATACGCTGAAAGCGGCGGATCTCCAATTGTCAGCGCAGATGCATCGCCAGTTGCTGGAGGCTATTCGTCTGCGAGATGAGGATAAATCAGAGGAATACGCCCGTGCGATCATCACACAAGGTATCCACGCATTGGAAAAGCATTATGAATAACAAAGCAGGCCTCGATATCGAGGCTTGCTTTTGCAATGCATCAATGATATGATGTGGTTGGTGGTCTAACCACAAAAACGAGAAGGGAGATCTCCTGCCTATGCAAAGTAATAAACAGTATGATGTGGTAGTGGTCGGTGCCGGTAACGGCGGCTTGTCTGCTGCGTGCTACCTTGCCAACGAGGGCAAGAAAGTTCTGGTGCTGGAAAAGCATAATTTACCCGGTGGCTGTGCCACCAGCTTCCGGCGTGGCAAATATGAATTTGAGGCCACCTTGCACGAGATGTGCCAGATGGGTGATGGCAAAGAGGGCCGTCCCAAGGGCGCTGTGCGTACTTTGCTGGATGATCGCTATAAACTGGATGTAGAGTGGGTTCCCGTGGATGAATCCTTTGCCTCTGTTGCCACAGATGAGGATGGCTTCAATGTGTCCATGCCCGTTGGTGTGGAGGCGTTCATCGATGAGATGGAAAAAGCAGTGCCCGGCTCCCGTGAGTCCATGACCACGGTGATGGAGCTTGCCCGCATGCTGGTAGACGGTGTGGATTGGCTGGCACAGCATCATAACGAGCCCTCACCTCCTGCCAAGGTGGAAATGCTGCTCAAGTATTATGATCTGATGCGTGTGGTGCCCGTTCCCTGCGACGAGATGCTGGATCGAATCGGCGTGCCCGAAAAGGCCAAGCATATTTTTGAATCCTATTGGACATTTGTGGCAGCCGACTCCACAGAGATGAGCTTTGCCGTGTACGCATTCATGACCTATGTGTACCTGACGCAGAACCCGTGGATCGCAAAGAATCGCAGCCATGAGATCACGCTGGCATTTGATGCTCGCATCCGTCAGTTGGGCGGCGACATCTGGTATAATACCGAAGTGGCAAAGATCGATGTCCGTGATAACGCCGTGCACGGTGTGGAGCTGAGCAACGGCAAATATATCGCCTGCGATTATGTAATCTCCAACCTGATGCCCCATGTGGTGTTTGATCGCATGGTGGACCATAACGAGATCCCCGAGCGTGATTTGAAAGCGATGAATGCCCGCAAGCTTGCGCAGGCAGCGTTTACCGTTTATCTGGGTCTGGACGCTTCTGCTGAGGAAATCGGCCTGAAGAATTATGACACCTTTATGCGTTATACCCCCAACAACCACGAGCAGTGGTTGTCCTCCGACAACATTGATACCCATAAGGATATCACCTGCACCTGCCTGAATGCTGCCATTCCCGATGCTGCCGGCGAGGGCAGAGCTTTCCTGCAGTTCTCCAAGTTCTATGAGGGTGATGCGTTTGAAAATGTCACCGAGGAAGAGTACTTCAAAATCAAGGATCGTATTGCCCGTGAGTGCGTAGAGCGTTTCGAGGAAGTAACGGGCTGCGATATTCAGAACCACATCGAGGAGATCGTGGTGGCATCCCCCATGACCTGGGCACGCTATCTGGGTACCCCCAAGGGCGATGTCTACGGTTATTATCCCCGCACCTGGGACGGTATGTTCCCCCGTGTGCAGTCCGGTCACCATGAGGATTATACAGTCAAGGGCCTGCGCTTTGTGGGCGGCCACGGCACACAGATGGATGGTTACAGTCAGGCATATCTGTCCGGTGCCGAGCAGGCAAGATATATGATCATGGATATGAAGGAGGGCAAGTAAGATGGCAAAGTATCATTATGACAAAAAGGCACTGAAAGGCCTGACTCCGTTTCCCTTTTTGGGCGAGGTAAAGACCCGCACCAAGGCCATTGAGGCTGCCCCCACCACCTTGCCTCAATCCATTTATAACCCCAACCGCATCGCCGCCAAGCTGCATCCCCATGTGCAGTTTGCCAAGGTGGGCAAAATCGTAGACCACGGCGATGCCAAGTCCTTTGTGCTGGTGCCCGATGCAGAGAAAGGCACCAAGGCTTTGGCCTATTTCCGTGCCGGCCAGTATGTGAGCCTTGATTTGAATATCAACGGCGTTACCGCTTGCAAGCCCTATTCGCTTTGCTCCAATCCTAAGGATGCATTGGGCGACGAGGATACCAGCTATACCTTGACCATCAAGCACAGCAAGGGCGGTCAGGCATCCGAGTTCATTTTGGATACATGGACAGAGGGTACCGAGATTGCCATGTCCGGCCCCTTGGGCAACTTCTATTATCAGGATCTGCGAGATGCCAAGCATGTGGTGGCATTGGC
>JAZLJB010000027.1:0-45878 GCA_045617685.1 Vescimonas sp.
GCTGCTCAGATGAACATGGGTAAGTAATTTTACCAATAATTGCATAAAGCAAGAACCGGAATGCCAAGGCATTCCGGTTCTTTTTGTATATGGGAGGAATTATTGGGCAGAATTTTCGCCAAACAGGAGTTCAATGACACCGTATACACACATGATTGCCACAGCAATGGCGAGGAATACTACAAAACGGGACAAAATCATACCATTGTGTGTCGGCAGGAAAAAAGCAATCAATGCAACCAGTAAGCACAGAATGGACAATGCAGCAATCAAAGCATGGGACTTTTTCATGATATTACCTCCTCACTAAATTGGATCTATTGTGCTATAAATTTATGATTTAAGTGTAGCAAAGGTTTATGGAAACATCGTTACAGGTCAGACACAAAACAGTAACAATATCGTGAATGATCGGTAACAGATACCGCAATACCCAGAGGTTAATTTTTCTTGTATTTGGGTATATTGTTTGGTATAATAAAATGTAATAAATTGGTTGCGTATGCCTATTTGGAGATTTTGCTGTGAATTATTTGGGAAATTTGTGGAACGCTTTGGATTTTGGCTCTGTGCAGGATGTACTGCTACGGTTGGTGTCAGTGCTTTTGTGCTTAACGGTGCATGAATTATGTCATGGATTGAGCGCATATGCCTTGGGTGATCCTACCGCTAAAAGTGAACACCGATTGAGCTTGAATCCATTGCGGCATATTGATTGGTTTGGTTTAATTATGATGTTGGTGGCCGGTTTCGGTTGGGCAAAGCCTGTACCGGTGAACCCCAATTATTTCAAAAAGCCAAAGCAGGGCATGGCCCTTACGGCGTTGGCAGGCCCAGTGTCAAACTTTTTGCTGGCACTGTTACTATTGTTTGGCGCACGCATTATGTATGAACATGCTGCGTATACACAGTGGAACCAAATGCTCTTTGGATTTTTACTGAATACTGCTATTTTGTCCATTGGATTGGGTGTATTTAATCTGATTCCCATTCCACCGTTGGATGGGTCTAAAGTCCTGTTTTCATTGTTGCCAAATCGGGCCTATGCTCAAATGTTGCGTTATGAACGCTATGGCATTATCGCTTTGTGGGCTTTGGTTGCGATGGGGATAGGTAACCAGTATCTATCCATGGCAATTAGCGGAGTCTTTGATGCAATGTGCCATATAGTAGGGCTATAACAGCAGAATATGAGGAGAAATGAAATTGGATAATCCTATTTTCAAATTGGAAAAGGTGGTGCAAAATCGTGCCAGTGAGCCCATGGAGGACTTTGAGGGTCCCTTGGACTTGATCCTTTTCCTGCTCAGCAAAAATAAAATAGAGATTCAGGATATTCCTATTGCTTTGATCTTAGATCAGTATTTGGCCTATTTGGAGCAGCGTCAGCAGATGGATTTGGAAGTTGCCAGTGAATTTGTCAACATGGCAGCTCACTTGATGTACATTAAAACACGAATGCTGCTATCGATTGAGGATGAAGAAGCGCAGAACGAAATGGATGCACTGATCAAATCATTGGAAGAGCGCAAACATGGCGAGATTTATAGCAAAATCAAACAGCTTACGGAACGTATGGGGCCTATGGGCGAGTTTGGCCGCAGTATTTTAACACGCAGCCCGGAGCCGATGGAACGCGGTAAAATCTTTGAGTATCATCAAGAGCCGGCAGACTTGGTAATCGCCATGCAAGAGGTTATGGACCGCCAAGGACAAATAGATACGCCGCCTTTGCGGGCATTTGACCAAATCGTCAAACGCGAGCCGTATCCTGTGGAAAATAAGGCAAAGGAAATACTGCGTCGTTTGAAGGATGGTGGCATTACACGATTTTTGCTGCTGTTCCGTGGCAGCCGCAGCCGCAGTGAGTTGGTTGCCACATTTATGGCGGTACTGGAATTGTGCCGCAGCCGTATTATTAAGTTGGCCGGTCCTGAAACGGATTGTATGGTATTCTGCGACGGAGAAGTGCCGGAGGATTGGAAGGGGGAAGTAAACAATGGATAGTTTGGAAATGAAAGAAATTGAAGCGGCCATTGAAGGCATTTTGTTTGCTTCCGGCGAGCCGGTTTCGGTGGACCGTATCTGTGTTGCGATGGATATGGATCGCCCGACGGTAGAGCTTGTGTTACAAAAATTGGCAGACTATTACGCCTATGAGCGCCGTGGTATGCGTTTGCTGCGCATGGAGGATAGTTATCAACTGTGTTCAGCACCCGAATATGCTGATTGTATTCGTAAGGCGTTTGAAATCCGCAAGCCGGCTAAATTGAGTCAACCTGCTTTGGAGGTGCTGACGATTGTTGCTTATTATCAGCCCACGACCCGTGCGTATATTGATCAGATTCGAGGAGTAGATAGCTCCTATACCGTGGGCCTGTTGCAAGAGCGGCATCTGATCGAGGAGTGCGGCAGATTGCAGGTGCCCGGTCGCCCTCGATTATATCGCACAACACAGGCGTTTTTGCGTGCATTCCATCTGAATTCGTTAGAGGATTTGCCGGAAATGCCCGGTATTGAAAGTGATGGACAACTTCGCTTGGACGAGGATGGTTCTGTACTGGCTGAGCCCACATCCAATTAATCATGGGGAGGAGGGAACCAAGTGGTTGCTCTTTGGATTTTGGGCATACTATTTGTGTTGCTCATCCTGCTGGGAATTCTGCGTGTCAGCGTATTTTGTTCGTTTGGCGAGGAACTGCATCTGACACTGCGCATTGGACCCCAAAAAATCACTATTTTGCCGAAGCCTGAAAAGACTAAGAAAGCAAAACCGAAAAAGAAGAAAGCGACAACTGAAGAAAGTGAGAAGAGCAAGAAAAAGAAACTGAAGCTTACATTTCAGGATGTTCGCTCCGGCATTCCGACTCTGTTTGAATCGCTGAAAAGAGGATTGAGAAGGACCAGACGCAGTCTGGTAATTGACACAATGGAGTTGTCGATCGTTTTCGGCGGCAATGACCCTGCGAAGATCGCACAGATGTATGGCTGGGCGGAAACGGCAGTGTGGACGATGATGCCGCAATTAGAACGACTGGTGCGAATAAAGGATCCTTACATTCATTTAGATGTGGATTACAATGCACCGGCCACAAAGGCAGAGGGTAAGATCAGCGTTGGGCTGCGGATTGGTCATATCCTGACCATAGGTGGTGCGTTTGGTTTGCCGCTGGTGAAATGGCTGCTGCAGGTTAAAAAGAATAGCAAAGAAAGTTAAAGTGTTACAAAATATATCACACAAAAGGAGCGCTGTATCATGGAAATGAAAGAGAATAATACCAATCCTTTGACCAATCTTATGGAGACTTCCATGGGAAAGATTCGCGAGATGGTGGATTCCAACACGATCATTGGAGAGCCGATCAATACACCTGACGGTGTTACATTGATTCCCGTTTCTCGCTTGAGCTTCGGCTTTGGCTGTGGTGGCGGTGATTATGGCAAGCAGGCGAACACCAACAAATTTGGCGGAGCCAGTACAGCCGGTATTAAGGTGGAGCCGGTGGCATTTTTGGTAGTAAAAGACGGTGTGCCCCGTATCCTTCCGGTGGCTATGCCTGCCGTTACCACGGTAGATCGTGTTATCGATTTGGTTCCTGAGGTTATGGACCGTGTAGAAAATTATATCGACAAGAAAAAGGCAAAAACTGATTTTTAATTGCGTATAATGGAGTTACCATATTGAAAGGGTGATTCCATGCGTAATAGAATAGTAACGATAATTATTGGTATTGCTGTGCTGTTAAGTATAATGCCTTGCTACGCAGAAAGCGTGCAGGTATCGGCTACAGCAGCTATACTGATGGATGCTGACAGTGGAGAGATACTGTTTGAAAAGAATGCAGACAAACAAATGCTGATTGCCAGCACCACAAAAATACTGACGGCGCTGGTTGCTTTGGATGAAGCTAATCTGGATGATGTTGTCACAGTGAGTGACCAGCACATGGTAGAAGGTTCATCCATGTATCTCAAGCCCGGTGAAAAGGTGACAGCAGAAGAACTGCTGTATGGCTTGCTGCTGTGTTCGGGGAATGATGCTGCTTTGGCTTTGGCAGAACATTGCGGCGGCAGTGTTGATAAATTTGTGCAGAAGATGAATAAGAAGGCACAAGAAATTGGAATGGCAGACAGCAGCTTTGCAAATCCGAACGGCTTAGATGATGAGCTACATTATTCCACAGCGCATGATATGGCTCTTCTGGCAGCCTATGCCTGCAAAGACCCTGCATTTATGCGCTTTTGCTCCACGAAAACAGTTACTATTGGTAAACGAACGATGACAAATCACAATAGATTGCTAAACCAACTGGATGGTTGCTACGGTATGAAAACCGGTTATACGCAGGCGGCGGGTCGTACCTTGGTCACCTACGCCGTGCGGGACGACCGACATCTGGTAGCGGTGACGCTGCAAGACGGCAATGATTGGGCAGATCACACGGCACTATTTGAGTATGGTTTCAAGCAAGCATGAAGAAGGGAGCAAAACTTTGGCAGAGCGATTACAAAAGATTATAGCGCGAGCCGGTGTTTGTTCCCGCCGTGCAGCAGAAGAATTATTGCAGCAGGGAAGAGTGACCGTCAATGGGCGAACAGCACAATTAGGCGATAAGGCAGAAATCGGCATTGATCGCATTGAGTTGGACGGCGAGACTTTGGATACTGTGCCGCAATCGGTATATTTAATGCTGCATAAGCCACGGGGCTATGTTACCACACTTAGCGATGAGCGTGGACGCAAAACAGCTGCAGAGTTAGTAGCTGACTGCGATTGTCGGGTATTTCCGGTAGGACGGTTGGATATGGATTCGGAAGGACTGTTGCTGTTTACCAATGATGGGGCGCTGACGCAACAGCTTATTCATCCGAAACACGGGATCAATAAGGTGTACGATGTTTTGGTATACGGTGATGTATCCGGGGCCGTTCAACGATTGAAGGCTATCCGAGAACTGGATGGCGAGGAGATTCGTCCTGCACAAGTAGAGCAGCAGTGGCAACGAGGAAGCCAGGCGCTGCTACGTATTACGATTCACGAAGGAAAAAACCGCCAAATCCGTCGTATGTGTGCGCAAAGCGGTTTGATCGTAAAACGACTGATGCGTATACAAGAGCATACATTGCTATTAGGAGATTTGCCTTCTGGCAAGTGGAGATACTTAACAGATGCCGAAATTAAAGCAATAAAAGGAAGAGATTGAATGACAGATAATGTGTTACAACTGATCAGAACTGACATGGACGGTTTTTCCAAAGGACAGCGGCGCATTGCGAACTTTATATTGGAAGACTATGATAAAGCGGCTTTCATGACGGCCAGCCGATTGGGACAGACCACGGATGTCAGTGAATCTACCGTGGTGCGCTTTGCTTCACAACTGGGATTTGATGGTTATCCCGCCATGCAAAAAGCTCTGCAAGAACTGGTACGAGGTAAGTTGACATCCATCCAGCGTATTCAGGCTTCAGGTGAGCAGATTAAGGAAAGCGACATTTTAGGCGATGTTATGCAGCGTGATATGCACAGCATTCATACCGCTATCGATAAGATTGATCGCGGTGAATTTGAACGTGTAGTAGATATGTTGCTGCATGCTAAGCACATTTATATTCTCGGTGTGCGCTCTTCGTCTTTTTTGGCAGGTTATCTGAATTTTTATCTGCATCTGGTATTTGAGAATGTTACCATTGTGCAAAGTGCCGCTGCCGGCGAGATTTATGAGCAGTTGGTACATATTGGACCGGGTGATGTGCTGATTGGTATCAGTTTTCCCCGTTATTCCAAGATGGCAGTGCATGCCGTAGATTTTGCCAAAAGCCGTGGTGCTGATGTGGTGGCAATTACCGACAGCAAGATGTCGCCTTTGTATCATATGGCGGCCACTTCGCTTCTGGTGCGCAGTGATATGATATCTTTTGTAGACTCTATGACGGCGCCTTTGAGTCTGCTGAATGCTATTATTGTGGCTGTGGGGCGTCAGCGCAAGGATGAACTATCTAAAACCTTATCCGATATGGAGCAGGTCTGGTCGAAATACAGCATTTTTGGTAAAGAGGAAGATGAGTAAGAAAGTAGTAGTGATTGGCGGCGGTGCCGCCGGTATGATGGCGGCGATTATGTCGGCGCAGGAAGGTGCCTGCGTGACATTGCTGGAGCCAAACGAGCGATTAGGTAAGAAGTTAAACATTACCGGCAAGGGTCGGTGTAATGTGACAAATGACAGCACGATGGACGAGCTGATGCGAAATATTCCACGCAACGGCCGTTTCCTGTACAGCGCTTTTTCTCAGTTTGACGGACGAGATGCAATGGCGTTTTTTGAGGAATTGGGAGTGCCTTTGAAATCAGAACGCGGTAATCGGGTTTTTCCTCAGTCGGATTGTTCTTTTGATGTGTCCAATGCGCTTAAACGCCGTCTGCAAAAATTGAAAGTGCAAATTGTGCGTGATCGTGCGCTATCTGTTGAAACGATAGATGATCATGTGTGTGCTGTCCGGGGCGAGCATAAGCGTTATGAGGCTGATGCTGTAATCATGGCAACGGGTGGCGTCAGCTACCCGGGAACGGGGTCTACCGGTGACGGTTACCGCATGGCAAGCGAATTGGGTCATACCATTATCGAACCGCACGGATCATTGGTGCCATTGGTCAGTCCCAATCGTGATTGCGAGAAAATGCAGGGTCTGGCTTTGAAAAATGTGGAATTGACAGTACTTAATCAAAAGAATAAAGTGGTCTTTCGAGATTTTGGAGAAATGCTATTTACACATTTTGGCGTGTCCGGGCCACTGGTATTGTCTGCCAGTGCTCATCTACGCGATTGGACCAAGAATCAATACAGATTGTCTATTGATCTGAAACCTGCGTTGGATGAGCAAAAACTGGAAAACCGAATTTTGCGGGATATTGGTGATGCACCCAATAAGGATTTTGAGAAAATTGTAGCCGGTTTGGTGCATCGCAGTATGGTACCGGTGGTATTGGAGCGCTTAGCGATAGCGGATGGGCTGAAAGCTAATTCCGTTACCCGTGAACAGCGTAAAGCGCTGATCCAGTTGTTGAAACACTTTGAGCTTGAAATAACCGGTACTCGTCCGGTAGCAGAAGCGATTATTACTTCGGGGGGAGTAAAGGTGGCGGAGGTACAGCCGTCAACTATGGAGTCAAAGAAAATATCCGGTCTTTACTTTGCCGGTGAAGTACTGGATGTAGATGCTTATACGGGCGGATTTAACTTGCAAATTGCATGGGCGACCGGCAGACAAGCAGGTCTGTCCGCCGCACAAGATGGAGGAGAAACAGCATGATTTATTCTATTGCCATTGACGGCCCTTCCGGCGCCGGTAAAAGCACATTGGCCAAAGCAATTGCTGGAGAGTTGGGAATTTTGTATGTTGATACCGGGGCAATCTATCGTTCCATCGGGTATTATATGTTTGCACATGATATCGACCCGAAGAATGCGGAGCGTGTAACGGAGGCCTTATCGCAAATTCAGATCGAGATGACTTACAGCGATGACGGTTTGCAGCACATGATACTGAATGGTCAGGATGTGACAAAAGAAATCCGCCTGCCGCAGATTTCCATGTATGCATCCAATGTGTCTGCTATTCCTGCCGTGCGTGAATTTTTGCTGGAGATGCAGCGTGGTTTTGCGAAGCATCATAGTGTTATTATGGACGGCCGTGATATCGGGACCGTGGTGTTGCCTGATGCAAGCGTGAAGATTTTCCTGACAGCAGCACCTGAAATTCGTGCCATGCGCCGTGCTAAGGAGTTGGAAGAACGTGGAACACCTCGCCCGTTTGAGGAAGTACTTGCTGATATTAAGGAGCGTGACTGGGCAGATAGCCATCGAGCAGTTGCACCGCTTTGTCCGGCTGAAGATTCTATTTTGGTGGATACCGGTGATATTGATTTTGAGGGCAGCAAAGAACTGTTGCTGAATACGATCAAAGGGAGAGTTGGCCTGTGAAAAAAAGCTTCTATGAAATTGCCCGAGCCATCGGCCGACCGATTTTGATGTTGCTGCATCCGATTGATGTAAAGGGCATGGAAAACCTGCCGGACGAGCCCGTGATGCTGTGTGCGAATCATAGCAGTAATTGGGATCCCGTGCTTATGATCATGGCATTGCGCGGTAATTATCCTCTGCGCATCATGGCAAAGAAACAACTATTTAGCATTCCTGTGGTCGGTGCATTTGTGCGTAAGATGGGAGCTTTCCCCGTAGACCGTGGCAATTCTGATATCGGAGCAATTAAGACGGCCATTAAGACACTGCGTAATGGTTGCAATTTGCTGATCTTTCCGGAAGGTACCCGTGTAAAGCAACCTGGCGAGGTTAAAGCAAAAGGCGGCGCAGCAACGATTGCCATTCGCTCCGGCGTAAAGATGATTCCGGTGTTTATCGGTACAACAAAAAAGCTGTTCCAACGTATTCCGGTAGTATTCGGTAAACCTTATACGCCCCAGTATACGGGTAGAAGAGGTACTGCGGAAGAATATCAGAGCAATGCGGATGAAATAATGCGCCAGATATATGAGCTGGGAGGTATTTCGTGAAAGTAATACAGGCAAAATCTGCCGGTTTTTGTTACGGCGTGGAGCGTGCAGTACATTTGGCAGAACAAACTGCCCGTGAAAAGGGCGGTTGCGTCATGTTGGGCAGTATCATTCATAATGCTAATGTGGTTCAGGAGCTACATCAGCTTGGTGCGAGTCAGGTTGATGATGTGAACCGGATCACGCCCGGCGATACAGTGCTGATTCGTGCCCACGGCGAGAAGAAGCAGGTGTTTGACTATTTGCGGCAGATTGGCGCCGATTATGTCGATGCTACCTGCCCGAATGTGCTTCGTGTGCAACAGATCGTAGCGCAGGCAGATCAAGAGGGAAGAGTGCCAGTGATTATTGGCGAACCGTTTCATCCGGAGGTCATGGGCGTTGCCAGTTGGTCGGATCGCTCCATTATTTTTGATGGTCCGGAGCAGCTGCAGCGGTGGCTGGATGAAGACCCCAATCGTAGCTGCTTACCCATTACAGCAGTGGCGCAAACCACATGTATTCGATCAATTTGGGAAAGATCTGCAGAAATTTTAAAAAAACAGTGTACAAATGCAAATTTTTTTGATACAATATGTAATGCTACGCATAAGCGTCAATCTGAAGCGGCTGAATTAGCCTCCCAGGTTGATGTGATGGTGGTGGTTGGTGACCGTAAGAGTGCCAATACAAAACACTTGACGGAGATATGCTCTGAGCGTTGTAAGGCTGTGATTCAAATTGAGCAGGCGGACGAGCTCTCGGCGGATTTTCTGAAAGGTGCAGAGGTGGCGGGACTAACGGCCGGTGCATCCACACCTGCGAGCATCATTAAGGAGGTATATACAACCATGAGTGAAGAAATCAAGAACGTGGAAGCTATGGAAGAAAGCTTCGAAGAAATGCTGGAAAAATCTTTTAAGACTTTAAATACAGGAGAGAAGGTAACCGGTATAGTGACGGCAATCGGCCCCACTGAGGTTCAGGTTGACTTGGGCTGCAAGCAGGCAGGCTACATTGCCGTGGATGAGCTGTCCGCTGATCCTAATGCAAAGCCCGAAGACATTGTCAAGGTCGGCGATGAGATCGAGACCTATATCATCCGTGTTAACGATGTTGAAGGTTATGCAATGCTGTCCAAGAAGCGTTTGGATGCTGTCAAAGTTTGGGAAGACATTGAGGATGCCCGTGAGAACAAGGTTACCTTGGAAGGCAAGGTTACCGAGGAGAACAAGGGCGGTATCGTTGTCAATATTAAGGGCGTACGCGTATTCGTTCCTGCATCCCAGAGCGGTCAGCCCCGTGGCGCAGATCTGAGCGAGATGATCGGTCAGACCGTGTCCCTGCGCATTACCGAGGTCAATCGTGCTCGCCGCCGTGTGGTCGGTTCCATCCGTGCTGTGGCTTACGAGGCTCGTCAGGCTGCACAGGCTGAGATCTGGGCTAACATTGAAGAGGGCAAGCGTTACACTGGTACTGTAAAGTCCATGACTTCTTACGGTGTATTCGTTGACATCGGCGGTGTGGATGGTATGGTACATATCTCCGAGCTGTCTTGGAGCCGTATCAAGAACCCCGCTGAGGTTTGCGCTGTTGGCGATACTTTGGAGGTTTATGTTATCTCCTTTGACGCTGAGAAGCACAAGATTTCCTTGGGCGTGAAGGATCGTTCCTGCAATCCTTGGGATAAGTTCATGGAAACTTATCATGTTGGCGATGTCGCTTCCGTTCGTATCGTTAAGCTGATGACCTTCGGCGCATTTGCTGAGGTTGTTCCCGGTGTGGATGGCTTGATCCACATCTCCCAGATCGCTGATCGCCGCATTGAAAAGCCCGGCGATGTTTTGACCGAGGGCGAGACTGTTGATGCAAAGATCACTGCTATCGATGAAGAGAAGCAGAAGATCTCCTTGTCCATCCGTGCTCTGCTGGCTCCCGCTGCAGAGGAGGAAGTCGAGGAAGACGCTGAGTAATTCAGCCATATATCGCTTATGAAGAGCCGACACAATTGTGTCGGCTCTTTTGCTATATCATACTATATTACCAAAATTGTGGAAACGAAATTGTGCAAAGAAACAAAATTGATATTTTCTTAACAATAGTACTGCCATTTTGCATAAGATTGTGGTAAAATTAACAACACAATACATGGTAAACATTTGCAGCTTGAGGAGGAAAGACTATGCCTTTTGCAGATTACAAAAAAATGTATCAAGAAAAATTGACCACCGCTGAAGAAGCGGTAAAGATTATCAAATCCGGCGACTGGGTGGATTATGGTTTCTGTGCAATTCATCCCCGTGTTTTGGATGAAGCACTGGCAAAACGCGCTCCGGAGTTGGAGGATGTAAAGGTCCGTGGCGGTATCAGCTTGTGGAAGCCTGCGATTTTCGATATTGAAGATCCTGTGCATCACATTATTTTCAACTCCCATCACATGAGTGGCGTGGAGCGTAAACACATTGCTACCGGTGCCGGTTTCCATGAACCGATGCGTTATAGCGAACTGCCTCGCTACTATACCGATCATATTACTCCACCGGATGTTGCTATGTTCCAAGTAACACCTATGGATAAGCATGGCTACTTTAATTTTGGCTTATCTGCATCTCATATTAAGGCTGTTTGTGAGAAAGCCAAGGTCATTATTGTTGAGGTCAACGAGAACATGCCTCGCTGCTTGGGCGGCTTTGATAACTGCATTCATATCAGTGAAGTGGATATGGTGGTAGAAGGCCGCAATGATCCCATGGGTATTCAGGGCTCCAACCCCGCTACCGATGTAGATAAGGCAGTTGCCAAGCTGATTGTGGAGCAGATTCCTAACGGTGCTTGCCTGCAGCTGGGTATTGGCGGTATGCCCAATACAGTTGGTGCCATGCTGTGTGATTCCGATTTGAAGGATTTGGGCGTACATACTGAGATGTATGTGGATGCTTATGTGGATTTGGCTATGGCAGGTAAAGTGACCTGCGCCAAGAAGAATATTGATAAGGGTCGTCAGGTTTACGCTTTTGCAGCTGGTACGCAGAAGCTATATGACTATTTGGATGATAACCCTGCTTGTATGGCTGCTCCCATCAGCTATACCAATGACATTCGTACGGTAGCGGCAATTGATAACTTCATTTCCATCAATAATGCTGTTGATGTGGACTTGTATGGTCAGGTAAACGGTGAAACGGCAGGCATCAAGCAGATTTCCGGCGCTGGCGGTCAGCAGGACTTTGTGCTGGGTGCTTATTTGAGTAACGGTGGTAAGAGCTTTATTTGCCTGAGTTCCACCTTCAAAGATAAGGACGGCAGCATCAAATCCCGCATTCGTCCCACGTTGCAGCAGGGCAGCGTAGTGACCGATACCCGTGTCAATACCATGAATGTGGTGACGGAGTACGGTTGTGTATGCTTGAAGGGCCTGAGTGTTTGGGAGCGTGCCGAAAAGCTGATTTCCATTGCACACCCTGATTTCCGTGAGGAACTCATCAAGGAAGCGGAAAAACAGAAGATTTGGTATCCTCATAACAGAAGATAACAGCAAAGCGGAGTGGTCATAGATCACTCCGTTTTTGACTGAATGAATAGTGGAGAATGTTCATAGACTAACTCTTGCAAAAGAGGTTTGATTTTACTATAATTGAATTAACGATGCACAAAGAGGAGTGACCGGATTTGGGTAAGTTTTGGAATCGATGGAAAAAGGTACAGGATATATCTCGCCCCTATTGTACCATGATTGTGCCCGCAGCCGGTACATCACAGCGCATGGGCGGAGAGAATAAGCTGTTTTTACCTTTAGACGGTACACCGGTTTTGATGCGCACGCTGCAGGCGATAGATTCCGCAGAATTGGTAGATGAGATCATTGTGGCGGCTCATGCAGATATGCTGCTGAAAGTGGCGGATTTGTGCGCACAAGCCGGACTACATAAAAAAGTGCGTGTGATTCAAGGCGGAGCCAGCCGGACAGAATCTGTTCTGGCGGCTGCATTAGAGGCAGATCCTAAGACAAAGCTGATTGCCATTCACGATGGCGCACGCCCGTTGGTTCGTCCGGAAATGATTGATGATTTAATTCGATTTGGTGTCAAAACATTTGCTGTGGCGCCGGCAATTCCTATGTCCGATACGGTAAAAATTGCGGATGATACTGGCTTGGTGCGTGAAACACCGGATCGATCTACTATGTATCGCGTTCAGACACCTCAGGTATTTCAGGCTGAATTGTTGAAGGCTGCTTTGCAGTCAGCGTGTAATGCCGGCGTGAGTATTACTGATGATTGTTCTGCTGTGGAACGGCTTGGCAAGGAAGTTTACTTGACAGCAGGAGATGGCGAAAACATCAAAATTACAACGCCGTTAGACATGGTGATTGCGACAGCGATCTTGAAACAACGAGCGAGGGAAGAGCAATGACGAATTTGAGAGTAGGACACGGCTACGATGTACACCGCTTGTGTGCAGACCGAAAGCTGATATTGGGCGGCGTGACCATCCCTTACGAAAAAGGGCTGGACGGTCACTCGGATGCCGATGTATTGATACATGCTGTGATGGATGCGTTATTGGGTGCAGCGGCATTGGGCGATATCGGTAAACTGTTTCCTGATAATGATGATGCGTTTTTGAATATTTCCAGCATCGTATTGTTGGAAAGGGTCGCAAAGGCATTAAAGGAAAATGACTGGCAAGTTGTCAATGTGGATGCGACATTAATTGCACAACGTCCTAAGGTTGGCGGATATCGAGATGAGATGCGCAGCAATATAGCGAAGGCTTTGGGCGCAGAAATGGATCGGATCAATGTGAAAGCCACAACAGAAGAACATTTGGGCTTTACCGGTGACGGCAGCGGCATGGCGGCGCATGCAGTGGCATTGATTGAAAAAATAAAATAAGAAGAGATAGCAGAAGGACTCGACTAAGGTCGGGTCCTTTTTCACGCATGAGAGTGTGGTGACATACAATGCTGTGTGAGGAGGTGCAATATGGATCATTATCTTTTAATAGCTCGTACAATCACACAGGCACAGCGCATGGTTCAGGTGCTGAATGCCGGTGGAATTCGTGTGCAAATATTTCGTGCGCCTGCAGGACTGACTGATCGAGGATGCAGCTATGCCGTGCGTATACCGGGAGAGCAATTGAATCAAGTATTGCAACGGCTGGAGGCAGCATCGCTGCAGCCGGTTTCTGTATTTCAGCATGGAGCTGACGGTTATAAGAAGGTGGTTCGATGATCTATTTAGATTCTGCGGCCACTACGCTGCAAAAACCTCGGCAGGTACAGCGTGCCGTAGCGTATGCCGTTCATCACATGAGCTCACCTGGGCGTGGAAGCTATCCGGCATCGCACTTAGCGGAGCAAACGGCATATCAGTGCCGAATGGAGGCGGCGCAACTATTTGATGTGTCATCGCCAGAACAGGTTGTTTTTACGCACAATGCAACACATGGCCTGAATATTGCGATCCGTTCATTGGTTTCGCCTGGGGCGAGGGTGATTATTTCCGGCTATGAGCACAATGCCGTAACAAGACCTCTCAATGACATCGAAGATGTTGAATTGACGGTTCTGGATACACCGTTGTTTGATCAGGGGGCGATGGTGGAGGAATTGCGAGAGGCATTGCAGACGCCGGCAAATGCAGTTATCGTGAATCATGTATCCAATGTGTTTGGCGGAATACAGCCGGTAGATGAGATGGCAGAACTGTGCCGGCAGGCAAATGTTCCGCTGATTGTAGATGCATCGCAATCTGCAGGCGTGTTGCCCGTACAGTTGAATCGTTGGCAAGCGGCCTTTGTTGCCATGCCAGGCCACAAAGGTTTATATGGACCGCAGGGAACAGGCTTGCTCTTGTGTGGCCATGAGGCAAAACCACTGATTTTAGGCGGTACAGGCAGCGCCTCTCGATTGCTGACTATGCCGCCTGATTTGCCGGATTTTCTGGAGGCAGGGACCCACAACATGGTGGGCATCAGTGGACTTCTGGAGGGAATTCGGTTTGTGCGGCGGACCAAAATAGAGTGTATCGACGCACACGAACGGCGCCTGATGCGGCAAGCTGCAAAACAGCTATCTCGTTTGCCGGGAGTAACTGTATTTACTGCGTCCGAAAGCGAGCAGACGGGGGTGTTATCTTTTGCGGTGGCCAATCGGGATTGCGAAGAGATTGGAGAAGCGTTAGCACAACGTGGTATTGCGGTCAGAGCGGGATTGCACTGTGCTCCGCTGGCGCATCGAACTGTCGGAACGATAGAAACCGGAACCGTTCGACTTAGTATGTCGTATTTTACCACAATCGAGGAAATCAATGCTTTTGCCCACCAATTAGCTGCCATTGTTCGTGGAAAAGTAACATCTTAGTCACACTTTTTTTGTTGCAATTTCCCAATATTTTTTATATAATAGGTATTATGTATCGGTATGTATATTTGGGAAGGAAAGATATATGGAAACGGTAGTATCTATTTTACAAGATATTGGGAGATACTTATTATTGATCAGAGTATCTGATATTTTAGATGTAGCAATTATTGCTTGTCTGGTATATCGTCTTTTGACATTGGCACGTACCAATCGGGCTGTTAATATTCTGAAGGGCGTGGCCATTTTTTTGCTTGCCATGTGGGCATCTGCCTTTTTCCATCTTCGTGCTATCAACTATATCCTCAGCCACTTGGTGGAATGGGGCGTTCTGGCGTTGATTATTCTGTTCCAGCCGGAAATCCGGCATTTGCTGGAAAAGGTAGGTAGCCGTAACATTCGTTTGCTGCAGGCGTTTGCTCCACAGCAGCAGGTTACGGCACTGGAACGTGCCATTGAGCAGACAGTGGTGGCTTGCCGAGAAATGTCGGATAGCCGCACGGGCGTGCTGATTGTATTTGAGCGCAAAATGCTGTTAGATGATTATGTGCATAGCGGCACAAAATTGGATGCAAGAGTTTCTTGCGAACTGCTGAAAAACATTTTCTTTGTGAAAGCCCCCATGCATGATGGCGCAGTGATTGTGCGGCAGGGTAGGATTCTGGGTGCAGGCTGCATGCTGCCGCTGTCCAGAAACATAAATCTGAGCCGTGATCTGGGAATGCGTCATCGTGCCGGTATTGGTATGAGTGAAAATTCCGATGCGGTGGTGGTTATTGTTTCTGAAGAAACCGGCTCTATTTCTGTTGCGATTGGTGGTTTGCTCAAGCGGCATTTGATGCCGGAAACATTAGCACAACTTCTGTGCAATGAACTTTTGCCAAAACCGGAAGAAGAACAGCAGAAGAAAAAGGTTTCGTTGTTTGAGAAATTGCGTGTGAAGCAGAAGGAGGGGCAAAATGGAAAAGAAGCATAAGAGCGGAAAAAAAGCGCTCCGCATTGTCGGTTCCATTTTGATTGCCATTGTCATCTGGCTGTATGTGGACACGCAACTGGCAACAGATGCCACAATGAATGTGAATGGAATTCCTGTAGAATTTTCGGGTGAAAATACCATATTGGCAGATCGCGGCTTAATGATTCTTTCCGGTCATGAAAATACCATCGATCTGAAGATTTCAGGACCTCGTAAAACACTGTACCGCTTGGATAAGGAGAAAATCCGTATTGTGGTAGATACATCTTCAATCACAGAGACCGGCGTACAGTCATTGGGCTATCAGGTGGTATATCCGGATAATATATTGCGCTCCAGCATAACGGTGCAGAATGCCAGCGTGTATGCAGTTACCGTGACAATCGGCGAAATGGCTACCAAGGAAGTACCTATTCAATGCAATATCACCGGTAAAGTGGCGGAAAATTATACTGTGGGAGAAGTGACCTTAAATCCTGAAACTGTGGAACTGCGTGGTCAGCCGGAAGACTTGGTGGGCGTCAGTTATGCACAGGTAGATTTGGATATCAGTGGTGCTACGGAACGAGTAGCAGACACATTGGAAGTGTCTTTGTATGACTATAACGGCGATAAGGTGGATAACGATAACATCCGGCAAAGCGTATTGATGGCGGAAGTATCTGTGCCTGTCACCACGGTGAAAAAAGTCGACCTGAAGGTTAATTTTGAGGAATCACCCGGTTCGACATTAGAACAGACGGAATGTACCATCGTACCTGCAAAGATCAGTCTGGCGGGTGATAAAACCGCTTTGGATGCCGTTCAGGATATCGTCTTGGATACGATTGATCTGCAAAATTTGCAGCCATCTCAGACCTTGACATATGAAATTCCCGTTCCGGAAAATACAACATTGATTTCCGAGGAATCTGTTGCAGTAATTACTATTGTTGTAAATGATGTTTCCGAGCGGACAATTGCGGTAAATAAATTCTCTTG
Organism: Vescimonas sp.; assembly: GCA_045617685.1. Lineage (GTDB taxonomy): Bacteria > Bacillota > Clostridia > Oscillospirales > Oscillospiraceae > Vescimonas. Next base: position 16,876 of record JAZLJB010000027.1, read on the forward strand.
TATGAATTTGCCGGATGGCTGGAACGCATCTGTTGTGACAGAGAGTCTTGATGTGGTATTGCGTGGTCTAAATGATGAAATAGCCAGCATTACCGCAAAGAACATTCAGGTAGCGGCTGATTTAAGCAAGATAAAGGAAAGCGGCAGCTTTACAGTGCCCGCAAAGATTACGGTAAAGAACTATGAGAATGTGGGCGCCAAGGGCGATTACCAGGTTATCGTCAAGGTTTGGAAAGATTAACCAAGCCTGATGAGTAAAGCGTATATGAAAGAGATGGGAGAACAAGCAAATGACGCAAATTGCAACAGTTGAAAAGATATTGGACAACGGTTATGTGGAGATTTCCGTGCCACGCAAATCTGCTTGCGGTCATGACTGTGAGCAGTGTGCAGGGTGCGGAATGACCGGTGCGGCAATTCATGCCAAAGCGCAGTCAAATATAGAACTGTTGCCGGGTCAGAAGGTTGTTGTGGAGAGTAGTACGCAAAAGCTTTTGGGTGTGGTGACGCTGGTCTATTTGGTGCCGATTGTTGGTTTTTTACTGGGTTACTTTCTATCAGAAGGCTTGGCAAGCGAGAGCGTGCGTTATGTGATTGCCGCATTGGCCGCTGCGATAGCCTTTGTGCCTTGTATAGTTTATGACCGGCATGCACGGCGCAGTAACGCTTTAACCTATCATGTTGTGCGCTTAGTCTGATGTTTGGTTATGTTCGACCGGCAATAAATCGGCTCAGTGAAGAAGATTGCGAGCGTTTTCGGGCGGCATATTGCGGTTTGTGTCATACTCTTTCACGGCGTTATGGCTTAGTTGCTCGCTTTATTCTGAACTATGATCTGACCTTTTTGGCCATGCTGATTGGCGGTAATGCAGATTGCCACTGTTGTGAAAAACGGTGCCTGGTGCATCCTATCCGCTGCAGAAAAGCAGTGCAAGCTACGACGGCTTTTGACATGGCGGCAGATTACAGTGTGATTTTAACATGGTGGCAGCTAAAAGATGGGATTGCAGACCACGGTTTTTTCAAAGGTTTGCTGTATCGTGTTGCTTCACTGTTTCTGCGCCGAGCTTATCGAAAAGCTCGTAAGGTGCAGCCGGAATTTGACCGCAAAACACGGGAGCATTTGCAAGAGCTGACCCAACTGGAGCAAGAGAAATGCAGCTCTATTGACCGTCCGGCGGATACATTTGCCCAACTTCTGACAGAGGCTGCCCTTGCCGTTCACGATATACGGCAGCAACGGATATTACAACAGATATTGTATCATTTGGGTCGCTGGATATATTTGATTGATGCTGCTGATGATTTAGCGGCTGATGTGAAAACAGGGAACTATAATCCACTGCAATATCGGTTTATGGTATTCTGGGGGAAACTGTCACCGGAGGACCAGAAGGAACTTGCCCAAACTCTGGATCAATCCATCCGCTTGATGGCTACAGCGTTTGAACTGTCAGATTTTGGAGATTATACTAAAATAATTGAAAGTGTGGTTTATGAGGGACTGTATGCCGTGGGCAGTTCTGTTTTAGATGGTAGCTTTCACAAACAGAAACAAGAGAGAAGTAACCTTACACGAAAGGTAGGATAATGATATGCGTGACCCCTATCAAGTATTGGGCGTTCCCAGTACAGCGACAGACGAGGAAGTAAAAAAAGCTTACCGAAATCTGGCACGCAAATATCATCCGGATAATTATCATGAAAATCCCTTGGCTGACTTAGCACAGGAGCGGATGAAAGAAATAAATGAAGCGTACGAAGCGGTGCAGGCAGAGCGCAAGGGCAAAACTGTGCAGCAAGGTCCATCGGGGAGTTACGGCGCTTATGGCGGCTATCAAAGCTATACCGGTTCGCCGCAATACCAGCGTGTGCGTATGGCAATTGCACAGGGTAATCTGAACCTGGCAGAGGAACTGCTAAATGCTATGACAGACCATGATGGGGAGTGGAACTTCCTCAAAGGTACCATTTGCTATCGTCGTGGTTGGATGGATGAGGCACGGCAGTATTTCCAAACGGCGGTGCAAATGTCGCCCAATAATGCCGAGTTCCGGCAAGCTTTGGATATGATGGAGGGTCGTCAGACCGGCTATCGACCCGATGGCTATGGAAATGTGACTACCGGGAACTGCAACACGGGTTATTGCTTACCCTTATGCGTGGCTTTGACTTGTTGTAATAGTGGCGGTTGGTATTTTTGTTGTTAATAAACAGGTGTGTTTTAAGATAAAAGGAGGACAAGCTTCATGGTCAAGAGTATGACTGGTTTTGGTCGGGCGCGTCAGACGATTAATGGACGCGATATTACAGTGGAGATGCGCAGTGTCAATAACCGATATTTGGATTGCACTGTGAAAATGCCCCGTGCCTATATTTTTGCGGAGGATTCTATTAAGAGTCGTGTGCAGAAGGCAATTTCCCGAGGTAAAGTGGATGTATTCATTACAATTGACTCTTCTGCGGCCGATACTACTGTGGTGGCAGTGAATGAGTCTTTGGCAAAGGGTTACTATGAGGCCTTGATGCAGTTAAAGAATACTTTTTCCTTAGAGGGAGAAGTTACTCCGGTGGCACTGGCAAAGTTCCCGGACGTGCTGACGGTTACTAAGGCTGAGGAAGATTTGGAATCTGTTTGCGCAGATATTTGTCAAGTATTGGATGCTGCTATCGTGGCATATAACGATATGCGTGCCGTGGAAGGCAAGAAGATGGCAGAGGATATTGGCGGCCGTGTGAATACCATTGAAACTGTGGTTGGTAAGGTGGAGGAGCGCTCCCCGCAAACAGTTGCAGCGTATCGTGAGCGCTTGGAAACCAAGATGAAGGAAGTCTTAGCATCCACGACCATTGATGAATCCCGTATTTTGACAGAGGCAGCTATTTTTGCAGATAAGGTGGCAGTGGATGAAGAAACTGTTCGTCTGCGCAGCCATATTGCCCAGCTTCGATCCATGCTGGAAAGCACTCAGCCTGTGGGTCGTAAGTTGGACTTCCTGATTCAGGAGGTCAACCGCGAGTGCAACACCATTGGATCCAAGTGCAATGATCTGACAATTGCGCAGGATGTAGTAAACATGAAGGCGGAAGTGGAGAAGATCCGCGAGCAGGTACAGAATATTGAGTAAAAGAGGTACTTGTCTATGCATATGGTAAATATCGGGTTTGGCAACCTTATTTCCCAAGAGCGTCTGTTGGCTGTGGTCAGCCCTGATTCTGCACCAATCAAGCGTTTAGTGCAGGAATCGAGAGATCGTGGTATGCTGATTGATGCAACCTATGGTCGAAAAACAGCGTCGGTGTTGATTATGGACAGCGACCATGTGGTGTTATCGGCAATTTCTACTGATAAGATGGCACAGCGCATGGGTGTTGAGGTGCAGGACCTGTTGGAAGAGGAGAACAGATGATGAGAAAGGGAAAAACTTTTATTGTATCCGGCCCGTCCGGGGTGGGAAAGAGTACCGTGCTGAATGCCTTGTTTGAAGTGCGAGATAATCTTTATTTCTCGGTTTCGGCAACGACTCGTGCCCCTCGTGAGGGCGAAGTGGATGGTGTACATTATCACTTTTTGGAAAAAGATACATTCTGCCGATGGATCGAGGAAGATGCGTTTCTGGAGCATGCAGAGTATGTTGGCAACCATTACGGCACGCCTAAAAAATATGTGGATGAGGCAATGGAGCAGGGCAAGGATGTAATCCTTGATATTGAGGTGCAGGGTGCGACGCAGATTTGTGCCAAGCGTCCGGAAACCATTCGTATTTTCATTGCTCCCCCGTCTTGGGAAGAACTGGAACGCCGTCTGACCGCCCGTGGTACAGATACACCGGACAAGGTACAAAAGCGTTTGCTGCGAGCAAAGGAAGAAGTAAAATCCGCTGCAGACTATGATTATTTCGTTGTCAACAGCACCGTGGAAGAGGCCGTTGAGAAATTGAAAGCGATTTTGTGCGCAGAGCACTGCCGCCCGGATGAGCGAGTAAATTTAATGTAAGTGTCAATATATTCCGTGAGGAATTAAATAAATAATTTAAGCCGAAAGGCAGATTGGAAGTAGATTATTATGATGTTGTATCCCGCTATGAATAAGCTCAAGGAGTATATCCCCAACCGCTATATGATGGTAAATGTGGTGGCACGCCGTGCTCGCCAGATTTCCGAAGCAGCTGAGATTTCCGGTGAGCATCTAACTGAAAAACCTGTTACTCTGGCAATCCACGAGGTTGCAGATGGCAAGTTTGATGCCAGTACCATTGATACCAGTATTGCTGACTAAGCTTATGTAAGGAGGGATGATCAATGCCACAGATTGCCAAGGTCGCTGTTGCCGCGGCAACCTATGCCATTGACAAACCCTATGACTATACTGTGCCGTTGGGTGAAGAGATTGCCGTAGGAATGCGTGTTCTTGTGCCGTTTGGCAGGGGAAATCGCATATCAGAGGCAGTTGTATTGTCACTTCACGAGGCAGTACCGGAACATCCGCTAAAAGCGATTTCCGCTGTATTGGATGATGAGCCATTACTGGATGCAAAGGGCATCAAATTGGCGCTATGGATGCGGCAACGCTATTTTTGCACGCTGTATGATGCTATTCGCATCATTTTACCTGCTGCGGTGTGGTATCAGCACACAGAGATGTGGTGTTTAGTACCACAAGCACCGACCGATGAATTGACCGACCGAGAACGATTAGCTTGTCAATTGTTAGAAGACGGTGCAAAGAGCAGCGATGAACTGCTGAAAACTTTTGCAGATCTTTCTGTATATCGGCAGTTGCGTAAAAAAGGCGTGGTATCTTCTCTCACCCAAAGTAACCGCAAGGTTAGTGATAAAACAGTTATGCTCGTATCACTGAATATGAATGGTGATATGGCGCTGGCGGCTATGGCGAAGAAGAAAAAGTCTGCACCAAAACAGTATGATGCAGTGACTTTTTTGGCACAATATGGACAAACAAGTGTGCATGATTTAAGCTATTTTATCGGTGTGTCCCGTAAAGCATTGAATAGCCTGGAAAAGCAAGGTATCATCAAATTTGCAGAGCATGAAGAATATCGTATCAATGAATATGAAACGACTGTAAAGGCGAAGGACATTACCCTGAATGAAGAACAACAGACTGTGTTTGATGATATTTTAGCACAGACGCAGACGGTCAAAGCCGGCGTAACTTTGCTAGAAGGCGTGACCGGAAGCGGTAAGACTTTGATCTATATCCGCTTGGCACAAGCACTGTTGCAGCAGGGAAAGTCTGTGATGATCTTGGTGCCGGAAATTGCCCTGACACCACAGATGATGGCCAAGTTTTCTGCCTATTTTGGAGATGAGGTGGCGCTGTTGCATAGCGGTTTACGCATGACGGAGCGCTACGACCAATACAAGCGGATCCGCCGAGGCGAGGCGCATATTGTCTTGGGCACTCGTTCCGCAGTTTTTGCGCCGCTTCAGAACATAGGTCTTATCGTCTTAGATGAAGAGCAGGAAAGCTCGTATCAGTCCGAAAATGCGCCCAGCTATCATGCCCGTGATATTGCCAAATACCGTTGTGTTCAGGAAAACGCTCGACTGTTGCTGGGTTCGGCAACACCAACAGTGGAAAGCGCTTATTTTGCCCGTAAAGGCGATTATCAGCATGCTTTACTGCGAAAACGTTATAATGCCCATCATTTGCCGAAAGTCATGTTGGCAGATATGCGCAAAGAACTGCATAGTGGTAATGTAAGCATCATTAGCCGGACATTGCAGCAGGAATTGAGAAAAAATATTGATTCCGGTGAGCAAAGCATTCTGTTCTTGAATCGCCGTGGTAATAGCAAGCAATTGCTGTGCCCATCATGCGGTTATGTGCCGCAATGTCCGAGATGCAGCGTGTATTTAACCTATCATTCCGCAAATGACCGATTGATGTGTCATTACTGCGGATATTCAGAAAAAACACTGGAAAAATGCCCGGAATGTGGAGATAGCTTAAAGAAAATAGGTGTCGGTACGCAAAAAGTTGAGCAGGAGCTGAAAGAGCTGTTTCCGGAAGTTGGAATTCTGCGCATGGATGCAGATACCGTTGGCGAAGGGCATGAAAAACTGTTGCGTGAGTTTTCAGAAAAGAAGATTCCCATCTTATTAGGCACGCAAATGGTGGCTAAGGGATTAGATTTTGAAAATGTAACATTGGTAGGTGTCTTAGCCGCAGATCTATCACTGTATGTCGATCATTTTCGGGCGGCGGAGCGCACGTTTAGTCTATTGACGCAGGTAGTGGGACGAGCTGGACGAGGCGAAAAAGAAGGCAGAGCGGTTATCCAAACTTATACGCCGGAGAATGATGTCATTCAAGCGGCAGCCCAACAGGATTATGAACGGTTTTATGCTGCGGAAATCCGCTTACGGAAGATACGGTTGGATCCGCCTTTTGCTGATCAGTTTATTATCACAATAACAGGCGACGAGGAAAACCGGGTTCGCCATGCTTGTCAGGCACTTTGTAATGGACTTCGAACAGCAACAAAGCAGGAAGCGTACAAGAGTCTGGAGATCGTGGGGCCGGCACCGTGTCCTGTTGTTAAGGTAAATAATCGGTATCGTTACCGTATTACCGTGATTGGTAAAAACGATGTTGTGGTGAGAAATCTGATAGCAAGTTTTATGAAAGAATTTTCCGGTCGTAAAGAAAACCGTAATATGAATATTTACACTGATTGCAATTTAATGGATTAAGAGGTAGAAAGATATGGCACTGAGAAAAATTGTCTTGCGCGGCGATGAATGCTTGAGCAAAAAATGCCGCAAAGTAACCGATTTTAACGATCGTTTGCATACGCTGCTGGATGATATGACGGAAACGCTGATCGATTCCGGCGGTGTTGGTCTGGCAGCGCCGCAGGTTGGCGTACTGCGCCGTTTATGCGTGGTGATGAATGCGGATGACGAAATCATTGAATTGATTAACCCGGAAATCATCATGACAGATGGCGAGCAAACCGGTCTGGAAGGCTGTTTGAGTGTGCCGGGCAAATTCGGTATTGTGACTCGTCCTTATGTGGTACGTGTGCGTGCGCAGGATCGTAATGGTGAAATTTTTGAGGTAGAGGATGAGGGGTTAACGGCTCGCTGTTTCTGCCATGAAATTGAGCATCTGGACGGACATCTGTTCGTCGAGCACACGGATCATCTGATGACCGAAGATGAGCTGGAGGAGTACATTCGCCAGCAGGAAGAAGAGGAAGAATAAGCATGCGAATTCTATTCATGGGAACACCGGACTTTGCAGTGGCATCATTGAAAGCTTTGGTGGATTCCGGGCATGAAATCTGCGGTGTATTTACGCAGCCGGATAAACCCAAAAACCGTGGTCATAAAATGGCATTTTCACCGGTCAAGGAATACGCTTTGACGCAGAATTTGGAAGTTTATCAGCCCTTGAAAATGCGTGATACGCAGGCGATTGCACAGGTGCATGCCTTAAAACCGGAGCTGATTGTTGTGGCAGCTTACGGCCAGATTTTGCCGGAAGCTGTTTTGGAAGCAGCTCCTTATGGTGCCATCAATGTGCATTCTTCTCTGCTGCCTAAATATCGTGGCGCTGCGCCCATCAACTGGGCCATTCTCAACGGAGAGAAGGAAACCGGCGTAACGATTATGTACATGGTGAAGGCTTTAGATGCCGGCGACATAATTCGCTGCGTTAAGACGCAGATCGATCCTGATGAGAACGCACAGGAACTGACGGTTTGCTTGGCAGATTTAGGTGCGCAAGCGTTGCTGGATACCGTGGACGCATTGAAAAATGGCAGTGCCATTCGCATACCGCAGGATCACGATGCTTATACCTATGCACCCATGCTTGATAAAACACTGTCGCCCATCGATTGGACGAAAACTGCGCAGGAAATCCACAATCAGGTGCGTGGCCTATTGCCATGGCCCTGCGCTACCACGGAAATTGCCGGTAGAAAGCTAAAGATTTTCAAGACCGCTTTAGGAGATGAAACGCCGCATCCTGCCGGCAAAATTATCGCAGTGGATAAGAAAGCCATTACGGTATCTTGCGGTAATGGCACCAGCTTGAAGATTTTGGAGTTGCAGGCAGAGGGCGGCAAACGAATGGCAGTCAGTGCCTACTTGCCGGGCCATCCTGTACAGACTGAAGTATGAGTGAGATGAGAAAAGTATCCGCCCGTGATGTGGCGTTAGAGGTGCTGATGCAGGTTGCTAAGGCCAATGCATGGTCTGATGGCGGCCTGAAACGAGCCATCAGCAAAGCGCAATTGGATAGTCGTGATGCAGCACTTGCAACTCGTATTTGCTATGGCGTGATACAAAACAAGTTATTGCTGGATTTCTACATCGGTTGCTGGTGCAGCCAGCGACCGGAGCGTCTGGAACCCTTGATTTTGAATATTTTGCGCATTGGCGCATATCAAATATTGTTCATGGACAAAATACCCCACCGCGCCGCAGTGAATGAGGCGGTGGAGATGACCAAGCGCCACGGCCGCCCGAAAGCTGCCGGCATGGTCAATGCCGTGTTGCGCAAATTTGTGTCAAATTGGATGGATATGCCCGCCATTCCGCAAGCGACAACGGTAGATTATCTGTCTGTCCGCTATAGCCACCCTAAGTGGTTAGTACAGCGAGTGGCAGATATTCTGGGGCCTGAGGAGGCAGAGGCATTTTTGCGCTGCAATAATGAGCCCGTGCCTACCACGATACAAACCAACACATTGAAATGCTCCGCCGAGGAGTTAGCGGCCGAATTGAAAAGTGCCGGCGTGGCGGCGGAAAAACACACCTGGATGTCAGGCTGTTTTGAAATTTCCGAAACCGGAAACTTGGAGAAATTAGAGGCATTTCGTCAGGGCCATTTTATGGTGCAGGACGCTGCGGCCCATTTAGTGGCAGATGTTGCAAAACCCCAACCCACGGATCGTGTAATGGATGTGTGTGCGGCACCCGGCGGCAAGTCTTTTGCACTGGCAATTTCTATGGGAGATCAAGGCGATATTCTATCCTGCGATATCCATGGCCACAAGTTGAAGCTTATTGAAAACAGTGCTGAACGCCTGGGAATTCACAGCGTTCGCACCATGTTGGCAGATGGAAGAGAACACCATACCGTGTGGGCAAATCAAGCTGATTTGGTGGTAGCGGATGTGCCGTGTAGCGGATTGGGTATCATTCGAAAGAAGCCGGATATTCGATACAAGAACCCAAAAGAACTGGCCCGCTTGCCGGAGATCCAGTCAGCGATTTTGGAGAACGCTGCCACCTATGTGCGTGCAGGCGGAAAATTGATTTATTCTACCTGCACAATCTTGCCGGAAGAGAATAAAAGCGTCGTAGAAGCATTTTTGGCGAAGCATCCGGAATTTACATTAGAGCCGTTTGCCTTGCCATTGCCTATTGGTCATACAAAAGGCATGCTGACCTTGTGGCCGCAGAAGCACGATACGGATGGCTTTTTCATTTCTCAATTGCGCAAAGCATAAAACCGGCAACAAACAAAAGGACGAAACACGATGATTGATATCAAATCTATGACATTGGAGGAAATGACCCAATTCATGAAAGAACTGGGAGAACCGGCCTTTCGAGGTAAGCAGGTGTTTACCTGGCTGCATCGAGGTGCCACTTCCTTTGATGAGATGAGCAATTTATCTAAGGCTCTGCGTCAGAAGCTGGCACAGAGTTGTTACATAACTGTGCCGACAATAGCACGGAAGCAGACTTCTAAATTAGATGGTACCATCAAATATCTGTGGGAATTGCAGGACGGTAATTGCATTGAAACTGTTTTGATGCAATATCATCACGGCAACACGGTGTGTATTTCATCCCAGGTCGGGTGCCGCATGGGATGCGCTTTCTGTGCATCTACAATAGCTGGCAAAGTGAGAAGCTTAACACCATCTGAGATATTAGATCAGGTTCTTTTTACGCAGATAGACTCTGGACGGGAGATTTCCAATATTGTTTTGATGGGAATTGGTGAACCGCTCGATAATCGAGATAATGTGCTGAAGTTTTTAGAGTTAGTAAATCATTCCGATGGTTTGAATATCGGTATGCGTCATATCAGCTTATCAACTTGTGGCATTGTGCCGGGCATTGACTATTTGGCTGATTTAGGTTTACAATTAACACTGTCTGTATCCTTACATGCTCCGGATAGTGAAACCCGGTCGAAGATTATGCCCGTGAACCGTGCCTATGATGTAGAAGAGTTGTTTGCAGCGTGCCACCGTTATTTTGAAAAAACGGGCCGACGCATTTCTTTTGAATACGCCATGATTGACGGGGTAAATGACAACGACTGGCAGGCAGATTTGATTGCCAAGCGAATCAAAGGCATGCCGGGTCATGTGAATATGATTCCGTTAAATGATGTAGTAGAGAGCCCATTTAAGCCCAGCAAGCGTATTGCTGCGTTTCAAAAACGATTAGAATCCCATGGCATTACCGCCACTGTGCGGCGTAGTCTGGGTGGAGATATAGATGCCTCCTGCGGCCAACTGCGACGCAAGGCTATGGAGGAAAAAGGAGGTAATGGTCAGGCATGAGAGTTTGGGGCAAGACGGATACCGGACTTGTGCGACAGGAAAACCAAGATGCCTTTGCCACAGGAGAGATAACAGGATATACTGTGGCAGTAGTTTGTGACGGCATGGGAGGAACGCTTGGCGGGCAAATTGCAAGCCGTTTAGCGGTGGAGCAATTCCATGGTGAAATGGAAAAAGCTCTAAAACCAGATATGTCAGGTGAACAATTACTGCAAGCTATGGCATACAGTGTTTCGCAGGCAAATGAGTCCGTTCGGGATGCGGCACAAAAAGATGCTGACTATCGGAATATGGGTACAACGCTTGTCGGCGTGGTTGCACGTGATGATCTGGCCGTGATTTGCAATGTGGGAGATAGTCGTGCCTATCACATTACACGGCATGGCATTGAGCAGGTCAGTCGAGATCATTCTCTGGTGGAGAGTATGGTAGAAAATGGTGAACTGACACCGGAAGAGGCACGCCGACATCCGAACCGTAATTTAATCACGAGGGCATTAGGCCCTGATAAAGAGATTCAGGCAGATGGATTTACTGTGCCATGGAAACAAGGCGAATTCATTTTATTGTGTTCCGATGGATTGGTAAATACGGTTTCCGATCAAGAAATCTTATTTGAAGTCATACACAGTGGTGATTTAGAGCATTGCTTAGATCGACTGTTACACATGTCAATGGACAGAGGAGCGCCGGATAATATAACGGCGATCCTATTGATGAATATTTGAAGGAGATAAGGTTATGGATCAATATATCGGTAAAATGCTGGATGACCGTTATGAAATCATAGAATTGATTGGAAACGGCGGCATGGCAAATGTTTATAAAGCAAAATGTCATCGACTCAACCGAATGGTAGCGGTAAAGATTCTCAAGAGCGACCTGGCAGAGGATGCCGAATTCCGCCGCCGCTTTTACGATGAATCTCAGGCTGTTGCGCAGCTTTCCCATACGAACATCGTGTCGGTTTATGATGTTTCCAGTAACAATGATATGGAATATATTGTTATGGAGCTGATCGACGGTATTACGCTTAAGCAGTACATTGAACGCCGTGGACAGATGGACTGGCGTGAGGCGCTGCACTTTATCACGCAGATTATGCGTGGTTTAGATCATGCTCATAGCCGTGGTATTATCCACCGTGATATCAAGCCGCAGAATATTATGGTCCTGCGGGATGGAAGTGTAAAGGTTGCTGATTTTGGCATTGCCTGCCTGGCCAATTCCGGTCAGACATTGACTCAGGAGGCGTTGGGCTCCGTACATTATATTTCACCCGAACAAGCCCGTGGTGAGCGCACAGATGCTCGCAGCGATATCTATTCTGCCGGCGTAGTGCTGTATGAGATGCTGACAGGTCGTTTGCCTTTTGAAGGTGACAGTGCAGTATCTGTGGCAATTCAGCACCTGAGTTCTGTACCTTTGGCACCTCGTGATATCAATGAAAATGTTCCTGAGGCATTGGAATTGATCTGTATGAAGGCAATGAACCCCAATATTGAAAAGCGTTACACATCAGCCGAGATGATGCTGGCGGATTTGGAAAAATTCCGTAAGGATCCTTCCATCAATCTGGACTATATTCGTACCCAGTTGAAAGAAGAGGAGAATACGGAGCCGACGCAAGCAATTCCGGCTGCAGAGGTAGCTGCCATTGCCAAAAAACGCAGCAAAAAGGCAGAAGGCAAAAAGGTGCAGGAACCGACTTCCGAAGAAGCTGAAGCTGAAAAGAAGAACAAAAAGCTGATGTATTGTATTATTGGCGGTTTTGCAGCTGCACTCGTTGCTGTCTTTGTTATTTTTCAACTAATTTTAGGTGGTTTTGGTGGCGACAATAACGGCGATATTTATGAAGTGCCCAATGTAGTTGGTTTGACCGTGGAAGAAGCGCAGGAATTGGAAGGCGTTAAGGATGTTTTCGAGATTCAGATCATTGGCACACGAGATGATAGTGAATTTGAAGCGGGACAAATTCTGGAACAGGATCCCAAACCTGGTCATAAACGCAAGAGTAATTTGGTGATTGGCGTATACGTTTGTGCCGAAAAGGAACTTTACTATATGCCCACCTTGAGCGGTACAGATTTGCAACAGGCAAAATTGCAATTAAAGGAAATGAATTTGGATCTGAACATTACTTCCGAGGAACAGTATTCAGATCAGTATAAGGAAGGACAGGTCATTTCTACTGAGCCTGCTTCCGGTACAGAAATTCATAATGGTGATACAATCAAACTGATTGTCAGCAAGGGACCTGAAACCAAGCAAGTTACGGTTATTTCCTTCACCGGTATGAGCCTAGATAGTGCGACTTCTAAGGCTGAAGATCTGGGGTTGAAGGTTGGCAGTACGGACTATGCTTATAGCGATGCACCTGAGGGTGAGGTTATTGATCAGAGCTTGTCTGTTGGCGATACCGTGGATGAAGGAACAAAGATTGCCTTTACTGTCAGTAAGGGTCATGAAGACACGGGTATTACAGTACCTGGTTTTGTTGGCAATAGCATTGAAAGTGCAATTTCTGAGGCAAAGGATGTTGGCTTAGCGGTTGGTAACACAAACTATGCTTATAGCGATGCACCGGAAGGTCAGGTTATTGAACAGAGTCTGTCCAAGGACTCCAAGGTAGATAAGGGAACAACGATTACCTTTACCGTCAGTAAGGGCGAAGAACCTGCCAAGTCGGTCACGAAGGAAGTTGCTTTCGATGTACCCAGCGAGTATCAGGGTGAGGTAAAAGTTGAGTTTATTCGAGACGGCTCTGTTATCAGTACGGTCTATAATGACGGTGGAAAAGTTTCCTGCATTATAGAAGGTCTTGAAGGCAGCAGTACCAAAATAGAGGCTCGCTTTACCGGCGCAACAGAAACAAGTGATTCCTATCAGACATCACAGAGTCAGACGGTTAATTTTTAAGTGAGTAGAGGAAGAATTGAAAAAGCCCTCAGCGGTTTCTACTATGTCAATACCGGAACGGAAGTAGTACGATGTCGAGCCCGTGGAAAATTTCGCAGGGATGGCATTAGTCCGCTGGTAGGTGATTGGGTAGAAGTCCGTGACCTCGGCGGTGGTGAGGGGTTTATAGAGAAAATAGAGGATCGGAAAAATGTATTTTCCAGACCTGCCGCCACGAACATTGATCAACTGGTCATCATAGCCTCCGGCGCAATTCCGGTAACCGATCCTTTCTTGATCGATCGCATTTCTGCAATAGCGACCCTGAAAGGCTGCCAAACCCTGGTTGTGTTAAATAAATGCGATTTGGATCCCGCGGAGGAACTGTATCACATCTATAAAGAATCAGCCATTCCGGTGTTGCGTGTCAGTGCAGCAACGGGGGAAGGAATGGAAGTGTTACGCCAGGCGATTGAAGGGAAACTAAATGCCTTTACGGGGAATTCCGGCGTTGGAAAGTCGAGTATTCTTAATGCATTGGCTCCGCAGTTTCACTTGCCGATAGGCGAGGTCAGCAAGGCATTAGGTCGTGGACGGCATACGACCCGTCATGTGGAAATGTTTGCGTTGGGGCAGGATACTTATGTCATCGATACACCGGGTTTTAGTTCCTTCGATACAGAGGAATTGAATCTGGAACTAAAAAGAAACCTGCCGGATACATTTCCTGAATTTGCACCTTATGTGGATACTTGCCGCTTTGTTGGCTGCAACCATGTCAAAGCGAAAGGCTGTGCTGTGTTGCAGGCGGTCAAGGATGGTTCGATTCCGGCCAGCAGACATAAAAGCTATGTGCGTTTGTGGGAAGAATTGAAAGATGTCCACGAATGGGATAAAAAGTAAAATACGGGAGTGCGTGGCACTCCCGTATTTTTTTCATATACTGAGGTAGAGGAGGGTCTGTCATGAGAAAAGGTGACTGCGGAAATGTAATCGGTATTTGTGCAGTGGGTCTGGGATTAGGTATTTTGATCGCTGCCGTATTTCCCGTTGGTGCACTTATGTTCTTGGTTTCATTTCTGCTGATTGCTTGTGGTATTTTATGCTTGAAGAATAGGAGGTAAGACAATGAAAATTGTAGTTTGGAAATCTCCCAAAATTTTGCGCGGCATTTTAAGCGCTCTTTTCGGAATTCGTGAATAACATTGCTCGTCCGCTCATAAATTGAACTACTACCGCAAGAATGAGAGGACGAAGTTATGGCATTAGATTTGAAATTTGAACAATTTGTGAGTTTTGAGCCCATTGGGAATCTATCCGTGTCGCACGAGGAAAGTCTAGAAACTGCTATTCCGGAATATTGCCCGGACATGGCACGCATTGTGGAAACCATCGGTCAGCTAAGAGTTCGGGAAAAGAATTTGCAGGAGGATCACCTTTCCATCACAGGCAGTATTAAAGTAACCGTACTGTATACATCGGAGGAGAGCAACGGATTGCGTAGTCTGGTGGTATCGGTCCCATTTACCTGTAATGTAGATGACAAAGTGCTGACAGGTTGTCAATCCGTATGCGTGGATGGGCGGCTATTATTGGTGGAAGCCAAGGCGGTGACCAATCGCAAGCTATATGTGCATGTAGTTCCTGAGTTTATCATCAGTGGGAGCCGTCCGAGAAATCATCAGATCTGCACGGACACCGAAAGTGAAGAAAAACTGCAAATCAGAAGAGAAAGCGTATCTGCAAATCTTCTGACTTATAATACCGAAAAGGCATTTGACTTTACAGAGGAAATAGAACTTACGGATGGAAATGAACCCTTGGATGATATCTTATATGACCAGATTTGGTGGCAGATTGAAAGCTGTAAACGGATCAGCAGTAAAATCGTTATCAAAGGGCAGGCGGTGTTGTCGGTTTTGTATCGAACAGAGCAGCAGAAACTGGCAACATTTGATGTGCAAATGCCATTTTCACAGATTTTAGATGGTGGAGACCCACCGGAAAATGGAAATTTTTATGCGTCTCTGCATTGTATGGAAAGCGATGTACACCTGCTGCGCAGCGAAAGTTGTTGCCGTTTTAGTGTGACAGCAAAGGTCCTGGCAAATATCTGTGCATGGGAGAGCAAAACTTTTAATTACATTGCGGATCTATACAGCACACGAGAGGAGCTGGAAGTAGAAAATCAAGTAATTGATCTACAGAGTGAACAAATTATGTCCTCTGCTGTGCAGGAAGCCACACAACAGCTGGAGTTTGGACATGATGATCCTTTTGTGTATGTTACATCTGTGGATTGTGGTGGCGTAACGATTACATCAGAGAATGGTCGAGGCGTTATGCGTTCTATGGCACAAGTGAAAATCCTATATTTGGATGAAACGGGGACACCAGTCAGTACAGAACGATCCATTGAAGTCAGCGCTGAAAATGCAGATATGCCTGATCATGCACAGGCTCATACCGGCATGCCAAAGTGGAAAATGTCCGGACAAAGTGCACAATTGCAGATACCTATTACATTTATGCCGACCAAGCGGGTCAGCTATAGTATTTATCCTGTCAGTCAGGTAGAAACGCAGGGTAGTTTGGAACGAGATATGATACCGTCTTTGGTATTGCGGCGAATGGGCGAAAATGAAACCCTATGGGATCTTGGTAAGCAGTATCGTACCGATCCGGAGATGATTATGCGTACAAATCATTTAGAGGGAGAGAATGTGGATCAGATGCTCTTGATTCCAAAAACCAGATAAAAAGGAAGCCGTCTGCTTACGCAGACGGCTTCCTTTTTTATAGGATGAGCAACAACCCGATGGCAATCAATACTTCTTCATCAGCATCTTGACGAAAGAGTAAAAACAGAATGAGCAGTAATAATAGATCGCCTGAATCAATATCTTGCAAATGAATTTTGCTCAACAGGCTATCAAAAAGCCTTTTCTCCGGTGGTGGCTTGATCTGGGGCGGTTTTGAAGGTGGCTGCACTGGAGGGATTGGTTCTGTTGGCGGCGGTGGGGGGTCAATTTTGGATTTCGGCGGAGGTGTAGTATCCTGCTGCGGCATACGAGTAAAATCTCCGTTATTGCTTCGTACATAGCGGTTATACATATTACACCTCCCATTCCTGAAGTAATCCCTTGCCGATATGGATCAGATGCGCCAAGCGTGCAGCACGTTCGATTTTTCCTTGTTTTTCAGGTTTCAAATAAGGCTGCAAGGCACGGAGTAGTTGTAAAGCACTGCTATTACTTTGACTTGATTGGAGCAAAGGCAAAAACTTTTGAATTAGCTGCATTTCATTGCCACCGAATGCGGGCATTTGAGATGCTGGTGTAGGCGACGGTGATGGTGCAGGTGGAGAGTTCTGTTCTCCTCCGGATAATTGCTGTGCCAATTGCATAATTTGGGACATACTATTAGGATCGGACAACAGGGCATTCAGCTTGTCATCAAATTCAGACACACTGTCGCTTCCTTTCTATCAAGGTTTAAACTGTTGCTCCAATCGCTGTACCAGAGCGGCACCTTCCGGGCTGGACATAAGATTTTGCACCATTTGTGAGATTTGCTGCGTATTGCCGGCAGCAGCTTGCTGAGCGGCTTGTTGCAGGGAGCCTTGTTGATTTCCGGCTGATAACATCTGCATCAGCTTACGGCCATCTTGTGATTGTAATATGGCTTTTAATGCAGCGGGGTTTTGTCTTAATTGGTTGAACATTTCATTCTGGTCCATAACATACCTCCTTATTCATTACTGTACTATATGTGATAAAAAGATAGAAAGTGCTTGTCAGGCAAAAGAATTTCCCCAATGCTGCATTACAGCATCGGGGAAATTTGTTATAAGCACATTTCAAAAATGTTTTCAATATCCTTTTGGTTTAGAGGTTTAAAGCCTTGCAGGACACCATCCAAACAGGCTTTCTTAGCCATGGTGGGGAAGTCCTCACGGCGGATACCTACCTTGGTAAAGGTATCATCCAACCCCAGCGTATTAAATAGAAAATTGGCAGTCAGTTCAATGCTTTTTTGGGCGATTTCAATAGGCGGTAAGGAAGCATCAATGCCAAACACATTAACACCATACTGCACGTATTTGGAAACCGTGGTCTCATCCAGACAATACTCCATCCAACGTGGAGTAAGAATTGCTAAACCGTGACCGTGAGTGATGTCATAAATGGCAGATAATTCGTGTTCCATAGGATGACAACTCCATTCCTGACGCTTGCCACCGTCAATAAATCCATTGATTGCCCAGGAAGATGTCCACATCAGATTAGCGCGTGCTTCGTAATTGGTAGGATCTTTCATGGCAATAGGTGCATATTTGATAATAGTTTTCAGCATCCCCTCCATGAAACAATCTAACATATAAAGGTCGGATTCCATATTAAAATAGACCTCAAAAATATGACTCAGCATATCAGCACTGCCACAAGCAGTCTGATAGGGACTCACAGTATATGTGACAGTAGGATCAAGGAATGATACCTTAGGCAGCAGGATGCGTTCCATTCGTCCAATCTTATCAGCCGTTTCGGGATTGCTGATAACACCGCCACAGTCCATTTCAGAACCGGTAGCAGAGAGGGTCAAAACTGTAACAAGGGGCAGCGCTTGTTTTACCGGAGCCCATTTCTCGTTGAAAAAATCCCATGCATCAAAGTCAACACATGCTCCTGCGGCCATCCACTTTGCAGCGTCGATTGTAGAGCCACCGCCTACTGCCAGCAATACATCAATATCCTTCTCTTTGCAGAGTTGCGCACCCTGTCGCACAGAATCAATGCGGGGGTTCGGAGCAATACCGGAGAGTTCATAGACCTCCATATCAGCCTTACGCAATTCATTCATAATAGCATCATATAGACCGGTTTTCTTAATAGAGCCACCGCCATAAGTCAGCAGGACACGCTTGCCGTATTTAGACACTTCATCGCCTAAATGATGTAGATGATTTTCACCGAAGTAAACCTTGACAGGGATGTCATAGACAAAGTGCTTCATATTTTATTCCTCCTTATCATTATGTAGCGCACTGTCGCACAAATCAAGAAGAGTGCATCTTTCGCATTTTGGATTACGGGCAGTGCAAACGGCTCTTCCGTGAAGCACCATCCGGTGACAGAAATCGCTGGATTCTTCCGGCGGAATGCACGTGCGCAATTGCCGTTCAACCTTTAATGGATCTTTGCTGCCATCCGTTAATCCTAAACGACCGGTAATACGGATACAGTGCGTATCGCAGACATACCCTTCTTTACCGTATACATCACCTAAGATCAGATTAGCCGTTTTACGGCCAACACCGGGCAAACGCAACAAATCATCCATGTTATCGGGCACAACACCATTATACTCATTTAGCAGCATTTTAGCGCTGCCCACAATGTCACGGGCTTTGGCACGCCAAAAGCCACATGATTTCACATATTCACCCACATCAGATGCATCTGCCTGTGCAAAAGATTCTAAGGTAGGAAAACGTTCAAAGAGGGCAGGGGTAACCATGTTGACACGGGCATCTGTGCATTGCGCCGCCAAACGGACAGCAAACAGCAATTCGTATGCTTTATCATATTGTAGAGAACATTCAGCGGCAGGATAAAGCTGCTTGAGTTGTTCGATAATTTCCAGAACAGCAACGGTTGATTTCATAGGTTTCACCTCACAACCATTATAACAATGGTTGCGGAAAAATGCAAATCATGGTATAATTTCACATTATGATGTGGAGGTGATAGCAATGCAACCACTGGCTGATGAAATTCGTCCAAAAACATTGGATGAAGTAGCGGGACAAAAACATTTGTTGGGTGAGGGGGCACTGCTACGCCGTATTATCGAAAACGGTACAAGCGCCAATTTGATTTTTTATGGCCCATCCGGTACCGGTAAAACCACTATTGCGAACATTATAGCGCAGAAGACAAATAAGACGCTATACCACCTCAACGCAACGACAGCCTCACTACAGGACGTGAAGGATATTATTGCCGATGTGGATACGATGATGGCGCCAAACGGGATTTTACTGTACTTAGACGAAATCCAGTACTTTAACAAAAAGCAGCAGCAAAGTCTGTTAGAGTTCATGGAAAACGGTAAAATTACATTAATTGCCTCTACCACCGAAAATCCGTACTTTTATATTTACAATGCCCTACTTTCACGCAGTACGGTATTTGAATTCAAACCTTTGACACCCGAAGAAATGCTGCCGGCGGTGGAACGGGCATTGTCTATTGAACAACAGCGCAGTAAGCTGCCTTTCACTTGGGATGAAGATGTGCCGATGACCATCGCAACATTCTGCGGCGGTGATGTTCGTAAATCCATCAATGCGGTGGAACTTCTGTATCAATCTGCAGAGGTCGTTAAAGGTGAATTACGCGTTACCAAAGAAGATTCACTACAGCTTTCGCAGCGCAGTGCCATGCGCTATGACCGGGAAGGTGACGATCATTTTGATTTGCTTTCTGCTTTGCAAAAATCCATCCGTGGCTCCGATCCGGATGCCGCAGTGTACTATTTGGGCCGCCTTTTGGTTGCGGGAGATTTGCTGTCACCGTGCCGTCGCTTACTGGTGATTGCGGCAGAGGATGTAGGATTAGCGTATCCGCAGGCAATCGTTGTGACAAAGGCGTGTGTGGATGCGGCGTTGCAGATCGGTTTGCCGGAGGCAAGACTTCCGCTGGCAGAGGCGGCTATATTATTGGCTACTGCGCCAAAATCGAACTCGGCGCATAATGCCATTATAGAAGCTATGTCGGATATTCAAAGAGGAAAAGTAGGGGAGATTCCTCGTTATTTGAAGAATGTGCATGCCGACAGTGCCGGAATAAAAAATGTTCCTAAATACAAGTATCCCCATTCCTATCCGAATCATTATGTAAAGCAACGTTATTTGCCTGAAGAATTGGGTGATACGAAGTATTACGAATTTGGTGAGAATAAGACGGAACAAGCTGCGATGCGCTATTGGCTGGAAATTAAGAGAGACTGAAAGTTTTGTCAGTGTTGTGGTGTGTGTCTGTTCCTGCTGCGTATTGCCAATTTTGCAATTGACCGTCGGTTATATAGTAGGTCAACGGTGTGGGAAAAGAGGCACGGCCTAATACCTGCACAATTTGCAGCTTTACTTTTGCACGCTGTGGCTGTATCGATTTAATATATACCGAAACTTTGGTGCCGTTTGTCAGCGGTTCACCACATTCGGCCAGTCCGGACAGATTAGGTGTTAGTTCTATAAATACGCCGTAGTCCATACAGCCCCGCACGATGCCGGGGACTGTTTCACCCGGCGAGAAATGACTGACATTTTCCATCCATGTACCCAGTAGTTCTCTGTGTGTAAGGTAAAAGCGATGTGCCTGATAGTCAATTTGATCGATTATGACATAGATGCGCTGCCCCGCTTGAAAGCGCTCGGATGGATGTTTGATGCGGGAAATAGAGATGTTGGCGAGCGGCAGCAGTGCAATTATGCCACACCCGATGTCAACAAAAGCTCCGAAATAAGCCAAGTGTGTAATTTGTGCGGGTAATATGCAGCCCGGAGCCAATGTTTTTTCCATACACACTACCGCTTTTTCCTGAGCTGCTTTGCGTGAAAGAATAAAATAGGTGTCGCCATTGGGAGCAGTTTTTTGAGCTATAACGCAAAAAGATACATTCCGCCCAACGCAGGAGATAATTGCAATTTCCCTGTCAGCACCGGAAAGAAACGGTGCCACACATTCACTGCGAGGAATTATACCATAAAAAGCGCCTAAATCGACATAGAGATTTTTTTGATGATCACAGCGCTTGACGGGAGCACTGAGTATGTATTGATGCTCTTGAGAATCTTGTAATTGTTGCAGGCTATAATGCTGCGGTGAGTAAAACCCTTCGGGCAGAAACCATTTTTCAAGACGCATATTCAAACCATCCTTATTTTCATGATATTTCACTATATGCATTTGGCAAACAGAGATTGAATGGGAGGCAAGTAATTTGGATCTGAATTTACATGATATTCTGGAATTAAAGAAGGATCATCCCTGCGGATCTCGACGATGGGAAGTGATGCGTGTGGGTATGGATATCAAACTAAAATGTTTAGGCTGTGGACATGAAGTGATGGCACCACGGCGTAAAATTGAAAAAACGATTAAGCGAGTTGTGACAGAGGAGGATAGAACATGAATCGCAAATGGACACGGTACATTGCTATGGGAATAGCATTGTTGATGGCAATTACTTTGCTGGTAACATTAGTTGCTCCGTATATCAGACTTGTATGAGGTCAAGAAATAAATAACTTAGAACGCATGGGGATCAATCCCCATGCGTTCTTCTTCAATTTGACCGTTTTTTCATGTTGCATGCCGTATAATGGGCAAGCAGAGGAGGCGAAGATATGACAGTCGTGTATATCGACAGAGTATTTTTCCTCAATTTTGTTTTAGACTATCTATTGTTGCTGATGACAGCAAGGTTGGCAGGTCAACCGTTAAGGCGTATTCGTTTTGCTGTCTGTGCTATATGTGGTGCCGGATATGCAGTGGTAGTATTCCTACCACAACTACAGATATTAGGCAATCCGGCAGCTAAAATTGCAGTTGGAATAGTCCTTTCACTGGTAGCATTTTGGTGTGAGAAACGCCGACTGAAACTGGTGGCGCTATTTTTCCTGCTATCCGGTGCTATGGCAGGATTAGTTTTAGCAATAGGACTCATTGTAGGAGCACCACAGCAGTATGCACAAAAAATCTATTATGCACAGATCAGTTGGCCGATGCTGCTATGTACAGCAGTGTTGATGATGCTGTTAATGCACCTTGTGTTTCAACAGGGAGCAAGACATGGGAGAGGTGAAATCATGCCGATTACAGTTTGCATAAACGGAAGAAAAACGGAGATCCGTGCCTTACATGATACGGGGAACACATTGCGTGATCCAATCAATGGTCGACCCGTTTTAGTGTTAGAGCAATCTGCGTTGAACGATTTGTGGACTGAAGAGATGCGTATCGTTCTATTTAGCAAGAGCGCACCAGAAGAAAAAATGGCGCAATTATATCAAATGCACGAATCCATACGATTCACACTATTACCATTTCGCAGTGTAGGTACACCGTCCGGATTATTGCTGGCAGTACATAGCGATTATATTAGAATTGGTGAAAAGACTTTACCACATACGCTTATTGCGTTATCAGATGGGCCGGTGAGTGATGGCGGCGGTTATCAGGCACTTTGGGGCGGTATGCAGAAAGGGGAAAATAAAGTTGAATTTGATACAGAACATAAAACGCTGGATACAAGCGCTCAACAAGCCGGATAAAGTGATGTACATCGGCGGCAGTGATACATTGCCGGCACCGCTTTCGCGTGATAAGGAACTACTGCTAGTACGAAAATTGGCTGATGGAGATTTCGAGGTGCGGCAAAAGCTCATTGAACACAACCTGCGCTTGGTTGTTTACATAGCGAAGCGTTTTGAAAACACCGGTATCAATGTTGAGGATTTGATTTCGATTGGTACGATAGGTCTGATAAAGGCAGTCAATACATTTAATGCAGATAAAAATATTAAGCTGGCAACATATGCTTCTCGGTGTATTGAAAATGAAATCTTGATGTATCTTCGGAAGAACGCCTCCACAAGGTCAGAAATCAGCTTTGACGAGCCGCTCAATACAGATTGGGACGGTAAGGAGCTGCTGCTCAGCGACATTTTAGGAACGGATTCTGATATTGTGATGCGACCTATTGAAGCTGATGTAGACCGCAAGCTATTAAAAGATGCTGTGGGAAAACTATCAGGGCGCGAACGGGACATTATTACGATGCGTTTTGGTCTGTCCGGCCAAAAGGAATTAACCCAAAAAGAGGTTGCTGACAAGATGGGTATTTCACAATCGTATATTTCAAGATTGGAAAAAAGGATCATTCTTCGTTTGCGCCGTGAAATCATCAAAATGAGTTAAAAAATGACTGTAAAGCAACTTGCTTTACAGTCATTTCAATTACAGGAAAAGTGGTGCAGGTCGGTTAATCACCAACATGTTATAGTATTTTTGCAGATGGTAATCGTCCTTATCCAGTTTAATAGCGCTAAGCAACCGCTCGTTTTCTTCTATGGGTCTTTTGGAAATCAGTGTTTTCATAGCGATGGGAGCAAAGAACGGGCTGCTTCCGATGCCAGAGAGTAGTCCAACGGCGGGTGTATGAATTTGCATGGGATTCAGCATACAAATATACATTTTTTCTGCTTCGTTGATCTGATTGGTGAGTACCATGTGGGTAATCGTGTCATAGGGTTTCATTTCACCAATAAATAGATGTTGGCAAAGATCCGGCTCATCAAAAGAGGTCACTCCGGCATAAAGTGTCACTTCTATTCGATCGCCCGTGGCGGAGGGAGAGAAGTGAAGCAAAGAGCGCACCAATTGATGTACCCTGCCATCATAATAGTACATATAGGCGCGAGGCTCATTGAAATAAAAGCTTTTTGGCAATGCTGCTTCGTTATGAAATACGGGTGGTTGATAGTCAATAAAATACTTTAAATCAATTTCCAAAGCTTTGGAAATATCATATAGGGTTTCGATATCAATCGTAATGGTGCCATTTTCGTATTTCGATAAAGTAGCTTTGCTTTTATTGATTTTTGCGGAGAATTGTTCGATAGTATATCCTCTGTTTTTGCGATATTTTTTGATACGCTGACCGACATGATAAGAGAAAGATCCCATATACTATCACCTCCTATGATTTGAGGTTATCATACCAAGTAAGCAGGTTTTTGTCAACAATAAGTTTCTAATTATGAAACATTGGGAAATAATATTTCATGATAATAGAATACTTGGCTATTATGACAAATATGATAATGGCAAAATGGAACAAAAAAACTTCCGGCATCTATTGCAGATGCCGGAAGTTGAGTTTTTACTCTGTTGAGGAAAAATCTTAGCGAACAGCTTCCATACCAGCGATAAGAGCCTTCTTATTGCCTTCCAGGAATCTTGCTTTCTTTTCGCCCAACTCGATACGGATAGCTTCCATCATGGTATCAACGGAAGTAACGGGAGCCTTCTCCAAAGTAGCACCCAGGATAGCAACGTTAGCACCCTTGGGGTTGCTGATGGACTCGGCAATGCCGTTAGCGTCGCAGTAAACAACAGTGATGTCATCACGAACTGCCTTGCGGTCAATGATGGAGCTGTTAATCACCAGAACGCCACCGGGCTTGACGGAATCTTCGAACTTGTCCAGAGAAGGACGGTTCATAGCGACGATAACATCAGCCTTGTCAACCAGGGGAGAAGCAACAGGCTCATCAGAAACGATGACGGAGCAGTTAGCCGTACCGCCGCGCATCTCGGGGCCGTAGGAGGGCAGCCAAGAAACGTGCTTGCCATCCAGCATGCATGCCATAGCCATGAACTTACCGATCAGGAGCATACCCTGACCACCGAAACCGGCAAAGATGAAAGTTTTTTCCATATTACTCGGCCTCCTTATCTTTGAATACACCCAGAGGATAGTAGGGAATCATATTCTCTTCCAACCACTTCATTGCTTCGGTAGGAGCCAGACCCCAGTTAGTGGGGCAGGGAGACAGGACTTCGATCATGGTGAAACCCTTACCCTCCATCTGCAGGCGGAATGCCTTAGCAATAGCCTTCTTGGTCTTGTTAATATTAGCGGTGTTGTTCACTGCAACACGCTCAATGTAGTAAGAGCTGGGAACAGCAGACAGCATCTCGGACATCTTGATGGGCAGACCAGACCACTCTTCGCTACGACCAGCGGGGCAGGTAGTAGCCTTCTGGCCAATCAAGGTAGTGGGAGCCATCTGACCGCCGGTCATGCCGTAAATGGCATTGTTGACGAAGATGGTGGTGATCTTCTCGCCACGGTGTGCAGCGTGAACGATCTCAGCGGTACCGATAGAAGCCAGGTCGCCATCGCCCTGATAGGTAAATACCAGAGTATCCTTGCCAACACTGCGCTTAACACCGGTAGCAACAGCGGGTGCACGGCCGTGAGCGGCTTCGTACATATCGCAGTTAAAATAGTCATAAGCAAACACGGAGCAACCAACAGGGGCAACACCGATGACCTTGCCGTCCAAATTCATCTCATCGATGACCTCGGCGACCAGACGATGGATAATACCATGGCCGCAACCGGGGCAATAATGGAACGTCTTGTCGGTCAGAAGATTGGTTTTATCAAATACAACAGCCATCTTATTTACCCTCCTTCATGCTGAGAATCTTATTGACGATCTCATCGGTAGTGGGCATCTGGCTGCCGCAATGACCGAAGAAGTCAATATCCTTGCCGCCGTTGATAGCCAGCTTAACATCTTCGAGCATCTGGCCTTCATTCAGCTCAACATCCAGAACTGCCTTAACGGAATCCTGGCAAGCAGCTTCCTTAACAGCGTCATAGGGGAAGGGCCATACGGTAATGGGACGAACCAAACCAACCTTGATACCCTTTTCCTTCAATTCAGCGATAGCGCTCTTTGCAATACGAGCAACAGTACCGAAAGCGGTGATGATGTACTCAGCACCCTCGCAGTTGTAAGATTCCCACATCTGCTCATTAGCAATAACTTCCTTGTACATAGCCTGCAGACGATCATTATGAACAGCCAAACTCTCGGTGTCGATGTAAATGGAGTTAATGATACCGCGCTTCTCGGGATCATCACCGGGCTTCCAACCGGTGCATGCCCAAGGCTTCTTCTCGGGATCAACCTTGAAGTCGACCATCTCAGGCAGCTCAACGGGCTCCATCATCTGAGCGATGATACCATCAGCCAGGAACAGAACGGGAATACGATACTGCTCAGCCTTATCATAAGCGATCATCATCAGATCGATAGCTTCCTGAACGGAAGAGGGAGCGAAGGACAGCATATGATAGTCACCATTACCGCCACCCTTGACGCCCTGGAAATAGTCGCCCTGGGAAGCCTGGATGTTGCCCAAACCGGGACCACCGCGCATCACGTTGATGACAACGCAGGGAACCATAGCGCCGGCGCAGTAGGAGATGCCTTCCTGCTTCAGGGAGACACCGGGGCTGGAAGAAGAAGTGATGACACGAGCGCCGGTACCGGCAGCACCGTACACCATGTTGATAGCAGCGACCTCGGACTCGGCCTGCAGGAAGCAACCGCCGATTTCGGGCATACGAGCAGACATGTATTCAGGAATCTCGGTCTGCGGAGTGATAGGATAACCGAAGAAAAAGCGAGCGCCGGCACGAATAGCGGCTTCAGCAATTGCTTCGCTACCTTTCATAAGAGTCAAAGACATGTTTTTTCCTCCTTAGTCTTTTTCAATATGGATTACCACATCGGGGCAAGTCTTAGCACAGGAAGCGCAACCTACGCAAGCTTCCGGATCAATGACCTCTGCGGGATGATAGCCCTTAGCGTTGATCTTAGCCTTGGACAGCTCAATGATACCCTTGGGGCATGCTCTGGCGCACAGACCGCAACCCTTACACAGAGCCTCGTTAATTGTGATTTTTACCACACTTTACACCTCTTTCCTAAAATTTGCTATATTCTCCCAATTAGGGGGGATGCATGAATTAATACATTTCCTTTCTAGGATCCTTTGTATTTAGTCCGTACTTAATATAGGAATCCCAGTCACGATGCATATACATATCGATGGCAATGGGGGTTCCCACATATTTAGGATCGGGATTTCTTGATAGGAAATCATCTAAAAATTCTTTCTGACCAGTGGTATAGGCAACAGGAATGCCGGTTATATCAGAGACTTCTTTAATAAGCTCATAACCATCCCAAAGATCTTGGGCAGTTGTCATGGTGGAAAGATTGGTATTGTTGATCATACCGGTAATCTGCAAACGCGAATGAGATTGCATACCGTCATGGATACGCAAAATTCTTTCCACAGTACTGGCAAGGGGTCTGCGGATATTGATGACACTCAACACCTCAAGAGCACCGGGTTCCAAAGCCATGAAGTCTTCGTGATAACGACCCAATGCTGTAGAACCAACATCATCGCCGCCAACATCGAAAACAACGCTATCCCAATCCAACACAAATGCAGATGCAACCTCTGCCGGGAGGGAAAGGGTTTCGATACCGGAACAGGCAAAATTAGGAGATACCAAGCGGATTTCCTTTTGTTCCACCATCTTACCGCGTTCAGTTAAACGGAAGTAGGTGTTTACCATATCCAAATCGATCAATTCGGTTCTTTCACCACGGGCAGCAGACTGTATAGCAAAATTCAATGCTAATTCGCTTTTGCCACTGCCATAATTGCCAATCAGCACCTTAACTTTTTTCATTGATAACTTTCTCCTATTGCTCTATACAGGCGCAGAATATTTTACTTCAAATTCTCCTTGATAGTCTGAGCCAAAGCGGTGATACCGGCAACGATCTTTTCCTCAGGCATGCAGGAGTAGTTCAAACGCAGGGTGTTCTCATGACCGCCGTTGGGGAAGAAGGAACCGCCGGGAACAAAAGCAACCTTCTTCTCCAGGCACTTCATCTGCAATTCCTTTGCATCCATGTACTCAGGCAGAACGATCCAAGTAAACAGACCACCGTCAGGATGAGTAAACTCACAGCAATCGGGCAGCTCTTTTTCCATGGTCTCGATCATGCAAGTGCGGCGCTTCTTGTAGACCTCGCGAATCTTGTTGACGTGTTCATCCAAATCAAACATGTCAATCCACTTGGAAGTCTCCATCTGACCAATGGTAGAAGCCTGCAGGGAGGCTGCCTGCTCCATGAAGTTATACTTAGCCAGGATCTTCTCATCGGCGCAGACCCAACCCAGACGATAGCCAGGAGCCAAAATCTTAGAGAAGGTACCCAGATAGATAACCAAACCCTTGGTATCCAAGCTCTTCAAAGCGGGCAGATACTCGCCCTCAAAACGCAATTCGCCATAGGGGTTATCCTCGATGACAGGAATCTCGTACTTATTGACGATCTCCATGAACTTATGACGACGCTCCAGGTCCCAAGTACGACCGGTAGGATTCTGGAAATCAGGAATGACATAAATCATCTTGACATTCTCGGTGGTGGCCAGAATCTTTTCCAGCTCTTCCATGATCATACCGCCGTTATCGGTAGGAACTTCAACAAAAGTAGGCTCGCAAGCCTTGAATGCGTTAACAGCACCCAAATAAGAGGGGCTCTCCAACAACACAACATCGCCCTTGTTCAAGAACACACGGCCGGAGAAATCCAAACCCTGCTGAGAACCGGAAGTGACCAAGATATGATCAGCATCAGTGTGAATGTTGTTCTTAGCCAGCATTCGCTCAGCAATCTGCTCACGCAGACGGGGATAACCCTCGGTGCTGGAATACTGCAGAGCAACGCGACCATTTTCTTCCAAGACGGCCTTGGAAGCTGCCATCATCTGCTCAACGGGGAACAGCTCGGGAGCGGGCATACCGCCGGCAAAAGAGGTGATGTCAGGCTGCGGAGTCAGCTTCAGCAGCTCACGAATCTCGGAA
>JAZLJB010000028.1:0-35399 GCA_045617685.1 Vescimonas sp.
CAGAGTACGGCCCGTGCCACCGCCGGAAGCAACCGAGAAGTACTTCTTACCCTGCTCGATGCATTCCTTCTTGTAGGTACCTGCAACAGGATGCTGGAAACGAGTGGGGTTGGTGGAGTTACCGGTGATGGACACATCCACGCCCTCGCTGTGCATGATAGCAACGCCCTCACGGACATCGTCAGCGCCGTAGCAGCGCACGTTGGCACGCTCACCCTCGGAGTAACGGATCTCACGCACGATCTTCAACTCGCTGGTGAAATAATCGAACTGGGTCTGTACATAGGTGAAACCGTTGATACGGGAAATGATCTGAGCAGCGTCTTTGCCCAAACCATTAAGGATAACACGCAGGGGCTCCTTACGAGCCTTGTTGGCGTTCTTCACGATACCGATTGCACCTTCAGCAGCGGCGAAGGACTCGTGGCCAGCCAGGAAGGCAAAGCACTTGGACTCTTCGCTCAGCAGCATAGCGCCCAGATTACCGTGGCCCAAACCAACCTTACGGTCATCAGCAACGGAGCCGTCAATGCAGAATGCCTGCAGGCCGACACCGATCATCTTAGCAGCCTCAGCAGCGCTCTTGACACCGGACTTCAGTGCAATAGCAGCACCTACAGTGTAAGCCCAGCAAGCGTTTTCAAAACAAATGGGCTGAATACCCTTTACGATTTCATAAGGATCAAAGCCCTTAGCCTGGCAGATCTCGCGGCACTCTTCCACGGAGGAGATCCCATACTGAGCGAGGACGCCATTGATCTTGTCAATTCTTCTTTCATAACTTTCAAACAATGCCATTTTTTCGTCCTCCTTTCTTATTCCTGACGCGGGTCAATATACTTGGCAGCGTTGTCAAACTGACCGTAATGGCTCTTTGCCTTCTCCAGCGCAGTGTTGGCATCGTCGCCCTTCTTGATGAAGTCCATCATCTTGCCCAGGCTGATGAACTCGTAGCCGATGATCTCGTCATCCTTGTTCAGAGCCAGACGAGTGACATAACCTTCTGCCATCTCCAGATAGCGGGGGCCCTTTTCCTTGGTGGCGAACATGGTACCAACCTGGCTGCGCAGACCCTTACCCAGATCTTCCAGACCTGCGCCGATTGCCAGACCGTCCTCGGAGAATGCGGACTGAGTACGGCCATAAACGATCTGCAGGAACAGCTCGCGCATAGCAGTGTTAATAGCATCACACACCAGGTCGGTGTTTAGTGCCTCCAGAATGGTCTTGCCAATCAAAATTTCGGAAGCCATTGCTGCGGAGTGAGTCATGCCGGAGCAACCGATGGTTTCCACCAGAGCTTCTTCGATGACGCCATTCTTAACATTCAAGGTCAGCTTGCATGCGCCCTGCTGAGGAGCACACCAACCCACACCGTGAGTGAAACCGGAGATATCGGAAATCTCCTTTGCCTGAACCCATTTGCCCTCTTCAGGAATGGGTGCCGGACCGTGATAAGCGCCCTTGGCCACGGGACACATATGCTGTACTTCGGTCGTATAGATCATAATGACAATATTCCTTTCTCATTAAAATTTTTTGCTTGGAATTATATAACAAAGGATGTTCGGACTTTCGGGAAATGTCTCCAACATTCTGCGTTATTCAAAAAATACTTATCGAGCAACAAAACCAATCTTGCGCTGCACCTTACTGAGTGTTTTGTTGGCAAGATACTGTGCATGCTGTGCGCCCTCGCGGTAAACACTTTCCAAATATGCTTTGTCGGTGAGGATGTGTTCGGTTTCCTCACGAATAGGACGCAGCAATTCAACAACTGCTTCACCCACGGCGGGCTTAAAGACACCGTAACCCTGATTGACAAATTCAGCCTCGGCTTCTTCGATGGTCTTACCGGTAGCGGCACAATAAATGGTCAACAGATTGGAAATACCGGCTTTATTTTCCTTGTCGAACTTAACAGACATTTCACAGTCAGTCACAGCACGCTTAAACTTCTTCATGATCACCTCGGGCTTATCCATCATGAATACACAGCCGTCAGGATCGGACTTGCTCATCTTGCTGGTAGGATCGCCCAAAGACATGACACGGGCGCCCATCTTGGGAATAAACGGCTCGGGCAGCGTGAAGGTGTCGCTGTACAGACCGTTGAAGCGCTGTGCAATGTCACGGCACAATTCCACATGCTGCTTCTGATCGGCACCAACAGGTACGAGATCTGCCTGATAGAGCAAAATATCGGCAGCCATCAGCACGGGGTAGGTAAACAGACCTGCTGTGATGTTATCGGCATGCTGAGCGGACTTGGCCTTAAACTGGGTCATGCGGCTCAGTTCACCAAACTGAGTATAGCAACCTAAGATCCAGCCCAACTCCGCATGCTGAGGCACATGGCTCTGGATAAACATGATATTCTTCTTAGGATCCAAGCCGCAAGCGATGTACTGTGCCAGCTGTGTCATGGAACGCTTACGCAGCAGAGCGGGCTCCTGACGCACGGTAATTGCGTGTTCATCCACAATGCAGTAGAGGCACTCATAATCATCCTGCAAGTTAACCCAGTTCCTGATAGCACCCATATAGGAGCCGAGGGTCAATTCGCCGGAAGGCTGAATGCCGCTGAATATTCTCTTCTTTTTTTCTTCCATGGTAAATGCCACCTTTGCGTATTGTGGAGCCAAATTGCCCCAGTTTCGATTATTTTGCACTATCCTACCATAATTTTCATAAAAATGCAACGCTATCACTGCCATTTTTCGGAAAAAAGTAAAAATGTGGGCAAGCATCAGGCAGTTTTTGAAAAATGCAATCAAAATGCACTGCATGTGGATAAGAATGAGATAATAACCAAAATGGGACGGTGCATTTGCACCGCCCCCATTTTATAGTTCACGCTTGATACTGTTGATGGCACCTTTTTCAAGACGAGAAACCTGCGCCTGCGATATGCCGATTTCTGCACTGACTTCCATCTGCGTTTTTCCCTGGTAAAATCGCATTGCCAGAATATGACGCTCACGGTCACTTAAATGAGCGATAGCTTCTTTCAAAGCAAGATGATCAATCCAGCTTTGGTCACTGTGCTGAGAGTCCTTGATCTGATCCATGACGCATACGGTATCTCCGGCATCAGAATAAACCGGCTCATACAAAGAAACGGGATCACAAATGGCGTCCATAGCAAATACGATTTCTTCTCGGGGAAGATGAAGATAGTGGGCAATCTGCTCGACAGTCGGTTCGCGTTGCGTCTGAGAGATCAGGGCTTCACGAGCCTGCAATACCTTATAGGCAGTATCACGCATGCTGCGGCTGACCCGAATGGTGCTGTTATCACGAAGATAGCGCCGTATTTCGCCTACGATCATGGGAACACCGTAAGTAGAAAAGCGCACCGGTTGATTGATGTCAAAATTATCAATTGCTTTTATCAGGCCAATGCAGCCCACCTGAAAGAGATCATCCATGTTTTCACCACGATTCAAAAAACGCTGTACAACGGATAACACCAATCGCAGATTACCGTTGATCAGCTTTTCACGGGCAGCTTTATCGCCATCTTTTGTGCGACGCAGCAGTGCCATCATCTCATCGTTTTTCAGTACTTTCAGCTTGGATGTATTGATGCCGCAGATCTCCACTTTTCCCCGCATAATGGGCCTCCTGTTTCTTTGATAACAAGAGTATTTCCAAAGAAAAAACCGCTTATACGATACGGCGAAAAGATAGATAAATCGACGGTCTATTTTAGGACGAGTTATCATACAGTGGATTATCACAAATGAACTGAGGATGATGCACATGAATGTTGATCTGATTTTCAAAATTGCGGCGATTGGTATTTTAGTGGCCGTTTTGAACCTGCTTTTGGTACGCAGCGGAAGAGAGGAACAAGCCCTGATGGTCACATTGGCGGGTCTGGTAGTGGTCATGATGATGCTATTGCAGCAAATCAGTGATCTGTTTGCTTTGGTCAAATCGCTGTTCTCACTATAAATAAAAGTATGGATACGGTTATAAAAATAGTTGCTGTATGTCTGCTGACGGCGATACTTGCTGTGGTAGTGCGAAAAAGTAATCCGGAAATTGCATTGCTGATGGTGGTGGCTGTTTGCTGTGTTGTGCTGTTGGAAATCCTGCAAGGATTGAATGAGATCAAAAGTTTCTTAGAACAGGTCATTGCATGGAGCGGTTTGCAGCAAGATCTGTTTGCACCGCTGCTGAAAACATTGGGGATCGCGCTGATCAGCCGCACAGGAGCGGATCTGTGCCGTGATGCCGGACAAACTGCTGCGGCAACCTTGGTGGAAATGTCAGGCACATTCGGCGCCATATTGGTGGCACTGCCGCTATTTGGCATCGTATGGGAAATGCTGCAAACGATGATATGATGAAAAAATGGTTACTTGGAATACTGCTGGTGTGCTGCTTGATCATTCCGGCAAACGCCGCAGAAATTCCGGACAATTTAATGGATGCTGTTCCGCCGGAAGCGGAAAACTTCCTCACAGAGATGGATCTGGATCAGTTGGATTACAGTGCCTTTACAGACGGACTCGGAGAACTTTGGAATCAGATTTGTGATGAGGCGTGGGATGTCATCAAGGAACAATTAGGTGGAACGGTCTTGTTGTTGCTTGTGGTCATGCTATGCGGGATCATAGACGATTGCTTGGAGGCAACGGAAAACAAGGGCGTTGCCAATTATGTTCCTATGGCAGGTGCTTTGGTGATTACACTGATTGCCGCCGGAAATATAGAATCGCTGATTGGATTGGGAATTGAAACAGTAGAAATGCTGGATGTTTTTTCCAAAGCATTGCTTCCGACCTTAGCAGCGGCGGTAGCCGCCACCGGCGGAGTCATATCTGCCGGCGTGAAGCAGATATCCACTGTATTTTTTGCGAATATTCTCATCTCTTTGATCCATGGAGTTTTACTGCAAATGGTGTATGTATACATTACAATTGCGGCGGCTGATGCCATGATGCCGGGACAGCGATTAAAGCAAATTGGTGAAGCACTGAAAAAGGGGATTACCTGGGTGTTGGCAGGCGGATTGATTTTATTTACCAGCTATCTTTCCATATCCGGAGCCATTACAGGATCGGCAGATACGCTGACGGTACAATTGACCAAATCGGCGATCTCAACAGCTGTGCCGGTGGTAGGCGGCATTATTTCCGATGCCACGGGCAGTGTGCTGGCAGGAGCGGGCGTACTAAAAAACGCAGTGGGAATTTTTGGCATGTTGGTGGTAATTGCCACTTGCTTGCTGCCCTTTTTGCACCTGGCGGTACAATACCTCCTATATAAATTTACGGCATATTTAGCAGGGACCATTGGAAACCTCCAACTGGTGGGTTTAATTGAATCCTTAGGTTCTGCGTTTGGACTGGTATTAGGAATGACGGGAAGCTGTGCACTACTGCTTTTGATTTCTATCGCTTCCTCGGTAAGTGTGGTGGTATGATGCTTGAACAGATCAGACATTGGCTGTTTGCCCTTTTGGCAGTAGTGATGGCACTGTCGATTTTTTATGCTCTGGTGCCTAAAGGTACGATACGCATAGTGATGCGGTTTACGGGCGGCTTTGTGTTGATTTTGGCCTTGCTGCAACCACTGTCAGCATTGGACTTAGCCAACTGGCGTGTAGAATATGATGTGCTTTCTGACAGTATCAATGAACAGATTGGAGATTATCAACAAGATCAATCCGAGCAGATGCAATCCATCATACAACAGCAAACTGCCGCATATATTCAGGACAAAGGCAAAGAACTGGGGCTGACATGCCAACCAATTGTGGACACCGAAGAAAAAGATGGTGTGCCATATCCGATAGCGGTAACAATGGATATTCCAAAGAATGAAGCATTGTCAGAAATTATAGCGAAAGATTTGGGTATTCCTGAAAATGCACAGCATTGGTTGGAAAGGTGATACGGATATGAAAAAAATCAAATGGGCGGAACTGTGGAAAAAATACAAATTTGTTGTTTTGATTTTGTTGGTGGGGTTCATACTAATGCTTGTGCCATCGCACAAAAAGCAGACCACGGCTGTGAAAGAAAAAGCGACGCAGCAAGAGAACTTTTCCTTAGAGGAAGCGGAAAATAAAATGGAGGCGATACTATCCCAAATTGACGGTGTTGGACAACTTGATTTGATGTTGACATTGAAAAGCGGGTCACAACTGGAACTGGCTCAGAATGCGGAAAAATCACAGAAAAATGGTGATGCATCAGAAACCAGAACACAAAATGAAACCGTTACCATCAATCAAGGCGGCGGCTATCAGGAGATTGTAGTAACAGGGCAGACATATCCGATTTATCAGGGCGCTTTGGTGGTGTGTGAGGGGGCTGATGACAGCGCCGTGCGTCTGGCAGTGACAGATGCCATTACATCGCTGACCGGTTTGGGCGCTGATAAAATTACAATTGTAAGATGGAAAAAATAATAGGAGGGACGATTTCGATGAAGAAGGTATGGAAGAGACGGGCAGTGGTGGCTACGGTACTGGTATTTGTCTGTGCGGCAGTTTACATGAACTGGCGTTACAGCGATGAGGTGGCAAAAACTTCAAAGGTTTTAGGGGAATCCACATTGGTCAGCTCTGGTGAAAAGGTGCAGGAAAAAGAGGATGATAAGCAGAAAAAAGATACAAAGGGTGCGAATAGTAATGATGCAAATAGTAGTGTAGAAAAAACAGCAGAAGAAGGCGACTATTTTGCCACAGCACGATTAAGCCGACAGCAGGCTCGTGACAGCGCCATCAGTATGCTACAGGATGCTGAAAAGGATAAAAATGCCACGGAGGATGTGCTCAACGAGGCATCGGAAACGCTACAGGTTTTGGCTGCCTATACCGTGGCGGAGTCGCAGATTGAGAGTATCGTTACCGCAAAGGGTTATGCAGATTGCGTTGCGTTCATGGGGGACAATTCCATCAGCGTTGTGGTATCCGATAAAGACGGTTTGCAGGAAGCGGATGTAGCACGCATTAAAGACATCGTCATTAACGAAACAGATTATACTGCCGGGCAGATCAAAATCATGGAAGCAAATTAGTGGTTGTAATTTGATGGCGGAAATGGTATACTAAAAATCAAGTATAAAACAAATGATAACAGTTAGGAGAAGTTCTGACCATGGCTGATAATAAAGAATACATGATGCGTCAGGAAGAAATGGGCGCAATTCAGATTTCTGAAGATGTTGTAGCATCCATTGCTACATCCAATGCTTTGGAGATTGACGGCGTGAGCGGTCTGCTGAACAGCAATATGTCCGATTTTATGGGCGGTAAAAAAATGACTTCTAAGGGCGTTCGTGTGGAAACCAGCGGCGATAGCATTGCAGTAAACCTGTTTTTAACAGTTCGCTATGGTTGCGCAATCGGTGATATCGCCGCAAAGGTACAGCAGACAGTTTCCTCTGCTGTCGAGAGTATGACCGGTTTCCAAGTGTCCGCTGTGAATGTTCATGTGGGCGGCATCAGCTTCAACTAATTATAAGACATAGAGAAAAGGAATATACAAAATGACACGCAACACGGCTCGCGAGATTGCCTCGCATTTGGCTTATGAATTGAGTTTTAGTAATTTGAAAATTGATGAGTTTCTTGATACGCATCTGACGGAAGAAAGTTTCAAGATTCGTGCAGAAGAATACGATATTTATGCGCAGCTACCCAATAGTAAACAGGTTGCATATATCCGTCGCTTAGTTTCCGGTGTAGCAGAACATGCTGCGGAATTGGATACATACATCGAACAGTATTCTAAAGGCTGGCGCTTTGATCGCATTTCTTTAGTGGCATCTGCGATTATGCGAGTTGCTATGTTTGAAATTCTTTATATGCCGGATATTCCTAACGGTGTTGCTATTAATGAAGCGGTGGAGATTGCTAAAAAATATGAGGCACCCGAAACCGTGAAATTTATGAACGGTATTTTAGGTAGTTTCTTGCGAGAAGAAGTGAAAGACTAAATAATAACAGGCAGAGCCAAACGCTCTGCCTGTTTTCCCGTACGGAGGTGAGGTCCATATGGCTGAAGAACGTATTCTCAGCGTCAGCGAATTGAATCAGTTTATTAAAGACTTAATGGACAATGTACCGCAGCTTAATCATTTGCTGATTTGTGGTGAATTATCCAATTACAAAATTTATCCATCCGGACATCACTATTTTACATTAAAGGATTCACAGAGCGCTATTCGCTGTGTTATGTTCCGTGGCAATGCCTCGAAGCTGAAATTTCGACCGGAAAGTGGCATGAAGGTTATTGTTTCCGGCCGCATCAGTGTATATCCCAGAGATGGAGCATATCAGTTGTACTGCAATACGCTCAGTGCTGACGGCATCGGTGATTTGTATGTTGCCTTTGAGCAGTTAAAAGAGAAACTCTATCAAGAGGGGCTGTTTGCGCAGGAGCACAAGAAACCGCTGCCTTTGTATCCGCAGCGGATTGCCATTGTAACATCTTCCGCCGGCGCTGCTGTTCACGATATGATCCGCATTCTGCGCCATCGATATCCCATTGCAAAGGTTTTGCTGCTGCCGGTGCGTGTGCAAGGTGTGGAGGCTCCACCGGAGATTGTGGGGGCCATACGCTATGCCAATCGCTGGAAACTGGCAGATGTACTGATCACGGGCCGCGGAGGCGGTTCTATCGAGGATTTGTGGGCGTTCAATGATGAACGGGTGGCTCGTGCGATTTACGCATCGGAAATTCCTGTGATTTCTGCGGTGGGTCACGAGCCGGATGTAACCATCGCCGATTTCGTTGCAGATCGCCGAGCATCTACACCGTCAAATGCGGCTGAAATTGCAGTGCAGGACATGTCGGAGCTGCTGCGCTTGCTGCAAGGTGACGAGATGCGCATGGCACAGGGGATCGCCAACCAGCTGGAACGGGAAAATCAGCATCTACGGAATTTAGCTGACAAACGAGTTCTGACAGATCCTATGGCATTTATGCAAGACCGCCGTATGCAGCTTGATTATTTGCAGCAGCAGTTGGTCAATACAACACACAAGCAAGTAGAACATCAGCAGCGGCACTTTGCACAGTTAACGGCATCTTTAGATGCTCTTAGCCCCTTGAAGGTATTAGGACGAGGATACGCAATGGTCCAAACAGAAGATGGACAAGTAGTAAAATCCGGTCAGCAGGTGGATATAGGTGAGCGTATTAGTGTACAATTGGGACAAGGCAAGCTGCACTGTACAGTGAATGATAAGGAGGCAGAGTAAATGGCGGCAAAGAAAACTTTTGAAGAAAATATGAAGCGTTTGGAAGAAATCGTGGGGAAACTGGAAAAGGGTGACGCACAGCTGAGCGAATCGCTGTCTTTATTTGAAGAGGGTACCAAATTGGTATCTGCTTGCCGTCAGGAATTGGACATGGCCGAGCAGCAGGTTGTCAAGCTGATGAAGGGCCCCGATGGTGCACCTATTGAAAATGACTTTCTAACGGAGGAATAATCATGAATTACGAGAAACAATACAGAGATTATCAAGAGGCGATAGAGGCTTACTTGAATAATTTGTTTACTCAGAGCAAACCGTATGGCAAACTTTATGAGTCCATGCGTTACAGTATTTTAGCTGGCGGCAAACGTATTCGCCCGGTGCTGACATTGGAGTTTGCAAGATTAGGCGGTATTGACTGGCATTTGGCGCTGCCTTATGCCTGCGCATTGGAACTGGTGCATAACTATTCGCTCATTCATGATGATTTGCCGTGCATGGATAATGATGATCTGCGTAGAGGTAAGCCCACAAATCATAAAGTCTACGGCGAAACCTTAGCTGTTTTGGCGGGTGATGCATTGCAGCCGGAGGCATTTCGCTTGATTGCTAAAGCACCTATGATGTCTGCTGAGAGCCGTATCGAGGCCATTCAAGTTCTGGCAAATGCCTGCGGTGCAGATGGTATGGTTGGCGGTCAGGTACTGGATACTATTTGCGAGATCAATAGTGAATCCGGCTTAACGGAATTGAACCGGCTGAAAACCGGTGTCATGATTTCCGGCGCTGCGGAACTTGGCTGCGTAGCGGCGAAAATGAATGCCACTATGCGCCAACAGGCGATTGAATTTGCTGATAATTTGGGACTTGCATTCCAAATTCGTGATGATATGTTGGATGTTATGGGTGACGAGGAAATATTCGGTAAACCCATTGGTTCCGATAAAGAAGAGGGAAAAATTACCTTTGTGGATATCAAAGGATTGGACGGCTGCGCTAAGGCAGTAGAGGAATGCACTGCACGAGCCAAAGCCGCTGTCGGCGGTTGGCCCGACCACGAATTTTTGTGGGAACTGGCTGATCGTATGGTGGCAAGAATTAAATAATGACAAGGCGATTTCATTCGGTTTATCCAGAATGGAATCGCTTTTGTATATACAGAATATGTTGCATAAAATGGTTGTAAATTAGATGGGGCTGTGGTAAAATGTTTAATTACTGAACAGTGGCGCAGTATCCTAGTCAGATCTGCCGTCTCCTAAGAGGGGCCTAAAAATCCCTTAAAGGGCACAACTGTGAAACCTCTTGTGCTTGCTTCTTACGCCCAGTTTGGGGTGGGTGCTGGAGGGAGGTGTGGCAAGATTCCGCACCTGCGGATGTAGGGCGCCCTCCAATGGCATGGAGGACCCGACCCTGCTTCTGCGGAGACCTGTTATTGTGCACAGGCGTACTCCCTTTGTGGTCAAGCGACCTGCGTACGAAACAGATGATAGAACCTGCATTGCGGTGCTAAAGTGGCTTCGGCTGCCCTAACGCTGTGTGCAGAGTAGCCTGCCTTGCGTGGATAGGGTGGATGGAAGAGCTGATGCGCATTGCTCTCCGGCCAGAGGGGAATGCGATATTTTCCTGAAACCTTATCTGCAAAAGAGGATAAGAGTCGGTTTGACTGCAGTGGAAATCACCTAGGCTGTCTGTAAAAGGAGCTTTGGAAGGATTGCAGTGCGGACTAAGTGGCAGGCGGGTACCATCGCTACGGCAACACGATGGCCTGGCACTGAAAGGGAAACCGCCTGGTCGGTGACGAGAGGTGTGCCTTGGGGAAATCCAACCCGTACCTAAGCCGTAAGATTTACTTTCGAGGCTGCCCTGTTCAGTATTTTTGCATGAGTGAGGAATAGTACGATTGAACGATAAGAGAAAAGTGAAAAAGCGTGACCACTGGCCGCTGCGTGTATTTATTATGGCAGTAGTATTATCGGCGGTGTTGTGTTTCTTTTCTTCCACAGCGCTTTCCGGTGCAGGGTATGTGGTGTCAATTGTTGTTTTGATGGTGTTCATTGCTTTGGGCATTATTTTTGACATGATAGGCGTTGCGGTTACCGCCGCTGATGCAAGACCATTTCATTCTATGGCTGCGCACAAAGAAAGAGGCGGCAAAGAGGCAATCCGCCTTTTGAATAATGCAAACCAAGTCAGTTCTGTGTGTAATGATGTTGTTGGTGATATTTGCGGTATTGTCAGTGGTTCTACGGCTGCTGCTATTGTGGTGCGCTTACAACATAGTTTTGATACAAAATCTATTTTGATTTCTGTAGCAGTAACTGCTTTGATTTCGGGCATGACCATTGGTGGTAAAGCTCTTGGTAAAAGAATTGCCATTCATGATTGTACCAAAGTCGTATATCGTGTGGCAAGGATCATGAATTCCCTTCATCTCTATCGCTGAAAAGAGGCAATCATTTTGATTTTAGAACAAATAAGACAGTCTTCGGACGTTAAAAAATTAGATAACGCACAATTGCAGCAGCTCTGCCAGGAATTGCGGGCTTTTTTAATTCAGCATGTTTCTCAGACCGGTGGACACTTGGCTTCAAATCTGGGTGTGGTAGAGCTGACAGTGGCAATTCATCGTGTCTTTAACACGGCCAAAGATCGTTTGGTTTTCGATGTGGGACATCAGTGCTATGTGCATAAAGCGCTGACGGGACGGCAAGAACTGTTTGATACGCTGCGGCAATTTGGCGGTTTATCCGGATTTCCCAAGCCTTATGAAAGCAAGCATGATGCTTTCATTGCCGGTCATGCATCCAACTCTGTTTCCGTGGCATTGGGTATGGCTCGTGCGCGAACCCTACAGCATCAGAAATACAATGTGCTGGCGCTGATCGGCGATGGCGCTATGGGCGGCGGCTTGAGCTTTGAAGGATTGAACGATGCCGGTGCTTCCGGCGAGCCGCTGATTGTTATCCTCAACGATAACGGGATGTCCATTGATGAAAACGTAGGTGGATTATCACGGCATTTATCCAATCTGCGTTCTCGCCCCGGTTATTATGAATTTAAGAAAAAATATCGCCGTGCCCTAAAGAATAATAAGGCAGGACAGGCACTCTATCAGGTGAGCCATGATGTGAAAAGCACCCTGAAAAAATCTTTGCTGCCCGGTAGCACGGTGTTTGAAAGCATGGGTTTTACCTATTTGGGGCCGGTAGATGGCCACGATGTAGAAACGCTCTGCTATATGCTTAAGTGCGCTAAGGATCTGCACAGACCCGTACTGCTGCATGTGCATACCGTA
The DNA here is from genome assembly GCA_045617685.1 of Vescimonas sp. GTDB lineage: Bacteria > Bacillota > Clostridia > Oscillospirales > Oscillospiraceae > Vescimonas. The sequence continues at coordinate 12,522 of JAZLJB010000028.1, forward strand.
AAGGGAAAGGGATATGCACCGGCGGAGGATGAACCATGGCGTTTTCATGGTGTGGGCGCATTTGACCCCATAAGCGGCGAGATGAAAAAAGCATCTGTTCCGGATTTTTCTAAGGTAGTCGGCGAAACACTTTGCCAGTTGGCAGAAAAAGATGAGCGCATTTGCGCAATTACGGCTGCTATGCTGGAAGGGACAGGCTTAACACCGTTTGCAAAAAAATACCCGAATCGCTTTTTTGATGTAGGTATTGCGGAAGGTCACGGTGTTGCTATGGCGGCAGGTATGGCAAAACAAGGTCTGATTCCGGTATTTGCAGTCTATTCCAGCTTTTTGCAGCGCGGCTTTGATATGCTGGCTCATGATGTGGCATTGTCACAGCTGCATGTGGTGCTGTGCGTAGACCGTGCAGGTTTAGTCGGAGCTGATGGCGAAACGCATCATGGCTGTTTTGACCCTATGTATCTGAGCGAAATTCCGGGAATGACCGTACTTTGTCCGTCAAATTTTGCGGAACTTCGTGAGATGCTTCGCTATGCAATATTTGAAGTGGATGGTCCTGTCGCAGTGCGTTATCCGCGGGGTGGACAAGGTGATTTTGTGGATTGCTGCAGCATAGATGCAGAGTTTGTGGAATTGGAAAAGGGCTGTGATTTTACCATTCTGTCTTATGGAATTCTGATGAATCAGGCCTTGGAAGCAGCTAAAATTTTACAACAACGAGGCATTTTTGCACGAGTTGTAAAACTTAACCGCATCGCACCATTGTCAGATAATATTGCAGCTTTGGCAGAAAACGGTACCGGAAAATTGCTGGTGTTGGAAGATTGTATGGCAACCGGCTGTGTGGGACAGCGAGTGGCTGCCATCCTGGAACAGCAGGGGATTCGTTTAGAGCAATTAATTCTGAAAAATTTGGGTGGACAGTTTGCTGCACAGGGAACTGTCGGTGAATTGTATCATGACCTTGGGTTAGATGCTGAAGGTGTGGCAAAAACCATTGAGGAGGCACTTTCGTGAGCAAAAAAACAAGACTTGATGTTCTTATTACAGAACGTGGTTTACAGGAAAGCAGACAAAAAGCGCAGGCGGTTATTATGGCGGGCAGCGTCTTTGTAAATGGGCAAAGAGTTGATAAACCCGGCACTGCTGTGTTAAATGATGCAGAAATTGAAATAAGGGGTCATGTTTTGCCCTATGTCAGCCGTGGCGGTTTAAAGCTTGAAAAAGCAATGAAAAAATGGCCGATTACATTAGAGGGTAAAATCTGCGCCGATATTGGAGCATCCACAGGAGGCTTCACTGATTGCATGCTGCAAAACGGCGCTACAAAGGTTTACGCTGTAGATGTGGGATATGGCCAATTAGATTGGAAGCTGCGGAATGATGAACGTGTTGTTTGCTTAGAACGCACAAATGCTCGTTATTTATCACACGATGAAGTGCCCGACACATTGGACTTCGCTTCGATTGATGTGTCCTTTATTTCGTTAAAACTGATTTTCCCAGCTCTGTACCAACTTCTCGGTGATGAGGGAGAGGTAGCTTGCCTAATTAAGCCTCAATTTGAAGCTGGCCGAGAAAAAGTAGGTAAAAAAGGTGTTGTTCGTGATCCTGCAGTTCATTTGGAAGTATTAGAAAACTTCTTAGAACATGCAAAGGAAAATAACTTTACAGTTGTTGATATTACATATTCTCCCATTCGAGGTCCCGAGGGAAATATTGAGTATTTGGGCTATTTGAGAAAAAAGGAAGGCCCCAGTGCAGAAATTGATTTGAAAGAAATTGTGGCGGCTTCTCATGACGAACTGAAAGAATGAGGTGGGAAAAGTGAAAAAAATCATTTTATGTCCGAATCCCTATCGTGACAGCGAAATGCATATTGCTATAAAGTCTAAAGAAATTTTGGAAAGCGTAGGATTTGAAACGGTTGTTTGTCTGCCCTTTAGTAAAGATGGCTATGGCGAAAATCAAGGTGTTGTCGTTCACTCTTTGCAGCAAGAAATCGAGACGGCGGATCTGTTGATCGCCTTTGGCGGTGACGGAACTATTCTGCACTTGGCCAGAACAGTTGCCCTGCATCATGTGCCGATTATGGGTATCAATTTAGGCAGCCTTGGATTTATGTCCGAATTGGAAGTGGACGAAATCGAGCGGCTGCGTGATTTGAAAAACTGGGATTTCCAAATAGAATCTCGTATGATGTTGGATGTAACCGTTTTGCGTAATGAACGGGCTGTATATAACAACATTGCGCTCAATGATGCCGTTGTGTCAAAAGGCTCTGTAGCAAGAGTGGTACGGCTGGATGTCTTCACTGAGGAGGGACGTTTGACCCGAGTAACCGGCGATGGCGCAATTATCTGTACACCTACCGGATCCACCGGTTATTCTTTGGCGGCCGGAGGTCCTATCGTTGAACCGACGGCACGAAACTTATTGCTGACCCCGATTTGTGCGCATACGACTCGATCAAGTTCGTATGTGTTATCACCGGACCATGTCATTACGGTAGAAGCCGCAGATGCCAATCGTAAGTTCGTATATTTGTCTGTTGACGGCGGTAAGGCGTTTTCTTTGAAAAACGGTGATTTAATTCGAGTCAGACAGTCTAAATTTGACACAAAACTGGTGCGCCTTTCTAAAAAGAGTTTCTGTGAAATCTTAGATAAAAAAATGGCAATGGAGGCTGCAAAACATGAAAAATGATCGCCAAAACCAATTGTTAGAAATTATTAGTGAAGAGATTATTGAAACCCAGGAACAACTGTTGACTCGACTTCGTGAGCGTGGTATTAACAGTACGCAGGCAACCATTTCTCGTGACATTAAAGAGTTGCACTTGATTAAGGAACCCGTTGGACAGGGGGTATATCGCTATGCTGTTTCGTCCCATCAAACAAAGTTGAATTTTGCAGATAAACTGCGCACGATTTTCCGTGAAGGTGTTTTATCTGTGGATTATGCGCAGAATATTGTCGTGATCAAGACCATGCCGGGGCTTGCCGGTGCAGCAGGATCCGCTATTGACGGCATGGATGTGGAGTATATTGTAGGATCACTGTCCGGTGATGATACGGCTTTTCTGGTAATGCGTGATACAGCTTGCGCTGCGGAGTTTGCTAACGAGATCCGTGAGATGCTGAGTTAAGGATTGTTGAAGTCGGAGGGATATCATGCTTCAGGTGTTACATATTGAAAATATTGCCATCATCGAGCAGGCAGATATCACATTTGAGCGGGGTTTTAATGCCTTGACAGGTGAAACCGGTGCCGGTAAGTCTATTGTAATAGACGCTATGAGCGCAGTACTGGGCCAACGAACTTCCCGGGACCTTATCCGTACCGGCAGTGACAAAGCGTTTGTCAGCGCTTGTTTTGTAGATGTTTTACCTCAGATTGGCGAAGATCTGGGTATTGAAATCGATGACGAACTTTTGCTGCAGCGGGAGATTCATGCAGATGGTAAGAATGTCTGCCGAGTAAACGGACGACCTGTAACGGTGACACAACTGCGTGCTTTAGGCAATCGGCTGCTGAATATTCATGGTCAGCATGATGGACAACAGCTTTTGGATGAAGAACAGCACGAAGTATATTTGGATAGTTTTGGAAAGTTGGAAAACTATTTGAACGAATATGCTGAAAAGTATAATCGCTTTACAGAAGTTCGTAGAAAAATTCGTGCTTTAGAGATGGATAAAGCGGAAAAAGCACGCCGTGTTGATACGCTGCGATATCAGATTCAAGAGTTGGAACGGGCAAAATTGAAGGAGGACGAAGAGGAAGGACTTCTCGAACGTCGCAATTTACTGCGCAACGCTGAAAAGTTTACTTCTGCTGTGACAGAGGCTGATTATTGCTTTAATGGTGATGATATGCAGGGTGGTGCTTTGGCATCTATCCGTCAGGCGCAGGATGCGATTGGCAGTATTCGTCATTTAAGCGACACATACGCAACACTGTATGAGCGGTTAGAAGCATTGTATAGTGAAGCTTACGATTTGGCAGATGCGATGCAGGATCAGCGTGAACAATTCGATTTTTCGCCAAACGAACTGGATGATATAGAAGGCCGATTGGATCAATTATATCGCCTGAAAAAGAAGTACGGACCTACAGTGAGAGATATGCTGGCATATCTGGAAAAATGTCGCAAGGAATTGGATGATATTGAGTATGCTGATGATACGCTTGTGCGTTTGGAAAAAGAGATAGGTCAGGTAGAAAAAGAAGCAAAAACAGCTGCAGAAAAGCTTTCGGATGCCCGTAAGCAAGCTGCTGAGGTATTGCAGGAACAGATTTTAGCAGAGTTACAGCAGTTGGATATGGGTAAGATTCGGTTTGCGGTATCTTTTGGCGAGAAGCCGTTGGACGAAACCGGCATGGACGAAGTGCGATTCCTGATGTCGGCGAACTTAGGCGAGGAATTGAAGCCCATTCATAAAATTGCTTCCGGCGGTGAATTGGCACGCATTATGCTGGCAATGAAAAATGTGCTTTCTGAGCAAGATAAAGTGGCGACCATGGTGTTTGATGAGGTTGATACCGGCGTCAGCGGTCGTGCAGCGCAGAAGGTCGCTGAAAAAATGGCTCGTATCAGCCGTAGAAAGCAGGTGCTGTGTGTGACGCATTTACCGCAGCTTGCCGCTATGGCAGATCATCATTTTTCTGTGGAAAAAGGCGAGGAAAACGGCAGAACCTATACGCATGTTAATACACTGACGCGTGAAGATCGCTGCATGGAGATAGCTCGCTTGACTGGCGGAGCACATATTTCTCGGACAATTCTGTCCGGTGCGGATGAATTGCTGCGTGAAGCAGAAAAATTCAAATCATCTTTAGGCGAAATTGGTTGACAATGCAGCATAGAGTAGATATAATGCTTTTGTAATTTCAAATCGAACACAGCGATGAAAAGAAGAAGTAACAGCCTTTGTTATCTGCAAAGAGAACCTCTGTATGGTGTAAAGGGGAGAGATTGGGGGCTGCGAATACATCTTAGAGCAGCCACCTGAAAGCGATGTGTCAGTAGGGATGTGCCGGGTCCGCCCGTTATAGCGGTAAGAGTGCGGAGGCACTCTGTGAGGCCGATTTCCGTGAGGAGTTGGCGAATATGAGGTGGTACCGCGATTTGATCGCCCTCTGTCGTGTGGACGGAGGGCGTTTTTTTATATTTCACGCTGCTTTACACATGAGAAGTATAATTAATTATGAAAGGAAATAACTTTATGGGAATTTATGAAGAATTGCAAGCTCGTGGTTTGATTGCACAGGTGACCAATGAGGAAGAAATCCGTGAAATGGTCAACAACGGTAAGGCTACTTTTTATATCGGCTTTGACCCTACGGCAGATTCTCTGCATGTTGGTCACTTTATGGCATTGTGCCTGATGAAGCGGTTGCAGATGGCCGGTAACAGACCGGTCGTGTTGGTCGGTGGTGGTACCGGCATGATCGGAGATCCTTCCGGCCGTACGGATATGCGTCAGATGATGACAAAGGAGACTATTCAGCACAACTGTGATTGCTTCAAAAAGCAGATGGAGCGTTTTATTGACTTCGGCGAGGGAAAGGCGATCATGGTCAATAACGCCGATTGGCTGCTGGATTTGAACTATGTGGAAGTGCTGCGTGAAGTGGGTGCATGTTTCTCAGTGAACAACATGCTGCGTGCTGAGTGCTACAAGCAGCGTATGGAAAAGGGCTTGAGCTTTTTAGAGTTCAACTACATGATTATGCAATCCTATGACTTCTACTACCTGTTTCAGCACTATGGCTGCAATATGCAGTTTGGTGGTAACGATCAGTGGAGTAATATGTTGGGCGGCACAGAACTGATCCGCCGTAAGCTGGGCAAGGATGCTCATGCTATGACGATCACACTGCTGCTGAACTCCGAGGGTAAGAAGATGGGTAAAACGGCTTCTGGTGCTGTGTGGCTGGATCCCAATAAGACATCTCCCTTTGAGTTCTATCAGTATTGGCGCAATGTGGGCGATGATGATGTTTTGAAGTGCATCCGTATGCTGACCTTCCTGCCTTTGGAGGAAATTGACAAGATGGATTCCTGGGAAGGTGCTCAGTTGAACGAGGCCAAGGATATCCTGGCATATGAACTGACCAAGTTGGTTCACGGCGACGAAGAGGCTGATAAAGCCAGAACTGCAGCTAAGGCATTGTTCTCCGGTGCCGGTAACACGGAAAATATGCCTACCACCGAGCTTGTCAATGATGACTTCGGCGGTGGTGCTATCAATATCATGACTTTGATGGTCAAGTGCGGCCTGTGTGCATCTAAGGGCGAAGCTCGTCGCCTGGTACAGCAGGGCGGTGTTTCTGTGAATGATCAGAAAGTGACCTCTATTGATGCATCTTTCGGTTGCGAAGAGTTTACCGGTGATGGCTTAGTCATTAAAAAAGGTAAAAAAGTGTTCCACCGTGCAGTTTTGGTGTAATCAGCCTGAGCTTTAATAGAATTCACGGGTCGCTTGACCCGTGAATTTTTTGGCTAAAAATTGACGATTATTCTGTGATGTGCTATAATTCATCATTGTGAATATATGAAACAATATTGAATGAAACAGGGTAATGTTATGAAAACAAGCGATTTTAATTTTGAATTACCACCGGAGCTGATTGCACAAACGCCTATCGAAAAGCGAGATGCCTCAAGACTCTTGGTGCTAAATAAGGAAACCGGTGAACGAGAGCATCGTCATTTTTATGATCTGCCGGAATACTTGCACCCGGGTGATTGTTTAATTTTGAATAATTCCCGGGTATTGCCGGCTCGCTTGTTGGGACAGCGTTTACCGGGTGGCGGTGCTTGCGAAGTGCTGCTGCTGATTGATCGGGGTGATAAGACCTGGGAATGCCTGGTGCGTCCCGGTAAGAAGATGCGCAAAGGCGCAAAGCTCTCTTTCGGCAACGGTGAATTGACTGCTCAAGTAGTGGATGAATTACCCGGCGGTAACCGCATGGTAAAGTTTGACTACGAGGGGATCTTTTTAGAGGTGCTGGACCGTTTAGGGAAAATGCCGTTACCTCCGTATATCAAGGAGGAGCTGCAAGACCGTGAGCGCTATCAAACGGTTTATTCTAAAGTTGTCGGATCGGCTGCTGCGCCTACTGCCGGACTCCATTTTACGCCGGAATTATTGAAAAAGGTGCAGGATATGGGCGTAAAGGTAGGTTATGTTACACTGCATGTGGGTCTTGGCACATTCCGCCCTGTAAAGGAAGATGAGATTACCGATCACGAGATGCATAGCGAGTATTGTGTTGTGCCGCAGGAGACGGCAGATCTTATCAATGAAACCAAGAGAAATGGCGGCCGAGTGATTTGCGTAGGTACCACATCGTGCCGTACCATTGAAAGCTGGGCGCAGGAAGATGGTACTATGCAGGCAAGTGCCGGCTGGACACAGATATTTATTTATCCGGGCTATCGATTCAAAGTATTGGACGCTTTGATTACCAACTTCCATTTGCCGGAATCGACGCTCATTATGTTAGTCTCTGCATTGGCGGGCCGTGAGAACGTGCTGAATGCTTATCAAGAAGCTGTGGAAGAAAAGTACCGCTTCTTCTCGTTTGGCGATGCCATGTTTATTCAATAAGAGAGGTATCATCTATGTTTAAGGTCATTAAAAAGCAGGGGAAAGCACGCCGTGGTGTGTTCAAATGCGCACATGGCGGAGAGGTGCAGACGCCTGTGTTTATGAATGTGGGTACACAAGGTGCCATTAAAGGCGGCTTGAGTGCATTTGATCTAAAAGATATTAAGTGTCAGATCGAACTATCCAATACATATCATTTGCATCTGCGTCCCGGCGATGAAGTGGTAAAAGCTATGGGCGGCTTACACGAGTTTATGCGTTGGGATGGGCCTATTTTGACGGATAGTGGTGGATTTCAGGTGTTTTCCTTGTCCAGCTTGCGCAAGATCAAGGAAGAAGGCGTCACTTTTGCCTCACACTTGGATGGACATCGCATTTTTATGGGGCCGGAGGAGAGTATGCAGATCCAGTCAAATCTGGGTAGTGACATTGCTATGGCGTTTGATGAATGCGTGGAAAACCCCGCTAAATATCAGTACGCAAAGGCTTCTTGCGAACGTACATTGCGTTGGCTGCAGCGTTGCAAGGTTGAACATGATCGCCTGAATGCATTGCCGGATACCGTAAATCCTCAGCAGATGCTGTTTGGTATCAACCAAGGTGCTACATTTGCAGATTTGCGCATTTGGCATATGAAAGAGATCGCAAAAATTGATTGTGATGGCTTTGCTATTGGCGGTTTGGCTGTTGGTGAACCTACGGAAGTGATGTACGAGATGATCGATGCTGTGGAGCCGTATATGCCGGAGGATAAACCTCGCTACCTGATGGGTGTGGGCACACCGTCTAACATTATTGAGGGCGTAGCCCGTGGTGTAGACTTCTTTGACTGCGTCATGCCTGCTCGCAATGCGCGCCATGGCAAGTTGTTTACCTGGCAGGGTACGATGAATATTAAGAACGCCAAATATAAGATGGATGTCGGCCCCATTGATCCGGAGTGCGATTGTCCGGTGTGCCGCAATTTCAGCCGTTCCTATATTCGCCATCTATTCGCAGCCGAAGAAACTTTGGGTCAACGCTTGGCAGTAATGCACAATTTGTATTTCTACAATGCCTTGGCACAAAAGATTCGCAATACACTGGATGATGGTACTTTCGATGAGTTCCGTGCAGAGTATAGTGAAAAATTATCCCAGCGAATTTGAAAAGTGTGACGAAAACTCTTGCCAAATGAGAAAGAGTTTAGTATAATTGTTTTTACATTTGAAAAAGGAGTAAAATACTATGGGTAATAATGGTTATTCTTCGATCTTGTTGATCGTCATTATGGTTGCGATTTTCTATTTCCTGCTGATTCGTCCGGAAAACAAGCGTAAAAAGCAGGCTGAAGAAATGCGCAACAGCCTGAAGAAGGGCGATTGGCTGACTACTATCGGCGGTGTATATGGTCGTGTCGTTTCTATTACTGATCGTACTGTTGTGATTGAGACCAGCGAGGATCGCGTCCGTGTAGAGTTTCTGAAATCCGCCATCGGCTCTGTGGGCACTTTGGATGAGCAGGCAGCTGCACAGCAGCGTCCTTCCAAGAAGTCCAAGGCTGCTAAGGAAGAAGAGGCAAAGGCGGAAGTAGAAGCTCCTGCTGAAGAAGAAAAAGCTTCCGAGGAATAATTCTTGAATACAAAAATCTCCCTTGAATATGCTTGTAACAAAGCATACAAGGGAGGTTTTTTTATGTTTGATTGGAAAGCGCTGCTGGGAAAGCGATTGTGGCTTGGCCTGATATTGGGGATGTTAGGCTTATTCTTGATTGTGATGCTGGGCGCTTGGCTGTGTACGGCGGAAGTTTTACCAACCGATTGCGGCAACTTGGTTGCCTATATTGCATGGGGATTTGCAACTATGCTCGGCGTGGGAATTGCGGTGGCAGATCGAAAGAAGCCGGCTATAAAAGCGGTAATAATAGCGTCGTTGTACTGCGTGATCGTTCTGCTGGTGGGCGATTTGGTTTTTGAGCGGCAGGGATGGGGAGAAGCAACTATAGGTGTATTTGTTGCTGTTTGGATTGGAGGATTGTTGAGTATGCTTTTTGGTACAAGAAGCAAAAAGAAAAACCATAAAGTGCGATCTCGAAGAAAATGATCTATGGTGAAAATAGCTAAAAACGTTTTTTTGAGCATGGTAAGCGTTCTTGCTTTTGAAAGGGAAGAGGACGGGAGATAGATGGATTTCAAATAATTCAGTTCTACCAACATGTGGTAAGACGATGATTTCGGTTTACAAGATATTGCTCCGATAACACAATAAAAATTGACCGCAAACGCAGTTGGTTCAACAGGTATACATAAAATCATTTACATAATATTTTGGCATAATTGACAAAAATTCAAAAAACCGCTGAAAACTCTTGCGAATTCAGCGGTTTTGCAATATAGTATTTATCAAGGTTTACAACTTCTAATTGGAAAGCTTGTCTCATACGATATATTGAGGTGAGTACCAATGAGAGTAAACCGTTTTTTTCACAATATAGATGCTGGCAGATTTACACGAACGGTCTTACTGGTTGTGTGTCTTTTTTTTGCTGTCGGAATGCTTGCGGGATTATTTTTAGGCAAGCATATATCGGTTACAGAAAAGGAAGAGTTAAGCGATTACATCTATAAATACGCACAGATTTGTGGGCAGAACGATCGGCCAACAGCTTCCTTGTTAAGCATTTGGTCAACTTATTTCCGCTATCCGGTGTGTTTCTTTTTACTGGGATGGTGTGTATTAGGCGTGGTTGGCGTGCCAATTCTTTGCTTTTTACAAGGTTTTTCGCTGTCCTTTGCAGTAAGCACATTTGTGTCAGTTTTAGGAAAAAGCGGCATTCGTTTAGCGCTGTACACATTCGGTTTGCGTTGCCTGATCACATTACCGTGTTCGATATGGTTAGCGATGTGGGCATTTTCAAATTCTCGGGGCATATTGCATCGTCCTCGTGAACGCCGAAAGAGAGCGCATAGACAAGATTGGTGTGCATCTTTTGGGCTTTGCGCATTGCTATTGCTGATCGGCTCTTTTCTTGAGATTACGATCACACCAAAGCTACTGACGGCAACTATTGCAAAACTGATATGAAAGGAGTGAGTCATGTGGTAGATTATGTGGAAGAATATCAAAGTTATCTGCAGGATGAAAAGCATTCATCCGTGAATACGCTGAGTTCTTATGTGCGTGATGTAAATCAATTCCGCCAATGGCTCACAAACACCGCTTCGATTGATTTGCGGAAGGTAAAAAAGAGTGTTGTTACAGACTACTTGAACTATATGGCTCGAGAGGGGAAATCACCCGCTACGATTACACGAACAACAGCATCGTTAAAATCATTTTTCCACTACATGATGCTCCGGGGATATACAAAAACCAATCCGGTAAAAAATATATCTTCTGTGAAAGTAGAGCGCAAATATCCCGAAATTCTGACAAATAAAGAAGTAGAACTGTTTTTAGATCAACCGCAGTGCGTGGATGACAAAGGCTTCCGCGACCACGCCATGCTGGAATTGTTATATGCCACCGGAATCCGAGTATCTGAACTCATAGGTCTGGATGTCAATGATATCAATTTGGAAGTTGGTTTTCTGCGTTGTCACGGAAAGGGCAAGGATCGAGTGATCCCCCTATATCCGGGCGCTGTAAATGCGTTGCGTGACTACATAAAAAATATTCGTCCCCGTATTATTGCTTTTGATGAAGAGCAAGCGTTGTTTGTCAACATGAGCGGCGGACGGATGAGTCGGCAAGGCTTTTGGAAGATCATTAAATATTATCAAGAGAAAGCGGATATCAAGAAGGATATTACGCCGCATACATTGCGGCATTCCTTTGCTGTACATCTATTGGAGAACGGTGCGGATTTGCGGTCGATTCAAGAGATGTTAGGACATGCAGATATTTCTTCTACACAGATTTATACGCATGTGGTGCAACAGCAACTGAAAGATGTCTACAAAAAGGCGCATCCTCGTGCCTAAAGGGAAAGATCACCTGTATTAGGTGATCTTTTTTGTTGCCTTTAGACAATAAATCCGCTATAATTAAATGTAACGATTAGTTGAGGAGCGATTTGGGGTAATTATGCGTATTTTAGGAATTGACCCTGGTGTTGCCATCGTAGGCTTTGGCTTAATCGAGGCGGCGCACGGCCAACAGAAAATGATACAATATGGTGCTATTACCACAGAAGCCGGACTTCCGCTCGCTAATAGATTGGTACAAATAGGCGATGATCTGGATAAGTTGATTGATTTATTTCAGCCGGACGAAATCGCTATTGAAGAATTATTCTTTAGTAAAAATATTACTACCGGCATAGCTGTGGCGCACGCCAGAGGTATCATTTTATATGTGGCGGAAAAAAAGCGGATTCCCATATATGAATATACGCCCATGCAGGTGAAGCAAGCTGTGGCGGGTTACGGCCTGGCAGAAAAGAAACAAGTAATGGACATGGTGCGAAGGCTTCTGAAGCTGAAAACCGTACCGAAGCCGGACGATGCTGCTGATGCGTTGGCAATTGCGATTTGCCATGCTCGCAGTGCAACCAGCTTGTTGCGACAAAAAGATCCTAATGTAAAGGAGACTATCTGATGTTTTACTATGTCAACGGCGTGGTGGCAGAGATTGAGCAAAACCTGGCGGTAATTGATTGCAACGGCGTGGGGTATGCTTGCGCTACTACAAATTATACATTATCCCAATTGAAAAAAGGGGAGCAGGCGAAACTATATACCTATCTGAATGTGCGAGAGGATGCTGTTGATTTATTCGGCTTTTCCAGCCAAAGTGAGCTGCGCAGCTTCAAAATGTTGATCAGCGTATCCGGTGTAGGACCCAAGGCTGCATTATCTATCTTATCGTCAACTACACCCGGTAATTTGGCAATGAGTATTGTGATGGGTGATGACAAGGCTTTGACGGCAGCACCGGGTATCGGCAAAAAGATAGCGCAGCGCATAATTCTGGAATTAAAGGATAAGCTGGCAAAAGAGCAGGCCGATGGATCCTTCAGTGCTGATGTTGGTAATGTTCCTGCAGCGGTGTTGCAAAGCAGTAAGGCAGAAGAAGCTGCGGCTGCATTGGCTGTGTTGGGATATACCTCTCAGGATATTTCTACCGCTTTGCGGGGGATTGATCTGGAAACGCTTTCCTTGGAGGATATTATTCGTCAGGCACTTAAGAGAATGGTGCGATAAGGAGAATAGACCTTGAGTATTGATTTTGGAAATGACATTTATGAAGAACCTCTGGTTGCCAAAACCTTTTTGACAGAGGATAATAACGAGAATTCCTTGCGCCCTAAAACGCTAAAGGAATATATCGGTCAGGAAAAAGCAAAGAACAATCTGTCGATCTTTATTGAGGCTGCACGCCGCCGTACGGAATCGCTGGATCATGTTCTGCTGCACGGCCCTCCGGGCTTGGGCAAGACCACATTGGCAGGTATCATTGCGCAGGAGATGGGTGTAAATATCCGTATTACATCCGGACCGGCGATTGAAAAGCCGGGCGATTTGGCGGCATTGCTGACCAATTTGAACGAGGGAGATATTCTGTTCGTGGACGAGATTCATCGCTTGAATCGTTCCGTGGAGGAAATCTTATACCCGGCTATGGAGGACTATGCCATTGATATTATCATCGGTAAAGGTCCGTCTGCCAACTCCATTCGTTTGGATTTACCGAAATTCACTTTGATTGGTGCTACCACTCGAGCAGGCTCCTTGTCGGCACCGCTTCGTGATCGTTTTGGCGTCACCTTGCGGTTGGAACTGTATACACCGGAGGAACTGGCGGAAATCGTGAAGCGCAGTGCCGGTATTTTGGAAGTTCCTATTGAAGATGCCGGTGCTGTGGAGATTGCACGCCGTAGTCGCGGTACACCTCGTATTGCAAATCGCATGTTGCGCCGTGTGCGTGATTTTGCACAGGTTAAAGCTGATGGAGTTATTACTGCAGAAGTTGCAGATCAAGCCTTGCGAGCGTTAGAAATTGATTACCTCGGCTTAGATCCCGTTGACAGACGGATGCTACGAGCTATTATTGAAAACTATGGTGGCGGTCCGGTAGGAATTGAAACCCTGGCGGCTACTATTGGTGAAGAATCCGTCACATTAGAAGATGTATATGAGCCATACTTAATGCAAATAGGCTTTTTGACCCGTACACCACGCGGTCGTTGTGTCACGGCAAAAGCATACGAACATTTGAATATAGATTATATTGGACAGCAACAATTAGAAATTTGAGTAAAGATATAGGAGAATTTAGAATGGGTAGACTATTTGGAACAGATGGTATCCGTGGTGTTGTCGGCGAAAACTTGACAGCAGAACTGGCTTATCAAGTCGGTCAGGCGGTAGCTGTTGTATTAACGCAGGAATTAGGCCATAAACCGGTCATTACAATTGGTAAAGATACGCGCATCTCTTCAGACATGCTGGAATCTTCATTAATGGCGGGCATTTGTTCTGTGGGCGGCGATGTGATGCCCTTTGGCACCATCCCTACACCCGCTGTGGCTTTTTTAACCATTCAGGAGAAGGCTGATGCCGGAATTGTGATCTCTGCCTCTCATAACCCTTATGAGCATAACGGCATTAAGGTCTTCAATGGGCAAGGTTATAAATTGTCTGACGAGATGGAAGAACGGGTTGAGGAATTGATTTTAAGTGATGGAAAAATGCCCGTAAAAACCCACGGCGAGATTGGCAAGCGTTATCATGGTATGCGGCAGATGAAAAAGGATTATATTCATCACTTGATTTCTTCTATCGATTGCGATTTGAGCGGTATGAAGGTGTTAGTGGACTGTGCAAATGGTGCATCTTCCGCCACAGCTCCGCAGTTGTTTGGTATGTTGCCTTTACGCACTGATTTTATCCATACGGATCCTGACGGCATCAATATCAATAACCAGTGTGGTTCCACCCATCTGGAATCTTTGGCACAGGGTGTTGTCGCAGGATCTTATGATTTAGGTATCGCATTTGACGGCGATGCTGATCGCTGTCTGCTCGTGGATGAAAAAGGCAACACGATTGATGGCGACAAGGTTATGGCGGTTTGCGGCTTGGCGCTTAAGCGCAAGGGTCTCTTGAATGGAGATACTATTGTAGCTACCGTTATGTCTAATTTAGGTCTGCACGAGTTTTGCAGCAAAAATGGTATCGATCTGGTATGTACCGGCGTAGGTGACCGTCATGTGCTGGAAAAGATGTTAGAATGCGATTATGTGATTGGCGGCGAACAATCCGGTCATACTATTTTCCGCAAATATGCGACCACTGGTGACGGCGAGTTAACGGCGCTTCAGTTTTTGCAGGCTTTGAAGGAATCCGGTAAAACTGCTTCCGAATTAGTGAGTTGCTGCGCACAGTATCCTCAAGAGCTGATCAATGTTGCATTAACAAATAAAGCAGGGGAGAAGGAACGCATTATGGGTTCCGATGCCATGTGGGAGCAAGTTCGCAGCAAGGAAGCGTTGCTTGGCGATGATGGTCGCATTTTGATTCGTCCTTCCGGAACAGAAGCCTTGATCCGTGTTATGGTGGAAGCCAAAACAGAAGATCTGGCAAAAGAAGTTGCAAGCGATTTGGCTGAATACATAAAAAATATGTAACTTTCGGCACAAAATGTACAAATTTTAGCGAACGACTTGACAAATTATTTAGTAAAAAGGTATAATAACTTCATGTTAGATGTAAACGGGGTATCTTATGCCCAGTTAGAGAAAATGACGGATGAGCAGCTTTGTAACCTTTTGAAAGACGGCAGACGAGCAGCTGAAGAAGTCCTTTCGTATCGATATATTCGTTTGGTGCGTTGCTGTGCTCGCCCATACTTTTTGGCAGGCGGCGACAGTGAGGATCTCATGCAGGAAGGCATGTTTGGTTTGATCAAGGCCATGCGAGAATACGATCCGGAAAAGGATGTTCGGTTCAGCACTTTTGCAGAGGTCTGCATTCGCAATCGTTTGTATTCTGTATTGCGGGCTGCAACATCCGGCAAACATTTAGCATTAAATCAATCGGTTCCCTTAAATCCCTCTGTTATTGACGCAAATGCTGCGTGTATCCAACCGGATCCCGAGGTATTGCTGATTGATCGAGAAATAACCGCCGCTTTGTTGGATGCTGTCAAGAAACAGCTATCTAACTTTGAGGAATTGATTTTAGGGTATTATTTAGAAGGTCTCACATGTCGCGAGATTGCCCAGACTGTCGGCAAGACACCGAAATCAGTGGATAATGCCGTACAGCGTATCCGCCGCAAAGTAGCGCGGCAACTCCAAAACGGCGATATCAGCAAATGCTGAACGCAATATATTTTTCTCAAAGAGAGGGTTAAAAAATGTACGAAGACAAGACTTTAGTGTGCAAAGAGTGTGGTAAGGAATTCGTATTTACTGCCGGTGAGCAGGAATTCTACGCTGAGCGTGGCTTCCAGAATGAGCCTCAGCGCTGCAAGCCTTGCCGTGATGCTCGCAAGAATGCTGCTCGTGGTCCCCGTGAATACTTTACTGCTGTCTGCGCATCTTGCGGCGGCGAGGCAAAGGTTCCCTTTGAGCCCAAGAGCGATCGCCCTGTTTACTGCAGCGATTGCTTTGCTAAGATGAGAGAGAACGGCTAATCACTCCTTGCTTGACACACATATATATGTTTCAGCGGCGTATCACTTGATACGCCGCTGTTCCTATGAAAAAAAGAGTTGAAACATATGCTATTTTGGGTTATACTATGACCATATAGTAAATGGAGGTCATAACAATGATTCAGATTACAAAAGACACCATTATCGGCGATATCCTGGATGTCGCACCTCAGACTGCACCCGTCTTCCTGTCCATCGGCATGCACTGCTTGGGTTGTCCCTCTTCCCGCGGTGAAACCGTTGAAGAAGCTTGTGCTGTTCACGGCGTTGATGTAGACAAACTGTTGGAGATCGTTAACGAGGAAGCCAATAAGAGCGCCGAATAATTGATTTTATGGCACGAACGCATACGGTGAAAACCGTATGCGTTCCGCTATGAACAGACGGAGGAAGATACGTTGTCAAAGCAATTACAACTGCAGCCACGCTTACAAATGCTTGCAGATATGGTTCCGAACAATACTCGCTTGGCGGATATTGGAACCGATCACGGCTATTTACCTGTATGGCTATTACAGCAGGGCCGTATCCAATCAGCCATTGCATCTGATATAGGCGTCGAGCCATTGCGTCATGCACAGGAATCGGCTGCTGCTTATCATATACAGAACCATATTGAGTTCCGTTTATGCAATGGACTAAGCGATATAAATCCCCACGAGGTAGATACTATAGTTATTGCCGGTATGGGTGGTGAAACAATTATCCATATTTTGCAGAATGCATCGTGGACAAAACAGGGTAACCACACCTTTTTGCTTCAACCTATGACAAAGCCGGAAATGCTGCGAATATGGCTTGCTGACAATGGATTTCGCTTTACAGAAGAACGGCTGGTTTGGGACAAAGATTTTCTCTATCCCATCATGAAAGTAACCGCCGGAAAAATGCCGGCAGTATCGGAAGTTGACGCTTATGGCGGAGTGATGTTGGATCAGGATCCACTCTATGATGATTTCTTGAAACAACGCATTGAACGCTTGGATCGTGTCATCGATGGAATGAACCATGCAGGCGATGATAAGAGTCGTCATCAGGCAAAGCACTTGCAGCAGATTCGCAATGCGTTAGATGAAAAGAGGAGGACTCTATGACAACAGTTCGAGAAGTGGAGCAGATGCTCTTTGACTGGGCGCCTAAAGAGTTAGCCGAGGATTGGGATAATGTAGGTCATTTAATAGGTGATGGAAACGCACCGGTACATAAGATATTAGTGTCCCTTGATATTACCGAAGCGGTAGTAGATGAAGCCATTTCCATCGGGGCTGATCTGATTGTGTCACACCATCCTATCATGAATTGTAAGTGGCATCCTGTGCAGTCGATAAAAGCAGGCGATGCATTAAGCGAGAAACTGATCAAAATGATTCGACACAATATTTCCGCTATATGCATGCACACAAACTTGGATGCTGCTGATGGTGGTGTAAATGACATTTTGGCCCAAAAATTAGGACTTTCTAATATAGAAATGCTGAATGATGAAAAAATTGGGCGAATTGGTACATTAAATTGCGAAATACCCCTTGTCGACTTCACAGGTTTTGTGGTAAAATCTTTAAGTTGTAACGGATTGCGATATACAGATTGCGGTAAAAAGGTTTATCGCGTTGCGGTGGGAGGCGGTGCTTGCAGCGATTTCATTTCGCAGGCGATTGCACATGGTTGCGATACCTTTTTGACATCTGATATCCGTTATCACGACTTCTTGGATACAACGGATCTCAATCTGATCGATGCCGGTCACTTTCCAACAGAAGATTTGATCTGTGCTGAAATTGTAAAGCGTATACAAACTGCGTTTCCTGCAGTCGAAATAGTAAAAACGACCACACATACTCGTGAGGTCATCCAATATTGTATAAAGGAGAACGAAAACTATGTCCGGACATTCTAAGTGGCACAATATTCAAAAGACCAAGGGTGCTGCCGACGCAAAGCGCTCGGCTACCTTTACCAAAATTGCTAAGGAAATTATTGTAGCAGTTAAGCAGGGCGGCAGCGGTGATCCTGCCAATAACTCCCGTTTGGCAACTGTTGTAGCAAAGGCTAAGGCAGCTAATATGCCCAATGATAACATTAAGCGCACCATTGAGAAGGCTTTGGGTGCCGGTAATACCGACAACTACGAATCTGTTACTTATGAAGGCTATGGCCCCTGTGGCGTTGCTGTTATCGTAGAGGCTTTGACCGACAACCTGCGTCGTACCGCTCCTGAGGTTCGCCACTATTTCGATAAGTTCGGCGGTAATTTAGGTGCACAGGGTTGCGTATCTTGGAGCTTCGATCGCAAAGGCGTAATTGTTATCAGCAATGAAGACGAGGAATTGGACGAAGATACCGTCATGATGGACGCTTTGGATGTTGGCGCAGAGGATTTCTCCGCCGATGGTCCTGTGTTTGAAATTAACACGGATCCTGATAACTTTAATGATGTTGTAAAGGCTTTGGAAGAAAAAGGTTACGCTTTTGTCAGTGCAGATATTGAAATGGTTCCCCAGAACTATATCACGCTGTCCTCCGAAGATGATGTTAAGAACATGGAAAAGCTTCTGAGTTTCCTGGAAGACAACGAAGACGTCCAGAATGTTTATCATAACTGGCAGCAGGACTAAAATAGAAAAACATAGAATAATCACCACTATCGTATTGATAGTGGTGATTATTTTATAAGCGTCATAATTCTTCAACCGTGGACATACATTTTACTAATCGTTTGAAAAATCGGAGGAAGGTATTATGAATCAAACCGCCGCTATTTACCACGATATGGCAGAACGAACCGGCAACAGCATCTACATCGGGGTTGTCGGACCGGTTAGAACCGGTAAGTCCACATTTATTAAACGGTTCATGGAAACACAAGTACTGCCTAATATTAACAATGTATATCGTCGTGATCGCGCCAAAGATGAATTACCGCAAAGCGGTTCAGGTAGAACAATTATGACTGCCGAGCCGAAATTTGTACCGGAAGAAGCTGTTGAGATTCACTTGGATGATGAAACCTCATTTTCTGTACGCCTGATCGATTGTGTAGGTTATATGGTGCCTGGTGCGGTGGGACAGTTTGAAGATTTAGCACCCCGCATGGTTATGACTCCTTGGTATGATTACGAAATTCCTCTTACAGAGGCAGCAGAAATTGGTACACGAAAGGTAATTACAGATCATTCTACTGTTGGCGTTGTCATCACTACGGATGGCACTGTTACAGAAATTCCTCGAGATGACTACTTAGAGGCAGAGGAACGAGTAATTCGTGAACTACAAGAGATAGGCAAACCATTTATCGTACTGTTAAACTCTTTAACGCCTGATAGCGATCGAACGCAGGCAATTGCCAACGATATTGAACAGCGTTATGGTGTGCGGTGTCTACCGATTAATTGTTTGGAACTGACACAAGATGAGATTTCACAGATGATGCGTGAATTGCTATATGAATTTCCGCTGCAAGAGTTAGATCTCTTTTTACCGCCTTGGGTGGATGCTTTGCCAAATGAACATCCGATTAAATGCGGCATCTACGAAACAATTCGCACTCAAAGTGAACAATTGCACCATATTCGAGATCTGGATGACTGTCTTTCGCGCATGAAAGCTGATGAGCACATCGATGACTTAGGTATACGCAATATTCAACTGGGCATCGGTGTAGCGCAGGCGGATATAAATGTGCCACGGGCGTTGTTTTATGATACTCTTAGTGAGCGTTCCGGTTTGACAGTTCGTGATGACGGTGATTTGATGGAATTAATGACAGAACTGTCTACCGTTAAAAATGACTATGACAAAGTAGCAGCAGCTTTACAATCTGCTAAAGAAACCGGATATGGTATTGTGATGCCAAGTGTAGAAGAACTCGATTTGGAAGATCCGGAAATTGTGCGGCAGGGAGGTCGCTATGGTGTACGCATGAAAGCAAGTGCACCGTCCATTCACATGATTCGAGCTGATATCGAAACCACGGTTTCACCTATTGTCGGCAACGAAAAGCAATCAGAAGATATGGTCAATTATCTGCTACAGGAATTTGAAGGAGATACCAGTAAGATTTGGCAGTCTAATATTTTCGGCAGAAGTTTCCATGAGATAGTAGGGGAAGACTTGCAGGCAAAATTGAAACGTATGCCGGAAGACTCTCAGAAAAAATTACGCGAAGCATTGGAACGCATTATCAACGAGGGGAGCGGAGGCCTTATCTGCATTATACTGTAATGTGATGTTACTTTACAGTGCAATAACAATATTTTCTGTTGCTTAACATCGTTTTGCGTGTTACAATAGATAATAAAATGTTACTAAGGAGGATAAAATCATGCTTTTGGCAATTGATATTGGCAATTCTAATATTTCAGTGGGCCTTTTCGATGAAAATCGGGAACTGAAATTTTTGTCCTCTGTTGATACAGATAGCCGAAAAACGGCAGATCAGATTTGTATTGATTTGATGAATATTTTTGCCTTGTATCACTATGATATCAAAGATGTGACAGGTTCTATATTTTCAAGCGTTGTCCCTCCGTTGAATTTTGTAATGACCAAGGCCCTGACACGGCTCCTGGGTGAACCTCCCATGATGGTTGGTCCGGGTGTAAAAACCGGCTTAAATATTCGGATGGAAGTACACAATCAATTGGGCGCTGACATTGTTGCAAATGCTGTGGCGGCTTTGGCGAAATATCCGGCCCCGATTATTATGATTGATATGGGTACGGCTACTACAGTTTCTTATATCTCTGCGAAGCGTTGTTATGAAGGCGGTATGATGTTCCCCGGTGTTCGTCTGTCTTTGGACGCCCTATCCAATCACACGGCACAGCTTCCTGATATTTCCTTGCAGCATCCGAAGAACTTAATCGGTAAAAACACCGAAGATTGTATGCGCAACGGTATTGTGTACGGTACAGCCGGTATGCTGGACGGTATAATCAATCGTATTCGGGAAAGTGTTCCCAATGAAACGCCCACAATTATTGCCACTGGCAATAATTCTCCGGTTATCGTGCGCTATTGCCGCAATGAAGTTATTTATGATAAAAACCTGTTGATGGAAGGCCTTTGGGAGATCTACCAGAAAAATAAGTAAAAAAATTCCGGAAATCACTGATTTCCGGAATTTTTTTGTTTGTTATTCAGCAATAATTTTTTTCAGCTTAGCAAAGCGGGGCAGGGAGTCCTGTTTCGGTAGATCCGGTTCACCCTGAATTAAAGGCAGTGCATAGTCAATAAACTGGCTATTTACACCGTTGCCTTCCTCGTTGATCCATTCACGAGGAATTTTCTTTTCCACATTAGCTACTTCCATCAACGGAATCAGCTTAGTTTTGCATACATACTTTCCGTTTTCATCCACAGTACGCTCAAAGCCGATCATTCGGCCATTGATACCGTTAACGGCATTTTCAACGGCGGCCTTACCTGCCATATAAGATTCTTCAATATCCGTTTCAGATGCCAGATGAGCTGCGCAGCGCTGCAGCAGATTCAACTCGATGCCACGAACCTTTGCGCCGGTTTCTTCTTTCAGAACCTGCGTCAAAATAGCAGCCAAACCGCCCAACTGAGCGTGACCGAAACCATCATTTGCCGCTACCTTAGCTTCAGAAACAAATCCACCATCCTCATAGTGAATGCCCTCGGACACTGCAACAATACAGCTACCGGTTTCAGCATAAATACGCTTCACATCTTCAATAAATTTGGGCATACTAAAGTTGGTTTCAGGCAAATAGATCAAATCGGGACCTGCACCGTATTGGCCTGCCAAAGCGGCAGCGGCAGTTAGCCAACCGGCGTGACGGCCCATAATCTCCATTACAACGATCATGCCGGTGTCGTAAACATGTGCATCCTGATAGACTTCCATCATGGAAGTAGCAATATATTTGGCAGCGGAAGCATAGCCGGGACAATGGTCGGTGCCAAAGAGGTCGTTATCAATGGTCTTAGGCACGCCCATCACGCGGCATTCATAACCAACAGACTGCATATAGTTGTTGATTTTGTTGCAGGTATCCATGGAGTCGTTGCCGCCATTATAGAAGAAATAGCGTACATTGTGTTTCTTAAAAACTTCTAAAATGCGCTTGTAATCGGTATCATCCTTTTCGGGATCTGCAATTTTATAGCGGCAGGAACCCAAAGCAGAGGAGGGGGTATACTTCAAAAGCTGCAGTTCGGCGGGATCTTCCAACCCCATATCAAACAGCCGGTCACTCAAAACGCCTTTGATGCCATTTTCGGCACCCAAAACCTGAGTGATCATGCCGGATTTCAGTGCTGTGTCAATTACGCCGTAAGCACTGGCGTTGATGACGGAAGTGGGACCACCGGACTGACCGATAATGCAGGCGCCCTTCAGTTCTTTCATGATAGTTCCTCCGAATTCATGTTTTTATCTTGTTTGGATAAAACTCCAATATCCAATATATTTTATCACTTCAAAAGCACAATGTAAACTGCTTTCTGCTTGCAAAACAGGAAAATTGTGTTAAAATAAGTTTATCATTATTTAAGCAAAAGGAGCGATGATTAGAATGCCTCTGGTAACAACGAAGGAAATGTTCGAAAAAGCCTATAACGGTGGCTATGCAATCGGCGCATTCAATGTCAA
>JAZLJB010000029.1:0-63041 GCA_045617685.1 Vescimonas sp.
GGCGAAAAAGACCGTAGAGGATATGTGCCGCGATGCGTGGCGATGGCAGCAGGGCAACAAGTAAAATACAGTTATAACAGAAAAGGCGCCGAGCGAAAGCTCGGCAATATTCAAGACATACGATTCACGCTATGCTTAAGAAAAGGAGTTGAGTGTGAATGATTGTATTTGATCCGCTGTGGAAAACATTGGAACAAAAGCACATCAGCCAGTATGCGCTGATTAAAGAATATGGCGTCAGCACAGGAACACTGGATGCGCTGCGTAAAAATAAAAGCATTACGCTCAACACGCTGAACGATTTATGTGCGATTCTTCAATGTGAGGTATCGGACATCATCAGGTTTATCCCGGAAAACTGACATAAAAAACCGACACTCAATTGAGTGTCGTTTTTTATATTGCTTATGTTTTGCTGATATATTACTTATATATAGCTTACTTATTGCTCAAATACTCGTCAATGGACTTGGCGCCCAGCTTGCCGGCACCCATAGCCAGAATAACGGTAGCGGCACCGGTAACGGCATCGCCGCCAGCATACACACCCTCACGGGAGGTCAGGCCGTCCTCGTTGACCACGATGCCGCCCTTCTTGTTGGCTTCCAAGCCCTTGGTGGTGGACTTGATCAGCGGGTTGGGACTGGTACCCAAAGACATGATGACAGCGTCCACGGGCAGATCGAACTCGCTGCCTGCCTTTTCCACAGGACGACGGCGACCGGAAGCATCAGGCTCACCCAGCTCCATCTCAATGCAGGTCATGGAAACCACATTGTCGCTCTCATCACCATTGATCTTGACGGGGTTGTTCAGGGTCTTGAAGATGATGCCTTCCTCGATGGCGTGCTCCACTTCCTCGTGACGGGCGGGCAGCTCTTCCATACCACGGCGGTAGACAACATATACATCGGCACCCAAACGCTTGGAGCAGCGAGCGGCATCCATTGCCACGTTACCGCCGCCGACCACAGCGACTTTCTTGCCCTTCAGATCCATGATGGGGGTATCGCTGCCTTCACGATAGGCCTTCATCAGGTTGATACGGGTCAGGAACTCGTTGGCGGAATACACGCCCTTCAGGTTTTCACCGGGAATATGCATGAACATGGGCAGACCTGCACCGGAGCCGACAAACACAGCCTCAAAGCCGTTCTCTTCCATCAACTCATCAATGGTGATGGTGCGGCCCACCACGGTGTTGGTCTCCACCTTAACGCCCATGGCAATCAGACCGTCAACTTCCTTCTGCACGATAGCCTTGGGCAGACGGAACTCGGGAATACCATAGACCAGAACGCCACCGGCCAGATGCAATGCCTCGTATACGGTGACTTCATAGCCCTTCTTAGCCAAATCGCCTGCGCAGGTCAAGCCGGCAGGGCCGGAACCAACCACAGCCACCTTGTGACCGTTAGAAACGGGCTTTTCGGGAGCGGTGGTGCAGTGCTCATTATGCCAGTCGGCTACGAAACGCTCCAGACGGCCGATACCAACGGACTCGCCCTTGATACCACGGATGCACTTGCCCTCGCACTGGTTTTCCTGGGGGCAGACACGGCCGCATACAGCAGGCAGAGAGCTGGTTTCATGGATCACCTGATAGGCACCCTCGAAATCACACTCGTTGATTTTCTGAATGAAACGGGGAATCTGCACATTCACGGGGCAGCCGGAAACGCACAGAGGATTCTTACAATTCAAGCAGCGAGCTGCCTCGTCCAAAGCAATCTCTTCGGTGTAACCCAAAGCGACTTCCAGGAAATTCTTATTACGCACATTGGGGTCCTGGGACGGCATGGCGTTCTTATCCATTCTCATGTTTGCCATAATTATTGAACCTCCTTCTTGAACAGGTTGCAAACCTCTTCGTGCTTATGTACCTCAAACTCACGATACATCTGATTGCGCTTGACAGCCAGATCCCAATCCACCTTGTGACCGTCAAAATCGGGACCGTCAACGCAGGCGAACTTCATCTCGCCGCCTACCGTCAAGCGGCAGCCGCCGCACATGCCGGTACCGTCGATCATGATGGGGCTCATGGAAACGGTGGTGGGTACGCCGTAAGGCTCGGTGGTCTTGCAGACGAACTTCATCATGACCATGGGGCCGATGGCGAAGATCTCGTCATACTGATTACCGTCATCGAGGAGCTGCTTCAAAGCTTCGGTGACCAGACCCTTCTGACCATAGCTGCCGTCATCGGTGCAAACCTTCAGCACGGAGGAAACGGCCTTGAACTTGTCTTCCAAGATGACAACATCCTTGCTCTTGAAACCAACTACAGCATGAACCTCAGCGCCGCAGTCATGGAACTTTTTCAAAACGGGATATGCAATGGCACAACCTACGCCGCCGCCGACCACGCAGACCTTTTTCTTACCCTCGGTTTCAGTGGGCTTGCCCAAAGGACCGACAAAGTCGTGCAGATAATCACCCTGCTGCTTGTGACTCAGCTTCTCGGTGGTAGCACCGACAGTCTGAACGATGATGGTGACAGTGCCTTTCTCACGATCATAGTCATGGATCGTGATGGGGATACGCTCACCGTTTTCATCAACACGAAGGATGATGAACTGACCGGGCTGGGCCTTCTTAGCGACCATAGGTGCCTCGATCTCATACAGAATCACAGTGGGTTTCAGCGCTTCTTTGGTTACGATGCGATACATAAAATGATCCCTCTTTTCTTAAACATACGCTTGTGATGAAGTGCTTTCCTTGCTATCAAAAGTGGGCAAGTACAGAGCCTGCCCGATCTTGATTTATTATATCATATCAAAAGAATATCCGTCAACAATGATTGTCTATTTTGTGACAATAGTTAGTGGCCCTGCAACGAACGGTCACGGTGACCGCCGATGATGACATATACCACCACATAACCGATCAGACTCAATGCCAAGGCAGCTATAATATCAATGACTGCGTGCTGCTTGACCAGCAGGGTGGAGCAGATAATGAGAACACCCAGTGTGGTGCAGCCGAAACGCCAGGATAAACTGCGCAATCCCGGTGTTTTCCAAATGGCAAACAGCGCTGCCATGACACCCAATACATGGACGCTGGGGAATACGTTGGTGTTGGTGTCGGCTGCATAGGTGTACTGCACAATGGTGGAAAAAATGTTTTGATGTTCCATGACTGCCGGACGCAGATCCTGACCATTGGGGACAAGAATGCAAAATACCGTGGCAAGGGTAAAGGTAATAGCAATCTGCCACATATAGCGGCGGAAGCCCTCACCATCTTTGAAAATCAGGTAGATTCCCAGTGCAAGCAGCAAAATACTCCACAGATCGTAAACGACAATGAAATACTCGCAAAAGGGGATGAGATCATCGACGGGGAGCTGCGTGGACCAGTAGGTGGTGGTGGACACAAAATGCTCTGCCACAAAAAACATGACCAAATACAGTGGAAGATATAAACCCCACCATGCATGAGGATGTGTTTTCATAAAATTGCGCATAATATAGCCTCCATTGAAGTGTCATTTTACCACAATTATCCGCAAAATGATAGCGCAAATGGGAATGTCACAATTTTTTTACAATTTGCCGTCAGGCATAGCTTGTCAAGTTTTTCAATCTATATTATACTAAAGAAGAATGTTAGAAAGGAAGGTATTTTCCATGGCGATGATTAAACGCGAAGATCGTGACAATAGACAGGTGGCTATGACCATCGAAATTGAGAAGGAGCCCTGGCAGAAGGCTCTGCAAGAGGCGTATGAAAAGAATAGCGCTCTGTTTCCTGTGGATGGCGTGGCTGTCGGCAAGGCAAGCCGTGCACAGTTGGAGGAGGCTTATGGCAGCGATGTGTTCTATCAGGAGGCTGTGAATGCCACATTCCCCTCTGTGCTGATTGAGGCGATTCAGAAGGAAAAACTGCAGATTGCCGCACCTCCTGAATTAAATGTGGAAACCATCGGTCCCGACGGATTCACTTTTACCGCTGTGATGACGCTGTATCCTGAGGTGAAGCTGGGTCAGTATAAGGGCCTTCGTGTAGTATTGCCCCCTGTAGAACTGAGCGAGGACGATACTGTGGAGGCAATCAACACCTATTGCCGTGCCAATATGATCGTCGAGCATCCTGAAAAGGCTGCCATGGGCGATGAAGTGGTAATGGATTTTGAAGGCTTTGTGGACGGTCAGGCATTTGAGGGGGGCAAGGCTGAGATGTATCCCCTGACACTGGGCAGCGGCATGTTTATCCCCGGCTTTGAAGAGCAGGTGGCAGGTATCGCCGTGGACGAGGAGCGTGACATCAAGGTGAAGTTCCCGGAGCAGTATACACCGGAGCTGGCCGGAAAGGATGCTGTATTTAAGATCCGTGCCCATGCCATCAATCGCAATATTCTGCCGGATCTTACCGATGAGTATGCCAAGACTAAGGGCTTTGAAGATGCATCTAAGCTGCGCTGCCATATTATGGAGCAGAAGCTGCAGCAAAAGCAGATCGAGGCGCAGGATAACAGCGAGGATGAGCTGATTCAGCAGGTAGTGGACAACATGGAAGTGGAAGTGCCCGATGCTATGGTGGAAAACCAGTTGGACGGTTTGATTGCAGAATTGCGTGGCCAGCTGCAGAGTCAGGGTGCGGAATTGGAGCAGTATTTGGAGGCTGGCGGCATGACCATGGAGCAGCTGCGCAATCAGGTGCGTGATAATGCCATGTCTACGGTGAAGTACGAGTTGGCGATGAATGAAGTGGCTCGCTTGGAGAACATTGAGATTTCCGACGAGGAACTGGAGCAGAAGTATCAGGATATGGCCCGTATGTACGGTATGGCCCCTGAGCAGTTAAAAAAGCAGATTCCGCCGCTGCGCTTGAGCCATGATCTGAAGCTGAACCGTGCCCGTCTGTTTGTGGTGAACAACGCTGTGCGTGGCTAAAACAGAATTAGAATAAGAAAAAGAGCAGATGAGAAATCATCTGCTCTTTCTTTATAAATACAGCTTAAAAATCAATGGTGCCGTTGATGACTTTCAAATCGTAGGGCTCAAACACAACCTTGCGATAAGCGTCTACATCCATCTTTACGCCGGTCCAGTCACTGTGGATCTCGCCGTTTTGCTTGATGAGGATATCGTAGAGAATATCGTAGGTAACGCCATTCTCATCTTTTTCCACGATGGTGGAGTAAGGCAGCGTTTTGTGATAGGTCAGGTGCATGCCCATGTATTCGAAGTGGAAACCATTGCGCATACGGCAGCCGTCTAAGCCCTTATAGGTGAACAAGCGGCGCAGATCCTGCAAAATGGGATCGTTATCTTCTTCATACAGGTTTTCCGGCGTGGTTTCTGTGTAATCGTAACGGAACTGAATGGGAATATTGTATTTGGCAAAGCGCTCCACATAGGCAGGCAGCTTGTCAGCAGGATAACGCTTATACAGCACGCAGTTGATGCGGGTCGGGCAGGCAATCTGGCCCAAAATCTCATCCGGTGATTCCTCAACATACTTGACCAGATGACGGGAAATGTTCATGCAAGTGATCTTATCTTTGTTGCGGCGGGTGAAATCCAGCATTTCTTCGGCAGAATACTTCTTCTGCACGGGGAAAGTGGTGTTGATATAGACCTTGTGGGTGGTTGGAATAGCATCCAGCATCGTCTGCAAGGACTCTAAATCTGCCAAGGGTTCACCGCCGGTGAACACGAAGTCACAGTAAGGGGTGATGGCATCCATGGTGTGGATGCTTTCCACAATAGCAGATAGACTAAATCCGCTGCAATCGGCGTATTCTTGTTTATTGATACAGAAGGGACAGTGATTGTTGCAGTCGTACGGAACAAACACCGTTACGGTTGCGCCGCCCTCCCTGGTTTTATAAGGATTGCTCATGTTGTTTTGTTAGCCTCCCAAGTGCATAGTTCACTCCTCATTTTATAACGAAGGTGACAAAAAAGCAAGAAATATATGAAAAAAGTGCTTGTTTTATTATTAACAAGCACTTTTTGGTAAAATTTTCCCGATCAATAATTAGGATCCTTCAATTCTTCACGAATTTGACGGAAAGCAACGTCTTCACCCTGTTCTTTTAACAGTAAGAGCCAGCGATCGATCAGTGCGCTTGTTTCGGCGTTGATCCAGGCATGACTTTTAGAACGCTGGAAATAGTCATAAGGGGAAGCATCGGTATATTTATCACCTTGATAGACACGGCAGGCTGCGATACGGTCGCAGAACATCTCCCCCACATACTTCTTGGGCATTTTGCAGCCGCCCATATATACTTTGCCGTTTTCATCAAGACAGTAATCAATCCAATACTCAAAGTGATGGCGATTGCGTCCCTTGTGGTGAAGCCATGCTCGGCTGACACCGGTGGATAGGCGTTCCTGATCGTTGGGGGAGCGGTATCCTTGATAGTAACGGGCACCACGCCAAAACTCCGTGGGACTGTATTTGCTCAGATCATGAGTCAGGCCCTGCCACACAAGACCTAATTTATAACAATAGCGGCGCACAAGAGAGCGATGGCGATTGACTGTGCGCAGATGGTCAAAAACATGCATGACAAAACCCCCTTTGAAAACGATTATAGATACAGTATAGCACAAATTGTATAGCTGTGCAGTATAAAAATTGCATTGTAACAAAAAATAATAAACGAGGTGACAGATATGGAAAGATGTTCCTGCATGAGTCGGTATCGTGCTTTGCCGCTGTGTCTGCAAAAGGTGAACAGCGGGGAACTGCTGGCGCAAAAGTGGAATTTATGCGCTTTGGACCGTGACGGTGTACAGCAGGTGCAAGGCGGCATGATCCGCTGCCGAACGCTGCTGCTGCCGGAGGGAACGACAATTGCACAGCAGGCACAACAGGTGGTCAGCTACGGGTTATCGGAAAAAAACAGCCTGACATTATCCGGTATGGGACAACGTCCCATTTTATGCGTGCAGCGGCAATTGCAAACGGTGGACGGCGGCATTGTCGAAATTCAGGAAATGCCGATTCCCACTGCGTGGCAGGAATATTCCAGCGAGCGGCAGCTTTTTACCGCAGGAGTGTGGCTGTTGCTGTACGGGAGATTAAATGAAACATAATTTGCAAAAAAGTATCCCGTCTACTGACGGGATACTTTTTATTTTATGACGAGAGTTACAGGTTCTTCTCGTAAGACTCGATCATCTTCTTGACCATCTGGCCACCGACGCTGCCGGCCTCACGGGAGGTCAAGTCGCCGTTATAACCTTCCTTCAGGTTAACGCCTACCTCGCTGGCAGCTTCCATCTTGAACTTATCCATTGCGGCACGAGCCTCAGGCACGTTCAGCTTGTTGGAATTCTTGCTAGACATAATCGTGATCTCCTTTCGTTTGATTGAGCATCATTGCTCGTTGGGTATCGCAAGCATATTTTGTGCCGCTACGGCGGGAATATGCAGCGGTGTGGACTGGTAAATTTTTGCGTAATTTTGCAAGAAAGACTTTTGAGGGTTCTATCGCATAAAATAATATTGCTATTTCCTGCAGATTGTTGATAATACGGACTTCCTTACAGCACATAGGATGCACAGTAAGGAGGCGTTACTTATGATCGGCACGGCACTGTTGCTGTTATCCAACAGCTTGTTTTTGTCATTACACTTGGAGGGAAATGCCAGTTCATTCCCAAAACCGTTGAGTGCAAAGGAAGAAAAGCTATATTTACAGAAATGCGCTAAAGGTGATTTGGATGCCCGCAATAAATTGGTGGAGCACAACCTGCGATTGGTGGCACATATTGTGAAAAAGTACTATACCCAGTCTGACCATCAGGAGGATTTGATATCCATTGGTACCATTGGACTGATCAAGGCGGTGAATACATTTCAGCCCGACAAAAAGATCCGATTGGCGACCTATGCCGCACGCTGCATTGAAAATGAAATTTTGATGCACTTCCGAGCGCAAAAAAAGATGCAGGGAGAGGTATCCCTCAGCGACACCATAGAAACGGATTCGGATGGCGGTGCGCTCTATCTGATGGATGTGGTGGGTACAGAGGACACCATGCTGAGTGATTTGCAGGATCGTGATGATCAAATCTTGCTGCACAAGCTGATTCAGGATTGCCTGACACGGCGTGAAGCGGATATTATTCGCAGACGTTATGGCTTGGAGGGACGAAAACCTCAGACACAGCGTCAGATTGCACAATCATATGGAATCAGCAGGTCTTATGTATCCCGCATTGAAAAGCATGCACTGGAAAAATTGGAAAAGGAGCTGCGAGGGCGCATTACCTTTTGAAATAAATAATTATTACGGCAATAATTTTTGTTGCGATTGACTATTGTCTTCTTCAACTGGATAGTGTTATAATACGGGCGTATAAAATGGATCGAATGATTTGCCATTGCGAAAGGATAAAGCGGCATGAGAAATATTCAATGTGGTATTGCAAATATGCGCAAGCGTGTGTTTGCAGAGGTCGCTAAGCTGGCTTACGAGGGCGGGGACTATCGGCGTATGGAAAAGCTGCCCTATGAAATTTTGCCCGGCGAAGTGGGGAAACAGCGGGACTCTATCTTTCTGGAACGAGCCATTGTGGGCGAGCGGATTCGCCTCGCCATGGGACTGCCTTTGCGCCGTGTGGATGAGCATAATCTGCTGTGTGACGGTGTGGAAGAAAGTGCCATTGCCGAAAAGTATTATGATCCACCCTTGATCAATATTATTAAATATGCCTGCAATGCCTGCCCGCCTACCCACTACGAGGTGACGAATGCTTGCCAAGGCTGTATTGCGCAGCATTGTTCCAATGCTTGCCCGAAGGATGCGATTTCCTTTGAACATGGCAAGGCGGAGATCAATCAGGAAAAGTGCATCAAGTGCGGTCGCTGCAAAAATAGCTGCTCCTACCAAGCGATTATTAAGTTCGAACGTCCCTGCGCCGAAGCTTGCGGCATGGACGCTATTGGACAGGATGAGTTTGGCCGGGCGGAGATCGACTATGATAAGTGCGTGTCGTGCGGTATGTGCCTTGTGAATTGCCCCTTTGGCGCAATCGTGGATAAAGGACAGCTGTTCCAGCTCATTCATGCGATCAAGCGTGGCGACAAGGTGGTTGCCATCATTGCCCCAGCCTTTTGGGGACAGTTTGGCGAGAAGGTGACACCGGGTCAAATTGTGGTGGCAATGAAGCAATTAGGCTTTGCGGCTGTGGAAGAGGTTGCCATTGGCGCAGATTTGTGCGCTGTGGAGGAGGCAGACGAATTCCTGGAATCCGTGCCTCAAAAACAACCCTTTATGGCAACTTCCTGTTGTCCTGCATGGTCTATGATGGCAAAAAAAGAATTTCCCGGTATGGCGCCCTATATTTCCATGACGTTGACACCCATGGTGCTGACGGCTCGCCTGATGAAAAAGCGGTTCCCCGGCTGCCGTGTCGCATTTGTCGGCCCGTGCGCCGCAAAGAAGCTGGAAGCCAGCCGCAGAACCATTCGCAGTGCGGTGGACTTTGTGCTGACCTTTGAGGAACTTCGGGGAATGTTTGAGGCAAAGAACATCAATTTTGCTGAGATTGCCGATGTGCCTGCCAATTATGAGGCCTCCGCACCCGGTGTCGGATTTGCCGCCAGCGGCGGTGTGGCCAAAGCAGTGGAGGAAGTGATTCATGCCCAAAATCCGGAGATAAAGGTCAACACGGTATATGCAGAGGGGCTGCGTGAATGTCGAAAGATGCTGCGCATTGCCCGTACCGGCAAGTATGACGGCTATTTGCTGGAGGGTATGGCCTGCCCCGGCGGCTGTGTTGCCGGAGCCGGCACGGTGCAACCGCCTGAAAAGTCTTGCCGTGTGCTGGAGCAATATAAGGAGCAGGCACCCAAGAGCAATCCGCTGGACACGGATTATTTGGAATATATCTCGATGTTGCATGGGGAAGATGAGGATTGGGGCCGCATTAGCCGCCATTAAAACGAATCATCGCAGGCTGATAAAATCGTCAGATATTAAAAGAGCGCAAATTTCCTTGCGGAAATTTGCTCTCTTTTATCTTGGTCGTTCTAAAGATCATCCCCGGCTTTGCCGGGGAAAATAAAGGTCTTATAGCGTGATGATTTCCAAATCGTCGGGGACATACACTGCACCGCTGAAAGAGGCAAGAGCCTCCTCGGTATAGCGCATCTTTCGTGTGGCGAGGGTTTTATCCTCGGTGTGATAGAGAACAAGATGCTTGATATGATGCGCCTGCGCCATTTCAGAAGCATCACGCACGGTGCTGTGGTGCTTTTCATAGGGATGGAACGTATCACGGTCGGCATACAAGCAAAAGGCCTCTGTCAACAACCAATCGGCATCCATGACGAAAGCCTCCGTCACGGGATTGAAGCTCTCGTCACCCAAACATGTGAGCTTTTGCCCGTCGGGCAAAGTGGCGCAAAAACCATACTGCTTTGCTTTGGTGGATGCAATGTCAAAAACCTCCAAATCCATGCCTAAAGTTTGAAGATGGTCGCCGGGATGGATGGTGACGAATTGCACCCGTGGGCCGATATGCACCCGGAGCTTCTTCGCCAGCAGTGCCTGACACAGAGGCTCCAACAGAGCCACCAATTCATCGTGGCACCAAATGGTCAGATTGCCCTTGTACTGCCCCTTGTTGATGGCAGCGCAAACGGCACGCACCACCCATACCACGCCCAATACATGGTCGGTGTGGGGATGGGTGACAAACAGATGATGTACTTGTGAAATCGGCAGCTTGGCATCCTCTAATTGACGCAAAATGCCGTTGCCGCCGCCGGCATCCACCAGAAAAAACTCACTGCCTTCACGCAGGGCAAAACAGGTGTTATAACAATGGGTCACCATGGCGTTGCCGGTGCCCAACATAATTAGTTCCATAGATATATCCTTCCTTGCTTAGTCATCCCAACCGGAGTGCTTGGTGTCGGTGGTGCCAAATGAAATGGCACCCATGCCGAATTTGCCACGAATGGTATCCATGGCATTTTCCAGCTTTTCTTGTTTTTCGTTGCGCTGGGCGGTGGTGCTTAACAAATCCAACTGCTCATAAGAGTCGGCACTATCTGTGATATACAGTGCTGTGACGGTCAGCATACGAATGGGGTCGGGCGCATGCCACGCCTGCGCAGTCAATTCCACAGCGGTATCATAGATATCTTTCATCAAATGAGTGGGTGTGGTGAGCCGTGTCTGGCGGCTGATGGTCTTGAAATTGGCATCACGAATGGCCACAGACACGCCACTGCAATAGAGCCCTTTTTGCCGTAGTCGGGTGGCCACGCTGTCGCTGAGCAGTGACAGACCGGTACGCACCTGAGACCATTTGGTCAGGTTCTGCGGGAAGGTGGTGCCGTTGCCAACAGATTTTACCTGCTCCACCTCGTGCTGCGGACGGACGGCGGCGTGCTCCAGACCGTTGGCATACTCATAAAGCTGACGGCCCATTTTGCCCATCAGCGTTTCCAGCATTTCCACCTTGCAAGCGGCCAATTCGCCGATGGTTTTGATGCCGTATTGGTGCAAAATCTTCTGTGCTGATCGGCCTACATATAGTAGATCGCCTACCGGTAACGGCCATACGATCTCTTTCCAGTTCTCGCGGGAAATAACTGTGGTGGCATCCGGCTTTTTATAGTCGCTGCCCAGTTTAGCAAAAGTTTTGTTGAAGCTGACACCCACAGAGATGGTCAGGCCCAACTCTTTATAGATGCGATGACGCAACTCGTCGGCAATGGCCTTGGGATCGCCGCCAAATAGGTGCATACTGCCGGTAATATCCAACCAGCTTTCATCGATGCCGAACGGCTCCACCAAGTCGGTATACTGCCCGTAAATGGCGTTGACCTTTTTGGAATATTCACGATAGAGTTGATGATGCGGCGGCAGCAGCACTAAGCCCGGACACTTTTTCTTAGCCTGCCAGATGGTTTCTGCTGTTTGTACGCCGCACTTTTTGGCAGGTTCGTTCTTGGCAAGGATGATGCCGTGGCGTGACGATGGATCGCCGCACACAGCGGTGGGAATATCCCGCAGCTCCGGATGACTCAATAGCTCTACCGAGGCAAAAAAACAATTCAAATCGCAATGTAGAATGACTCGATCCATGTCACACCTCCTTCTTGTTTGCGGATATTATAGCATGAATAATAGTGTTTGCAAAGACACATAAAAAACTCCCTCGGCAGGGAGGGAGTTTTATCATTTACTTGTGCAGCAGCGGCGAAAGCGGCTTGTAGATCAGGAAGCACAGCACCACATCGCAGATGCCCTTGACAAAGGTAAAGGGAGCATTGAACAGCACCAAGCACTCCAACAGACCGTTTACATTGGGACGGAGTGTCTGGTATAGACCGATGATAGCCTCAATGGGCATAATCTTGGTGTATACCG
The DNA here is from genome assembly GCA_045617685.1 of Vescimonas sp. GTDB lineage: Bacteria > Bacillota > Clostridia > Oscillospirales > Oscillospiraceae > Vescimonas. Next base: position 12,359 of record JAZLJB010000029.1, read on the forward strand.
GATATACGATGAAGTAGTTAAGGGGAATGCAGACCAAAGCCATGATCACAGCGCCTGCAATGGAGCCAATGAGAGCGCTCTTGCGGCTCTTTTTGTGCTTATAGATGATACCGGCAGGCACCACGAAGCAAACGCCAATCAGGAAGTTGGCCAGTTCACCCACGCAACCGGAGTTGGTGCGCAGGCAGCAGATCAGGTTTTTGATCAGGCACACGGCGGCACCGTACCACGGGCCTAACGAGAAAGAGGCCAGCAGCGCCGGTAGTTCGGAGAAGTCCATTTTCACGAAGGGCGGCATTAAGAACGGCACCGGAAATTCCAGAAACATCAGGACGGTCGCCACGGCAGACAGCATGGCTGCCACGGCAATTTTGTGAGTTTTGTTGCGTTTCGTCATAAAAAAATACTCCTTTTTGTTGCGCCAAAACACCTGAAAGATTTGCCTTCCAAGGTGCACGCATCAAAAAAGAGCATAGGGAACATGCTGCACACGCCTTCTCTCATCCAGACTGTAACTGTCGGTACCGGAATTGCACCGGTTCCTGCTCGTCCGAAAATCGGACAGCTCGCGGACTATACCGCCGGTGGGGATTTTCGCCCCGCCCCGAAGACAATGATTCATTTGTTTTGTGTGGTTATTATATAACAAATTCAGACACAGTGCAATACTATTATGCGACAATATTCCGAAAACTAAAAATCACCTTTACAAAATAGAAAATATGTTCTATACTTGGTTTAGACTAATGAGAGGAGGCGGTGCCATGCCATCGAGAATGACTAGCTGCAGTTTCACGGGCCATCGACCCATCAAGTTGCCCTGGGGCAACAATGAAAAGGATGCACGCTGCATCAGATTGAAACAGAGATTGCAAGATGTATTGGAACTTGCTTATCAGCAAGGGTATCGCCATTTTATCTGCGGTATGGCGCAGGGGTGCGACCTCTATTTTTGCGAGCAGGTGACAGCGCTGCGGCAAAAGCACGGCGGTGTGACGCTGGAGGCGGCGATTCCGTGCATGACACAATCAGATTCATGGCCAAAAGAAGACCGCCTACGCTATCAAAGTCTGCTGGCACAGTGCGACATGGAGACGCTGGTGCAGGAAAAGTACAGCAGTGGCTGTATGCAGCGGCGCAATCGCTATATGGTGGATCATTCGTCATTGCTGATTGCTGTACATGACGGTTTGCCCGGCGGCACACGCAGCACCATTTTATATGCTTTGCAGCAGGGCGTTCAAATTGTGGACATTCGCCTGGTAATAGAGATATAAATAAAGGCCCGACTCCCTCGGAGTCGGTCCTTTATTTATGTTATGCTTATTTTCCGTTTGGCATTTTCCACTCGTGGTGATTGGTGTGCAGCAAGTGGTGAGAACGGAAGCCCAAAGGCTCCTTTAAGAAGTCACGATACAAAGCCTGAATATCCTCGTTCTCGTGAGAGAAACGGACATCAGTGTTCTTGTCAATGGACCACAGGACATCACCACGGTACTCAGCCAACTCTTCGCCATCGTGGATGGGCTGACCGCCACCGCCGGCACAACCGCCGGGACATGCCATGACCTCTACGAAATCATAGGACGCAGTACCATCAGACAACGCATTCATCAGCTTGCGGGTGTTGCCCAGACCGCTGACAACAGCTACATGCACATCACCTGCACCGGGGATGGTGAAAGTGGCATCCTTCCAACCGTCCATACCACGTACATCGTGGAAGGTGTCGGGATCGGGATTAGAGCCGGTGACCAAATAGTAGGCGCTGCGCAAAGCAGCATCCATGACGCCGCCGGTGGCGCCGAAGATCACAGCGGCACCGGTACCGGAGCCCAAGGGACTATCGAAGGGAGTTTCTACCATAGTGGCAGGCTCAATCTGCTCACCACGGAAGATGCGCACGATCTCACGGGTGGTCAACACCACATCCACATCCGGATCACCGCAGGCATCATTCATGTTAGGCAGAGCGCACTCTGCCTTCTTTGCTGTACAAGGCATGATGGATACCACAAAGATCCGATGAGGATCCACACCCAACTTGTCGGCAAAGTAACTCTTTGCCACAGCGCCAAACATTTGCTGGGGAGATTTTGCGGTGGAGAGATTATCGATAAACTGGGGGAACTGACCCTTCACAAAGCGGACCCAACCGGGGCAGCAGCTGGTGAACATGGGCCACTGATATTTGTCCTTGTGGGTGAAGCGCTCAATAAATTCACTGCCTTCCTCCATGATGGTCAAGTCAGCGGTGAAGTTGGTGTCAAATACATAGTCAAAACCGATCTGCTTCAAAGCGGTCACCATACGCTCGGCGGTAGCAAACTTGGGATCCAGATGATAATACTCCGCCCAGGCGGCTCGCACAGCGGGGGCGACCTGAACCACCGTAATGGTATCAGGGTCAGCCAAGGCATTGAACACCTTACCGGTATCGTCACGCTCCTGCAAACTACCTACAGGACAATGGGTGATGCACTGACCGCAGAAGGTGCAGTCGGAGTCACCCAACATGCGAGTCTTTGCCACACCAACAGTGGTGCGTGCGCCGGTACCGATCAAATCCCAAATGCCCATGCCCTGCACCTTGTCGCAGATCTGGATACAGCGCATGCACTTGATGCAGCGATTTTCCACACGCACCACGGGGTTGGAAAAATCATCGGGTGTGTTACGAAGATCCTTGGCATACTTGTTGCCCAGCAGGTTATAATCGTTGCTCAATTTTTGCAGCTGGCAATTGCCGCTGCGGGTACACTGGGTGCAATTGGTGTCGTGCTGGCTCAGCAGCAGGTGCAGATTGACACGGCGTGCTTCACGCACACGGGGAGAGTTGGTGCGTACCACCATGCCCTCGGCAACCACATTGTCGCAAGCGGGAACCAAACGATTTTGCCCCTCTACCTCTACCATGCAGATACGGCAGGCACCGATTTCATTCAAATCCTTTAAGTAGCACAAAGTGGGAATATAGAGATCAGCACTGCGGGCAGCTTCCAGAATTGTGGTGCCCTCGGGGACAGAAACAGTTTTCTTATCAATTGTCAAAGTTACCATTTTTTGTTTCGACCTCCTCTAAAGATACCATAGCCGAAGTGGTCGCAGCGCAGGCATCGGGAAGCCTCGGTGATGGCGCCTTCCTCGGTCATGCCGCACTCGATATCCTCGAAATCGCACTTGCGCTCACAGGCTTCACGCTCGGTGGTGTTGATGCGGCCGTGAGGAGAGCGGTTATTCAGCTTGGGGAAGGGGATTTCCACATCGGTAGTGATTTCATGATGGAAACCCAAATGTTCATCAATGTTGGCTGCAGCGACCTTACCAGCAGCAATAGCACGGATAGCAGTTGCAGGACCGGTAACGCAGTCACCGCCGGCGAATACATTGTCCATGTTATCCACCTGACCGCTCAAACCTGCCACCAAAGTGCCGCCACGTTTGATAGGCACACCGGCCAGATCAAAGCCTTGAATTTCAATGCCCTGACCAATGGCCACCACGATCACATCGGCGGGAATGCGGACTTCGTCCAGATCGGCCTTGTTGGGACGGGGGCGGCCGGATTTATCAGCTTCACCAATGATCTGGGGCTGAACCCACAGAGCCTTGGCGGTGCCGTTTTCGTCGGACTCAATGCGTACAGGAGCAGCCAAGGTCATCAGCTCGGCGCCCTCGGCCATTGCACCGGTAATTTCATCGGGCAATGCGGTCATATCTTCCACACGGCGGCGATAGACACAAGTAACTTTATTTGCACCCAAGCGGATAGAGCTGCGGGTTACATCCATGGCAACATTACCGCCGCCAATGACTACCACATTCTTGCCGGAGAAATCGGGCATCTGATCATCACCGATGGCACGCAGCATTTCCACAGCGGACATGACATTCTTGCTGTCTTCGCCGGGGATGCCGGTCTTGCGATCCTGATGTGCACCGATGGCAATATACAGACAGTCATATTTCTTTTGCAGCTGCTCCAGCCAGATATCCTGACCGACAACGACATCGGTGTGCGCCTCAATGCCCAAAGAGAGGATGGATTCAATTTCTGCATCCAGCTTCTCACGGGGGAAACGGTAGCTGGGAATGCCGTAACGCAGCATGCCACCCAACTTCTTGCGTTCTTCAAAGATGGTGACCTTATGGCCCATCAATGCCAGATAGTAAGCGCAGCTTAGACCGCTGGGACCACCACCAATCACGGCAACGGTCTTGCCGGTAGAAGGCGCACACTCAGGCTGAGGCACATCACCGGCGTTATCCACAGCAAAACGCTTCAAGCCGCGAATGTTGATGGCATCATCGATCATATTACGACGGCAGCGAGCCTCGCAGGGATGCTCGCAGATATAAGCGCAAGCGGTGGGGAAGGGGTTGTCCTTACGAATCAGGCGCACGGCATCGGCGTTACGACCGGCACCAACCAATGCCATATAGCCGGGAATATCCACACCGGCAGGACACAGTGCAACACACGGAACAGGCAACTGCAAGCCTGCCAAGCAGCGATGGTGCTTGATGTGCTCTTCGTAATCATCACGGAAACCTTCCAGACCATCCAGCACTAAACGTGCCGCATCACGGCCGATAGCGCAGTCTGCTGTATTGACGATGCTCCGTGCGGTCTTCTCAATAATTGACAGAGTACCCATGGTGGCAGTGCCATCCAATACACTGGTAATCAGTTTCGTCAGCTGACCCAAGCCGATACGGCAGGGGACGCATTTACCACAGCTTTGTGCATGACATAACTGCAGAAAGCTCAGGGACATATCCACAGGGCAGAGTCCCGGAGGGCTGGCAGCAATGCGCCGCTCTACATCGCGGTACAGGTTGTCAACCACAGTCTGTGCCTTGCTGGGTGATTTGATATCAAGTCTGCTCAAGACGGTTCACTCCTTTCGTCCACGAGTCGGAAATATATGCACGATACCCGTGAACTAAAACCATACTAATAATAGCATATCACAAATAAATGCAAAGTCAATTATTTGGAGAAAGTTGTTGAAACAAGGAAAAATTATTAAAAAGTGGCAAAAACATTGTGAAAAAATTGTTATAACTTTTTAAGAACAAAAAGTAGAAAAAATGAGTTTTTTGACATAAAAAATATTCGCTTTTCTTCCTATTGCCAAAAAGAACACAAACTCACACGAAAAAAGTTTCGTTAAAATATTGCTTTGCGTGGTAAAAAAGAAACCGGAGCGAATTGCTCCGGTTTCTGAATATGGGATTTCTTACAGGAAACGAACGAACAGGCACAGCATAGAAATGCCAATCACAATGATCGTAGCGGGGATGCAGTACTTGCAGTATTTCCCCCAGCTGATGTGGTGGCCGGCCTTACCGGCAACGGAAATACCCACCACATTGGCGGAAGCGCCGATGGGAGTGGCGGAACCACCCAAGTCAGTGCCCAGCGCCAATGTCCATGCCATGGTTTGCAGATCAATGCCCTGCACAGCGGCGATGGAACGGATAACAGGTACCATGGTGGCAGCAAAGGGGATATTATCGACCACAGCACTGGCGATAGCGGACAGCCACAAAATCACGGCGATAATGCCGATTAGCTTGCCACCGGTGACCTTTACGATCAAGTCGGCCAGCAATTCCAACACGCCGGTCTGCTCCAAACCGCCCACGCTGATGAACAAGCCGATGAAGAACAGCAGCGTCTTATAGTCCAAATGCTCTTTCATCACAGAAACGATGTCTTTCATACCGCCGGTGACACCCACATTGATCAGCGTCAGAACAGCTGCCACAACGCCGATGGTAGAAACCGTCAAACCGGTCTGTGCATGGGTGGCCAGCAGCACAACGGCAATCAAGAACACGATGGTAGCACCGATAAAAGCGGTCTTATTGGTGATGGCGCTCTTAGGATCGGGATATTCCGTTACGCCGCTGTTAGCCAGCTCAGCAGCCTTCAAAGGCTTGCGGAAGCACAGCCAGAAGTACAGCACGGTGAAGACAAAACCGATAGCGGCAATGATGCCGGTGTTGGTGATGAAGTCGCCGAAGGTGTAACCCAAAGCGGTGCCGATGATAATATTGGGGGGGTCACCGCACATGGTAGCCGAGCCACCCAGATTGGCACAGAATACCTCGGCCATAATCATGGGTACGGGATCAAACCTCAAAATCTGGCTCAGGCTGACAGTAGCCGTGGCCAGGAACAAAATAACGGTAATACTGTCGATGAACATGGCCAGGAAAGCGGACATGCACATAAAACAGATCAAAAGCGGCACAATACGATAGTTGACCATCTTCGCCAGCTTCAGGCACAGCCAGCTGAAGAAACCGGCGTGACCCAAACCGCCGACCATGACCATCATACCGGCAATAAACAGGATCGTTTCCCAGTTAATACCGGCAGAGGTACTTTCAGAGGCACCATACCAGAACTCAGTCTCGAAAAAAGCGGTAAGATTCAGCGTTTCCCAAATGGCAGACACGCTGCGCATGCAAATGCCAAAGACCACTACGATGACTAATGCACCGCTGCCAAGCGTGACGAAGTGGCGGGGGATTTTGTCGCGGACGATTTCCACGAACATTGCAACAAAGATGATCGCTGCAATGATTTGGGCGATAACCATGGGTGTTTTCCTCCTTGTTTCTCTTGTGCCGTTTCGCAAATAGCACACCAAGACCTATTATAATGATATCATGTGAAACGGAAACAAGTCAAGAAAAGGTAGAAGTTTCGTCATAGTAAAAACAAACAAAATTTTTACAAAAATTTAGCAATAATAACAGTGATGTGAGTAGTTGAAGGAAAAAAGCATCATGTATTGCTGATAAAGTCCTCGTATTTTTCCTGCAGCCAGTTTTTAAGCTGTGATACACCGTCCTCATCCCACGGAAAGTCCTGCTCCACCACATCGGTAGCGCATTCATAGCAATATACGCTGTAAACAGCTACATGCAGGGTTTCGTCATCATCATGGGCAAAACGATAACGAAAATCACCAATACTGCCGGTGTAAACAAAGGCTCGCTTGAACCAACGGGGTGTCAACTCTTCAAATTGCGGATGCATATAGATACCTCCTGCCGTTAATGTATTATTTAAGTAAGTATAGCACGCCGAAACGCACCTTGTAAAGCAACGGAAAAGATGGCTCTGCAGAAAACTTTTTGAGAAAGGCTTGCACGAAAAAAAGCGGTGTGGTATATATAACTTACATGGTATACTAATTATAGTGAGGTAATCAGACTATGGAACATACGATCAAGAGAATTGGCGTTCTTACCAGCGGCGGCGATGCGCCGGGTATGAATGCCGTCATCCGTGCGGTGGTCCGCACGGCGATACAACAAGGTATTGAGTGCGTGGGCATTCGCCGTGGCTGGAATGGCCTGATTAACGGCGATATCTTCCCCATGGACAGCAACTCTGTGAGCCGCATTATCAATCGTGGCGGCACCATACTCTATACCGCCCGCAGCGAGGAGTTCCGCACACCGGAGGGACAGCAGAAAGCGGCCAATACCTGCAAGCTGCTGGGTTTGGATGGTATCGTCGCCATCGGTGGTGATGGTACATTCCGGGGTGCACAGGAGCTGAGCAAATGCGGCGTTTCCGTGGTGGGTATTCCCGGTACCATTGATCTGGATATCGCCTGTACCGACTACACCATTGGATTTGACACCGCTGCCAATACGGCAGTGGAATGCATTGACCGTCTGCGTGATACCATGCAATCTCACGAGCGCTGCTCTGTGGTGGAGGTCATGGGACGCAATGCAGGATATCTGGCGCTGTATGTAGGCGTTGCGGTGGGTGCCACGGCGGTGTTGGTGCCGGAGAGCAATTATGACTTTGATGCCTATGTGGCAGAGAAGATCCGCCATGCCCGTTTGAGCGGCAAGACAAACTTTATGATCGTGGTAGCAGAGGGTGCCCAAAGTGCCGTCAAGGTGGGCGAGGAAATACGGGAGAAACTGGGGCTTGACCCCCGTGTGACCATTCTGGGCCACATTCAGCGCGGCGGAACACCTACGGCCCGTGACCGTGTGATGGCCACCCGTATGGGGTGTGAGGCCGTGAGAGTACTGGCGGAGGGCAAGACAAACCGTGTGATTTGTGCCAAAGGCGGCGATATTCTGGATATGGATATTGACGAAGGACTTGCCATGAAGAAGAGTCTTGATCCGGAGGAATTCCAGGTAATGCGGGTCATGACCGGAATGTAAGAGAAAAAGAACCGTTCCCATGGGAACGGTTCTTTTCTTATGCATCAAAAATGCCCAAAATCACGATGCCGATTACCACAAGACCGATCATGGCATAGTGCTTCCAGGATAGCTTTTCTTTTAAGAACAAGCGGCTCCACAGCACACTTGCCACGCAGTAGGCAGAGATGATGGGGGCGGCCAACGCCACATGGTCACTGTCTGCCAGAGCATAGATGTAGGCAAACTGACCTGCGGTTTCAAAAATGGCACCGGTATATTTGGGCGCTTCCCGCTTGAATACCAGACGGTCACCCTTGATCAGCACCACATACACAAAGCATACGATGGCTGCCAGCAGGAAAGTCAGCTCGTAAGCGCAGTTGGCGCTGTCCTCATTCAGCGTTTCCAATACCTTGCTGTCGGCGAAGGTGCCAAGAGCGTCTAAAAGACAGTAGATGATCGGCAGGATCAAGGCCAGTGCCGACTTTGCATACCGGCGATTGCCGGCCTGCTGCCGCTTGGCACGGAGATCATCATCCTCACGAGCTTCCACGATGCCTAATCCGATGACACCGGCACAGACCAATGCAGTTGCCAACAATTGATAACCGTTGATCCCACGAAGCCCCGATACCGCCAGTGTTAAAACTGCCACCAAGGCACCGGAGGAGTTGCAGATGGGGGAGGAAATGCTCAGTTCAATATAGCGCAGACCGATATAGCCGATGGCCATAGAGCCAATATACAGCAGTGATACCGGCAAATAGGTCAGGAGAATATTCCATGAGATTTCTGTGCCGCCGATGAAGATTTCGTAGGCGGCATGCAGACCCATGACGACACCCACAGCCATTACCATTTTCAGGTGGCTGTTTTTGTCATCGGCGTCCTGACAGCCGATTTTAGAGAACAGATCGCTGCCGCTCCAACAAATCAGCGCAATGAGCGAAAACCAAAACCACATAGATGTACTCCTTACAGATGGATCAAACCTGCCTCCAACATCTTTTGCAGGCTCATCAGAATACCCAGCTTGGCGTGATACCAGGTCAGACCGCCCTGGAAATACACGGCATAGGGCTCACGGATGGGCCCATCGGCGCTTAACTCGATGGAAGAACCCTGCACGAAAGCACCGGCGGCCATGATGACATCGGCATCATAGCCGGGCATAGCCCACGGCTCGGGGGTCACATAGCTATCCACGGGAGCGGCGGCCTGAATACCCTTACAAAAGGCGATCATGCCCTCTCTTGAACCCAATTCCACGGCCTGAATAATGTCATGACGGATCTCCTGACTGCCCGGTACCACACGGAAACCGAGCTTTTCGTAGCAGGCAGCGGCAAAGACCGCACCTTTCAAAGCACCGCTTACCACCGTGGGGGAGAGGAACAGACCTTGATAGAAAGAGGTCAATAAGCCCAGATTAGCCCCCACTTCCTTGCCCAGGCCGGGGGCGCTCAAACGGAAGGAGCAGCGATCGATCAGCTCTTTTTTGCCGCAGATATAGCCGCCGGTGGGAGCCAGACCGCCGCCCAAGTTTTTGATGAGGCTGCCAACGATCATATCGGCACCTACATCGGTGGGCTCGGTTTCCTCCACAAACTCGCCGTAGCAGTTGTCCACCATGCAGATGACATCGCTCTTGCACGCTTTGCAGAACGCAATCAGCTTGCCGATTTCTTCCACGGAGTAGCTGGGGCGGGTGGCGTAACCCTTGGAACGCTGAATGGTGATCAGCTTGGTTTTTTCGTTGATGGCGGCCTTGATACCGTCATAATCAAAGCTACCGTCTGCCAGTAAATCCACCTGACGGTAGCTGACACCGTACTCTTTCAAAGAGCAGGGAGAGGGACGGATGCCGATGACCTCTTCCAGCGTGTCATAAGGGCCGCCCACGGGGGACAACAGTTCATCGCCCGGCAGGAGATTGGCACCCAATGCCAGTGCCAATGCCGCCGTACCGCAAGCGATCTGCGGACGAACCAGGGCGCTTTCGGTGTGGAAAATATCGGCGTAGACACGCTCTAAGTTGTCACGCCCGTCATCATCGTAGCCGTAACCGCTGGAAATATTGAAGTGCGTGGCGTTGACACGGTTCTTCTGCATGGCAGAGATCACCTTGGTCTGGTTATATTCGGCAATACTGTCAATGCGGCTGAACTGTTGGTTAAGACCGCCCAGCACAGTATCGGCAAAGTGCAGTACCTGCTGGCTTATGCCCAACTGAGCATACATTTCGTGTGTGTTCATGTATCTGAATTCTCCTTCTTTACATTGTCTAATATCTGCTGTGCCACCTGATCCAGCACGTCCGGTTTGGTGACGATCAATCCGCTGTCCTGATCGCCTAAGATCAGCAGCGTGTCGCCGGGTTGAATGCCGTAAAAACCACGGGCCTCCTTGGGAATAACGATCTGACCACGATCGCCCACCTTGGCGGTGCCGAATATATGGTGGCCTTTGGGCTTGCCCAAAATATGTTTGCCGCCGGGCATGTCCTCACCTCACAAAAATCACATTTTTCATATTTGTATGACAACAGACAGTATAGCACGAATTTCCGCAGATGCAAGAGAAAACCATAAAAAAGAGAGCCTTGCGGCCCTCTTTTCATCGCTTTATTCCTTCACAGTGGGGAATTCCACGCCGTTGAGTTTCATCAGCAGGCGAATGGGATAATCTCTGTCGAGGTAGTTTTTTGCAAACCACTCAAAGGTAGCTGCCGGCAGATGCTGCAGCTCCGGTGCTTCACAGCGGAAAATCTCAAATGTCTGCTGATCGCCGGACAGCAATGCTGCCAGAATTTCTAATTTGCCCTCGTCCTTCAGGCGCAGCAAGCACTGATCCATGATGGTGGCGCAGGCCTGCTCCTCCTCGTCGGAGTACAGCTCACGGTTGCCGAGCCAAAATAGAAATTCCTCCGGGTCCAGATCCATCTTGGTGGTAATTTGGCTGAGCTTATAAAACTCCTTCCAGTCCTTATCTTTCAGCACCTTGATGAGATACTGCACCAGTCCGTCATCCAGCGCAATGCAGTCCAAAAAGACCTCGAAGGCGTGCTTGCCGGCATCGGGATCGGGTTCCGGCTCTTTTTCGGGCTCCGGTTCTTGCACAGGAGCGGCTTCCTGAGCAGCCATCATCTGCTGGAAAGAACGCATCATATCATTGGGATCGAAGTTATCATATTCCTCCTGCGGAATTTCCACACCGTCCTCTTGGGCGCACAGGCGCACAAAATCAGGAATACCCATAGCACTGATCTGCTGCTGCAGCTCCATGGCCTTTTTCATTTCATCATTCTCGGTGATGTTGATGCCATCGGGTGCTTTGCGTGTGCCTTCGCAGATTTCGGACATATACTTCAAATAATACTCAAATAAAGTCATACGCTGACCTCCTTAAATTCCATTGAAAACTCTAACATATCACCGTTGCCTTTGCAAGTGTAAAAATGCTATACTATAAAGAAAAGTAGGGAAGGAGGCAATTCGATGTGGTATCGCAGCCTGAATGATGCCTTGCGCCGGCAGTTCGGCAGAAAGGTGTATAAGCTGTCGCTGTCGGGCGGCATGACCTGCCCAAACCGTGACGGTACCGTCGGTGAGCGTGGCTGCATTTTCTGTACCGGCGCCGGTGAGTTTGCCGAACACGGTGATATCGTGCAGCAGATTGAGCGTGCCAAGCTGCGTGTGGCGGACAAGGTACCGCAAGATGCCGGATATATTGCCTATTTCCAGAGCTATACCAACACCTACGGCGATATTGCATCTTTGCGCCGGATATTTACTGAGGCCATCACCCAACCGGATATCGTGGCGCTGTCCATTGCCACACGACCGGATTGCCTGGGTGCGGAGGTGCTGCAACTGCTGGAGCAGCTCAATGCCATAAAACCTGTGTGGGTAGAATTGGGCTTGCAGTCGATCCACGCCGACACGGCACGCTATATTCGGCGGGGCTATGAGCTTGCTGTATTCGACAAAGCGGTGCGTGATCTGAAAGCAATCGGTGTGGAGGTGATCGTGCATCAGATCATCGGTTTGCCCAACGAAACGCCGGAGATGATCTATGAAACCGCCGATTATATTGCACACAGTGGTGCAGACGGCGTGAAGTTTCACCTGCTCTATGTGGCGCAGAATACAGACCTGGCAGAGGAATATAAGCAGGGGCGAATTAAGACGTTGACTTTGGACGAGTATTTACCGCTGTTGAGCGGCTGTGTGGAGCGGATGGCACCGCACATGACCATCCACAGATTAACGGGTGACGGCGATAAGCGGACGCTGCTTGCTCCACTGTGGACGGGAGATAAAAAGCGTGTGCTGAATGCTGTGCGGCGCTATTTTCAGCAGCACGATATTACGCAGGGGAGATTATATGTCTGATCATTACTATGTTTATATGCTGCATTGTCAGGATGATACGCTTTATACCGGTATCACGGCAGATGTGTGCCATCGTATGCGCTGTCATGTGGGAGAGATTGCCGGCGGTGCCAAATATACCCGTACCCATCCGCCGCAGGAAATTGCGGCTTTGTGGCGGGCGGAGAATAAAACAGCGGCAGCACGATTGGAATATGCTATCAAAAAGAGCCTGACACGCCGGCAGAAATGGGAACTCATTGACTCGCCGGAGCAAATCACCGAGTTTTTGCCGCAGTTGCAGGAATTGAAATTTGAGCCGGTGATCGGTGCCACTTTGGCGCAATGCCTGAAAGGAGAATGGCGTGATGACCGCTAAGTTATATGCTGCACCGCTGGAGGGCGTGACCACTTACATCTGGCGGCGAGTACACCACGATATATTCGGCGGTGTGGAGAAATATTTTACACCGTTTGTCTCGCCCAATGCCAATTGTGATTTCCAGACCAAGGAGTGGGATGAGCTGCGGCATAACGAGGGCCTGCCGGTGGTGCCGCAGATCATTACCAACCGTGCTGCGTATTTTATCTGGGCGGCTCGTGAAATGCAAAAGCTGGGGTACCATGAGGTGAACTTCAATTTAGGCTGCCCGTCCGGCACGGTGGCGGCTAAGCACAAAGGAGCGGGAATGTTGGCATATCCGGAGGAGTTGGATGCTTGCCTGGATGAGATTTTTAATGCCTTGCCGGATATGAAAATTTCTGTAAAGACCCGGATCGGCAAGGAGGCGAACGGCGAATGGGAGCGGATTTTGGATATTTACAATCAATATCCCATTTCCGAATTGATTGTCCATCCACGCATACAAAAGGAATTTTATCGGGGACAAGCGAATCGTGAGATCTATCATTGGACAAAGGAACACACCAATTTGCCACTGATTTATAACGGCGATGTGTTTACCGCCGATGATTCCATGTTGAATGAGTCTGCTGTGATGTTGGGGCGTGGCTTGGTGACAGATCCGGCACTTGCCCGTCGTATGAAAGGCGGAAAAGCCGCCAGCCGTGAGGAATTGCGGCGCTATCATGACACATTGCTGGAGGCGTATACGCAGCGTATGAGCGGCGATGCACCGTGTATGCACCGAATGTGGGAGCTGTGGCACTGGATGATCGGCTCGTTTGACGGGGCGGAGAAATGTATGAAAAAAATGCGCAAGGCCAAACGATTGAGTGAGTATTGCAGCATCGCACATACTATCTTAGATACATATCCCTTAGCGGAAACACCTTTGCCACCGACAGAAAAATAAACATAACGGCACCGCCAAAATGGCGGTGCCGTTGCCCTATATTCCGAATATCATAAGAAAAGATTGTCTATTAATCTTTCATGCCTCTTGCGGTCATATAAATCATTCCTGCCAGATAAGCTGCACCAAAAGCTCCGATTGCTGCAAACATAAATAACACCTCGTTTATCATTTTGGGGGAATGTTTCCCTCTGATAACAATATAGCGCTGAATGATTAAAAGTGCAAGATATATTTCAAAACGGGAGATTTTTGCAGAAAAAATAGACAAAACGCAGGATTTGTGCAAGAATTATGCAAGAAAACCCTGCATGAATGCAATTGTGCAACACACCAATAGGAAAAATTCATTTTATATCGAAAAAGGCGGACAAAACAAAGCGTTTTGCAATTTTAAGAAAGACGGATTGAATCGGTTGTTTGTCTTTTGCAGAAAAATGAATTATTGCAGACAAGAGTTATGCAAAAAAGTGGATATATAATTGAGAAAAACAGCGTAAACAGCATGGGAAAAGAGAAAATTTTGTGAAAAGTATCCAATGGAATTGCGATGTTATCACAAAAAAACTCCGAAGACCGGAAGTCTTCGGAGTTTTGCATGCTGTTTTATTTAGCCTAATACATACACCGTGCAATTGCGGCGACCCCACTGACATGCAGTGTGGTAGCTATCAAACCACAAATCAATGATGTTGCCCTTGATAGCAGAGCCTCTATCTTTAGCGGTGCCCATGCCGTAAGTCCATGAGCCGTCACTGCTGCGGATATAAAAGCGGGTGCCAAAGGGGAAGGTGGAGGTGTCCACTGCCACCGTACCGGGGCCTACCGACGCACCGGATGCGGTGCAGACACCGCCGCAGTAGGCAGTTGCCTCGCAGGTCCTGACACTGGAGTAAGCCACGGTATCACCGGAGGCGAAGGTCAGATAACCGCCGTTGCCATCCTTGTTGGGGGTGGCGGATACCAATGTATCACCGTTGCTGACAGAGGTGACGCAGGTGCCGTACTCGATGATTTCATCCACGGCGCCGTTGGTGGTTTCCTTTGTGACTTCGGTGCTGAAAAGGCCATGTGCCAAATAGGTTTCGGTGTAGGTCTGCGTAATTGTGCCGGCTTTTCCTTTTTGTACCACGCGCTCGGTACCCTTTGCCAACAAAGGATTGGCCACACGCTTGGTCTGGTAGGAAGCGGGCAGCGTTTTTGTCCGACTGTATTGGATCTGGGTCTGGACAGAAATGCTGGGTACAGCTCCGGTCACATTCAACACGATCATATCGCTGGAAGTGACTGGAATGTTGGCTCGACGCAACAGATTGGCAACTGTTTCGCAGCGAGTTTCCATTTCAACGGTTTCACCATCGTGGGTGACGGTTACGGTTTCGCCCTTATCCAATACGAACTGGGCATCTGCACCTTGCGACGGGGAAATACGCAAACCGCTGTAATGAGCAGCAGTCTGAGGCTTATCGTGTATGAAGATGGGTTCATCTCCGGTATCGATGACATAGGTGTATTCGATGCGCTCCACATCGGCGAAGCACAAAGGCAATGTCAGGACACAGACCAAAAGAAACAGCATGGCACATAATTGGACGGCAAAACGACGTTTTTTGTGCATAAACAAATCCCTTCTTTACTGATTCCTTTTCAAAAAAACAGTAACAAATATTTATCCTTTTGTAACTTTTGTTACAATTTGAAAAGTTGTTAGGAGTATAACACCATTGTGCCCGTTTGTCAAGTATCTTATAATGATGCGCAAAAATAGGATAAAACAAAAGAAAATGCGACATAACGATACAAAAAAGTTTGAAATTAAAAAGTTACAGAAAGTTACACGGTCTAAAGCGGCATATTTTTTGTTGAAAGTGAGGGTGGTAGTATGGTAAAATAGCAGCGAAAAGTAAGAATGAAAAAGAGTGGAGGTCTGACGATGCGACAGGAATTTATTACTGTGGGTACCATCGTAAATGCGCATGGCATTAGAGGCGAAGTGAAGTTGAATCCCAGCGGTTTTGATCCGGAGTTTATTGCGGATTTTGATAGATTATACATTGCCGGTAAGGAAACAGAGGTATTACATGCCCGAGTGCATAAGTCCACGGTACTGCTGACGCTGCCCGGTGTGGAGGATATGGATGCGGCATTGGCTCTGAAAGGAAAGCGGGTGGATATCCGCCGTGACGATGTGGAGCTGCCGGAGGGTGAATACTTTGACGCCGAGTTAGAGGGACTTCGTGTACTGGATGATGCCACCGGTCAGGAGATCGGCAAGATCAACCGTGTGCTGAACTATCCGGCGCATAAGGTGTATGAAGTACGGGGTGGCGCACATGAATATCTCATTCCTGCGGTGAATGGCGTGTTTATTGCCGGTGTGGATATCGATAGCGGCGAACTGCGTGTTCACATGATGAAGGGATTGGCGAGCGATGAAAATTGACATTATGACCCTCTTTCCCGATGCTATCGAGGCGATGATGGGTCAATCCATTATCGGTCGGGCTCAGGCAAAGGGCTATGTGACCATCACGGCACACCAGATCCGTGATTATACCACCAACAAGCAGATGCAGGTAGATGACTATCCCTACGGCGGCGGACGAGGCGCTGTGATGCAGGCCGATCCTTTGTATCGGTGCTGGCAGCACATCTGTGATGAGGCCGGTGAGCGGATACATACCATTTATATGTCACCTTGCGGCAGAACATTTGACCAGCAGGTGGCTAAGGAATTAAAAGCGCAGTATGATCGCCTGATCTTAGTGTGTGGTCATTATGAGGGCGTCGATCAGCGATTTATAGACGAGTGTGTGGATGAGGAACTATCCATGGGCGATTTTGTGCTGACCGGCGGTGAAATTCCTGCTATGGCTGTGGCAGATTGCTTATGCCGTATGGTGCCGGGCGTATTGCCGGAGGAGTCCTGCTATACAGAAGAGAGCCATTGGAACGGTTTGCTGGAATATCCGCAGTACTCCCGACCTGAGGAATGGCACGGGCGTAAGGTGCCGGCGGTGCTGTTGAGCGGACATCACGGCAATGTGGCAGATTGGCGCAAAAAAGAAAGCTACAAACGTACCATGCTGCGCCGTCCGGATCTGTTTGCGCAATTTGACGAGAGCCAGCTGACCACCAAACACGATCGCAAGGTTTTGACGCAGGCAAAAGAGGAGTTTGCGCAGGAGCAAAAAGAGTGCGAAGAATAACGAAAAAAGGCAAGGTGACAAGACCTTGCCTTTTTTATCTATTTTCGCCGAAAAAAGTGAAAAAAATTTATTCTAATCGACCAAAATTACCTTGACTTTTGGGCATAAATCGTGTATCATATACCGTGTTGTAAAGCGATAGAACTTTACAGAAGAGGTGATTTCCGTGAAAAACCAGACTTATCGCATGACTATGCTGTTCGATTTTTACGGTGAAGTCCTGACGGAGCGGCAAAAGGAGTTCTTCGATCTGTATTATAACGAGGATCTGTCTTTGGCCGAGATCGCCGAAAATTACAGCATTTCCCGTCAGGGAGTGCGTGATGTGATTGTTCGTGCCGAGGCGGCTATGACCGAATTGGAGGACAAAACCGGTCTTGTCAAGCGTTTTATGCAGATGCAGAGCAAGATCGCTGCCATTGAAGAGGCGGCCACACAGATCAAGACGATTAACTATCGCCAGTATGAGAGCCAGGAATTGGACGGACTGGCGGATGAGATTATCGCCGCAGCGGCGGTATTGAAGGAGTAAAAGCATGGCATTTGAAGGACTTTCCGAAAAACTGGAAGCCACATTTAAGCGCTTGCGTGGCAAGGGCCGCCTGACGGAGGATGATGTCCGTGCCGGTATGCGTGAGGTGCGTCTTGCTTTATTAGAGGCAGACGTCAGCTATAAAGTGGTCAAGGACTTCGTTGCGCAGGTAACGGAGCGCTGCGTCGGCAGCGATGTGTTGGAGAGTTTGACCCCTGCACAGCAGATCATCAAGATCGTCAATGAGGAATTGACGAAGCTGATGGGCGGCACCAATGCTAAGCTCGCTAGTGCCGCAAAAGGCCCCACCATTGTGATGATGGTTGGTTTGCAAGGTGCCGGTAAAACCACAAATGGTGCCAAGCTGGCCGGTCTGATGCGCCGACAGTTCGGTAAGCGCCCCTTGCTGGTGGCTTGCGACGTATATCGTCCCGCTGCTATTACGCAGCTGCAGGTGGTTGGTCAGCAGTTGGATATTCCCGTTTTTGAAATGGGACAGGACAATCCCGTACATATTGCGCAGGAAGCTATGAAATACGCCCGTGATCACGGTCACGATATGGTGTTTCTGGATACAGCCGGTCGTTTGCATATCGACGAGGCATTGATGGATGAGCTGAAAGCCATCAAGTCTGAGGTACATCCCCACGAGATCCTCTTGGTGGTGGATGCCATGACCGGTCAGGATGCTGTCAACGCAGCCACGGCTTTTGATGAGGCGTTGGGCATTGACGGCGTGATGCTCACCAAGCTGGACGGTGACGCACGAGGCGGTGCAGCGCTGTCGATTCGAGCTGCCACCGGCAAGCCCATCAAGTTCGTGGGTACCGGTGAAAAGCTGGATATGATCGAGCTGTTCCACCCGGATCGTATGGCCTCCCGTATCCTGGGTATGGGCGATATGCTGACCTTTATTGAAAAGGCTGAGCAGCAGTACGATGAAAAGCAAGCCAAAAAACTGGAGGAAAAACTCCGCAAGAATAAGCTGACTCTTACCGATTATCTGGAGCAGATGGAGCAGCTGCAAGGCATGGGCGATTTGAGTCAGATCGCCGGAATGCTGCCCGGCAATATGGCAAAGGGATTTGATCCCAGCCAGATTGATGAGAAGCAGTTGGCACACACCAAGGCCATCATTCAGTCTATGACACCGTTGGAGCGTGACAATCCCCAGATTCTGAACGCCAGCCGCAAGCGCCGTATTGCCGCAGGCTGTGGCTTGGAAGTGGTGGATGTAAACCGCTTGCTCAAGTCCTTTGAGGCATTGCAGCAGTTGACCAAGGCTATGAGCAAGGGTAAATTCCGTGGTATGCCCAATTTGGGCGGCATGGCCGGTATGGGTGGCATGGGCGGACGGATGCATGGATTCGGCCGCAAAAAACGTTTGAAATAAGTGCTCTGGCATTTATGGATAGATAAAAAATTTATAATTTTATTATTTGGAGGAAAACAACTATGGTTAAGATTCGTCTGAGAAGAATGGGCGCAAAGAAGGCTCCTTTCTATCGTGTTGTCGTCGCTGATTCTCGCTATCCCCGTGATGGCCGTTTCATCGAGGAAATCGGCACTTACAATCCCTGTGTCTCTCCTGCTGAGATCAAGATCGATGCTGATCGTGCTAAGGAGTGGATCAAGACCGGCGCACAGCCCACTGACACCGTTCGCGCTCTGCTGAAGAAGGTCGACGTACTGTAAGGCGGGGGCAAGCCATGAAGGATTTGCTGCTCTACATCGCCAGAAACCTTGTCGAGCATCCGGATCAGGTCACGGTGACCGAGGTCGAATGTGGCGACGAACTGACGTTAGAGCTGCGTGTAGCAAGCGAGGACATGGGTAAGGTCATTGGCCGCCAGGGTCGCATCGCGAAGGAGATCCGCACTGTGGTGCGTTCTTATGCGCAGCGCAAGGGCGTCAAAGTTTCGGTTGATATTTGCGATTGAAATGAAAAATCCCGGAGTCGTTGGTATTCCAATGGCTCCGGGATTTTTGATTTATTTTTGGTTTCTATGCATTTCCATGTGTGCTACGCCACCACTGCATATACTCTTCGCCGGACATCGTCTTCCAAGACCCCATATCATTGCCGTTTCCGAGCTTGTCGGCGATCAAACGAGCTTCCTCTTCCGTTTGAATGGTCAGCGGATTGGGAATATCCGCAAAAGCTGCGCCGCCCGAAACCTTTTCCAGTTCTTCGTTATTCAAAACTTTCTTATTTTCCATTTTGAAAATCTCCTTTATTTTGCTGCTATTCCTTTTGTGTTTCGAACCATTTTTCGGAGTAATGGGATCCCGGCTCAAAGGGGACGGAATTTTCGTGATCTATGCCGTACCACTCTGTCGGTGTATCATTTTCCACTACTTTGTCGCATTCGGCTATTTCTCCTGCGGCGGCAACCATTTCCAGATCATCATCAGAGAGCGCCTCACCGTAACGGGAATGCGTCCCCGCAATAAGAGCATCCAGCTTCGCATTTTTTTCAAATTTCTGGTATTCAAAAAGCTTTTTCAGTTTGTTTTCCATCTTTTTGCCTCCTTGTACTTCTTTATACGAACGAAATGATAAAGTGGCTACTCGTTTTCCAAATATTTTTCCAGAAAAGCAAACGCCTTGGTCTGAATGACATTCACATAGGCATAAGAAATACACGCATTGTCGGCAATTTCACGGAGTGTTTTGCCGGCGTAATAGTGAAGAATGATCATATCACGAATTTGTTCATCCCTTTTGCCGATTGCTGTATTTGCCATTATTGTTAAAAGCATATGGCTGGGACAGATGGCAGAGATTATACCGGCATGGAAATCCTGGGTGGCAACCACCGGATTGCAGATGCTGACATTCCTGATTGATTTGCCGAAAACATAACGAGAAGTTTTTGCCGCTGACAGAGGAGCAAAGCGGCAAGAAGTGTTGCGGCATTTGATGTATGCCCCAATTTTGTCAGTTTACTATGGAAACAGGGCAGAGGTCAAAGTTAATTATAATTGCTATTCTGCAAAGTATGTGATATAATAACAAAAATATACATTATCGGTGGAAAGACTATCACCTCATGGATACAGTTATCATCCCTGCTTCCTTGGAAGGTATCGGAAAAGGGTTAGATTGTGTTGAAGCCAAATCCGAAAACCTGCAGGATCTGTCTACCTACACAGCAGAAATAAATAGGAAAGACATATTACATGCGGATGATGGGCAATAAAAACACAGTAGAAATCAAAATGTGTTGACGATAACGAAGGAAATAGAATAATATGACGCTATTAGATCAAGCGCTGTGCTTTGCCATAGAAAAGCACAGTGGACAAATAAGAAAAGCAAAAGCCACGCCCTATATTCTCCACCCGCTGGAAGTTGTTGCGATTGTCGGCACCATGACCAATAATCAGGAAACATTGGCTGCTGCTGTACTGCACGACACGGTGGAAGATGCCGGTGTTACGCTGGAGGAAATTGCAGAAAAGTTCGGTAAACGCGTGGCACTCTTGGTCATGACGGAAACAGAGAACAAGCGAGAAGATCTGCCGCCGGCACAGACATGGCAGCTGCGCAAGGAAGAAACGCTCATTATGCTCGAGCAAACGAAGGACATCGCTGTGAAAATGATGTGGCTGGGAGATAAACTATCCAATATGCGCTCGTTTTATCGTATGCATTGCAAACAAGGCGATGCCCTTTGGCAAGGTTTTAACCAAAAAGATCCTGCTATGCAGGCTTGGTACTACCGTACCATCGCTAAATGCCTGCGTGATTTGCAGGAATACGATGCCTATCAGGAATATGTGAATTTAGTAAATATTGTTTTCGAAAATGTAGAAGGAGATTTTATCCAATGAAACACATTTGTAAGGATGGCACACTTACGATTTTCCTTGCCGGTCGCATTGATTCTTCCAATGCCGAGACGGTGGAAAACGAAATTTGCGCCATCTGCCAGACGAACATTGCACAGGCACTTGTACTGGATGCGGAGGAACTGCAGTACATCTCAAGTGCCGGATTGCGCGTGATTTTGCGTCAGCGCAAGGCCAATGCCACTTTGAAGATTGTCAACGCCTCCGCTGAAGTGTACGATATCTTTGATATGACCGGTTTTACCGAGATGATCCCCATCGAGAAGGCCTACCGCCGACTGAGCGTGGAAGGCTGTGAGGTGATCGGTCAAGGTGCTAACGGCAAGGTCTATCGTTTGGACCCTGACACTATTATTAAGGTATACCTTAATCCCGACAGCTTACCTGATATTCACCGTGAGCGTGAGTTGGCCAGAAAAGCTTTCATCATGGGAATCCCCACGGCAATTCCCTATGATGTGGTCAAGGTGGGCGAGGGCTATGGCTCTGTATTTGAACTGCTCAGTGCCAAGTCTTTTGCCAAGCTGTTGATCGCTGATCCCGGCAATTTGGATATGTGTGTAAAGCTATCGGTAGAACTTTTGAAGAAGATTCACGGCACAGAACTGAAAAAGGGTGATATGCCCGACATGAAGACTGTGGCACTGGGCTGGGCGGATTTCCTGGCTGACTATCTGCCGACCGAGCAGTATGAAAAGCTGCACAGCCTGATTGCTGCTGTTCCTGATGACAATCATATGCTCCATGGCGATTACCACATTAAAAATGTGATGCTGCAAAATGGCGAAACGCTGCTCATTGATATGGACACTCTGTGTATGGGACACCCCGTCTTTGAATTTGCCTCCATCTTTTTGGCCTATGCAGGCTTTGGTGAGGTGGATCACGAGGTCACCATGCAATTCCTGGGCATTCCCTATGAATTGAGCGTAGAGTTTTGGAAAAAGACGCTGCGTCTGTACTTTGAAACCGATGATGATGCCAAGTGTCAGGCTATTGCTGACAAGGCTCGCGTGGTGGGTTATGCCCGACTGATGCGCCGCACGATCCGCCGCAACGGATTAAATACACCTGAGGGACAGGCGATTATTGCTAACTGCCGCACGCAGCTTGCGCAATTGCTGCCTCGAGTCGATACATTATGCTTTGATTAACAGGAGGAAAAACCATGGAAATTTTGAAAACTCTGGATAACACGACCCTGAAGGTTTCTCTGCAGGGTCGCTTGGATACCACAACCGCTCCTCAATTGGAGGAGACTTTGCAGGAATCTCTGGACGGCGTGACAGAATTGGTACTGGACTTTGCCGATCTCAAGTACATCTCCTCTGCCGGACTGCGCGTGCTTTTGAGCGCACAGAAAACCATGAATAAGCAGGGCAGCATGAAAATCTGCCATGTGAGCTCTGATATTATGGAGGTTTTTGAGATTACCGGATTTTCTGACTTCCTGACAATCGAATAAGCGTTTGCAGGTAAATGACCCCGAACGGCACTTGATACGCGCCATTCGGGGTCATTTTATTGTGTTTTGTGTTCCGTTTTATAGTTGCACCTTGTGCAATGCCATGGCGGAGTGAATGCCGTCTTTGATTTCCAAAAGCTGCGAGAAACGATACCACGGCGTATCGTTTGCTACCATGGCTACCAAATCTGCACAGATGTCCTTGCTGAGGATGTACTTTGTGATTTTCACGCTGTCACGTACATTCTTGGTTAAGTACAGACGATTGACCAGACTGAAATCGGACAGCAGCAGGAAAACACCCTGCTGGAACTTCATCAGGTCATTGGTGGCAATATCGATCAGTCGGGCAGTGGGTGATGTGCGTTGAGCTTTTTCCTTGGCTGCACGCATTTCTGCCGAATCATCGGAGCGACTGAAATCATATACGGAAACATGATAATCATTCAGCCAGCACTCGGCTACGACCTTGTCGGTGGTGTAATGATTGTCAACATCACCAATCTCCACCGTGTAAAGGACACCGTCATCTTCAAAGACGGTCTTTTCTTTCAAACCAAAAGATAATGCCACATACAGAGATTTGGTAAAATCGATCAGCGGTGAATTATTCAGATAATGCTGGGAAAAAGCGCATAAATCATACAACCGATACTTTCCTGCATGACCGAAGGTAGCATTATACAGATCTACATACCCACCATAAGACTGATAATAATTCAGCAGAAAGTCGGAATCCACCTCCACATGGTATCCACCATCGGGCAGCAGCAGTTCCTTATTCCGATACATAGTGGGCAACAACGGGCGACTGAGTTGACTGACACGCTCGCCACGATAATAGATATGGCGAGAGGGATCTTTGAAGGGAGCCATCAACTTCTCTTGGAAGGCTTCCATGGAATCAATATATACCTCACCGACACTATAGTCAAAATCCAGATTGTCTTCAATGTCAAATGCAGTGCCGTGCAATATATCCAAATCCTTTTTCATAAGCATCCTCCGTCAAGATTCGATTACAAGATTTAATTAATATTATCATATCACATTTATTTGAGAGGAGCAATATTTTTATAAAATGCGTGACGCAGACGGCGGGTACAGTTGGTATCTTTTGATTTAGCGGTTGCTATTTTCGACTTAGTAAACTATAATGTAAGTGAATATTGTTATGTAAGATATGGTATTAATTTTCCGTATGTGGAACGGAAACAGAACAAAAAGAGAGGTGCAGTGATGAATTCTTATATAAAATTATCTGTGGCATCATTGCTGCCGGTAGCAGTAGCTTCACTGCTTTATCTGCTGAATAAAAAGACGGCCTTCGGGCAATGGAACGACAAAGTCAATCAGCTGCTGTACGGTGTAGCTTTTGGCGCATTGGCGGTCTTGGGAACAGAATGGGGTATCCCAATTAACGGCGCACAGGTAAACTGTCGTGACGCTGCTGTCCTGACTGCGGGATTGATGTTCGGCGCGCCGGCGGGTATCATTGCCGGCGTGATCGGCGGTGTGGAGCGCTGGATCGCCGTTGCGTGGGGAGTCGGTACATTTACTCGGGTGGCCTGTACGGCCTCAACGTTGCTTGCGGGTGTCTATGCGGCACTTCTGCGTAAGTATATGTTCGGGAACAAGCGATCCGGTGCATTTATTTCATTGGCGATCGGCGTGGTAATGGAAGTGTTCCACCTGACTATGGTGTTTATTACGAACATGGCCACACCGGATCGTGCGATGGCAGTTGTGAAGTCATGCTCTATTCCTATGATTGCAGCCAACGGTATCTCGGTGATGCTTGCTGCGCTTGTACTTGCAATTCTCGGCAGAGACGCAGCAAGAGGAACGAAGCGGATACAGGTTCGTATTTCTCAAACCATTCAGCGCTGGTTGCTGCTGACGGTTGTACTTGCCTTCCTTGTGACCTCATATTTTGTATATGAACTACAGGACAAAATTGCCATATCGCAGGAGAACACCCTTCTTTCACTGGCACTTGATGAAACGGCGGCAGACATCAACGATGCGTCGGACAGCAATTTGCTGCGCATTACCTACGAAGTGTCCGAGGATCTGGAATCTTCAGATCTGCAAACGATTGCGGAGGAGCACCAGATTGCTGAAATCAGCATTATCGATTCTGACGGCATCATTGCGCAAAGTTCTGTGCCGGAATACGTGGGCTTTGACATGTCAAGTGGTGAGCAGTCGTCGGAATTTCTCTGCCTGCTGGACGAGGAAACTGAGTTCGTACAGAGTTATGGTCCGATTTCCAGCGATTCCTCTGTGTTGCGAAAATATGCGGGTATAAAGACTGCAGACGGCTTTTTGCAGATTGGTTATGATGCAGAACAGTTCCAACACGATATTGACACGGAGATTGTGGGCATCACCAAAAACCGCCATGTGGGACAGACCGGTTATATTCTGATTGCGGATGAGCAACATCACCTTGTCAGTGCGCCGCAGGGCATCACCAACGAGTCATTAGCGGAGGATAGTGCCGCAATTGGTTCGGTGGATCAGGATGTGACAGTTTCCTTGATGCTTAACGGGGAGAAGGTTTACAGCCGTTACCGTGTGGTGGAAGGTTACTATGTCATCTCTGTCTTGCCGGAAACAGAAGCCCTGCAGATGCGTAATATTGCACTGTATGTGAATGCTTTCATGGAGATTCTGGTCTTTGCGGTGTTGTTTGCCATGATCTACATGCTGATTAAGCGGGTTGTGGTCAACCGGATCGAGAGTATCAACTGTTCGCTGACGCGGATTACGAATGGAAATCTGAATGAGGTGGTGGATGTCCGCTCCAATGAGGAATTTGCCTCATTGTCAGACGACATCAACTCAACTGTCGATACGCTGAAACGCTACATTGCCGAGGCTTCGGCAAGGATTGACGCCGAACTGGAATTTGCTCAGAATATACAGGTATCCGCCTTGCCCAATACGTTCCCAGCATTTCCCAAGCGCAAGGATTTCGACATCTTCGCCAGTATGAACCCGGCTAAGGAAGTGGGCGGTGACTTTTACGATTTCTACATGACGGGAAATGATATGCTCCATTTCCTGATTGCCGATGTTTCCGGCAAGGGAATTCCTGCAGCCATGTTTATGATGCGTGCCAAGACGGAGCTGAAGAGTCTGACAGAAGCAGAGATGCCAATTTGCGATGTGTTTACGGTGGGAAACAGAGCGCTTTGCGAGGGCAATGATGCCGGTATGTTCGTCACCGCATGGCAGGGCGGTATCGACTTGACGAACGGACGAATCCAATTTGCCAATGCCGGTCACAACCCGCCGGTGGTGCGCCACGGGGACGGTAAATTTGAATACCTGCGTTCTCGCCCCGGTTTTGTGCTTGCCGGCATGGACAGCGTGAAATACAAGACACAGGAACTTCAGCTTCAACCCGGTGATGTCATTTATCTGTATACCGATGGTGTCACAGAGGCGACCAATGCCGCAAATGAGCTTTACGGAGAGGAACGACTGTTGACAGCGCTGAATTCCCATGAATTTGAGAGCATGGAGGAGCTGTGCCGATTTGTCAAGGCAGATGTGGATGCCTTTGTTGCAGAAGCACCGCAATTCGATGATATTACGATGGTGGCATTGAAATATAACGGCACGCCGCCGGCTCCGACGATCCATTTTGATGCCGCACAAATTGAAGACATCCCTGTGGTGACGGAATTTGTGGAGGCGGAGCTGGAGAAGCTCGATTGTCCGATGAAATCCGTTATTCAGATCAATATCGCCATCGACGAGATTTACAGCAATATCGTCAAATATGCCTATCCGGAAAAGAATGGTCCTATCACGGTCAAGCTCATTTCAAAGGACAATCCCAGAAGAGTTTATGTGCGCTTTGAGGATGAAGGAATTCCCTATAATCCGTTGATCAAGGAAGACCCGGATACCACGCTTTCGGCAGAGGAACGCACGATTGGCGGACTGGGCATTTACATGGTCAAACAATCCATGGACAATGTCAAATACAAATATGAAAACGGTCACAATATTTTGACCATTCAAAAGCTGATCTGATAGTCGGCAGATGGGAGATCCCAATTTTGCTCTTGAAACGGTGATTCTCCAAGAGATTTATCTTTGAGGGCGATACACTTTATTTTTTAGAATAGGAGAAAGATACGATGGATATTCTGAAGAAACAAGATGGCAACTCCTTGCTTTTGACGCTGCAGGGACGTCTGGACACCACTACTGCACCCCAACTGGAGGAAGTGCTGCAGGCGTCTTTGGACGGCGTCACGGAGTTGGTGCTTGATTTTGCGGCGCTGGAATACATATCCAGTGCAGGATTGCGCGTCATTTTGAGCGCACAGAAGGTCATGAGCAAGCAGGGTAGCATGAAAATCTGTCATGTGAACGGGGATATTATGGAAGTCTTTGAAATTACCGGCTTTTCTGATATTCTGACCATCGAAGCATAGGAACATACCGCACCCCATTTGATCCCCAAAAGTACCATGCTTCATCAACATTATTGACTAAGCGTTTGCAAAAAGAGAACTCACGAATCAAAAGATTTGTGAGTTCTCTTTTTGCTGTATCACTGATTAGCTATGCATCATGGAACTGATTTGTTCGGCAATGCGGCCGGTTTCCAAATCATCCAAATCAATGACATCAATATGCAATTCTGCAGCACGGTGGCGTGTAATGTTGCGGCAAGGCTGTGCGGTGACAATAGCGGCCTTAGCGGCTTGCCCGCCAAATCGGTCACGCAAAATGGCCAGTTCGTTCAAAGCCTCGGTGCTGACATCGCAGGTTTTGCAGCTGATGAAAACGGGGATGATGCCCCGCATGGCCATTACATCGATTTCGTTGGTCACATTGTCATGCTGATGATCGCCCTCCCAATCCACCACGGCGCTGGTGCGCACATCGTGGAATAGCTTGCTGTCTAAGCAGCATTTATAGACATACAGCTCCAATACGCTGCCGATATCACGCAGCCATGTGCGGATTTGCAGATCCTTAAAGTCAAAGGTTACTTCTTCTATTGAAATGTGCAAGTGACAGATAAAGCCCAGTTTTTCCAGATCACGCAGCGCCTGCTCCGGAGCATCGATCCGTGTACCTCGCTCGCCTTTAACGGTATAAGCGGAGGATACATGAACCGTGGGCAGCTCTTCAAACGCTGTTTGTGAGGCACGCTGGATATAGCCGACAATGTGCGTCCAATCCGTTCGATAACGCAGATATAACCGGAAGAACGGGTCAATGACATCCATATAGCCGGACAGAATGTCGTTATCCACACGACCACTGCGCAGCGCACCGCCTGCCATCATAAAACAATCCTCTACATTGTGGTGCAAAGTGCATTCCAATTCCTCGGCGTAAGGCGCATTATGGATGTTAAAAAAACGGTTGCGGCGGCGACTGTAGGTAAACACGGGAACGTCAGACTTGGCACACAACTGACCGGCTGCAAAGAGCGCAGCATCTGTGCCGCCGGTGATATCCAGCACGCAATCGGGATAGGTTTCCACCACAGAGCGCAACTGCTTTTCGATTTTGCCGCTGTTATATAGACTGGACTCTAAAAATACCAGCTCCGTGTTCAACTTGCGGTGCTGAAAGTAAAGACGCAGCTTGTCCTGTAGATTTTTATTGTGCGCAATGTCCGGCGGACAGAGAAATACCGTGCGTTCCGGATGAAATACCTCCGAGCCTAAAACATTCTCGATGGGGCGTTCGTCATATAGTTCAATCAAAGTTTTCATGGTCAGCTTCCTGTTCTTCTTTTGGTGTATTATCCTGTTTTCGGGCAATGATGATACCGCATACCGATGGCAAATCGTGTATCGACAATACCGACGATCTGTGCAGAGATAGGTGCTGCTTTCATCAAATCACGCCTTCATACACAACATTAATTATATAACAATCTCAATTTGACGCAAGTGTTTTTAAGAAGTGTCCCGTATACGGGACACTTCTTTTGCTACGATAGAGCCATGATAGAGGTTGATTGCAAAAGTGAAGGTCACATTTTTAGGGTAAGGGGAGGTCACATCATGAACAAGTTTTTTGATTTTTTGGAGATGGATCTGAGTTTGCCGGTGATCCGTGAGCTGGGTCAATATATCCGTCGCTTCGCAGTGAATTTCGGCGGTGAGATCCCCGTAGAGGGCAACATGGGCAAGCTGTCCTTCTGCGCCACAGATCGTGGTGACGAGGGCGTACGAGTCCACTGGGTACAGATCAGCGGCCAGCGCATTGCCGTGGAGGCAACCATTTAACTCACTCGTATTGGGCAAGCGTTTCACGGCAATAGGCGGCAAAGTCATCACGCACGCTGTTCGGCGATAAAATCTGCGCCTGCGTGCCGAACTGGAACAGCCAGCCGTAGAAGGTAGGGCCCACCTCTACCGGTGCGGTCAGTTCAAAGCGATCGGGTGAGAGGGCATGCTTATGGGCATCGGCGCCAAAACGGTCGATGGCCGCATTCAAAAGAGCGTTGTCCATGGCGAGACGCACCATCTGGGTTTCGCCGTTGAACATATCGAAAAGGCTCTTGACATAGTTGCCCAGATCGAAGCCCTCGGGCATGGGATCACGGGCATCGGGCAGCACCGTCAGATTCTCCATGCGATCCACACGGTAATGACGATAGTCCGCAAGGTCGGTGTCATACGCTACCAGATAGTACTGCCGGTCTACGCACAGCGCCACCGGATTTACCTTATAGAGCTCGCCGCCATGGCGATAGGTCTTGGAGCCGTCCACCGTCCAGTCGAAATAGCGGAAAGAAATCCTGCGATTGGTGCAGATGGCTGTGTTGATACCGTCCACGGCGTAGTAAACACGCTCGTTCATGGTGCGCACACGGTTCATCACGAACACCTGACCACGCAGCTGCCGTGCCATGGGGCGGCTGGTGAAGCTTTCCAGCTTCTCAATCAGCGCCAGCGATTTTTTCTTCGTCAAAAACGGAGAGGACTGCACCGTGTCAATCAGTAGCTTCAGCTCCGGCAGCTCGAAGGGGCGCTCGCCTAAAAAGTAGCCGTAATTTTTGGCCTTGACGGTCTGCACATCCATGCCGTAATCCTGCAAAAGATGAATATCATCATACACCGACTTGCGCTCGGCGCTGATGCCGTGGCTTTCCAGGTGGGCAATGATATCCGCCACGGTTTTGGGGTGCTGTTCGTCCGTTTCGCGACGCAGATAATCTGCCAAATACAGTAATTTCAGTTTCTTATTCGCCATATAACGCCACCTCCCATGAGGTGATTATACCATTATTAAAAGAAAGGAGCAAGACTATGTTCGTGACAACTGCTTTGATGGCTGTGGGGGCAGCTACCTTGAGCCACTGGATCATAAAGGGCATTTGCTATCTGGATCGTTGAATTTGACATTTCTTTGACAAACTGCTACAATGGGCTATCCATTCATTTGAAGAGGAATTTGTCAAGGAGGTTATCCTGTGGATATTTTTGAAAAGTGTTATCAGTATACCGATGCGGATGAATTGCGCCAGCAGGGCTTGTTCCCCTATTTCCGTGAGCTGCAGTCCCGCCAGGATACTGAGGTCATTATGGAGGGTCAGCGCCGCATCATGCTGGGCTCCAACAACTATTTGGGTCTGACCACCCATCCCGACATGATCGCCACGGCCAAAAAGACCGTGGAGGAGTACGGCACGGGCTGCAGTGGTTCACGCCTGCTCAACGGCACGCTGGTACTGCATCTGCAATTTGAGCGTGAGATGGCTGAGTTTCTGGGCAAGGAGGATGTGGTGACATTCTCCACCGGCTTCCAGTCTAACCTGGGCATCATCAGCGCACTGGTGGGCATGCGTGATTATGTGATCTGCGACCGTGAAAACCACGCCAGTATCTATGATGGCTGCAAGCTCAGCTACGGCAAGATGCTGCGCTATCGCCACAGCGACATGGCGGATCTGGAGCGCTGCCTGCAAAAGGTGCCGGAAAACCGTGGCGCACTGATCGTGACCGACGGCGTGTTCTCCATGGGCGGCGATATCTGCAAGCTGCCGGAGATCTGCGCACTGGCTAAGAAATACGGCGCCCGTGTGATGGTGGACGATGCCCACGCACTGGGCGTGATCGGTAAGGGCGGCCGTGGTACCGCCAGCTATTTCGGTCTGGAGGATCAGGTGGACATCTATATGGGCACCTTCTCCAAATCCATGGCATCCATCGGCGGCTATATGGCCGCCGGCGCCAAGGTTTGTGACTTCGTGCGCTGCAATTCCCGTCCCTATATCTTCTCCGCCTCGGTGACACCCGTGGGTATTGCGGTTGCCTTGCAGGCACTGCGCATTCTCCGCAACGATCCCTCGCTGCCTACGAGGCTGCAGGAGATTTCCCAGTATATGCGTGATCAGCTCCATGCCAAGGGCGTGAAGATCATGGATGCCGAAACGCCCATCATCCCCATCTACACATACGATCCCATTGTGACCTTGCAAGCGCAAAAGGAACTGTATGAGCGTGGCGTATATGTGAATGCAACGCTGCCGCCTGCCTGCGCACCCGGCGAGTGCCTGCTCAGATGTACCTTGATGGCCACCCACACCAAGGATTTGGTGGACGAGGCAGTGGATATCATTGCCGATGTTTTGGGCCATTATGACATCCATGCGTAAGGGCGTGGCGGTGGTGACCGGAGGTACCTCCGGCATCGGCAAGGAGACCGCCCTTGCACTGAAGGCCGCCGGCTACACGGTGTATGAGCTGAGCCGTGGCCAAAACGGCGTGGATGGATTGCACCATCTGCGTGCCGATATTTCTCAGGAAGATACCGTCATTGCCGCCATCGATGCCATCATGGCAGCGGAGGGTCGCATCGATATTCTGGTGAATAATGCCGGATTTGGCATTTCAGGCGCCATCGAGTTCACCAAAACGGAGGAGGCCCAGCGGCTGCTGGATGTCAACTTCTTCGGCATGGTGCGCCTTAACCGTGCCGTGGTGCCCATTATGCGCCGTCAGGGCAGCGGACGCATCGTGAATATCAGCTCCGTGGCGGCGCCCATCCCCATTCCGTTTCAGGCCTATTATTCCGCCGGCAAGGCGGCTATCAATGCCTATACCATGGCACTTGCCAATGAGCTGCGTCCCTT
The DNA here is from genome assembly GCA_045617685.1 of Vescimonas sp. Taxonomy (GTDB): domain Bacteria; phylum Bacillota; class Clostridia; order Oscillospirales; family Oscillospiraceae; genus Vescimonas. The sequence continues at coordinate 44,432 of JAZLJB010000029.1, forward strand.
TGGCGTGACGGTTTGCGCCGTGCAGCCCGGTGACATCAGGACCGGCTTTACCGCCGCCCGTGAAAAAGTCATTCAGGGCGATGACATCTACACCGGCCGCATCGGGCGCAGTGTTGCTCGCATGGAACATGACGAGCAGACCGGTATGGACCCAGCGGTGGCAGGTCGCTTTGTTGCCAAGGTGGCGCAAAAGACCTCACGCAAGCCCATCTATACCATCGGCCTGAGCTATCAGGCGTTCACCGTGATCATGCGTGTGCTGCCGTACCGCCTGACCAACTGGATGATCGGCCTGCTGTACGCAAAGTAACGATCGAACCATTCCCTCGCAGATGAAACGTCTGCGGGGGATTTTTTTAATTCTGCGGGTCATGTGGTTGACTACACTGCGTTTTTTGCATATAATATAAGTGCACTTTTGCGCATATAGAAAGATAAACTGCATGAAAATGGAGAAATGATATGAAATTACGCCGAATTGTCAGCTTATGTCTGGTGGCACTGTTGCTGTGCGGACTCTTTACCCCCACGGCCTATGCCGCAAAGAAATTTGATGTGGATGCCAAAGCTGCCGTCTTGATAGACGGCACATCCGGCCATGTGCTATATGCCAAGAATGAGCATCAGGAGCTGGCACCTGCCAGCATCACCAAGGTGATGACGGCACTGGTGGTACTGGAGGCCATTGACCGTGGTGAGCTGAAGCTCAGCGATAAGGTCACCGCCAGCGCCACGGCTCTTGCCGGTTTGGCAGAGGATGGCAGCAGTGCCGGCATTCAGGCGGGAGAAGCCCTGAGGGCGGAGGATCTGCTGTACTGTATGCTGGTGGTGTCTGCCAACGAGGCGTGCAATATTCTGGCTGAGAAGGTGGCCGGCAGCGAGGACGCTTTCGTGAAAAAGATGAACGAGCGTGCCAAGGAGCTGGGCTGCGAGAACACGCACTTTGCCAACACCAACGGTATGCCCGATCCCCGGCATTACACCTCGGCATGGGATATCTATCTGATTGCCAGAGAGGCCGTGAAGAACGAAACCTTCATGGAGATCTGCAATACCAAGGCATACATCGTACCTAAGACCAATAAATCCGAGCCCCGTGAGCTCCATTCCACCAACTACCTGATTTCCAACTGGCGTGCCACCGGCTATCTCTATGACGGAGCGCAGGGCATCAAGACCGGCTCAACGGAGGAGGCGGGACACTGTCTGGTTTCCTCGGCTGTGCGCAACGGACGCACTTTGATCAGCGTGGTGCTGGGTGCCAGAGAAGTGATGCAAAACGGCACCATGATGGTGGGCAGTTTCACGGAAACCAGCCGTCTGTTTGACTACGGCTTTGATCAATTCGCCTATCAGACGGTGGCCACAGCGGACGAGATGATTCAGGAAGTGCCGGTGGCGCTGAGCAAGGAGACAAACTATGTGGTGGTGCATCCGGAGAGCGATGTGGAGGCACTGCTGCCCGTCAACGCAAAGGAAAGCGATATCGAGCGCACGGTGAAGCTGAAGCACAAGGTGGCCAATGCGCCGATTGCGGAGGGCGATGTGCTGGGTAAGCTCATCATCACCTACAAGGGTGAGGAATACGCCAGTGCAAAGCTGCTGGCTGTCAACGATGTCAGCGCTAACCGCTATCTTGTGATGAAGTATAATGTGTCGCAGTTTTTCTCAAAAACCATCGTGAAAATTGCCACCGTGGCGGTAGTCCTGCTGGTGCTCTTCCTGCTGGTATACTTCCGTTTTATCCACCGTGACCGCCGTTACGGTCACAAGAAGCGCAGAGACTCCCGTAGCCGCAACTATCGTGGCAGACGCCGTTTCTGATACAAGCAAAAAAGCGGATGTGACAGCATCCGTTTTTTTCATGAAGGAGAGTTTCTAATGTCCGATATCACAATTTTATACGAGGATGCCTGTCTGGTCATCTGCCTCAAGCCGGTGGGCGTACTGTCGGAGGACAGCGAAAAGGGCGCATGTATGCCCCAACTGCTGCGTGAGCATTACCGTGGACTGGGAAAACTCGACTATATCGCCACGGTGCATCGTCTGGATAAGATCGTGGGCGGCGTGATGGTGTTTTCACGGCGCAAGGAGATCACCGGCAAGCTCACTGCTCTGGTGGCACAGCACCAGATCACCAAGGAATATTTGGCGGTGTTGCGTGGTCATCCGCAGGAACAGGAGGCGACGCTATGTGATCTGCTGTTTCGTGATGCCCGGCACAACAAGAGCTATGTGGTCAAGCGTATGCGCAAAGGCGTGCGTGATGCCCGGCTGAGCTATCGTGAGGTGGGTCGTACCGAGGATCTGAGTTTGGTGCGCATTCAGCTTCACACCGGCCGCACACATCAGATCCGAGTCCAGTTTTCCTCCCGTGGCCTACCGCTGTTGGGCGATATTCGCTACGGCAGCAAGGATACCTGTTCGGCGGCACTGTGGTCAACACGCCTGGCCTTTACCCATCCGGTGACGAAGAAACCCATTGATATATCCTGTCCGCCGCCGGATCAATATCCGTGGAATTTGTTTACATGAGAAAAGACCTTCCCCAAAAGGGAAGGCCTTTTTGCTTTATTTTTGGCAGCGCTTGCAGATGAAATCCACAAATTGCTGCTCACCGGGCGTGAATTGTATGCCGTGGCGATATACCAAATAGACGCCACGCTTGAGTGGGGGATTGTCCATGGGGAAGGCGAGGAATTGACCGCTATCCACTTCCTGCTGCACCGACAGAGCCGACAGAACCGATACGCCGGCGCCTTGCTGCACCATGTGTTTCAGCGTTTCCGGATCGTCTACCCGGGCGATGATGTTCAGCTTTTCACGGGGATAGTCGATGGTGCGCATATAGTTTTGCAGCGTGCGGTCTGTGCCGCTGCCTTCTTCACGAGCCACCGTGGGCAAACTCAATAGGGCTCGGCCCAATGTGCCGGTCAATTGCTTTTGCCGGAAATACTCGGAATTTTCAGTGACCATAACCAACTGATCCTCTGTCAGCAGAACGTAATCCATGCTGCCTTCGTCCAGCTTGGCGCCCACAAAGCCTAAACGGATCTCGTCGTTACGCAGCATTTGGTGTACCTGACGGCTGTCGCCCTGACGCAGATGATACTGCTGATCTCTGTGCCGCTTGCGATATGCCGTCAGCCATTGGGGCAGGAGATAGTGACCCGGCACGGTGGAGGCGCCCAGCAGCAGGGGACCATCCGAGGTACTGCAATGCACGGCGTCCGCCATTTGCTGGCAGTCGAATAGGACTTTTTTTGCCAAAGGATACGCACGCAGGCCCTCGGCAGTCAGTTGAATGTGGCGCCCTTTGCGGATAAAAAGGGGTGTGCCCAAGGATTTTTCCAGCGTGCTGATATGGGCGCTGATGGTAGATTGGGTCAAAAACAACTCCTCAGCGGCACGGGTAAAACTGCCCTGCTCCACCACGGAAACAAACACTTCAATCTGCTTTAGACTAAAATCTCGCATGCGGCACCCTCCTTTTTCGATATTCTCATTTGAGTATAACATGAGGCACCTACTGCCGTCAAGCGTGGGTTAGCTCCTGCAAAAGCTGTTCACAGCCTACCAGAACATCACGATAGGTGATGTCGAAATCGCCGGTGTACCAAGGGTCGGCCACATCGTGGTTCAGCAGCGCACGCACCTTGTGGGCGCTGCTTTCCGGACACATACGGCGCAGATTGCGCATATTGGCGCTATCCATGCCGATGATGAAATTGAATTGTCGGAAGTCCTCCACCGTGATTTGACGGGCACGGTGCGGCAGCACCGGAACACCGTGAGCACGCAGTATGCGCTGTGCCGACGGATAGATGGCGTTGCCCAATTCTTCACGGCTGGTGGCGGCAGAGTCGATGGTAAAATACTTGGTGCGCCCAGAAGTATCCACCAAATGCTGCATAACGCATTGTGCCATGGGACTGCGGCAGATATTGCCGTGGCAGACGAATAAAATCCTGATCATAAACAACTCCTTATTGACTCACGGCTAAGCTGTTGGCGATCATGCCGGCTACGATGAGAGCGATACCCAACAGCGCCAGGGGGGAGGGGACGGCATCGTGCAGGAACACCACGCCTAAAAGCAGTGTGAAGATCACCTCGCCGGACTGGGTGGCCTCGATCACAGCCAGCTTGCGCTGGTCGTGCTTCACCAGATCGGTGGCACGGAAGAACAAGATTGTGGCAATAACACCGGAGAACAGCGCCACGCACAGTGATTGAAGCATTTGCGAGCCGCCGGGCGCACCGTGACATACCAGCCCCACTGCGCCCAAAATCAGCCAAAAAGGCATGCTGCACAGCGTCATGCCGAACACACGCTGTATCGTACTCAGCTCCGCCGGACATACCAGCATCATTTTGCGATTGCCCAAAGGATAGGAAAAGGCGGCGATGACAATCAGCGCCATGGCCGGCAGAATGCTGCCGCCGCCATCTTGCATTTTGGGAATTTGCATAACGAATATGCCTACCAAAATCAGGCAGGAGAGCAACAGATTTTTCAAAGGGATCCTGCGACCGAACAGCGGCGTCAGCAGCACGCCTGCCACGATGGTGAATTGCCACATAGCCGCAACAAACCAGCTTTCGGCAAACACAGACGCTGCGCATAGCGGCGCATAAAAAAGACCGAAGCCCACACTGCTCCACAGCAGCCATGGGCCGGGGGCAGCTTGAATGGCACGCAGCACCTGCGCCAATTGTCCGCCACGCAGCAAAAGTAACGCCATCATCGGCAGCGTGAACAGATAACGCAATACGGCGCTCCACAGCCAGTAGCCGCCGCCTAAATTCATGCTGCGGTTCAGCACAAAGGTAAAGGCAAAGAAAAAGGACCCTGTGATCCCTAAAACCAAAGCTTTTTTCATCAAATGCAAACCTCTCTTATTGCGAAAACAGGGAGCGAGCCCCGTGGGGAGTTGCTCTGTTGAGAAAAAACAGGCTCTTGGGAAAGAGCCTGTTTCAGTTATTCTTCCGGTGTGATTTCGTCATAAAATGTATCCAACATCACTTGATACAGCGCATCACGATCCGGCGTCAGGCAGGCGTGTACGCCGTCCTCCATATCCAGTTTACCGATTATCATCGTCATGTTGCCGTCAAAGCGCATCTTGCCGGCAATGGTGGCAAGATAGGAAATGCGATCCAAAGAAAGGTTTGTCACCGTATAATCGGAAACGGTGTTATAGAGCGACAGCGCATGGCTGGGATCTTCCTTCACATTGCTGAGGGTCTGATGTACCAAAGCCAGCATGTACTGCTTTTGGCGCTCCATGCGCAGAAGGTTGCCATCCAATTGGTCATACTGTCGGGCCTGAATATAAGTCTGCGCCTGTTCACCGGTCAAAGTTACCGTCTGTCCGGCAATCATGTTGCGGCAATGATAGTAATAGGTGAAGGGGAAATCGTCCAGCACCTGCACGGTAACACCGCCTACAGCGTCATTCAAGGTGGGAATTCCGTTGAAATAGAAGGCGGCATAGGACTGGATGGGCAAGCCATTAAACAGATTGGACACCGCATCACGGCAGAGCTGACAGCCCTCTTCCGGATCTTTGCCGTAGGCAAAGGACAGCGCCAACTGGGTGTAGGCGGTGTTATCGCTTTCGCCCTCGCCTTTGGGGATGACAATGTTGCACATGGTGTCACGGGGGATGGCAATGAGGGACAGCTTTTCCTTCACCGGATCCAGTGCTGCCAACACGATAACATCGGATTGCTGAGAGGAGTTGTCGCTGCCATCATTGCGGGAGTCAACGCCAATCAGCAGCAGAGTAGATATTCTGTTGTTATAGCGATAGGTTTTGCCGTGGTACTCGATGATATCACTGTCCTTGGCAAGGGTGGAAGAGTCGGTCATGACCCGGCGGCCATTGAGCCACAGACCTAAAACCGTGGCACTCAGCAGCAGGGCAAAGCTCACAAGAATGATCAGCAATATGACGGGGGTACTGAGTTTTTTACGCTTGGTATTCTTAGACATAGCAAGCTCCTTTTATTTTTGGACTACGGGGTATTGAGCGGTCAGCACGCCTTGCAGCAGATAGCGCTGCAAGCGGTTCTGACGGTAACAGGTGGACAGCGTCAGCACCTTTTCGCCAAAGGCGGGGAATGCATCCTCACGGAAATTGGCGTCGATCTCGCTGTTGCGAAGCACGGCATCAAAATAGCTGTTCCACTGGCTCTCGTCCGTGAAATCATGGCAACGCAGCAGATGCTCGTTAGAGTGGGGATAGGCGGCAAAAATCGTATACTCATAAACCGTGTCCGGCGTGTAGATGTAGATATATTGGTTGGCATCAAACACCTTGCTGTCGGCAAAATCGTTCACCGGTGCAAACATATACTTCGAGTGGAGATTATGGCCGTACAGCACGGTCATGGGCTCATCGAAGGTGGTGGTGTTATACCGCTGGGAGAAAATGCTGCCGCCATAATAGGTGCTGCGATCCACAGCGTGGGAGTTGTAAAACAGATCGTATGTGGCACTCTGTACCACCGGATAGCTGATGGTGGTGCCGGGTACTTCCACCCAGGCGTAAATCTCATCGTTCATCTCGTGCAAGGCGTCAAAATCAATGTCCACCACAACGGCATCACTCTGCTGGGAAAAAGTGTTGTTGGTGGATGCCAGACTGCCGACCTTAGTATTGAGAATGTTGCCACGGATGTACTGCACCAGATAAATGCTGCAATACACGCAAATGGCAGCCGCAATCACAGCAATTACGGCAAACAGGATCTTTTTGCTGCGTTTACTCATAGCGCCTCCTTTGCAAAAGGGCAAAAAAGCACCCCATAAACGACAATGCATTTACGGGGTGACGATTGTTAGGAACGAGATGCCTTGCGTGCGGATACAATTGCCACAGCACCGCAAGCCAGAGCGACCGCAGCGACACCGCCGATACCAATGGGATAACCGGTTTGAGGAGAAGTGTTTTCCTCTTCAAATGCGGCATTGTAAATCTCGGGACTATCAATATGCATAGGATTCGGATTAGCGGCAAATGCCGTCATCACAAAAGCGCTGCACATCATGACAGCAACCAACAGAGCAGAAAAAAGCTTTTTCATAATATACCCTCCAAATAACATTTTTACAATTAACTGTATTATACAACCGTTTTATAGAAAAATCAATCGTTTTTTCAGTAAAAAATGAAAAAAATTTAGAAAATTTCTGTACCTTTTTTAGTCTTTGTGATAGCAGATCTCACGGATCGCCTCATCGTCCAGAATGATGGATTTTCCGTTTTCGATGCGCACCACATGGTGGCACGAAAGCAGCACGGTGGGGCGATGGGTGGTGACGATCACGGTGCGGTTGCCGCTGCTGAGAATATTGCGCAGCACCGTGTGTTCGGTGTCGATATCCAGTGCGGAGGTGGCCTCATCCAGCAGCATGATGGGCGCATCACTTACCAGCGCACGGGCAATGGCAAGACGCTGGATCTGTCCCTCGGACAGACCGCTTCCACGCTCGCCCAGCGACGTGTGGATGCCCTCCGACAGCGCTGAAACGAAGTCCCAAGCGCAGGCAAGCTCCAAGGCATGCTGCAACTGCGCATCGTCGGCCAGGGGATTGGTCATGCGCAGGGACTGGGCAATAGTGCCGGAGAAAACCACCTTTTCCTGCGCCACATAGGTGATCAGCCCACGCATGCAAGGTGACAAGGGGGCGGTGGCATTGCCGGCTGAGAGGGTGATCGTACCATCTTGCGGGGCAATTAACCCCAAGAGCATACGGATCAGGGTAGTCTTTCCACCGCCGGAGGGGCTGACGATGCCGATGATCTCGCCGCCGTTTGCGTGGAGATCGAAGCCGTCAAATATTCTGCGGCCGTTTTGATAGGAGAAACGAACATCCCGCAGGTCCACGCTGACACCGGTTTCACGGGCGTGGTGGATGACAGCCTGCGCCTCAGGTGAAGCGGCCATATCCTCGTGGGGAAGCGCTAAGATCTTCATGATACGCTGGGCGGAAACCGTGGCGGAAATCGCCGAGGGAACCAGACCCACCAGCGAGGAAAACGAGGTGGAGACCAAGGCCGCCAACTGGATGAACAGCACCATGGTACCAAAGCTGATGGCACCGTTCCAAAGGCGCCATACGCCCCAGAGAAAGCACATTCCCGACACGGCAAAGCCTGTGACGGACATCACAAGGCTGGCACGCACGGCGAACAGATTATAATCCAGACTGACATCCTTGTAAAGCGCCTGCAGCGCATCTAAGCGTGAGAGGAACTGCTGATGCAGATCAAAGGATTTGATGGCTTGCAGATTTTGCAGCGACTCCTCGTAAAAAGCGGTCAGGTCGGATTGCTTTTTGCGGACCTCCTGGCTGAAGGTGCGCATTTTGAAAAGGAAAAAGCGGCTCAAAATCACCGTAATGGGTGCGCCTAACAGCGCAATCACCGCCATGATGGGGTCATAGATGAAAATCACCGTCAGCGTGGCAAGGAACTGCACCAGACTGGTGATCAAGCTGGGGATCCAGCCCAAAACGCTGTCCGCCACGGTGCTGACATCGCCGTTGATACGGGTCAGCAGATCGCCGGAGTGATACTCCAGAGAGGCCTGCCAATCCACCGTCAGGAACTGGCGAAACACATCGGCACGAATCTCGTTGGACGCCCGTACGCTGAGCTTGGCGCTGAACCGCCGTGTCACGGCGGTGACAGCAATGCGAGTCAGCTCAAAGCCGATGTACAGCGACAGAATAGATACCAAACGGCTATTCTGCTGCGAGGTCACAGCGTCAATGAGATACTTGGACGCCAGACTGCCCAGAAGTCCCAACACCGTGGATAGAAGTCCCAAAATGATGAACACAACAATGCCCTTTTTGTACTGGGCGGTATAGCTGTAGATCCACTTCGTTTCGTGGAGAATGTCACGCAGCATACCCGCTTTTATTTTGTCGATGATCTTACGCAGCATTCGTCCACCTCCCTTGACGCATGTGCAATGAAAGATTACGATTTATCGCTCTCTTTTTCGCTTTTTTTCTTGGAATGGCCGTAACCGTAGCCATAACCGTAGCCATAACCATAGCCATAGCCATAGCCGTATTTGTGCTTGCTGCCGTATCCGTAATTGCTGCCGTGGTTAGAGCCGGAACGGTTGAGAATGAAACCGCAGATATCCACATCCTGATTGTTCAAGGACTGCACACCGTCATAGATTTGGGAAACGGAGGCATAGTCCTCGCGAATGACATAGACCACCTTATCGGCATAGGGACACAGACTTGCTGCATCTGCCAGCATACCGCACGGCGGTGTGTCGATGATCACATAATCGAACTTGGAGCGCATGGGCTCAATGATATCCATCAGGCGATCACGCAGCAGCAGAGGGATGGGGTTTTCGACGCCATTGTCATTGTCGCTGGCGAACACGAAGAGATCCACATCCGGCACACGCAGGAAGCGGACACTATCCAGATTCTGACTCAGGCATTCGCTCAAGCCGGCGGAGGGCTGCGTCAGGCCCAGCAGGCCCTTGATACTGGGATTGCGCAGGTCGCCGTCGATCAGCAGGACCTTCTTGCCGTCCTGTGCCAGCAGTAATGCCGTGTTGGCAGCCAGAGAACTCTTACCCTCCGAGGGAACGGTACTGGTGAAGAGGATGATCTTATCATCAGGCTTCAGTTGACGCATCAACTTCAGGCGCAACAGACGCAAGGACTCGCAGAAGGCGGAGTCGGGCTGTTGCTGTGTGACAAGCAGGTGCGGTGTGTTGCCGCTTTTGCGGAGCTTGGTCTTCACATTGGGGACATGGGCAAGACAGGTCAAATTCAAAATCTTCTTAACATCGGAAGAGGAATACACCGTCTTGCGCAGCAGAGTGCGCAGTGCAACGAACATCAGACCGAATGCAAGGCCGAATACAGCACCGATGAATACATAGCGATGCCAGTCCGGCGAGTTGGAGGGCTGCGTAGGCAGAACCGGCTCACGGTTGATGACCAACTGTGTTTCGCCGATGACTTGACGGCTGACCTGAGGATAGACATCAATGACAGCCTTGATGATGTCGTAAGAATCCTGCGGATCGGAGCTGAGCACCTTCAGCACAAAGAAGTTGGTGTCCGCCACAGAGGATGGGATGATCTCGCCGTTAATCTGATCCGTGCCCAGCTTTTGCAGCACCAGCTCATGCATGACATCCGATTTCAGCAGATACGGGAAGGTATCGGCCACTACCTTTGCAGCCGAATTGTCGTAATAATAGCTGTAGCTCATGATGTCAGTGCTGTCAGAATAGTTGACACTGACGGAGAAAACGGCCTGCGATTCATATTTGGGATGATAGAGAACACGGCACAGACCGTAACCTGCTGCACCGCCAACAATGACCAGTGCCAACACCAAGCCCCATAGACGACGCAGATGGGGGATGAATTTGCGCAGCATGGCAGTGGGGTCAAACAATTCAATATTGTTTTGATTCATATTATCTTTATCCATAGTGATCCTCACAAGAAATTATTTCTTTTCATCGCTGCGGTGATGACCGTACTTGCCGTATTTACCGTACTTGCCGTAACCATAGCCGTAGCCGTAACCGTAGCCATAGCCGGAGGAGCCGGCGGCATGGGCGGACAGAGAGTCCATATCGTTGAGTATGCAGCCCAGGAATTCTGCCTTACCGGCACGCAGGGCGTCGATGGCATCGTTGATCTCGGCGGCGGGGGCCACATCCTGACGGATTACCAGCACCGAGGCATCAGACAGATCGCTCAGCAGCTCACTGTCGGAAAAATAGCCCAAAGGCGGCGAGTCGATGATGATGTAGTCATAGCGTTCACGGCTGAGGCGGATCACATCTGCCAACAGTGGGGTGGACAGCAGGCGAACCATATCAGTATAGGACTGACCGCTGAGCAGTGTGTGCAGGCCGTTGGATTCATCCACGGTCACGCCTGCCAAAATCGTTTTGGCAGATGCAGCGGAGGACAGAAGCTGTCCGAAATCATTACCTTTCTCCACAGGTAAGCCCAAAAGCTGACTCTGCACGGGACGGCGCAGATCCAAATCAATGAACAGCACCTTTTTGCCACGCAGTGTCAGTGACAGCGCTGTGTTGGCGGCCAGAGTGGATTTACCCTCCGCCTCGTATACACTGGTGAACAGAAATACCTGACGACCTTTGCTGCGCTCGTGGGCGAACTTGGCACTCAGCCGGTGTACGGCCTCGGCGAAGCCGAAGCTGATGGTGGCTGAGGAGATTTTCAGATTACCATTAATGCGGCTGCCACCTCGTCTGACGGGGAAAATCAGGCGCAGCAGATGCCCGAACGAGGCACGCTGATCCGATTTTTCGTGGGGAATGGTGACGATAATGCGGCCATCCACCTTGTTGCGTGCACCATCCATGGTCTGCACGGTGCCACGCATAATGGAGATCAGGCACAAAAGAAACATCATAACTCCGGCGCACAGAATTCCGATGATCACGCAATAGCGTGGTACGCTGAAATTCTGGTTGGATGTGATGGCGATATTCGGCGTGTTCAAGGGTTGCAGCACAGCCGTGGAGGACACATAGTCAGAAAGACCCGCATAGTTGTGGATCACCGACTGGCTCAGCAGCAGAGCATCCTCCGGCGCATCCGCCGTGGCGGTGACATAGATCAGGTTGGTCTCGCCCAACTTCTCTGCATGGATGCTGCCCGATACATTTTTGTCCAAGTTTTCGTGGATGGTTTCATCCATGACCGTACTTTCCAGCAGCTCTGAATAGATAGCCGCCACCTCGCCGGCTGCAGAAATATTGGCATAAGGCGTGGCACTGGCATTAGAGCGGGCCGTTACGGAAAATGTGGTGGAGCAACTGTAAGTATGGTGATACAGGGTTGACAGCACAATGAAGGTGCCCAATGCACCGATGAGGAATGCCATCAGGATAAGCCAGAACTTATGGCACAACAAACGCACCAGACACAGAGGCTCGATTTCCGACCACTGAAATTCATGTTTATGCTCATATTCCATATGATCGCCTCCTTTACTTCACAACAACGGTAAGATATACCGTGCAAGATTGATAGGAATAGGACACAACATAGGTGCCAACCGTGTCGGTGTCCACCGTGTTGTCGATAAACAGAGCGGAGTTGGAAACCGTTGTGGCACCGTTTTTCACAGACTCCACCATGCTGTACGGATCGAAAGAGTCACCCTTGTCCATGTAGAGAATGTAGTCGCTCAGGGTGATGGACTCCTCGCTGGCGAGGTCGGAAATCAGCACCGGCAAGGTCAGGCTCTCCACATCGCCCAGTGAATTGCTCACCTGCACAGTGACGGAGTAGCTGCCGATGGTGGTGGTGTCGATATTCTGCGCCGTCACACGAATCTTATCGGAAATGTCACCGTCGATGACATCGTGAGCCGTGAGGCGATCCAGCAGAGTGGTGGTCTTGCCGACCTTGAACACCAGCGGCTTGGACAGCGACAGATGGGGCTTTTCGTAATTGGTATAGTGGACGGTGCGGGTATAGGTGGCCATATTGTTGGACGAGTCGAACACGATATAGCTCACCTTGGCGGTGTTATCGGTAATCAACTGCGTCACGCCGGAAACGATGACCTTGTCGCTCAGATCGCCGTCTGCATTGTCCGTGGCGTGAACGCCCTTGAGCAGTGCCTTGTTCTTCACACCCACCTTCACATGGATGGTATCGCTGTCGCAGGAGATCACCGGCGGCTCACGATCCACAAAAAAGTGATTGTATACTTCCGTTGCGATGAAGCATGCCAGCACAAGGAAGAAAATCGTCACAGTGATTGATTGCAGTTTTCTCATAGTATCTTACCCCTTAATTCGCCTGAATGAGCGGCGTATTGTTCAAAATGCAGCGAGGATTATCCAGTAAAAGTATATCGGTGTATATGGTGCCGCAGGTATCCTCCAACAGCTCGGTGACCTGCGTCATGTGCGGTGTGCGGAAATCGGGACTGTGGGCATCGCTGGCCACGATGTGGGCGTAGCCCTGGGCCAGAATGCGCTGCGCCGTGCGCTGCGAGCCATATCCCAATCGACCCAAGATGCTGCCCTTGTTCAACTGGATCACGATGCCCTCACGGAACCAACGCTCCACCAGCACGGGCATTTCCTGCACGGCCTCGTACCGCTCCGGATGCGCCACCACCGGCGTATAGCCCAGGCGCATGATCTCGTGGAGCATGCGGTCAATATAGTCGCCCGATTCGTCAAAGTAAAACTCCACCAGCAGATAGCGGGAATTGGCCAGCGTGGGCAGCTTGCCCTGACGCAGCAGTTCCGGTACCTCCGGCGTGCAAAACACCTCCGCTCCGGTATGCATACGCACAAGGATACCGGCACGGTCAATGCATTTCTGCAATGCCGCCACCTTTTGCAGCAGCTCCGGCGAGACAAAATTGGGCTCGTCCGCCTGAGGCAAATTGCAGTGGGGCGTGGCGATAATGTCCGTTACGCCGCTTTCGGCAGCCATCCGTGCCATGGCAATGGAGGCATCCATGTCAGGGGATCCGTCATCCACCCACGGCAATATATGACAGTGTATATCAATCATATTGCAACCTCCTGCGTACTAAAAAACATTCTAAATCAACTTATTCTATCACATTAAGACAGCAAAAGCAAGAAAATCAACGCATGTGACAACAGACAAAAATTGGTCTGTGTGCCACATGCGTTGTGTAGATATTGTTATGCGCTGTTCACTGCCTGCGTGCGGTCAGATACTCGTCGCCGGGACGCCAAAAAGGACAGCTCTCCGCCTGCGAGGCCAAAAACCGTGCCATTTCATCCTCATCCAAATCCATATCGCAGAAGTAATCGTCATATTCCTCGTCATAGTTGTAGAATACGCAGCTTTCACATTTACTCAAAGTCGTGCCGCTCCTTTGCCTTGGTTTTCTATACATTATATATGTAGCGGCAAATTCCGTCAACTATTCCACTGCAAACTCCTCCATGGCAGCAGGCCGCATGATGGAAACCTCATAGGCAATGCGCTCCTCCGTATAGCTGCCTAAATTTTTGGTGTAGCAGCGGCTTTGGATGCGGCCCTCCACGATCAGCCGCTCGCCCACCGTCATGTCCCCCACCTGCTGCGCCACGATGCCCCATGCGATACACGGCAGATAATCCGCCCGTCCGTAGCGTCGGTTCACCGCCAGAATGACATCGCAGATATCACGGCCTAACGGCGTGCGGCGCAGCAGCGGTGGCTTGCAGATCACGCCGGAAAGCTGGATCTGATTTTCCGGCGGCGTGTCGCAGGAAACGATTTCCAGCTCCTGCACGAATACCGAGATAATAAGACGGCTGCCGCAGCCACTTTTATTGTTGAAGGAGCGGAGCTGGCCCGTCAGCAGCACGGTGTCGCCGCCGCAAACGGGCGAGCGCTCCAACTGGCGGCGTGACACGATGACACGCAGAGTATCCGCCTGACCGCTGAGCCGCTCCACTCGCAGCGAAAATTTATAAAACGCCTCGCCGTGATTGACATGGGATAAGGTCGGTTCGTTCAGCGCCTGACCGCACAGACGCACACGGTTGAAATTTGTTACCATTGGCTGTCCACCTCGTTTGTTGAAGTTGGTCTACTTTATGCGCTGCGGCGGAGGAATATGCCCTTTTCAAATGTCGAGTTTTGTGGCATAATAGCAGTAATACGGTAAGGAGGAACCGACCATGCGTTATAAAGGTAAAGTGTTTCGCCCACCCAGTGAGGCACGCAGCCTGATCGTTCAGGTGACATACGGCTGCAGTCACAACGGCTGCGCCTTTTGCGATATGTATGATGACAAGCATTTTTCCATGCGGCCTATGGAGGAGATCCGTGAGGATTTCTATCTGGCTCGCCGTGTGTATTCCCAGATGCGCCGTGTGTTTCTGGCAGATGGCGACGCCCTCATGCGCCCCACAGAGCAGATGGTGGAGATTTTAGACCTGGTTTACGAATTGTTCCCGGAGTGCGAGCGTGTGAGCTGTTACGCCTCGCCCAAAAGCCTGCAGGTGAAAACGGAGGCTGAGCTTGTGACACTACAGCAGCACGGCCTGCGTCTGGTGTATATGGGCTTGGAATCCGGCTGCGATGCTGTGCTGGAGAAGATGAACAAAGGACACGATGCCGCCGCCATCATCGCCGCCGGACAGAAAGCACGGCGCTGCGGCTTACAGCTTAGCGTCACGGCGATTTCCGGACTTGGCAGCGTGGAGCTATTAGAGCAGCATGCCATCGGCACGGCGCAGGCGCTGAGCGCAATGAAACCGGAATACATCGGGCTTTTGACCTTGATGGTGGAGCCGGGTACGCCGCTGGAGAAGTGGGTGCGAGAGGGCAGCTTCCAAGTGTTGGGGCCGGTGGATGTACTGCGTGAAACGGAGATTTTCCTGCAGCATATCGACAGCGAGGGCAGTGTGTTCCGCATGAACCATGCCAGCAACTACCTGACGCTGAAAGGCACACTGAACATTGACCGTGAGGCGCTGCTGGCCCGTGTGCGGCAGGGCTTGGCCGGCCACGGACTGCGCAGCGAGTATATGCGTGCGTTATAATAAGGAGGGGACGATTATGAGAACGGCAGCGGCGAAGTATAAAAATTCCCGCATGAATTTGTTGGCTGTGGTGGCATTCACCGCCGTCAATGTGGCGCTGGCCTTAGCGGGCAGCGATGTCTATTTCCTGTTTTCGGATTATCTGGCCTATCTGCTGTCACTGTACGGGCGGATCTATTATGAGATGACCGAGGCCGGCGGATATCTGGTCATCGGTGGTGTCATGGCGGCACTGGTATTGGTGCCGTATCTGCTGTGCTTCTTCTTTTCCAAAAAGCGCCGTGGCTGGATGATTGCCGCACTGGTGCTGTTCTCCATCGATGTGGTCATTCTGGTGCTGGACTCCATTGCCTACTTTGAGATATCCATGCTGCTGGACTATGCTTTCCACATCTGGATCATCGTCTATCTGGCCATAGGCGTCAAGCACGGCAAGGAGGCGCTGTCCGCTCCGGAGGCGATGGCACCGGCTGCGACAGAGGAAGCGCCCCAACCGTGGGAGGGCGAAAATGACCGACCCGTGAGGGAGCCGGCGGAGAAGTACCGTGTTCTGGTGAGAGCACTGTACGGCGTGCATGAAATTGAAGCACGCCGCAGCTACGGCCTGACGGAACTGGTGGTGGACGGCAGGGTATACGGCGTGCAGGAGGGCGTGATCGAAACACGCTATACCATCTCTGCGCAGGTGGGCGGCCACGAAATTGCCACCAGCCTTACCGGTATATTCCAGACTATTTCGGTAGATGGTGCAGTGATTGCCAAAAAGCTGCGTTTGTCATAAAAAAATTGCTCCCCGTGGGGAGCAATTTTTGTTTACAGATAGCTCTTGATATCCGCCGCCAGCTGCTCTTCGATGGCCACCAGCGAACGAGCCATGGCACGGGCGGTCACATCGGCCGCCTGATACTGGTTGAGATATCGGTGCAGCGACTTGATGCCCATGGCGCAGCCGTCCTCGATGAGGTTCGCCACGGTTTCGTCGCTGTTGTCCCAACCCAGCTTTGCGCCGGATTTCATCGCCGACATACTGCGGGCGATGGGATTGGGCTCTTTTTCCTCTGCGCCTGATTTTTTCAGCAGCTTCTGGATCTCATCCTTCATCATCACATGCTGGGCACGGGATGTATCCAACAGAGTCTTCAAATCGGGCTTTTGGATGTGGTCTTTCACATCGTCCAGTGATGCCGTGGCCATTTTCACGCCGGCGTCACATTCTTTCAGCAATTCGATGGTGTCTTTCGTAATGTCCATGAGAAAACCTCCTTAAAATGCCTGCGGGCGGTCAGCGATGTCAAGATTTACCACCGCCTCACGAAGCTGTGAGAAATTGTGGATATCCTGCTTTTGCAGGCGGTTCTGCGTGGAGCAGGGCAGATCGTAAAAGTAGCTGTGGGCGGCAGGGTCCGAGCGCAAAAGGTCATTCAAATCATTATATTGCAGCATAAAATAGCACCTCCGCTCTTAGTGTGAACGGAGGTGTCATTTTTATTCATAAAAATTTTTTACAGCTTTTCGGCGATCGCTTTCAAAAATGCGGTGTAATCCACCGTCTGAATATCGCTCTGACCCTTGCACAAGGAGGCCAGATCGCCGGTCATGACGCCGGACTCCAAGGTATCCAAGGTGGCCTTTTCCAGCTTGTCACCGAAAGCGGCCAGCTCAGCATTGCCGTCCATCTCACCACGCTTGCGCAGTGCGCCGCTCCATGCGAAGATGGTAGCCACGGGGTTGGAGGAGGGGATCTCGCCCTTCAGGAAGCGATAGTAATGGCGGGTGATGGTGCCGTGGGCGGCCTCGTATTCATAGTTGCCGTCGGGGGACACCAGAACGCTTGTCATCATGGCCAAAGAGCCGAATGCGGTGGACAGCATATCGCTCATCACATCGCCGTCATAGTTCTTGCAGGCCCAGATGAAACCGCCCTCGGAGCGAATGACACGAGCCACGGCATCGTCGATCAGCGTATAGAAATAGGTAATGCCGGCGGCCTCGAACTTGGCCTTATACTCGTTTTCGTAGATCTCCTGGAAGATCAGCTTGAAGGTCTGGTCATACTGCTTGGAGATGGTGTCCTTGGTGGAGAACCACAGATCCTGCTTGGCGCTCAGGGCATACTCGAAGCAGGCGTGGGCAAAGGAACGAATGGACTTGTCGGTGTTGTGCTGACCCTGCAAGACGCCGGGGCCGGCATAGTGGAACACATCCTGACGGAACAGTTCCTTGCCGCTCTCATCGGTGAACACCAGCTCTGCCTTGCCGGCGCCCTCCACACGGTATTCTACATTTTTATACACATCGCCGTAAGCGTGACGGGCGATGGTGATGGGCTTTTTCCAGGTGCGCACCACCGGCTGAATGCGGCTGATGAGGATGGGCGCACGGAACACGGTGCCGTCCAGAATGGAACGGATGGTGCCGTTGGGGCTCTTCCACATCTTCTTCAGCTTGTATTCCTCCACACGCTGTGCGTTGGGGGTGATGGTGGCGCATTTCACGCCCACATGCCACTTTTTGATGGCATTGGCGGCGTCGACGGTCACCTGATCGTCGGTCTTGTCACGGTTGACAAGGCCCAGATCGTAATATTCGGACTTCAGATCCACAAAGGGCAGGATCAGCTCATCCTTGATGGCCTGCCACAGTACACGGGTCATTTCATCGCCGTCCATCTCCACGATGGGGTTCAGCATTTTGATCTTATCCATGGTCACTTGCTCCTTATCTCTTGTTCTCAGCGGCATAGTAGTTCATCAGGCAGCCGTCGGCAATGATCTGCTTTTCCTCGTCGGTGAGGGCGGCCAGATGCAGCATGATGTCATGCACGCCGTCAGCGGCCACCACCTTGGCGGGGATATCGCTTGCGCCGGACTGCACAGCATTCAGCACATCGGGGACATATACGAAATCGCCGGCGGCATAGGGGAACTCCGTGCCTTCAGCCAGTGTGAAGGGCACCATGCCCCAGTTGATGCAGTTGCTGCGATAACGCTTGGTGGCGTATTCATAGCAGATGTTGGCGCAGCCGCCCAAAATG
>JAZLJB010000030.1:0-91392 GCA_045617685.1 Vescimonas sp.
ATCTCAGGGCGGCGGCATCATCGGCGGTCTTGACGATG
The DNA here is from genome assembly GCA_045617685.1 of Vescimonas sp. Lineage (GTDB taxonomy): Bacteria > Bacillota > Clostridia > Oscillospirales > Oscillospiraceae > Vescimonas. The sequence goes on from JAZLJB010000030.1 coordinate 39, forward strand.
ATGTTTTGAACAGCGACAAGATTTACAAGGTTATGATGAAAGACGGCAAGCAAGTGTCCGTTGGTGGAACGGGTACGATTGTTGGCGTTGAGTAATGCGTAAAACAAAAAAGGGAGCGGATTTTCTGCTCCCTTTTTTCTTGCATGATATGAAAAAGACGATTTATATTAAAATTGCAGATATTCCATTTAAGCTGGAACTATGGCATCCGAACTTGGAACACAATTATCAGGACTATTTGGTGCCGCCGCAGGAGGATGCCATCGAAATTGCGGTGGGTGAGGAGAGGCTTTCCGCCTGTCCGGAGGAGAACCAGGCGATTGCGGAGCTTTACGAGCAATCGCTGCTGATGGGCGATGCCCTGCCGCAGTTTGATAAGCTGCTGTTCCACGGCTGTGCGTTTTTGTGGCGGGATAAGGCGTGGATTTTTGCGGCGCCCAGCGGCACGGGAAAAACAACGCAATATGTGCTGTGGAAAATGCAATATCCTGAGGAAATTACCATGATCAACGGCGACAAGCCGATCTTGGAATTCCGGACAGATAGCATCATGCTGCATCCGTCACCGTGGCGGGGCAAAGAAAACATGGGCGTTCAACGCTCGGCACCATTGGGCGGCATCATCTATTTGCGGCAGGACGAAGAAAATCGAGTGGAGCGCCTGAGTGCAAAGGAAGCTGTGCAGCCGATCTTCGGACAGATTTTATTTTCGGCAGACGATGTGCAGACGATAAAGGCTGTTGCCAAGCTGGAGGAACGGCTGCTGAACTGTGTGCCGGTGTGGCAACTGCGCAACCGTGGCGACAGCGAGTCGGCAATTTTGTGTCACGATACCCTTAGGAGGGAAGAAGATGGCGAATAAGTACAACATTCGATCCGGCATTGTGCCCGTCACAGTTTGCGGGGAAATGATCCTTGTGACGACCCGTGCCGCACGGGGGAAATGCCCCTATACGGTGCATTTTAACGAGTCATCGGCGTATCTCTTTTCCCTGCTGGAAAAGGGGCTGGACGAGGATGAGATGACATGTCAGACGGCACGGGATTTCGGTGTGACGGAGGAGTTCGCCCGCAAGCAGATCAAGGGATTCATCGATCAATTGATAGAGTTGGGCTATGTCACTGCGGAGGAAAACCATGACTAAGGAGCAAAGCTATTTCCTGCAAGTCATTTCCGACTATATCAAAGGCGTACCTGCCACCGCTCCGGATGAGGGTGTGGTATTGGATGCGCTGGTAGACATTGCACGCAGGCAATTTTTGACCGGAATCGTCTACGCCCAGTGCAAAACATGGCTGCCGGAGGGAAATAGGCTTACCGCACGCTTGCAGCGAGGATTCGACGACACGGTATTCTACTATGTCTGCAACGATGCGGAGCTGAAAGAACTGAGGGCTGCATTTGCGGAAAAGGAAATTGACTTTCTGGTGTTCAAAGGACTTGCTATTGCGCAATACCATAGAGTGCCGCAGCTACGCACGATGGGTGATATCGACATACTGATTCATCCGGCAGATCGCAGGCGGGTGCATGAGCTGATGCTGGCAATGGGCTATGAATGCACGGAAACCGGCGATGCCGTTTGGGCGTATCGACGGGATGTGGTCGAGGTGGAAGTCCATGAGCGGATGATTTATGAAAATCTCAGCAAGGACTTTGACTATGGAGCGTATTTCGACCACGCTTGGGAATATGGCGAGGGCGGCAGCTTGCAGCCCAACATGCAGTTTCTGTATCTTGTCGCCCACACAGCCAAGCACATTCTGGATTGCGGCAGTGGGTTCCGACCGTTTTTGGACATGGTATTCATGGTGCAGGCGGCGAAAATTGACTGGCAATTTGTGACAGAGGAACTGGAGAAAATCCATTTGCTCCGATTTGTGCAGGCAAGTTTTGCACTCTGCCAACGCTGGTTTGGCGTGGAAATGCCTATTGCGTGTGATGATATTGACGATGCGTTTTTCGAGGATGCCACGAAAAAGACCTTTTTGGACGGATTGTTCGGCTATGAAAACGAGGGGAATTTCGGCGCCCATATCACAAAGGAACTGGAGCGCAAGGGCAGCGTGGATTGGAAAACTTCTTTGCTGATTATGTGGCGCAAGCTATTTCCGAAAGAAAACACCATGGCAAACTCCAAGGTATACACATTCTTCTTCTCTCGCAAAGTACTCCGACCGATTGCGTGGATCATTAGAATTATTTACTGCGCCGTTACCAAGTTTTCACAGAGCATGAAGCTCCTGATTTACCCGTTTGCGAAGCGTAAAGAAATACGCAAGCGGCAAAGATTTATGAACGATTGGGGATTATGATTTGTGAAATACAGCGATACCGCAAGCACAAAAAACAGATCAGATGAAAGCAACTATTGATCCGGAAGAACTCCGGCATCGATAGTTGCTTTTTTACCGAAAAATGGCAGATGGTGCGCATAATAACTTGAAATATATACAATTTTGGCAACGGGAAAATTGACTTATATACATAAAAATGATAAAATTAAATGATTTAGTAGATTTGTGTAATATCGAGGTTGGGTATGGAGCGGAAAGAAACATTTTACGAAAAATATATCAAGCGCAGCTTTGATTTTTGCGGTGCACTGGCGGCGATTTTGCTGTTGGCCGTTCCCATGACAGTTATCGCCGTGCTTGTAAAAACAAAGCTTGGCAGCCCAGTGTTATACAGCACGACACGCATTGGAAAAGGTGAAAAGCCTTTTAAGATGTACAAATTCCGTAGTATGACAAATGACTGTGATGAAGATGGAAATTTGCTGCCGGATGCGCAACGCATGACGAAATTCGGCAATTTCCTGAGGTCTTGCTCTGCTGATGAGCTGCCGGAATTGTTTGCCATCCTCAAGGGGGATATGGCATTCATCGGGCCGAGACCATTGCCACCCGTCTATTTGCCGTATTACACGAAAGAAGAAGCCTTGCGTCATTCCTGCCGAGGTGGTATGTCCGGTCTTGCGCAGGTGAATGGAAGAACCAGCATTACTTGGGATCAGAAATTTGCCTATGATGTGGAATATGTGAAAAATATGTCCTTTAAGCAGGATTTTATGATTTTCTTCAGAACAGTTCAGAAGGTTTTTGAGCGTGAAGATGTGGGCGTACCGGACGAGGGTACAAATGTGGACCTCTATTCGGTGCGGGAAGTACAAAGAGCGGAGTTGATGAAGTGATGACGATGAAAAAATTGATGATTTTAGGCGGCGGCCCCAATCAGGTGCCGCTGATTCAGGCGGCTAAAAAGTGTGGGTACTGCGTGGCTCTTTGCGATTATAGCGAAAAGGCAGCCGGTGTGGCTTTGGCCGATGAGTTCTATCTGGTCAGTATTATGGATAAAGATGCCGTTTTGGAGGCCACAAAGGCTGCAAAGGCGGATGGAATTATCTCAAATTCCGAGCCGGCGATGCCCATTGTTGCCTATGTGGGCAACAAGCTGGGTTTGCCCTCAAATGACTATGAAACGGTGTTTGCCATGACAAACAAGTTTAAGTTCCGCTCCTTGCTGAAGGAAAAAGGCTTTACCGTTCCGGGATTTGGTGTTGCCAAAACAAAGCCGGAAGCAGAGGTGTTGTTTGAAAAGCTGCGCAAACCGATTCTCATTAAACCGGCAGCATCATCCGGCAGCCGGGGCGTTGTAAAGGTGTACAGCAAGGAGCGGCTGGCAACGGTTTTCGACGATGCGATTGGCTATTCCCGAACTGACGAGGTCATCATTGAGGAATACATTGACAACGCATGCGGCCGTATCATGGCAGGTGATATTTTCGTCCAAGATGAGAAAGTCGTGTTCTGGGGCATCATGGATAGCCTGCGTGGGGAAGAGTATCCGTTTAACCCGTTGGGCGAAACCTATCCGTCGATACTGGAGTGCAAGGACATAGAAGCCATCAAGAATGAGATTGCCATGGCCGTGAAAAAGCTGCATATCAAGTTTTCGGCAATCAATATTGAGGTAGTGATAGCTCCAGATGGAAAGGTTTGCTTCATTGAACTAAATCCCCGTAACGGCGGAAACAGGATCCCTGAGGCGCTGATCTATTCCACCGGTTTCGATATATTTGACGCTACGGTACGTGCGGCTGTGGGCGAAACCGTGCGCCCCTACGAGGCAACGGGAAAAGAACTCCCCAGCGCCACTTACATGGTGCATAGCCAGACATCCGGAACACTGAAGTCTGTAAGCTTTTCGGATGAACTGAAGCGGTACATCAAAGATTACTATCCTGATGTGGAGCCCGGCGTAAAGGTGGGACCGTTTATTAACTCTGATAGACGCATTGGCGTGCTTGTCATGGTATTTGACTCCGTGGCGGAGCGGGACAAGGTGATGGAAAACATCGAGGATCACATTTTTATTGAGGTGGAATGAGCAATGGAGATCGGAAGTGAATTCTGGGCGGTGCCCGTAATAGAACAACAGAATACACTTCTTGATGGCAATGTCAGGTGCGTGCTATCCGGACGCACGGCGTTGGATCTGATTGCCCGTGATCTGAAAAAAGAGCGGGATGCCAAGAGCATTTATTTGCCGGCTTATTGCTGTGATTCCATGATCGCACCCTTTGAGCGCCAAGGCTTTGCGGTGAAGTTCTATGATGTGAAGGTATGTGGAGAAAAGGTTCATCGAGCGGTGCTTGAAAACCACGGGTGCGATGTAATTTTGCTGATGGACTACTTCGGCTTTGCCTCGAAGGAAACGGCTGCGATTGCACAGAGAGAAAAGCGTTGCGGTACGGCCGTCATCGTGGACTGTGTGCAGTCTGCTTTTTCGGGCAAGGATGCGGCATCGTTCGCAGACTATACTGTCACAAGCTGGCGCAAGTGGTTTTTCTCATGCGCCGCCACTGCCGAGAAAACATGCGGAGAGTGGCTGATCCAAGAAGCGGAGCACAGCAATGAGGCATACATCTCACTGCGCCGCACAGCCGCAGCATGCAAGGCGGACTACATAGAAAACGGACAAGGCGAGAAAAGCGGATTCCTGACAACTTTTGGTGAGGCGGAGGAACTGCTGGATGCCGAGTTTGGAGGCTATGGGGCAGAAAAAGAGAGCGTGGAAGAACTGAGGCATGTTGATATTGATTTTGTGATTGTAAGACGCAGAGAAAATGCAGATTTCCTTTTGCGGGAACTGAAAAGCCTGCCGCAGGAAATCATAAGACCGCTATATGAAAAAATGGGTCAAGACGATGTGCCACTATTCGTGCCGGTACTGATGAAACCTGCACTGCGGCAACAACTAAGACGGTATCTTATCGAACATGAGGTATACTGTCCGATCCACTGGCCGAAAAAGATGGATGGAGCTGACATGCTATATAACGGTGAGTTGTCACTTGTGTGCGACCAACGATATGGCTTAGATGATATGAAACGAGAGATTACGCTAATCAGGGAGTTTTTGAAGAATAATGGATATTTACTTTAATCCCCAATACGGAAAACTGAATGAACAAATTGAACAGGGGGTGGCCGAAACATTTTGCTTTGATTGCGAATATGGCAAGGTGCAGAATGTGTACATCAAGCGCAAGGCGCCCTACCTTGTGGACGGCGAGCAATATTTTGATGCCATCACGCCCTACGGTTACGGTGGCCCGATGGTCGTGACGTGCAGTGATCGGGAAAAGCTGCTGGCAGAATATGCGCAGGCATATCGCAAGCACTGCAAGGAGGAAAAAATTGTTGATGAATTTGTACGATTCCACCCTCTTGCGGAAAACGCATTGGATTTCGGCGAAGTATACGATACCGCATACAACCGGCACACACTGGCGGTTGACCTGACGGACGAGAATTACAGCGCCGTGCAGTTCTCCGGTGATTGCCGCAACATGATCCGAAAGGCTGCCAAAAAAGGCGTGACGGCAGAAGTGGACACGGAATGTGCCCAGCTGGATGCGTTCATTCGTCTGTACTACGCTACGATGGATAAGAACAGCGCCAGCGATTACTACTATTTCGACAGAAACTATTTTGAACAACTAAAGGCGATTGATGGCTGCAAGCTTATCCTCATCAATGCCTATGTGGAGGGCGAGATCATCGCCTCGGCCATGTTTATGTGCTGTGATGAATACATGCACTATCATCTGTCATCCACCAATCCGGAGTTCTATTCCTATGCTGCCAACAATCTGATTCTTGCCACGGCCATTGAATATGGCAGAGAGCAGGGATTGAAGTGGCTGCACTTAGGCGGCGGACTGTCCAGCTCGGAAAAGGACAATCTGTTCCGCTTTAAGCGCAGTTTCGGCCGTACGGACAACAATCTCAAGGATTTCTACTTGGGCAAGGCTGTTTTTATGCCGGAGATTTATGATAAGCTCTGCGAGATCGCAAGGACAAACGGCGTGGAGAATGACGGATTTTTCCCTGCATACAGAGAGGCGCATTAAGGAGGCACTATGGACGCTCTGATTGCTTACGAAGACAAAGCTGCCCGGGATCGGGACGGCAATATTTATATCGGCACGGCGTTTTCCAATGCGGCGCTGGACAGCTATCTGCAGCACTTTGAGCATGTTACGTTGTTGATGCGCCATGCTGATGTGGCAGCGGATGATACGGAGAAGCTGGTAGGTATGAATAAAATTACTGATCCTCGTATTTCGGTGGTGTTTTTGCCTAACCCCACAGCCAATCTCAAGAGTTACTTGAGCATCGGCTTGCGTAGGGAATATCGCCGCATTGTTATTGAGAATATTACGCCGGACAGAGCTGTGATCGTGCGTGTGCCATCTACCAGCGGAACCATTGCGGCGAAATATTGCCACAAAATCGGCAGACCCTATCTTGCTGAGGTGATCGGCTGCCCGTGGGACAGCTTGTGGAATCACAGCCTGCGAGGTAAGCTGTTGGCGCCATTTGCTTGGCTTGGCTTGCGCCGTACTTTGGAGCAGGCACCCTACTGCGTGTATGTGACCAATGAATTTCTGCAAAAACGCTATCCCACCAAAGGCATTTCTGCGGCCATATCCGATGTGGAGTTGCAGAATGTGGACGAGAGCGTGTTGGAAAGAAGACTGGAAAAGATCTGCAATCACAGCGGGAAGCTGAAAATTGCCACCGGCGGTGCGTTGGTGTCCTACAAGGGACAGCAATTTGTCATGGAGGCGCTGGCGAAGCTGAAGGCGCAGGGGATGACCGATTTTGAATATCACATGGCTGGCAGCGGTGATGAGCCCACTTTGCGGGCATTGGCCGACAAGCTGGGTGTTGCGGATCAGGTGGTATTTGAGGGAAGACTTGCCCACGACAAGATGTTTGCATGGTTGGATGATATGGATTTATATATTCAGCCCAGTTTGGTAGAATCCATGCCGAGAGCCTTGATTGAGGCGCTGAGCAGAGGGCTGCCGGCATTTGCAACAAGAGTGGGTGGTATGACAGAGTTGGCCGGCGAGGAAAATGTTTTTGAGAAGCACGATGTGGATGCTATTGCAAAATTCCTTGCAGATGCTAATAAGTCCACATTGGAAAGACTTGCCAAACGCAATTATCAATATGCCCAGAATTTCCGCAGAGATGTTCTGGCGAAGAAACGCTATGACTTTTATGCGGCATTTGCCGCTGTTGCCGGGGAGAGCAGACTATGAGCGAGCCGATCAGGGTGCTGCAGGTGTTTGCGGCGCTTGATGCCGGCGGTGTGGAAAACTTCGTGATGAATACATACCGCCGCATGGACAGAAACAAAATACAGTTCGATTTTGCCATGACGCGGGGCGTGAAAGGCTATTATGACGAGGAAGTTTTATCTCTCGGCGGCAGAATATTCTATTTCGACGCAGAAAAGAGCCTGACGGAAAACCTCGGCGAGGTCCTGAAAAACGAGGGACCTTTTGCGGCGATTCACAGCCATGTGTTTTTCTACTCCGGACTTGTACTGCGTACGGCGAAAAAATGCGGTGTTCCCATTAGGATCGCCCATGCACATAATGCCCACACGGGAGAAAGTGCATCTCTTGTGCGCAAGGCGTATGAAGCGATCATGCGGCATCTGATCAAGAAAAATGCCACGGTGATGCTGGGCTGCTCGGAAAAAGCCTGCCGCTATGTGTTTGGCGACAGCTGCATGGCTGACAGGCGCACCATGGTCATGCCGGACGGTATTGATTGTGAGCGTTTTGCATTTGATGAAACAATGAGAGAAAAAGTCCGTACAGAGTACGGACTTGCAGATAAATTTGTAGTTGGGCATGTGGGACATTTTAACCCGGCAAAAAACCATGAAAAAATACTCAGCGTATTTGCTGAGATCGCAAAGCGAAGAGAAAATGCGGCGCTGTTTTTGGTAGGCGACGGCGAGATGGAGAGTGCCGTTCGGGATAGCACCCACAAGCTGGGACTGGATAAGAAAGTCGTTTTTGCAGGTGCCCACAAAGATGTGGAAAACATGTATCAGGCCATGGATGTATTTCTGTTCCCATCGAGATATGAGGGGTTCGGGATGGCAATGATCGAGGCGCAGGCAGGGGGACTTGCCTGCGTGGCATCGGATGTGGTGCCTGAGGACACCAATGCCGACGGACGATCGGCGTATCTGCCGCTTGCAGAAAGCGATGCAGTATGGGCGGACAAAGTGCAATCTGCACCTGCCCGATCACAGGAAAGCTCGAGAGCAGTAAAAGATTTATTTGACATTGCTGTTACGGTGAAAAAACTGCAGGCTATCTATTTAAGATAACAAGATAGAATCGGAACGGTTAAAAAGTATTCTTTGCAGATCAAACAAAATGTAACAGAACCGGCAGGCAAAGATGGCGAAGACTTTTTGATATCAAAAGCATTCTTTTATTGCGGTGGCAAAGTCTGTGAACTGATAATCGCCCAAGTCACACTTGGCATATTCCTCATCATAGGATATACCGCCGAAGAGCTTGTTCACAATAGAAAGTCCGGCAAACGGCTTGAACAGCCAGTCGCAGTGAACAGACTTCTTTCGGGGACAGATGCAGTCTGCCATAGCACACATGATTTCAAAAGAACTTACAGCTGCTTGATCCTGCGCAGGATAAACGCCGGAGCGGTCTGAATTTGCAACCAACCAGCAAAGCTCGGCAAGATGATCCACATACACCATGCCCTGCTTGGACGATGCAAAGGCGTTGGGCAGCAGCGGCAGCAGCCTGACAATTTTAGCGAAGCCGGAAATGTAATTTCCCTTACAGTCTTTTCCATAGACATTGGCGGGGCGAACGACGGACACATGGAAAGTGCCGTCATCAAGACTTTGCAGCAGTTTTTCACCCTTCAGCTTACTGCTGCCGTAAAAGGAGCAGGGAGTAAGGGGCGTGTTTGCATCAACAATATTGCCGTGAGGCAGTTTTTTATCCTGCCCGTAAACACCCATGGTGCTAAGGAAGACGAACTGCGTTACGCCTGCAGCCTTCGCCAGTTGTGCCAACTCATAAGGCTGCTGTGCGTTTACCATATCATAGGTTTCCTCAGGAATATAGTCCTTATGATGGACAATAGCGGCGGCGTAAACGATAGCATCGTATACCGAAAAATCGTGGTTTTTCCACCCATCGTCTCGCACGCTGATGTAATCGACGGCTACATCCGGACTCTTCTTCATGAACCATTGTCCGGTGCGCCGGGCGATGTAGCTGTTTTTTCCTACGATGAGAACTTTCATATTACACCTTCATCAGCTTTTTTCTGTCTTCCAAAATGAACTGCATGAGCTTTGACTGTTCAAAACTGTTTTCAATGAACGGACGAGCCTCGGCGGAGAAAGTGGCACGCAGGGCGGCATCGTTTGCCAGCTTGACCATGCCATCATAAAGAGAAGATACATCAGCTTTCTTGACGATGATGCCGGTTTTCCCCTCACGCATGGCGTCTGTGGGGCCGGGGATATCGCTTACAATGACGGGAACGCCCATAGACTCGGCCTCCACCACCACGCTTCCGAAACCCTCACGGTAGCTGGGGAGAATAAAGATATCCATGGCCGAAAGATACTGCTCAACCACATTGGTGGAGCCGCAGAAAAGTACATGGGGCTCGTTTTCTGCCCACGAATACAGCTCGCTGCTGACGGAGTCAGCTTTTTCCATATCACCTATAAGCATGAGGTAGGAGTCGGGCATTTCGCGCAGAACTCTTTGATAGGCGGCAAACAGCTCGTTGATGCCTTTGTCGCCGGTAATGCGGCCGATAAAGCCGAACACCATAGCGTCGTTAGGAATATTGTATTTTTTGCGGATGGCGGTGCGCCATTCGGCTTTATGGGTGATGTCAAATTTATCAAGCTTGACACCGCTGGCACTGCCGTTCCAGATGACAGAGCCCTTCTCTTCCGGGTATAGCCCCTGCTCATGGCTGAACTTGAGGTTGCCGAAGCTATCCGGCTCGATCCAGGTGGACAGGCGGCACACGGTTTTTTCAATGCATTTGAAGACCTTGCGCTTTAAGCCGTGGAAACCCACAAATGCCATACCCCACTGACAGTATAGGCGTACGGGAACTTTAGCGATTTTGGCGGCCACAGATGCATACAGAGAAGCGTTGGGGGTGGAGTACTGGATCAGATCAAATTTTTCACGCTTGAATATCTTAACAAGCTGACGAATGGCTTTGATGCCGTCAAGACTCATACCTCGGTGCATGTCAATAGCAATGTGCTTTACACCTTCCGGCAGAGGTTTTATAAAGTCCTCATCCTTTCCTGTGATGAAAGTGATCTCCCAATCTGTGTTATTGTGTATATACTCAGCCAGCGGAAAGACGAACACTTCGATTGTGCTGGGTATGGTTGTGATAAAACATATTTTTTTCATGGTAAATACCGCCTTAATCATACTGATACATGCTAATTATAGCAAAGGAGTGTGATAAAATCAACCGGACGATGTTAACAATAGAGCAATGCTGTCAGATGCTTTGGCGTCTATATCGGTTGAAAGACCGAAAAATATCAGGGAAAGGTGCAGGATTTTATGTTTACATCTGCGGATTGGCGTACTATAATAAAAATAGACTCATTATGGGGTATTATGTCAAAGTTTGTCCATTTTGGGGACGGAGTAGTGAGTTTCAATTAACACCACATGCAAAATTGGCGATAATGCAGTTGATTTTGACTTGTTGGTGACAATAATAACCGGAAACATATAGTTAGGATAAGCGTATGAATGATGCTCAACTGAAAAGTGAATATACACATGAACATGTGACAATGAGCGGTATGCTTGTTGGAGCAGTGTTTTTCTTGGTGCTGTCGCAGGCACTGATCATCAGAATGCCTGAAATTGTTACGCAGGTATTTCGGCCAATGATTGTGTTTTTCCTGATGCTGCGTATGATGCAGCGCGGAAGAATATCGTTCCCGGCACGGCGGATTGCATTGATTGCGGCGGCATACTGCACATTTGATGTGTTGCTTCATGCAATTACCGGAGATGAACTGCTCAGTGCCTGCGCAGTGGTGCTGTATTTGATGATGTTCTGCGCAGTGGTCGGCACACCGTGGAGCAGGCGGGAGATACGCTTTATTGTCAATGCATGCTTTTGGGGCGCTTTCATCTGTGCGGTGGTGATATTTATCAGTAACGACCCTACGGATTTGCAGGTTAGTGCGGACGGAACAATGGAAATGCTGGGCGTAAGCATCAACCGCAATAAAAATGCCTATGCCTTTGCTATTGGTACGATTATTGGTGTTCTTCGTCTACTGTATGGGGGAAAGAAGCATCGACTGGCGGTTCTTGCCATGACGGCTATTATAGCGTATGCGCTGATGTATAGCCAGTGTCGAGGGGCGTTCATTTGTGCAGTTGCGGGTATTGTAATTATTATTTTGGGGAGCCTTTTCAAAATCAGGAACTACAACCAAGGTAAATTCCTGTTTTACCTGATTATGGCCGTGATTCTCTTTGCTGGCGTGTACTATGCGCTGAAGAACAGTGATTTCAGCCGACTGGTGGACGGAGAATCCACATCTGGTCGAGATGAGGGTATTAAGCATGCCTGGGAGTTGTTCCTTGATTCCAATGTGTTCGGCAAGATATTCGGCAACGGCTATGGATATGAATCGGCACATACAGTGGGCGTAGGTGCGCATCTGGTGTATGCGACATATCTTCTGGCAACGGGAGTCATCGGCTCGGCACTGATTGCGCTGATTTTCATCACATCGGGATTCAGAATTAAAGGCGCAGTATCGTATGCACTGTTTATGTGTGCATTCCTGAGAACATTTTTTGAAGGACTTGATTACTACATATACATTCCGTTAATACTGGCGATCATTATTTATAACTATTCGGCGATATATGGGAGAGATAGCATTGAAGTATTCAAAACAAAATAAATTGAGCATAAAGCATATTTTGATAATTGCGGTATGCGTGTTTGCCACAATGCTGTTTACCTGTGCGTTTACAAGTCCCCTTTATCCGTACTACAACAACAGTGATTCGGCGATTTTTACGCTGATCGGGCGAGCAATGTGCGAAGGGAAAACCTGCTATGTCGACATCTTTGATCACAAAGGCCCTATTATGTTCTTTATCGAAGCGTTGGGCTGGAAAATAGGTGGCAGAACCGGAATTTGGGTTATAGAGTGTATCGCAACACTGATATCTGTTTTTGCAATCGAGGCAATTTGCAGGCAGTTAAAGGCGAAAGCTGCGTTGCCCATCATTGCTTCAGCTGCGGTGCTGTTCTATACATTTGGCCATGGCAATCTTACAGAGGATTACAGTCTTCCGCTGATCTACATTAGTTTGTACTTGGCAGTGAAATACTTTGTGTCGGGATCGGAACGGCACCCCCTGAGATATGCATTCATCTATGGCATATCTTTCGGCATGATGGCATTCATCAGAATTAACAATGCATTGATTGTCTGTGCGCTGATTTTGTGCATCGCTATTGATTTGATAGCGAAAAAGCAGTGGAAGAATGTTGTTGCAAATATATTGGCAGGTATTGCAGGCATAGCAGTGGTTGCCATTCCCGTTTGCGTGTACTTCTACTTCAAGCATGCGTTGTATGACATGCTGTATGCTACATTTTTGTATAATCTCCTATACGCTGAGGGGAGCAGTCATGCGGCTATATTAACAAGCAGATTGCCTCTGTTTATCGCTCTATACGCACCGGTTCTGTTTGCGCTTGTTGTGTTTACTTTGAAACGGTACACGCTGCCAAAGGCTTTGCGCCTCACAATGATAACAGCGGCTGCGTTGAGCTTTTTGATGCTCCTATATGCCAATGTATATGAACACTACTTTACCTTAGCAATTCCCGCGTTTACAGTTGCAGTTGCTGTGGCCGTGCCTGATGTGGAAATCAAGAAGGTATTCCGATTCAGGAAGACTGGGAAATCTATTGTTGCGGTAGTTCTTAGCGTGATTATTGTGTGTTATCTTGGAATGAGCGCTTACAGAGCGGCAGCACCTATGTACAAGGAATATATTACGGATATATCTTATGACAGATACCATCAGATGAGTCAAGCGGCAGACATAATACCGCAGGATGAAAAAGATTCTGTCATCGGATTTAATATTCCGCCGGAATGGTATATGGATTGCGATATCGTGCCGTGCTATAAGTACTACATCATGCAGTATTGGTGGACAACTTCTACACTTGATGTGTACGGGGAGTTTATGGGCTATGTGAAAACCGAGCATCCCATGTGGCTTATCACAGGAACGGACATGAACGATGAGACCCTGCTCAATATAATTGATGAAGATTATGAGTTGCAGGAAGAAAATGACTACGCATGCTTTTACAGATATATGGGAGAAGAGATATGAAAAAGCTGATTTCACTGATTATACCGTGTTACAACGAGGAAGAGGGATTGGATATCCTTTATTCTGCCCTTGTAGATGTGGCAGGACAGATGGAAAATTATGAGTTTGAATACCTTTTCATTAACGATGGCTCCAAGGATGGAACCCTTGAGAAAATGGTGGCGCTTTCGGAAAAGGATCAGCGCGTGAAGTATATATCTTTTTCAAGGAATTTCGGCAAAGAGGCGGCTATGTATGCAGGATTCTGCAATGCAAAGGGCGACTATGTGACGGTTATGGATTCCGATATGCAAGATCCACCATCACTGCTGCCTAAAATGGTGGAGATTCTTGAGCAAGGTGAGTACGACAGCGTAGCAACACGGCGTGTGACAAGAAGTGGTGAACCGCCGATACGCTCATTTTTCGCCAGAACATTTTACAAAATTATCAACAAAATCTCCGATGCTGATGTTGTTGATGGCGCCAGAGATTTCAGATTGATGCGGCGTGAAATGGTGGATACTATTGTTTCCATGGGCGAAGCCAACAGATTTTCCAAAGGTATCTTTGGCTGGATCGGGTTCAAAACATACTGGCTGCCATACGAAAACGTGGAGCGTGCCGCAGGTGAAACAAAATGGAGCTTCTGGAAACTGTTCAAATATGCCATCGACGGTGTGGTGAACTTCTCGCAGACTCCGTTGATGATATCGGCATGGATGGGATTCTTCTTCGTCTTGCTGTCGGTACTGGCAATCATCTTTGTGTTTATCCGCAAAATTGTTTGCGGCGGCTCGGTTGAGGGTTGGGCGTCGCTTGTATGCATTATCCTCTTTGTGGGTGGCGTTCAGCTATTCTGCACAGGCGTAATGGGTAGCTATCTGGCAAAAACCTATCAGGAAGTGAAGCATCGCCCTCACTATATTGTGGGAAAGACAAATATTGATGATGTTGTGAAAAAATAATAGTAATGTGGGATGAGACATGAGAATACTTTACATAGCTATGGACAACCCCGCCGTGGATACCATTCTCGGCGGTATGCATGATGAGACTCTGGCTGGTTTGCCGGCATTCTACTACCCGTTTAAGATGCTGCTGGAAAAGGGGAATACCATCGACTTGCTGCTCCTATCCAATCAGGAGCATGAAGTGGTAGAGAGCGAGCATTTTGGGAAGGAAAACTTCTTCCAGATCAGAATGAAGCACAGCGGAGCACTGGGTACCCTCGAAATGCCCCTTTTGCTGATGCGCCAGACCCGCAAACGCCTGAAAGCACAACATTACGATTTTGTGTATGGTATGGCGGAGGGCACGCACATGGGTGTGGCAGCGGCGGCAAAGATGGGAATTCCCTGTGCCTTGCGACAGTTTGGTACGCAGGAGATGGCGAATGTGCTGGAACCCATCAAGAAGGGCTACAGGCGTTGGGTGAAGTCACTGAAAGACTACACCTACATTACCCTCTCTATGATCAGCCGCAAGAGCTTTCTGCTTGCCACCAATGACGGCAGTCGGGCAGATGAGCTTTACGATATTCTGGGTATCAAGAAAAAGAAATTTGAGTTCCACTTCTGGCGATCTGCTGTGGCTATTCCGCAGGAACAGCCCGTGGTCGATCTGACAAAAACCGACCATTACCCCGAAACCTACGGTCCCATGTGCTTGTCTCACATTGGCAGAATTGCTGATGTGAAGCGTCAGGATCGCAGCGTAAAAATCCTCGGTGAGCTGCACAAGCGGGGCTACAAGTTCCATCTGTATTTCCTTGGTACCATTGACAGTCAGGCGATGTATGACGCCACCATGAAGGTCGCTGAGGAATACGGCGTGACAGACTATCTGCACTTCGAGGGCGGAAAAAGCCAGACAGAATGCAGACAATATGCCCGCAATTCCTTTGCCACACTGTTGCCGGGAGAATGGAACAGAGTCAACATTTTCTATGAGGTGATGGGTGAGGGAAGCGTTGTGCTGACCAACAACAACCATTCTATCGACGAGTTCATCGACGATGGAAATAACTGCCTTGTTTATGACACGGAGGCGGAGGCGGCGGAGAAGCTCATTGCACTGATGAATGATCCTGCGAAGATTGCACAAATACGGGCAAACGCACACCAGACCGCCATTGAGAAGTTTATGACCCTTGAACGCCGATTTGGCATGGAGGCACAGCTCGTTATGGACACGGCAGAGGGGAAAGAAACGTCCCATTATCCTGAGATTATATGATGGGCTGAGGGAGCAATATGGGGTTGATGCACTCCATAGATACGATATGTGATTGCATGTTTTTCCCGAACTGGCCCATTATGATAAAAGAATGTTTTAAGCATATTCAGACAGATAGTGTAGGGGAACGATATGAAAGAACCAGTATTAGTTAGTGTGCTGTGTACTGCATATAATCATGGGGAATATATAAGGCAGTGTCTTGACGGGTTTATAGCGCAGGAAACAGACTTTGCATATGAAGTTCTAATAAACGATGATGCATCTACCGATAATACGGCGGAGATTATAAGGGAATACGAAATAAAGTATCCGGATATTATTAAACCAATTTATCAGACAGAAAATCAGTATTCACAAGGTATAGGCAACATACTCGTACATTTACTTCCGAAAGCACAAGGAAAGTATATCGCACTTTGTGAGGGCGATGATTATTGGTGCGATCCGGAAAAGCTTAAGAAACAAATCCATTTTTTGGAGAATCACTCGGAGTATTCTGCATCTATCCACAATGTGATGACTGTGGATATTAACGGAAAAGAAATAGGAATATTTGGAAATAAACTGCCCAAAGAGGATTGTGACATTACTGCCTTAAACGGTTATCTTGATTATGCGCAGACATCTTCTTATGTATTTTTGAATCCTTTGAAGCTGAATTTACCTGATGCCGATCAAATAGTGCAGTATATTTCAAACTGGGACAAATCGTTTGCGCTATACATGATAAAGACAGGCAAAGTTCGCTTTTTTGCAGATACCATGTCATGTTATCGGTTTGTTACAGACACGGGAACAAGCTATTCTGCCAACAAAAAGCAGAATAACATCACAGAAAAAGCCATTGTTATGGAGATGGGCTTTTTTAACCAGATTAATGCATACGATCTGAATATCGATATGAGTAAGCACTTTTTCAGAAATGTTTGTGCGTATTCATTTAAGTTCTTTGTGAAACATCCTTCGTTTGATAATTTGAAACTACATTTCAAAGCAATAAAAGCTTTTCCTTATTCAAAATGGAAATATATTAAAACAATGACGAGCTATTTCAGTGATAAGTATTTAAGCAAAAAGTCATAAAAAGATGGGGAATAATCGGTAATGTTTGATAGTCGAGATGCACAACAAAATAACATAAAAAACCGAGCGATATCCGGCTTCTTGTGGACACTTATGGAACGTGTCGGTGCTCAAGGGGTGCAATTTGTTGTTGGCATAGTGCTTGCACGATTGATTGCACCGGAGAAATTCGGCGAGTTGGCACTGATTGTGGTGTTTACAAACATACTCACCGTGTTTATTAACTGCGGATTTGGCAGCGCACTGATACAGAAAAAGGATGCGGATGATCTGGATTTTTCGTCTGTATTCTATTTCAACATCACCATGTGTACCATACTCTATTTCGTGATGTTTTTTGCGGCACCATATATTGCAGCATTCTATAAGATGCCGGAGCTTATTGCGCCGATTCGAGTGATCAGCATTACCCTTTTCATCAGCGGCGTAAAAAATATCCAGTTTGCGTATGTTTCAAAAACCATGCAATTCAAACGATTCTTTTTCGCAACGCTCGGAGGAACAATCGGTGCGGCTGTTCTGGGTATTTGGATGGCATATAAGGGATACGGCATATGGGCACTTATAGCTCAGTCACTGGTCAACAACACAATTGATACGGTTATCCTGTGGCTCACTGTCAAATGGCGTCCAAAACTTATGTTTTCGTTGGAACGTCTTAAAGGCATGTTTTCGTATGGGTGGAAATTACTTGTTTCAAGTTTGCTCGAAACTATATATGCAAACATTCGTGATCTTATTATCGGTAAATTATATACGGCAAAAAAACTTGCATTTTACAATAAGGGCAACAATTTTCCCAATATTATAATCAATAATGTAAATTCTTCGCTAAACAGCGTACTCTTTCCTGTTATGTCTGAAGCGCAGGACAGCACAGATACTGTTAGAATGATGACGCGCAGAGCAATAACCATAAGCTCATATATCATTTGGCCGACAATGATGGGGCTTGCTGCATGTGCAGAACCTTTGGTCAGAATACTGCTTACAGATAAATGGTTGCCGTGCGTTCCGTTCTTGCGCATCTTCTGCGTAGTATATGCTTTTTATCCCATACATACCGCAAATCTCAACGCAATAAAGGCAATGGGTAGAAGCGATTTATATTTGAAACTTGAATTGGTTAAAAAAATCGTTGGTCTCGCAATTGTTTTGGCAACTATGTGGCTTGGCGTTATGGCGATGGCATGGGGTATGCTTATAGACGGTTTCATTAGTCAGATCATAAACTCGTGGCCGAATAAAAAGCTGCTGAATTATTCTTACAGACAGCAGATAACAGATATTCTGCCATCGGTTCTGCTGTCGGCGGCGATGTTTGCAATAGCATATTGTGTAAAGATGATTGGATTGAATGACTGGTTAACCTTGTTGATCCAGATTCCACTTGGTGTGCTGATATATATTGGGGGCTCAAAGCTATTCAAAATTGAAAGTCTCGACTATGTGAAAGCAACGGCAAAAGGATTTTTGAAAAGAACGCAAAATTAAAGCGTGAAATGGCTATATTGATTTTCTAACAAAAGGATTTGACGATATGAAAAAATATAGGTACATTCATTTTCTGCTGTTCGATACAGTTCAATTTAATAAAAACATAGTTGAAATGTATAATGACAAAGATAATGACTTCGATATCAATGAAGTGTTATTTGTAACGCCGCACGAGCGGGTTTATCATGAAATTTCAAAATATAATAACGTTGTATATTATGATGCAAAAAAGAGAAAATTCGCAAAAATGATAAACGAGTATGCACGCAGTGGCGATTGGCTTTTTGTTCATAGCCTCCCGTTTTGGAATGAAACCTTAAAAATAAAAAGAAAGTATTGGAAGAAGATTATCTGGAGAACATGGGGGAGTGAATTCTCTTACCTCAGAACAAAGGAAAACCAGCCGATAAAGAACATTATTAAGTGCATCATACAGTTTCTGATTAAATATGAGGTTCGGAGATTTAAGGCAGTTGGTGTGAATAATGCCATAGATGAACTCGATATATGTGAAAGGTTTGGAAACATTTTTACATTGACTATGCCTTATCCAAACAAGACCAATATTGTTAACAATGGCACAGAGAACAGAACAAAATGCGACACGGATATGCTTAATGTTATGATTGGCCACTCATGCTTTATGTCGGATAATCACATTTCAGTAATGCAGCGTTTTGAGCGGTTCAAAAATGAAAAAATGCGGCTATATATCATTTCTTCCTATGGTAATGCGGAATATATAAGACAGGTAAAAGAATATGCTGAAAAGAATTGGCAGAATAAAGTCATATTTGTTGATGAATTTATGCCATATTCAGATTATGTGGCATTTATAAAATCGATGGATATCCTCGTGTTGGATGCTACAAAATCATATGCGCTTGGAAATGTTGAAATTTTCCTTTCAGAAAAGAAAAAGATAATTCTGAATGAAGAAGGTGTTTTGCATAGAGCCTTTGTGAAAGAGCGTATTCCGCATCTATGTACGAATGATTTGCAGACTATTTCTTTTGCATGTTTGCAACGCCCATTGGATTATCCTGAAAATGTCAGGTACTCTTTAGGGGCATTCAGCTACGAGGAAGATGTTGAAAAGTGGCATGATATTCACAAAGCACTGAATTTCTAATATAGTTGAAAGGATTATTAACATGACCAGTTTTTACTCATACGAAGAACTGAATGGCCTTGGATTTAAAAGTATTGGTCAGAATGTATTAATCAGCCGCAAAGCCAGCATATACGGAGCGGAAAATATCCGGATAGGAAACAATGTGCGAATTGATGATTTCTGCATACTAAGTGGGAATATCACAATTGGCAATTATATACATGTTGCAGCGTACAGTGCCTTATATGCAGGGAGTGCCGGCATAGTTTTGAATGATTTTTGCAATATCTCATCGAGGGTTTGTATATATGCCGTTTCGGATGATTACTCCGGAGAAACGATGACAAACCCAATGGTAGATGATAAATATAAAAATGTTACAGAGCAACAGGTTATAATTGGGAAGCATGCAATTATCGGTACGGGGAGTACTGTTCTACCGGGGGCATGTGTCAGTGAAGGTACGGCAGTCGGTGCCATGAGCCTGATCAAAGAGACAACGAAACCGTGGGGCATGTACGCCGGTGTGCCGGCTCGGTTGATGAAAGAACGGAAAAAGGGAGCGTTAGCATTAGAGAGGAGATTCCTTGATGAATCAAAAGCAGATTAATGTAACACGATCCTCCATGCCCTCGTATGAGGAGTACTGCGAGGAGATTAAGGAGATATGGGACAGCCGCTGGCTTACAAACGGCGGCGTGAAGCATCAGCAGTTTGAAACGCAACTCAAGGACTTTTTGGGCGTTCCCAATGTGACGCTGTTTACCAACGGCCACCTTGCCCTTGAAAATGCGATTGCGGCAATGGATTTGCCAAGGGGGGGCGAAGTGATTACCACGCCGTTTACCTTTGCGTCTACAACCCACGCAATCTACCGCAATGGACTTGTGCCGGTATTCTGCGATATTAACCCGCAGGACTACACCATAGATGTCGATAAGATTGAGGCTCTCATCACAGAGCAGACTTGCGCTATTGTGCCGATTCATGTTTACGGTAACTTCTGCGATGTGGAAAAAATTGAGATGATTGCAAAGAAGCATGGGTTAAAGGTGATCTATGATGCGGCGCATGCGTTTGGTGCCAAGTACAACGGCGTGAGTTCGGCGTGCTTTGGAGATGCCTCCATGTTTAGCTTTCATGCTACAAAGGTATTTCATACCATTGAAGGCGGTGCTGTATGTTACGGCGATGCGGCACTTGCAGAAAAACTGAACGCACAGAAGAACTTTGGGCAGATTTCAGCAGAAAGTGTGCCTGTTGCCGGCGGAAACGCAAAGATGAATGAGTTTCAGGCTGCTATGGGTATATGCAACTTGCGACACTTGGACGGGGAAATTGCCAAGCGTAAGACGGTGGTAGAACGATATCGTATGCACCTTGCGGACGTGGTTGGCTTACGGTTGCCCCCGGTTCAGAAAAATGTTGTACCCAACTATGCCTATTTCCCTGTGGTATTTGAGGACGACTTTGGGAGCACACGCGACGAAGTGATGCGTATACTGGCGGAAAATGGTGTCATGGCAAGAAAGTATTTCTATCCGCTGACCAGCAAGTTTGAATGCTACGATCAACTCAATTCCGGCGATACGCCGGTTGCAGAGTACATATCCCATAGAGTGCTGTGTTTACCACTCTATGCAGATCTACCTTTGGATGATGTGGATAGGATTTGCGATTTGATTTTACATTGTGGAAAATAGTAAGGAGGTTAATGGAATGAAAGGTATTATACTTGCCGGTGGTTCCGGCACAAGACTATATCCTTTGACAAGAGTGACATCAAAGCAGCTTTTGCCAATATATGACAAGCCTATGATTTATTACCCGCTGTCAACACTGATGCTGGCAGGAATAAGAGATATCCTTATTATATCGACTCCTGAGGATACCCCAAGATTTGAGCAGCTCTTGGGAGATGGCAGCCAGTTTGGTATCAGCCTTTCCTACGCTGTGCAACCTTCGCCGGACGGCCTTGCTCAAGCATTTATCATCGGTAAGGATTTCATCGGAGATGATACCTGCGCCATGATTTTGGGCGACAATATCTTCTACGGCGGGTGGTTCCGAAAAAACCTGCAGGAAGCAGTAAAGAATGCCGAGGAGGGTTATGCCACTATTTTCGGCTACTATGTAAGAGATCCGGAGCGATTTGGCATCGTTGAATTTGACAAGGACGGAAAAGTCCGGTCCGTTGAGGAGAAACCGAAACAGCCGAAATCCAATTACTGTATTACCGGATTATATTTCTATGATAACCGTGTTGCTTCTATGGCGGAAAAAGTGAAGCCCTCTGCAAGAGGAGAACTGGAGATCACAGACCTTAACCGCCTGTATCTTGATCAGGATCAACTGAAGGTGCAGATCCTTGGCAGAGGCTTCGCTTGGATGGATACGGGTACGATGGACAGCCTTATGCAGGCTTCCAGCTTCGTTCAAACGGTGCAGAATCGTCAGGGTGTAGTCATATCCGCTCCTGAAGAAATTGCATACCACGAGGGTTGGATCAGCAAACAACAACTTTTAGACGCAGCCAATCTTTATGGGAAATCCCCGTACGGGGAGCACCTGCGTGTGGTGGCAGAAGATAAATTAGTGTTTTAACGGAAAGGAAAATCTATGGTTAGATTTGTTACCGGCGGTGCCGGATTTATTGGTTCCAATTTCATTTTTTACATACTCGAAAAATATCCCGAGGATCGGCTCGTTTGTATTGATCAACTGACATACGCCGGAAACTTGTCCACGCTGGCTCCGGTATTGGATAAGCCTAATTTCCGATTTGTCAAGATGGATATTTGCGACAGAGATGCAATATATGGCTTATTTGAAGAAGAAAAACCTGATGTGGTGATCAACTTTGCTGCGGAATCCCATGTGGATAGATCGATTGAAAATCCTGCCATATTCCTCGAAACAAATATTATCGGCACTTCTGTGCTGCTGGATGCCTGCCGGAAATACGGAAATATTCGATTCCATCAGGTATCCACCGACGAGGTTTACGGCGATCTGCCGCTGGATAGACCGGACTTGTTCTTCACAGAGGAAACACCAATCCACACCAGTTCTCCTTACAGCAGCTCCAAGGCATCTGCAGACCTGCTGACAATGGCATATTTGCGTACTTACAACCTGCCTGTGACGATCAGTCGCTGCTCCAATAACTACGGACCATATCAATTTCCAGAGAAACTCATCCCCTTGATGATCGCCAACGCCCTTGCGGATAAACCCTTGCCCGTTTATGGACAGGGACTTAATGTGAGAGACTGGCTGTATGTTGAGGATCATTGCAAGGCGATTGATCTTGTGGTGAACAACGGACGGATAGGCGAGGTATACAATATCGGCGGTCACAACGAGATGCGCAATATCGACATCGTAAAGCTCATCTGCCATGCGCTGGGAAAGCCCGAAAGCCTCATTACCTATGTAACCGACCGCAAGGGTCATGATCTGCGTTACGCGATTGACCCCACGAAGATCCATGAGGAATTGGGTTGGCTGCCTGAAACAAAGTTCTCCGATGGTATCGTCAAGACGATTGATTGGTATCTCAATAACCGGGAATGGTGGGAGACAATCATTTCGGGTG
Organism: Vescimonas sp.; assembly: GCA_045617685.1. GTDB lineage: Bacteria > Bacillota > Clostridia > Oscillospirales > Oscillospiraceae > Vescimonas. Next base: position 23,350 of record JAZLJB010000030.1, read on the forward strand.
AGTATCAGACATACTATGAAAAGATGTATGGCAACAGATAACCTGAAAGAAACTGTGCGAGTACACCACTATTTTGAAAAAAAGAACAACGGCGACTCCGTGGGGAGTCGCCGTTGTTTTTTGATGATACACAGAAAAAGGAGATGTCAATCTTCTTGCTGGTTGCCTTTGAATGCGAAAAAGCGTTGACCGAAGTAATTGAGAAGTGTAAACAGTACCATGCCGACCAGCATAGCAACATTCTCCTGAATGGTGACGGTGTAGCCGTCCAACAGATGACGTACAAGGGGTTTGGCAACACCGTATGCTACAAAATAGCAAACGCAGATGTTGATGACAAATTTTCCGATGATACGCCAATTTCGCTCTTTATATTGGAAGGTAAAGTATTTGTTCAGGAAATAGCTTAAAATGCTGCCAAAAACATAGTTTGATGCAGATGACAGCCAGTAGCTCAAATGAAAGCAATCATAAAAGATGAACATGATCGCAGTGCCGAACAATGTGTTGATACAGCCTACCAGTATAAACTTCAGGAAGGTTTTATCCAATAGCTTTTTAATCATGGGAATGACACCTCTATACAGAATGGCCACTTTATGGTATAGGTTTACTTTTTCAACTCACCGTTGGCGGCTGCGGTCAGGTAGGCGTTGATGAAACCATCAATATCACCATCCATGACATTCTGGATGTTGCCCATTTCGTAGCCGGTACGGGTATCCTTGGCCAAGGTGTAGGGCATGAAAACATAGGAACGGATCTGGCTGCCCCACTCGATCTTCATCTGGACACCCTTGATATCGCTGATCTTTTCGGCGTGCTGCTGCAGCTTCAGCTCTGCCAGCTTAGCACGGAGCATCTTCATGGCGTTATCACGGTTCTGGAACTGGCTGCGCTCCGTCTGGCAGAACACCACGATACCGGTAGGCAAGTGGGTCAGACGCACGGCAGAGGAGGTCTTGTTGATGTGCTGACCGCCTGCGCCGGAGGAGCGGCAAGCCTGCATTTCAATGTCCTCAGGACGAATCTCGATATCGCTGTCATCGGGCAATTCCGGCATGACCTCCAAAGCAGAGAAACTGGTCTGGCGGCGAGCGTTGGCATCAAAGGGACTGACACGCACCAAGCGGTGAACGCCGTTTTCGCTCTTCAAATAGCCGTAAGCGTTTTCGCCCTCGATCAAAATAGTGGCGGATTTGATGCCGGCCTCATCGCCTGCTTCATAATCCATCAACTGATAGGTATAGCCGTGGCGCTCCGCCCAGCGGGTGTACATCCGGTACAGCATTTCTGTCCAATCCTGTGCCTCGGTGCCGCCGGCACCGGCATGGAAGGTCAGAATTGCGTTATTGGCATCGTATTCGCCGGTGAGCAAGGCAGACAGACGACGATCTTCCATTTCCTTCACCAATGTTTCGTAACCTTCGACTACATCGGGAATGAGAGAGTCATCATCTTCCTCCTGTGCCATTTCGCACAAGGTCAGGCAATCTTCCCAATCGGATACCAAACGGTCATGCTTGGTGACCTTATTCTCCAAGCGTTTGATCTTCTGGGCAATTTTCTGAGAACGCTCCAAATCGGACCAAAAACCCTCCTGCTCGGTTTCGGTTTGCAGTTCTGCCAGATCGACACGGCATTGAGGAATGCCCAGTGCCTTTTCCAATTCACCCAAAGTCGGCTCCAGTGCCAACAGCTTTTGTTTATACTCATCATATTCAATAACAGCCATGGTTATTGCGCTCCTTATCTGTAAATTTCCTTAGCCTTTCTATTATAGCCAAAAGAATGGATACTGTAAAGAAAAAAGTACAAAATAATCAGGAATTTCCCGTTTTTGATCGACTTGACAGGGCGTTTCAGGATGGGTATAATGTCTAAAAATAAGAAATGAGAGGTAAAACAGTATGGAATACACATATAGAACACAGATGACTTGCTCCAGCGCTATTCTGTTTAATATTGATGGCGATGTGATCACCAATATTCGCTTCATCGGCGGCTGCAACGGCAACCTGAAGGCCATTGCTAAGTTGGTGGACGGCATGACGGTGGAGCAAATTGCCGAAAAGCTGGAAGGCAACACCTGCGGACCTCGTCCCACATCCTGCGCCGATCAGTTGGTCAAGGCTGTGCGTGAAGCCTATGCAAAGCTGAACGGGTAAATTTGAAGAACAGAAAAATGCCACCCCTGATGGGGTGGCATTTTTTGTGGAGCAGGATACGGGAGTCGAACCCGCCTCCTCGGCTTGGGAAGCCGATGTACTACCGATGTACGAATCCTGCATTGTCCCTATTATAACAGCGAGATGACAGTTTTGCAAGGGAGAAATTCTGTCGAATGGGTATGCAATTTTCGGTGGCGGCATAAGGTGTGAAAAAAGGAGGAGTTACCATGAAAAAATCTCTGCTTGCCATGGTACTGGCGGTTATTTTGCTGCTGCCCGTCACGGCTTACGGCGTGGAACTGGATTTGCAGGCACCGTCCGCTTTATTGATGGAAAAAACCACGGGCGAAATTCTCTACGCCAAGGATGAGCATCATGTGCAGCCACCTGCCAGCGTGACCAAGATCATGACACTGCTGCTGACGATGGAGGCCATCGACAACGGTACTATCCACTATGACGATATGGTGACCGTCAGCGCTTATGCCTCCAGTATGGGTGGCAGTCAGGTGTTTTTGACGGAGGGAGAACAAATCTCGGTGGAGGACCTGATCAAATCCGTGTGCGTATCTTCCGGCAATGATGCGGCTGTGGCACTGGCAGAATATGTGGGTGGTGTGACGGAACTGTTCGTGGAGAAAATGAACAATCGTGCCAAAGAGCTGGGCATGAAAGACACCCATTTTATCAACCCTACCGGATTGCCGGCAGAGGGACATGTGACCAGTGCCTATGACATTGCGCTGATGAGTCGGGAACTGATTTTGAAGCATCCCGATATCCGGCGCTATACCACCATTTGGATGGACACCATACGAGGCGGAACCTTTGGCCTTTCCAATACCAACAAGCTGATTCGCTTTTATGATGGTGCAACGGGGCTGAAAACCGGCTTTACCACAGACGCCGGATACTGCATTTCTGCCACGGCAGAAAAAGACGGCATGGAACTGATTGCAGTAATCATGAAAGGTGAAACCGCCGCCAAGCGCAATGAAGATGCCAAGACGCTGCTGAACTACGGATTTTCAACCTACGCATTGGTAGATGCAACGCCTGAAGATGCGCTGGGCGAGATACCGGTTACATTGGGTGTGACCGATTCGGTGGCAGTGGCATTGCCGGAGGAGTCGCAGACCTTACTGGTGGAAAAAAGCAAGGTGGGCAGCGTCGAACGTAAGGTAAAACTCAGCGATTCTTTGCCGGCTCCAGTGAAGAAAGGCGATAAGGTGGGCGAGTTGGTGATATCGGTAGGTGATGAAAAAGCAATGAAAGTGCCATTGCAAGCGGCGCAATCCGTGGATAAACTCAGCTGGGGTGACTTGTGCACACGATTGCTGAAAATCGCCTTTTTAGCAGAATAAGAGCGTAATTCGGCGATAGATTTTCCTTGTGTTTTTGTGATAATGGCGGTAAGATAGTAGCATAAGATGAAACTTTTGGGAGGATCAGCATGCTACAGATAGATTTGACCGGTATTCAGGCTTTTTTGACACCATACGATGAGACCACCATGGCATCACAGTTGCAGGATGCACATCGCCAGTTGCAAAGTGGCGACGGTGCCGGCGGCGAGTTTACCGGATGGGTTCGTTTGCCCCGGGAATATGACCGTGACGAATTTGAGCGTATCTGTGCAGCGGCTGAGCGAATACAGAATGATTCGCAGGCATTGGTGGTCATCGGAATCGGTGGCTCCTATCTGGGTGCCAAGGGCATTTTGGATTGTCTGTGCTCGACCTATTACAATGTAAAGAAGAAAAACACTCCCAACATCTATTTCGTGGGCAACAGCCTATCCAACAGCCAATTGACGGAAATCATGGGACTGCTGGAAGGGCAGGACTTTTCCATCAATGTGATTTCCAAATCCGGTACCACCACCGAGCCGGCGGTAGCATTCCGCTTCTTCCGCCAACTATTGGAACAGCGATACGGAAAAGAGAGCGCTGCCAAGCGCATTTATGCCACCACGGATCGGCACAAAGGCGCACTGAAGGCTCTGGCAGATGAGGCCGGATATGAAACCTTTGTGGTGCCTGACGATGTGGGCGGCCGATACAGTGTGCTGTCCGCTGTGGGATTGCTGCCGGTTGCAGTGGCCGGAGTTGATATCAAACAACTGATGACCGGCGCAGAAGAGATGATGAGCGTTTGCGGTTGTGCTGATATGGCAACCAATCCGGCATGGCAATATGCTGCGGCTCGGTATCAACTGTATCGGGCAGGCAAAAAAATCGAGATCTTAGCCAGCTTTGAGCCTGACTTCCGCTTTATGACCGAATGGTGGAAACAGCTATACGGTGAGTCGGAGGGCAAAGAGGGCAAGGGACTGTTTCCTGCCAGCGTAGAATTTACCGCCGACTTACATTCACTGGGGCAATACATTCAGCAGGGTGAGCGGCACTTATTTGAAACCGTGGTGCGATTCAACATGGTCGGCGAGAAAAATGTGGTGCCTTTTGACGAGGAGAACGGCGACGGATTGAACTTTCTGGCCGGCAAGACCATGGATGATCTGAAACAGCAGGCGATGGACGGCACGATGCTGGCACATCTGGAGGGCGGCGTTCCGAACATTGTGATCCGCACAGGAGAAATGATGCCCTATACGCTGGGTCAGTTGATCTACTTCTTTGAATATGCCTGCGGACTCAGCGGATATTTACTGGAGGTCAATCCCTTCAATCAGCCCGGCGTGGAGGCATACAAGAAGAATATGTTTGCGCTGCTGGAAAAGCCCGGTTACGAGGAACGGCGGCAGGAATTGCTGGAAAAAATGGCGCGATGAGTCAATACTGGCGCTTTATACAAAAAAATATGCGTTTTTTCTCATTGCCAAATCTCTGACAATGTGGTATCTTATGTATAGGAGCTTAACCATCTCCTTCCGCAACTATCGACAAAGGAGTGATTTCTAATGGTTAGATTAATTATGGGTGCTAACGGTGCAGGTAAGACCAAGCAGTTGATCGAAATGATCCAAAAGGCTTTGGAAGCTGAGAACGGCAACGTGGTTTGCATCGAGCCCAACGCTGATATGACTTACGATATCAGCTACAATGTGCGTCTGGCAAACGCCAGCGAGTATGGTGTGAATTCTTTTGAGTGTCTGCGTGGCTTTATTAGCGGCCTGTATGCAGGCAATTACGATATTTCCAACGTGTTCATCGACAACCTGTGCAAGATTGCCGGCGACACCGATTTCCACGCTGTGGAAAACTTCCTGAAGTGGTTGGAGCGCTTCAGCGAGAACAACGGTATCAAGTTTACGGTGACCATCAGTGCAGAGGCAGATACCGCTACCGATGGCATGCGCGAGTTTATGTAAGATACATATAAAATTATAAAAGAAGGTCTGCTTGCAGACCTTCTTTTTTTCATGCTCATTTTCACTTTTGGATGCCATACTTGCAATTGCGGCAAAACGGCGTATAATAAGCCCAAGACTAAAAATTTGGGGGATACTCTATGACACCGCAGCAGCAAGAACGCTATTTCCACAACCTGATCACCTATGCCAATCAACCCACCGGCTTTGTGGCTAAAATCGGCCTGCGCATTACCAAGGTGGGCGTCGGCACGGCAGAGGGAGAGCTGATCGCAAATGAGAGCCATCTCAATCCTATGGGCGTGGTGCATGGCGGCGTGCTGTGCAGCATGATGGATCATGTGGCGGGAACGGCATCCACCACCGGTGGCAGCGGCTGCCTGACCATCAACTGCGAGACCCGATTTTTGGCGGCGGCTAAGCCGGGGAAACTGATTGCTAAGGCGGAAACCATACGAGGCGGACGCAATATCGGTGTCATTCGTGCCTGGGTGGAGGATGAAAACGGTACAGTTTGTGCGGAAGGAACATATACCATGCGCTTGCGGCCTCATCCGGCGGGTAAGCTGGAAGAAATGATGAAATAAAAAACTGCCGGTTCGTAAGAACCGGCAGTTTTGCAATCAGTCACGATACACGGGGTTATCAAAATCACGCACAATCTCACCGCATTTGGTGTCGTAAACATAGACATTATTGGTTTCGTCAAAGGCTAAGCGCATGGCAAAATCCTTGGCCTCATAAATATCGTTGGTTTCAAAAAATACACGATAGTCGTCCGATGTTTGATTGCACTTTTTTTGCATGATTTCAAAACGCATAAAATGCTCCTTTCCAAAAGGGGGGTATTTTCCAGTATACACCGCCGTATGACAAAAATCAACGGGTGCTTTATACAAAATTATGCCCAAATATTTGGTATAAAAACGTCGGTAAAATCACTTTTCATGAAACAATTTTCGATGTATAATAACCAAGTATTTTTAGTCGAGGAAAAAGGAGGACACCGTGATGAAAATCGGCTTTGATAACGACAAGTACCTCAAGCTGCAGGCACAGCACATTCGTGAGCGCCGGGCCAGCTTTGGCGACAAGCTGTATCTGGAATTCGGCGGCAAGCTGTTTGATGACTACCATGCTTCCCGTGTGTTGCCGGGTTTTCAGCCGGATAGCAAGATCCGCATGCTGGCTACGATGAAAGATGAAGTGGAGATCCTGATCGCCATTTGTGCCAGTGATATTGAGAAGAATAAGATCCGTGGTGACCTGGGTATCGGCTATGACGAGGATGTACTGCGTCTGATCGATATTTTCCAGGGTATGGGATTCTTCGTCGGCAGCGTGGTCATTACCCGCTATGCCGGTCAGCCCTCTGCAGATGCGTTTATCAAGCGTTTGCAGGCACTGGGCGTGAAGTGCTACCGTCACTATCCCATTGCCGGTTATCCATCAGATGTGGCACATATTGTCAGCGATGAGGGCCTGGGCAAGAACGATTACATCGAAACCAGCCGCAGCGTGGTGGTGGTCACGGCACCCGGCCCCGGCAGCGGCAAGATGGCTACCTGCCTGAGCCAGCTGTATCATGAGAACAAGCGGGGTATCAAGGCAGGCTACGCCAAGTATGAGACTTTCCCCATCTGGAATCTGCCGCTGAAGCATCCGGTGAATCTGGCTTACGAGGCCGCTACCGCCGATCTGAATGATGTGAATATGATCGACCCCTTCCATTTGGAAGCTTACGGAAAGACCACCGTTAACTACAATCGTGATGTGGAGATTTTCCCCGTGCTGAATGCTATGTTCCAAAAGATTCAGGGCTCTTCGCCCTACAAATCTCCCACGGACATGGGCGTCAATATGGCAGGCTTCGGCATCGTGGATGACAAGGCTTGTCAGGAGGCCAGCCGCAAGGAAATCCTGCGCCGCTATTATGCGGGCTTAGTGGATCGTGCCAAGGGCGACTGCGATGACAGCGTGATTACCAAACTGGAGCTGGTGATGCAGCAGGCAAACGTAAGTGCGGAAATTTCCCCCGCTGTGCAGGCTTGCTTGGATAAGGCAATGGAGTCCGGCGCACCGGCCGGTGCTATGGAGCTGCCCGATGGCACGGTGGTGACCGGAAAGACTTCCTCTTTGCTGGGCCCCAGCGCAGCGTTGCTGCTAAATGCTCTGAAGCACATGGCAGGCATCGATCATAAGCTGGATTTGATTCCCGCCTCCGTTATCGAACCCATCAGCCGCATGAAGACGGAATACATGGGCCATCGCAATCCCCGTCTGCACTCTGACGAGGTATTGCTGGCGCTGTCCATCTCCGGCCTGACCAATCCTCTGGCCGCTTTGGTGCCGGAGCATTTGAGCAACCTCAACGGCTGCGATGCACACTTCTCCGTGATCATCTCGGAGGAGGATGCCAAGCTCTATAAGCGCTTGGGAATCAATGTCAGCTGCGAGCCGAAGTATGAAGTGAAAAAACTGTATCATAAGTAAAGAATCACCAGGATAGGGCAGCCTCGGCTGCCCTATCCTTTACCCGGAAAGGAAACGCAATTTATGACGACACTGATTGAAACACTGGCAAAAGAATTACATCAGCCGCTGCAATATGTGGAAAATGTTGTGACGCTGCTGGATGAGGGCAACACCATTCCTTTTATTGCCCGCTACCGCAAAGAACTGCACGGCAGCATGGACGATACGGCACTGCGTGAGCTGAATGACCGATTGACCTATCTGCGCAATCTGGCACAGCGCAAGGAGGAGGTTAAAAATGCCATCCAAAATCAAGAGAAACTGACCGAGGAACTGGCAGTTTCCATCGACAATGCCAAGACACTGGCAGAGGTGGAGGATTTATACCGCCCCTACAAGCAGAAGCGCCGTACCCGTGCCACCATCGCCAAAGAAAAGGGCTTGGAGGGCTTGGCGCAGGCGATTTTTGCTCAAGGCAAGGAACTGCCCGCAGCTTTGGCACAAGCATATATCGACGAAGAGAAGGGCGTTGTCACGGCAGAGGAGGCTCTGGCGGGTGCCAACGATATTATCGCTGAAATGCTGTCGGACGATGCCGCCATCCGCAAGGAGCTGCGGGAGCTGATTTTGAAAAAGGGCACACTGCAAACGGTGGCGACAACTGAGGACGACAGCGTTTACCGCCTGTATTACGAATTTTCACAGCCCATTGCAAAACTGGCAGGGCATCAGATACTGGCCATCAACCGTGGTGAAAAGGAGAAAATGCTGAAGGCCAATGTGGTCATTGACCGTGAATGGGCGCTGGGACTGCTGTGGAATCACTGCCTGAGTGGAAAAGGCGAATGCACTGTATTTGTGCGAGAGGCAGCGGAGGACAGCTATGATCGCTTGCTGTTCCCGTCATTGGAGCGTGAGATCCGTACACTGCTGACGGAGAATGCTGCCGAGGGTGCCATTCACAATTTTGCGCTGAATTTGAAACCGCTATTGTTACAGCCGCCCGTAAAGGGACATGTTACCATGGGACTGGATCCCGGTTACCTTCATGGCTGCAAGGTGGCTGTGATCGACGGAACGGGTAAGGTGCTGGATACGACGGTGGTCTATCCCACCAAAGGTGAACGGCAGAAACGGGAGGCGATTGCCAAGCTGACCGCCATGGCAAAGCGTCACCATGTGGAGCACCTTGCCATCGGCAACGGCACGGCAAGCCGCGAGACCGAGGCGATGGCGGTGGAGATGCTGCATGGTTTGTCCGGTGTCAGCTACATGATCGTCAATGAGGCCGGCGCATCGGTATATTCGGCATCCAAGCTGGCGGCGGAGGAATTTCCGGAATTTGATGTAAATCTGCGCAGCGCTGTGTCCATTGCACGGCGTATGCAGGATCCGCTGGCGGAATTGGTGAAGATTGACCCCAAGGCCATCGGCGTGGGACAATATCAGCATGATATGCCGCAAAAGCGCTTGGATGAAACCCTGTCCGGCGTGGTGGAGGATTGCGTCAACGCCGTTGGCGTGGATGTGAACACCGCCAGCGCCAGCTTGCTGGGACGGGTGTCCGGCTTGAATAGCACCACGGCAAAAAATATCGTTGCCTACCGTGAGGAGAACGGTATTTTCACCACCCGTAAGCAGATTTTGAAGGTGCCGAAGCTGGGACCGAAGGCTTTTGAGCAATGTGCCGGCTTCTTGCGTGTGCCGGAGAGCAAATCCGTACTGGACAACACCGGCGTGCATCCTGAAAGCTATGATGCGGCAAAAGCGCTGCTGGAGATGTGCTCCTACACATTAAGCGATGTGAAAAACGGCGACATTGCACTGCTGAGCCAAAAGGTAAAGCTAATGGGTGAGGAAAAAGTAGCGGCAAAGTTGGGGATTGGCGTGCCTACGCTGCAGGATGTGGTGAAGGAGCTCTCAAAGCCGGGACGGGATATGCGTGATGATCTGCCGGCGCCCATTTTGCGCACGGATGTGCTGGATATCAAAGACCTGACACCGGGTATGGTGCTCAGCGGCACGGTGCGCAATGTGGTGGATTTCGGCGTATTCGTGGATATCGGTGTCCATCAGGACGGCTTGGTACACATATCGCAGGTATGCGATAAGTTCATCAAGCACCCCTCGGAAATCGTTGCTGTGGGCGATGTCGTGAAGGTGGTCGTACTGGAAGTGGATGAGAAAAAGCATCGCATTGGACTTTCCATGCGGCAACTGCCAAAGAAATAAGGAATAACGGAAAGAACTCGCTGCAAAATAACTGCAGCGAGTTCTTTTTTATGTACCTTTATATTTGCGGCGTGTAGCCATTCCGCCACGGATATGGCGCTGGGCCTTGTTCTCCTCCAGTACTTCCTTTACCTGCTGATAAAGCGTCCGATTATATTGCGGCAGGCGCTCGCTTAAATCTTTATGTACCGTTGATTTGCTGATGCCGAATTTTTTCGCCGTGGCACGCACTGTGGTGCGGTTTTCTATGAGGTAAAGAGCCATTTCGCAGGCCCGTTCTTCCATATTTCCTTTGATAGCTCACCACTCCCAAGATTGGTCTTTTGCAATAACACTATATGTTATGGGATGCGAAAAAAGTACCAATTTTCGGGCATACTAACGGCGGAGGTGTTTGCTTTGAAAAAAGGATTTCCTCACGATGCGACGCCGGATGTGCATGAGTTCCACGGTATTCCTCAAAGCAGTTTCGATTTGGTGAACCAATATGGAACTTACAACATTCAGCCCACATCGAATACGGAAAATGTATTTCCGCTGATTGCTCCGGGCTTGCCCAAACGCTATGAAAAAATGAAACTGGACAAGCACGATCTGGAGCGGTTATAAAAACAAAAGCTGTTGCCTTGCGGCAACAGCTTTTGCATATTGATTGGTGATTAGTCCTTCTTGTCAAACACGATGAACAGCAAGGAGGAAATCAGCAGCAGGAAGGGATAGAACAGCAGGGGGATGATCTGGAAAGCAGATACGCTGTAACCTAAGGTGGCGCAGGCAGAGATGGCTACCAGCATCTGAGCACCGTAAGGAATCACACCCTGGAACACGCAGGAGAATGTGTCCAGCAGGGAGGCGGACTTCTTGTTGGTGATGCCGTACTCCTGGCTTACTTCCTTGGCGATGGGAGCGGCCATGACAATGGCAACGGTGTTATTAGCGGTGGCGATATCCATCAAACCAACCAGCAGACCGATGCCCAATTGGCCGCCGCGGTTACCCTTGAAGATACGGCGAATGGTATTCAGCAAAGCCTCAAAGCCGCCGTAAGCACGGATCAGACCGCACAGGGAAGCCACCAGAATAGTGACCAAGATGGTTTCAAACATACCGGAAACGCCGCTGCCCATGTTGCCCATCAGCTCGATGGCGGTGACCTGGCCAGTGACCAGAGTAATGACGGAACCGGACAAGATACCGGTCAGCAGGACTACAAACACATTCAATCCGATGATGCCGCCGATCAAAACCAACACATAAGGGATCAGCAGGATCAAATTGTGATCGCCGGTGGGAACAGCAGACACATCGGCCTTCAAAGAAATGACCAAGATCAAAGCCAAAGCGGCGATAGCGGCAGGCAGAGCGATCTTGAAGTTGGCACGGAACTTATCCTTCATCTCGCAGCCCTGGGTGGTGCAGGCGGCGATGGTAGTATCGGAAATAAAGCTCAGGTTATCGCCAAACATAGCGCCGCCCATAACGCTTGCCACGCACAAGGGAATGGAAAAACCGGATTTGGCAGCCACAGCAGCGGCGATGGGGGTGATCAGGGTGATGGTGCCCACGGAAGTGCCCATGGCCACAGAAATGAAGCAAGCCACAACGAACAGAACAGCCACAGCCAACTTGGCCGGTGCCACGCTCAGCAGGAAATAAGCGGCGGCCTCGGCACTGGAACGGCCGGTGACACCCACGAAAACGCCGGCGGCCAGGAAGATCAGGATCATGGTCATGATATTCTTATCGCCAACGCCGGTGGCCATTAACTGCAGCTTGTCGTCAAATTTGACGCTGTGATTTTGCAGGCAGGCCACCAAGAGTGCTACCAAGAATGCTACTACAATGGGGATCTGATAGAAACCCATCTCGATTTTCAGCACGTATTCGAACAGGATGCCCAGTCCCAAATACAGCACCAAAAATACGGCAATCGGTAACAATGCAATGCCTTTTGCTTCAGGTTTTTGTTGATTCATGTTTTTTCTCCTCCTTATTTAATTGAAATAGGCAGATTAGGCACTATTTTAACAGAAATAGATGCAAAATACAACTCTCAAATTGTATAGATAAAGGGATTATCCGGATTTTTGAAGGTGGTTTCCGGCGCACGGATCACCACACGGGTGCCGTTGGACACGGAACGGGTCAAAAATGCATTGCCGCCCACCACCACATCCTGACCGATCACGGTTTCGCCGCCCAAAATGGAGGCACCGGAATAAATGGTTGCGCCGCTTTCTACGGTGGGATGACGCTTGCCGGGCAAGCTGGCGTGACCACCACGGGGGGACAATGCGCCCAGTGTTACGCCCTGATACAGCTTGACATGGTCGCCGATTTGTGTGGTTTCACCCACCACGATACCGGTGCCGTGATCGATAAAAAAGTATTCTCCAATGGTGGCGCCGGGATGGATATCGATACCCGTGCGGCTATGGGCATACTCAGTCATGATACGGGGAATGATAGGGACTTTGCTCAAATACAGCTCATGCGCCACACGGTAGACAAAGATGGCGAATAGACCGGGGTAGGCAAAGATGATCTCCTCTTTGTTCTGTGCAGCGGGGTCGCCCTCAAACAGTGCATCCAAGTCCTTGAGCAGCATAGACTGCACATCGGGAAGCCGGGCAATGAAGCCACGGGCAATGCCGGCGGCACGATGGGTGTTCTCAGGTGGCAGTGCCAGGGCAACCTGCTGTTGCAGCGACTCTTCAATGCGCTCCATGTACAGCGCAGAATAATCCTCCGGAGCAAGTCCCATCAGGGCGGCATCTCCAAAATAAGCGGGGAACATCAAACGACGCAGATCTTTCAGAATCAGGATGATTGCCTTTCTGTCGGGCAGGCGCATGCTCTGACCGTATATGGGTACTTGGGAATTTTTAATATTATTTGCCATTGCCTGTGCGGCGGTACGGATATGAGATGGAAACATTACATATCCTCCCGGAACATGGGTGTGCTGAGGTAGCGGTCACCGGTATCGGGGAGCAGCGCTACAATGGTTTTGCCCTTGTTTTCGGGGCGCTGGGCAAGCTGCGTAGCTGCCCACAATGCGGCGCCTGAGGTGATGCCGCACAATACACCCTCGCTGCGGGCCAATTCACGGCCGGCGGCATAGGCATCGGCGTCACGGACGGTAATGATCTCGTCGCAGATACTGCGATCAAAATTAGCGGGAACAAAATTGGCACCGATGCCCTGCAAACCGTGAGCGCCTGCTTTTCCTCCGGACAACAGCGGAGAAGAGGCGGGCTCCACGGCGACAACCTGGATGTTGCTGTTTTGCTCCTTGAGGTAACGGCCCACGCCACTCATGGTGCCGCCGGTGCCGACACCGGCTACAAAGATATCCACCTTACCATCGGTATCGTGCCAGATTTCCGGCGCAGTGGAGGTGTAGTGGGCTAAGGGGTTATCGGGATTTTCAAACTGACCGGCAATAAAACTGCCCGGAATTTCTTTTGCCAGTTCCTCGGCTTTTTCAATAGCACCGGCCATACCACGGCTGCCCTCGGTCAGTACCAGTTCGGCTCCGTAGGCTTTCAAAAGGGTGCGCCGCTCCACGCTCATGGTTTCAGGCATGGTCAGAATGACACGGTAACCACGGGAGATGCCAATGGCTGCCAAACCGATGCCGGTGTTGCCGGAGGTGGGCTCGATGATGGTGGCACCGGGTTTCAAATCGCCACGCTTTTCGGCGGATAGAATCATTTGACGGGCAACACGATCCTTGGCAGAGCCGGCGGGATTCAAATACTCCAGTTTCACCAGGATGGTGGCGTTTAACCGGTGATTTTCGACATAGCGGGATGCATCCAGTAGCGGTGTATGGCCCACCAAACGGTCGATAGAATGATAGATGTTCATAATTAAGGTTTCCTTTCTATACAAAAAAACAGCAGGGAGCGGTATAACGCTCTCTGCTGTTTATCATCGATAATCGTTATCAAATACGAAAGACTATGGACTTATACAGAAAACGCATGACATAAATGAGCACAACAAACCATGGACATACACATGCCCATACAACAATTCATGGTTTGCATAGCGAACGTCATGCCGTTTCTCCTTTTCCATAAACTTTATACCATTATAGATACTTTGCCCTGCAAAAGCTACTGGTAATTTACCCAAAACTGGGATGAGTAAATTGTGAAAATTAAACAACAATGTAAGGGGCGATTTATCGCCCCGTGGGTCAGGAATGGCTGTTCTCGCCGTCGGTTAAAATACCGTCACGGTCATGGACGAAGCCATTGCGCAGCATCTGCTGGTAGCTGACAACGCCGGTGGCTGATGTGCCCATGGCGTCATTGGCAGGATTGGTAGTGTCGCTGGCATCGCCCTCCAACACACCCTGAGTATCATCTTTGTTGTCGGATTTCTTGCTCTGCTTGGCATCGTCGCCCTCGCCGTCCAAGGCATCGTCGATGACATCGCCCGGCGTGGTATATTCATCACCTAACACGTCATTATCGTTATGTGTGGTATCTTTTGCACCACAACCGGTCAGACCTGCGCCAAGTATTGCTGCCAGTAAAAAAGCAATGAGTCTGCGTTTCATGTGTGTTACTCCTTTCGATTTTTTGGCACTATGCCTTTTGGTAGTATGACCGTTTTTTGCATCGTCATGGCATGTAATTTCTGCCCATTGCATTTTTGCGTAAGGAACGATATAATGTGTATATAAATGGCAATGAAATGTATTTTTTTGTTAAAATAACAAGGAGTAAGATTATGCAGGCTTTGGAAAAACAATTTCACATCCATTGTGCGCCGGGTGATGTGGGACGCTATTGTATCCTGCCCGGCGATCCCGGACGCTGCGAGAGCATTGCGCAATACTTTGATGATCCGCATTTCGTATCACAAAATCGGGAGTTTACCGTTTATACGGGATATCTGCTGGGCGAGAAAGTATCTGTCTGCTCTACCGGCATTGGCGGGCCCTCGGCGGTGATTGCCATGGAGGAACTGCACAATATCGGCGCAGATACCTTTATTCGTGTAGGTACTTGCGGCGGCATCGATTTGGATGTGCATTGCGGTGATGTAGTGGTGGCTACCGGCGCCATTCGCTATGAGCACACCAGTTTGGAGTATGCACCCATCGAGTACCCCGCAGTGCCCGATTTCGAGGTGACAACAGCACTGGTGCAGGCAGTGAAAAATTTGGGCATGCCCTATCAAACGGGTGTGGTGCAGTGCAAGGACTCTTTCTACGGACAGCACGACCCCAAAAGAATGCCTGTCAGTCAGGAGCTACTGGCAAAGTGGGAGGCATGGAAGCGCTTGGGCGTCAAGGCCAGCGAAATGGAGAGCGCCGCTTTGTTTGTGGCGGCCAATGCACTGGGTTGTCGCTGCGGTTCTTGCTTCCATGTGGTTTGGAATCAGGAACGAGAAGCTGCCGGATTGGATAATAACATGAGTGAGAATACTGCATCCGCCAGACAAGTGGGCGTGGAGGCACTGAAGCTGCTGATTGCCAACGACAAGCGATAAAAGATTATTTATAAAAATGCTCTGCTGTTTTTGGCAGCGGGGCATTTTTCTTCAATAGGCGGTCAATTTGCGGGGGAAATGGCAAATCCATGCATAATATAGCAAAAAGGGGTGACAGTATTTTGTGAAAATCAGACAAAAATTTTGTTTGGCTGACAAAAAGTTTGCACAAGTTGAAAAGTTGCGTTATAATGTATCCTGTTCGAATAATGGAAACGGTGGAAAACTGTCGTTTCCATAAATTAAGAAAAGGAGAGTTGAGAAATGAACAAACTGTTTCATCTCAAGGAGAACGGCACCTCCGTCAAGACGGAAGTTCTGGCCGGTCTCACTACGTTCATGACGATGGCTTACATCATCGCATTGAACCCGAATCTGCTGACCAACTGGGGCATGGGCAGTGGTGATCCTGTTCCTCAGCTGTGGAATGCTGTGTTCATGGCAACCTGTATTGCTTCTGCAATCGGTACCATCTGCATGGCTTTCCTGGCAAACAAGCCCTTCGTCATGGCTCCCGGTATGGGTCTGAACAGCTTTTTCGCTGTTGTCTGCGGCAATATCGTGGCTTTGACCGGTATGACCTACATTGAGTCTTTCCAGGCTGCTCTGTCCGTCATCTTCGTGGAAGGTATTGTTTTCATCATTCTGTCCGTGCTGAATATCCGTGAGAAGATCGTGGATGCTATTCCTTTGGGCGTGCGTCTGGGTATCGGTCCCGCAATCGGCCTGATGCTGATGAACATCGGCTTGGGCTCCAACGTGGGCATCTACTCTGAGGATGGTGGCCCGTTCTACGTAATGCGTGACTTCTTCGGCGCTTTGACCCCCTCTATTATTAAGAACCAGATGGGTTCCAGCTACTCCACGATGATTTTGACTGTCGTGACCATGTTCGTCGGTCTGTTCATCATTGTACTGCTGGCTAAGAAGGGTATGAAAGCTGCTGTTTTGGTTGGTATGCTGATATCCTCCGTCATTTATTGGGCTGGTGAGGCTATCTTCCTGCACGTCAATCCTTTCGAAAGCCTGAAGGGCGCTTCCTTCCTGCCTCCCATCAAGGACATGGCAGAGGTCACCCTGTTCAAGTTTGACTTTGCCGGCCTGTTCCAGATCGGTTGGTTCACCGCTATCACCCTGATCATCACCTTCTGCATGATCGATATGTTTGATACCATCGGCACCTTGGTTGGCGCTGCTTCTCGCGGCGGCATGGTCGATGAGAACGGCAACATGGAGAACATCAAGGAAGCTCTGACTTCCGACGCTGTCGGTACCATCGCAGGTTCCGTTTGCGGTACCTCCACTGTTACCACCTTCGTTGAGTCCTCCGCCGGTATCGGCGCAGGCGGCCGTACCGGTTTGACTTCTTTGACTGCCGGTATCCTGTTCCTGGCTTGCATGTTCATCGCTCCTATCGCTGCCATCATCCCCGCTGCTGCTACTTCCGCAGCCCTGATTTATGTCGGCATCCTGATGCTGCAGGGCCTGCAGAAGATCGATATGAACGATCTGGACGAGTGTGTGCCCGTGTTCGTCATGCTGCTGGCTATGCCTATCTCCGGTTCTATCGGTCACGGCATCGGCCTGGCTATGATTTCTCACGCTGTCATCAAGCTGTTCTCCGGTAAGGGTAAGGAAGTTTCCGTCCTGACCTACATCATCGCTGTACTGTTCTTGGTGAAGTTCTTCGTGGTTGTGTAATTGAACACATACAGATAACAAAAAAGTGAGCTGCAACAGCAGCTCACTTTTTTTCGTTGCGAAGACCCTTACATGGTGAATTTGTGGTATGCAGAAAAGAAAAACATGCAAAAAAGTGCTTACATACAAGCAAAAAATATGGTATAATCAAGGTAATAAAAAGGTATTTTGATGAGGAGTGCCGTTTCTAAACAAGAGGTGATAGTATGTTCACGGTAGGAGAATTAGTAGTATATGGTGGAGAGGGCGTTTGTCGGATAGAAAACATCGGGCCGTCGACGATCCCAGGAGCGGATAAAGACCGGTTATACTATTATCTGACGCCGATGGGGCGCAGTGGGCAGGCACTGACTCCGGTGGACACGAAAGTCCTTATGCGACCGGTGATGGCTAAGGATGAAGCACTGGCACTTATTGCACAATTGCAGACTATGGAACCGGAAAAGGCGCCCCAACCCGGTATGCGTGCGGCAAAGGAGTTCTATCACAGTGTGGTGACGAGTTATGATTGCCTGCGCATGGCACGCATGATCAAGGCCATTTGCCATAAGCGTGCGTGGGCACTGGAACACGGGAAAAAGGTCAGCCAAATGGATGAGCGATATCTCAAACGTGCTGAGGAGCAGCTTTACAGTGAGTTGGCGGTGGCCATTGGCGAGAAAAAAGAAAATATGGCGGATTATATCCGGCAAGTATATCCTGATTGGTTGAATGAGTAAAAAACGGCTGCAAGCGATGGCTTGCGGCCGTTTTTTCGTTGGACAGCATGGAAAAAAGACCGCTGAAAATTTCAGCGGTCTTTTCAAATCTTATTCTTCGGTATCTTCGGAGGGGGCGGAGGGCTCTTCTGCATTCTCTGTATCGTCAAAATCGGGCATGGGAATGGGCTCGGATACGATGTTGATATGCTTGGCCGGCGCCTCAATGGTGTTGGGGGTACTGGGACGGAAAGTGGGGAGCTCGCTTTCCTTGGTAGCACCGTAATTATCCACCGTTTCGGGATCACGGCCTTCAATGATCGCCATCATCTCCTGACCGGTAATGGTTTCCTTCTTCAACAGATATGCGGCGATCTGATCCAGCAGATCACGGTTTTCCTCCAAGATCGCCTTGGCCTCCTGATGGCACTGGCGAATAATTTTGATGGTTTCACGATCGGCTGCGGCATAGGTTTCCTGAGCACAGGTCATGGAGTAGCCGCCATCCAGATACTGGCTTTGAATGGTACCCAGCGCCATCATATCGAAAGCATCGCACATACCGAACCGAGCCACCAGATTGCGAGCCATCTCCGTGGCACGCTCGATATCGTTGGCGGCGCCGGAGGTCATGGTATGACACACGATTTCCTCGCTGCTGCGGCCGGCCAACAGGGTGCGGATCTCGGCCAGAATATCGTCCCTGGACATGAGGAATTTTTCCTCTTCCGGCAGATGGAGTGTATAACCCAATGCGCCTTGGGTGTGCGGCACGATGGTGATTTTGGAAACGGGCTGGGCGTTTTTCTGCTTGGCTGCCACCAAAGCGTGACCCACCTCGTGGTATGCGATGATGCGCTTTTCTTCCTCGGTGATGACGGTGCCTTTCTTTTCGCTGCCTGCGATGACCAACTCAAAGGATACCAGCAGATCATTCTGGTTCACAGCCTTGCGGCCCTTGCGGACAGCACGCAGGGCAGCCTCGTTGACCAAGTTGGCCAGATCGGCGCCCACGCAGCCGGCGGTAGCCTGAGCGATCTTTTCCAGATCCACATCCTCGGACAGATGAATGTTGCGAGTGTGGACTTGCAATGTTGCCAATCGACCGGCCATATTGGGACGATCCACCGTGATGCGGCGATCAAAACGGCCGGGACGCAGCAGTGCTTTATCCAATACTTCGGGGCGGTTGGTGGCGCCCAGAACGATGACGCCCTTGCTGGGGTCAAAGCCATCCAACTCGGCCAGCAACTGGTTCAGAGTCTGTTCGCGCTCGTCGTTGCCGCCAAAGCGACCACCGTCACGGCTCTTGCCGATGGTATCGATTTCGTCGATAAAGATGATGCACGGGGCAACCTTGGAGGCTTCCTTGAACAGGTCACGCACACGGCTGGCACCCACGCCCACAAACATTTCCACAAAGTCGGAGCCGGAAATGGAGAAAAACGGAACATTAGCCTCGCCTGCCACTGCCTTGGCCAGCAAAGTCTTACCGGTACCGGGAGAGCCAACCAACAATGCGCCCTTGGGGAGCTTGGCACCGATGGCAGTATACTTCTGGGGATTATGCAAAAAGTCGATGATCTCTTCCAAAGATTCCTTGGCCTCGTCCTGCCCGGCGACATCCTTGAAGGTGACACCAGTGGACTTTTCCATATACACCTTGGCATTGGATTTGCCCACGCTGCCGATGCCGCCGAAGCCGCCGCCCTTCTTACTCAAAAGGCGCATACCCAGCATCAGAATGCCCACCATAATGATGACCGGAAGGATATAGTTGATCATGAATACCAACAGCATGGACATTTCTGCCTGATAGTAGCCGGTATAGGCTACATCGTGCTTTTCCAGCAGAGGTAGCAGACTTTCGTCGTTCAGCTCAGCGGTATAGAGCGTGATGGGCGTGTCCTCGGACTGGGTGGTTTTATTGTCCTTGTCATCGGTGTAAACATAACCGTCCACGGGGGTGGCATAGATGGTGGATTCCTTGAACAGAACCTCGGATACCTGATCTTTTTCCACCAACTGCACAAACTCGCTGTACTTGATTTCGTGGCTGGAGGATTTCTTCGACAGATCACTGGAATAGCTTTTGAAATAATTGAAGCCAATGGCCAGCACGACACACCATACGATGACTGTAATCAAGCCACGCAGACGACTGTTTTTGTTATTTTTTCCGTTACGATTGTTTTTGTTGTTAGAATCCATATACTCCTCCACCATGCTTATTGCTTATTATTGGAAGTATACCATAATAAAGTGTAACTCACAAGTCGATAAAGTGAGGATTTTCTGTAAAATTTCTATGAATGATGCTTTATCTTAGCGAAAGAATATGGTATGATATACTTATGAAAATATACCAAGTGAGGTTTTACACTATATGAGAGACAGCGAAAAGAAAAAGATCATGCCGTCTGCCGATGCCGATGGCATTATTGAAGGTCGCAATGCGGTGATCGAGGCCCTGCGTGCTGGTACGGCTATTGATAAGATCTACCTTGCCAAGGGCGAAACGGACAAAACCTTGGGCCACATTGCATCAAAAGCCCGTGCAGCCGGCATTGTGGTGGTGGATGCGGATCGGCGCAAGCTGGATAATATGTCACGCACCCATGCCCATCAGGGCGTGATCGCTTTGGCGGCAATGCGGGAATATGTGACGGTGGAATCCATTTTGGAGAGCGCCGCTGCTAAGGGTGAGCAGCCCTTGCTGGTGATTTGCGATGAGATTTCCGATCCACATAATTTGGGCGCCATCTTGCGTACGGCGGAATGTGCCGGCGCACACGGCGTGGTCATTCCCAAGCGGCGCAGCGCCGGGCTGACCGCTATTGTGGCAAAGACCAGTGCCGGTGCAGTAAGCTATATGCCGGTGGCTCGTGTGGCCAATATCCCGTCGCTGATCAAGGATCTGAAAAAGCAGGGCGTTTGGGTATTCGGCACAGCAGCAGAGGGAACAACTACCTTATATAATGCAGATTTGAAAGGCCCGGCAGCCATCGTCATCGGCAGCGAGGGCGATGGTATGAGCCGCCTGGTAAGTGAGAATTGTGATTTCTTGGTTAGTATACCCATGAAAGGAAAGATTTCTTCGTTGAATGCATCTGCCGCAGCAGCAATTTTGCTGTATGAGGCTGTGCGTCAGCGCAGCGATGCATGAGTGTTGCGTTATGAGTGATTTGAGAGAATCAAAACAGAATAATGAGGGTGAATTCTCCCTGGAAGATATCTTAGAGGAATTCGGCTCAAAGGGTGCTGCACGGGAGGACACGCCATCGGCGGCCGAGGTGTTGGACACTGCTGCGGAAACGGCAGAGGTGGAAGATCTGACACCGGAGAAGCCGGAGGTGTCTGAGGTAACTGCATCGGCGGGTGACACCGGGGATCTCAAGCGTGTGGTGGCGGATGCAATAGCTTCGATGCCGGATGATGTGGTCGTATCGGAGGAAAAAGAGGATACCAAATCCTTTGCTCCGCGGAAAAAGACACAGCTGCGCGTTGTAACAGAGCCGGAGCCGGAAAAGTGCGAGGAAAAGGTTGCCGAAGAAACGGCAGAACGGCCGGAATTTGTGCCGGAGGAGCCGGAGGGTGCTCCGGAATTCGTGCCGCTGGAGCAGGTGCTTTCCGAAACCGTGGAGTCCATTTTGGAAGAGGACGATGGGATCATTGACGAGCGTATCCCGTTATCCGTCCGATTGGGCGAAATGATCCAACGGCTGCATGCCCATAAGGCGCAGAAAAAACGGGAAGATCTGTGGGAAAAGCCTGAGGTTGACCCAGAACCGGAAGAACCGGAAATGGACTTAGAAGATGCGGCACGGGAGGCAAAGCGGAAGTGCAAAAAGACTTACCGACAGATGCTCTTAGGCTGCGTACCCATGGGATTACTGGTGCTTTGCGCCTTTTTACACGAGCTGAAGCTGCTGCCGGAGCTGTGGTTTAACAATGCATTATTGCGCTGCGGTGTATGCGGCGGCTTGCTGATTGTAGAACTTGCTTTCGTATCCGAGATTTGGGCGGAGACCATAGAGCAGTTAAAAATGCGGCGGATGAACTGTGTCGGCGCAGCCATTTTGGCGGCTGCGGTGGCGATTGGCGGCTGCATTTACGGAGCCGTAGGCGGAGCATGTGATCAACTGCCGCTGTGCGCACCGGCAGGCGTATTGCTGTGGCTGTGCGTTTACGGACAGGTGCTGTCAGCAGATGCCAATGCAAAGGCATTCCGGCTGGTGGATATCGGCGGTGAGCCGCCGTATGCTGTGGCTGTGACACGGGCAGGTGCCTGCAAGCAGAACGGTCAGCTGGACGGATTTTACCGCACCACCATGAAGGCCAATCCGGCGCAGAGATGGCAAGTGATTTTGGTACCGTTTTTGTTGGCGGCTGCCACGATCCTGAGCTGCGTGGTTTGCCTGAGCAACAAGGATATGGAGCATTTCCTGTGGGTATGGTCGGCAATGCTGTGTGCCAGTTTGCCGCTGGCGTTGCCCTTGACGGGAACGCTGCCGCTGGCATATCTGAACCGCCGACTTAGCAAGAGCGGCAGCGCTGTGGCCGGATATTATGGTGCACGGGCTGTGAGCGTCTCCAAGCGTATGGTTTTGACAGATAGCGATTTGTTTCCACCGGGAACGATTGGCATTAACGGCTTGAAGGTTTATGGCGAGGAGATAGGCAAGGTGGTTTCCTATGCAGCCACGGTGACCCAGGCAGCAAAGAGCCAACTCAATCCGCTGTTCGAGCAGCTTTTGGCGGCGGAGGGCGGATGCCATCTAGAGCTGAGCGACCTTCACTACTACGAAGAAGGCGGCGTGGGCGGAACGATCCGTGGCGAAACGGTGACAATGGGCAGTGCTTACTTCATGCGCAAGAACCATGTGGCCCTGCCCCATGATTTGAAGCTGAAAACCGGTATGTTTCTGGCGGTGGATGGCACGCTGATTGCCGTGTTTGCCATAAAATATCAGCCATCACGCAATGTGGAATGGGCGTTGCGTGCCATGCGGCGCAGCCGCATCACACCGGTGCTGGCAGTGCGCAGCAGTATCATCACGCCACCGCTACTGAAACGGAAATTCAATCTGAATGCAAAGCCTATATATCCGGATATCTCCACAAGACTGGCACTGTCGGAACTATCCGACGAATTGGCCAAAAATCCCAATGCTGTGATTTACCGCGAGGGATTGATGCCCTTTGCAGAAACAGTGATCGGCAGCCGCCGCATGACAAAGGCTGTGCGACTATCTACATGGATCACTTATATTGGTGCAGTATGCGGACTGTTGCTATCGTATTACCTGACCAATGTGGGTAATTTTGAGGCGCTGTCATCCCTGCGAATGGTGGTCTTCATGCTGCTGTGGACATTGCCCACATTCCTACTCAGCGGATTGATCAAACACTATTAAAAAGACAAGGAGTCGTTTTTAGAAAACGGCTCCTTTTTTATGTTTCTGCGCAGAGGTGGACTTCGAGCCACACAATACAACGAAGAGAAACGCATACAAAAAAACGAAAGGGAACAGACTTTTTTCGACGGAGTTTGTTCCTTTTTTTTGTTATATTGCTGCTTGGACGGTATATCTGTGGGATAACGGTATGCTGTCACGGGAAAAACCAGTGTAATCTGCGCATGAGTCAGCATATACATAAGACTATGGGCCGAAGATTTGCGGCAGGAGAAAGGATAGGCGGGATGACAAATAAGGAACTGAAAAGGCTCAGCAGGGCGGATTTATTGGAACTGCTGATCGGGCAGGAAAAGGAAATCCGGCAGCTGCGCGCACAGTTACAAGAGGCAAATGAAAAACTGGAAAGCCGCCGAATCACAATGGAAGAGGCAGGCTCCATCGCAGAGGCGTCTTTGCAATTAAACGGCGTGTTTTCTGCGGCTGAGGCCGCAGCGGCGCAATACTTGGACAATGTGAAAGGATTGCGTGAGCGGCAGCAGAGTATTTGCGAAAAGATGAAGGCTGACTGCGAGGCGGAATGTGCGCAGCTATTGGAGCAAACAAAAGCATACTGCCAACATGAGCGTCAGGCGGCAGAGAACTACTGGAAAAGCATTTCGCAAAAATTGCAGACATTCTATGACGAACACGAAGGACTGGAACAGATGATAACGGAGATTACTTATGAAACATGAAGTGGAGGCGATGGAAAAGATCGAGCTGGGGCAGTTGGAAAATGAACTGCACCGAGAACGACTAAAAAAAACATATAAGAAGGTGCTGCGCAGCACTGTATACGCACTGGTGGTCGTGGCGGCGGTTGCTGTGTTGACGGCGGTGCTATGGATGCCGGTGCTGCGAATTTACGGCTCATCCATGACACCTACGCTAAGTCAGGGGCAAGTAGTGGTGGCTGTGAAGGGCACGCACTTTGACCACGGTGATGTGGTGGGCGTATATTACGGCACAAAACTATTGGTCAAGCGATGTATCGCTACCGCCGGCGAATGGGTGAACATTGATGATAGCGGCAATGTTTATGTGGATAACAAACCGTTAGAGGAGCCGTACATCACGGAAAAGGCGTTGGGCGAATGCGATATTACTTTACCCTATCAGGTGCCGGAGAACTCCATTTTTGTAATGGGCGACCACCGCACCACATCAATCGACAGCCGCAGCAAGAGTGTGGGCTGCGTGAATGAAGAAAATGTGGTGGGCAAAATAGTTCTCCGCATCTGGCCACTGCAATCAATTTCGCAAATTAAATGAAATGAGGGAGGGGGACTCTCATGGAGAAAACCAACAACGGATACCGAAGAAAAAGGTGGTGGCGTAAGGCAATCATCGCAATGGCTGCGGTGGTGGTATTTGCCACCGTGTATGAGCTGATTTTGCCGGCAACTACCTGGGAGCGCAGTTTACTATGTGAGGAAAAAGAGCATTCACACACGGAAAAATGCTACGCCGAAGTGGAAGTTACACCGGCACAGCGCAAGTTGGTATGCACGACATCGGAGCACACTCACGGTGATGCGTGCTACAAAGAGGTGACTACATACACCTGCGGTTTGGAGGAGGATGCCACCCATCAGCACACGGCGGATTGCACCCAAACGGAGCGAGTTCTTGTTTGCGACAAGGAAGAGCATGTCCATGGCGATGGGTGCTATGAGAGCAAGCCTGCTGTGACGGAGCGTCAGTTGGTATGCACTTTGCCGGAGCACACCCATACGGACGCCTGCTACGATGCACCGCCCAGCAGTGACGCCGGATACTATTGCGGGCATGTGGCCCACAAGCACAACAAGAATTGCTATTTCAAGGATGGCACGCTGCACTGCACCATGAGCGAGCATGAGCATGAGCTGATTTGCAAGAGCAATCCCAAGGCGGATGTGGAAACATCGGCACAGTGGGAGGCTACCTTTGCCGATGCGCAGTGCAGCGGTGATTGGGCGCAGGATGTGATCGCCATTGCTGAAACGCAAATCGGCTATACGGAGAGCACCAAGAATTTTCAGGTGGCAAAGGACGGGGAGACGAAGGGATATACCAGATATGGTGACTGGTACGGTATACCCTACGGAGACTGGTGCGCCATGTTTGCCTCATTCTGTATCGACTATGCCGGTGTAAAGGATTTTCCCTTGGATGGAAATTGCGGCACGTGGGCGGCGGCTCTGAAGGATCAGGCCTTATATCGTCCGGCGGGCGATGAGCTGCCGCAGGTCGGCGATCTAATCTTTTTCAGTTGGGGAACGGAAAAAGAGGCAGACAGTGCCGATCATGTGGGCATTGTGTGCGAGATCTCCAACGCAGCAGACAGCGGAAAGACGCAGATCAAGACCATTGAGGGCAACATCGATAACAGCGTGTGCTATCGCACATACGATGTGGACGATGCCACCATTCTGGGTTACGGCACACTGCCGGAAAATCCCGAACAGGTAAAGCCACATGCCATGAAAGTGAGTGCCTCGCTGGGCGCCACACGCACAGATACCTATTATCAGCGAGTCAGCCAATTGAGTGAAATCAACACCAAGGACACTTACCTGCTGGTTTCGGTGAATGGCAACTGCGCACTGCGAGGTAACAGTACCAATTATCGGGCTATATCTTTGGTACCGGTGAAAGGTAACGCCGACTACTACACGGTGAACGGAACGGTGGCAAATGCCATGCAATGGAAGTTCACCTCCGTGAATAACAGCAGAGTCCAATTGCAAAGTCAGGGCAATACGAAATTCTATCTCCGCTTGGATAGCGATACGATTTTGAATAGCAACTCCGCTGCAACGAACACGCTGTCCTATTCATCTGCAAGTGGTAGTTGGAAGCTGAGCAGCAACGGCTACTATCTTTGGAACGATGGCAGTACATTCAGCCGTAGCTACAACAACAATGACTATGGCGGCAACATGCTTATTTTGAAAGTGGTCAACACCACACTTGATATTCCAG
Organism: Vescimonas sp.; assembly: GCA_045617685.1. Taxonomy (GTDB): domain Bacteria; phylum Bacillota; class Clostridia; order Oscillospirales; family Oscillospiraceae; genus Vescimonas. Next base: position 49,895 of record JAZLJB010000030.1, read on the forward strand.
ATGATGTGGTGGTTTCCGGTGGGGGTGAAGAAAGTTCACCTGACAGCAAAGCCCAGCCCACATACCAGCCGTATATTGAGCCGTCGAAGCCGAAAAGCGGCGTGGTGGAGGACTACGGCGGTCAGGAGCGGCTAAAGATGTCCTACGCTTCCGACCCAGCCACTTCAAACATTGAAACACAGTTGATCAGCACCAAGAAGAACGGGCAAAATCCTGCCGACAATGACGGCAGGCTCCTGACGGATAAATCCGTTGTGTATGGCGGCGATGACTATGGTGCGTTCCGCCAATACGATGACGATGTGTTCGGCGTGACGCTGTCTGCGCTGGCGCAGGACTATCGGCTGCGTGATACGGATAAGGTAAAAGTTCCCGTGGATGTTGTGTTCGTGTTGGATGCTTCCGGCAGTATGAAAAACAGTGCCGGTGATGTGAGCCGACGGGAAGCGGTGGTGGATGCGGTGAACTCCGCTATGACGCAGATTATGGGCAACAACCCGGAAAACCGTGCCGGCGTGGTGCTTTACTCATCCGGCGGCAGTACGCTGCTGGATTTGGATCACTACACGGCAGGCTATCGTGGTCAATATCTCAATTACAACAGCAGCAAGATCCGCACGGCGTATAATCTGCAAGGTGTGAAGGTCGGAACTGTCGAACAGACCAGTGGCGAGAGTGGTAACTTTACACAAGGACACGGCACCTACACGCAGTATGGACTGGCGCTTGCGGCAAAGATGCTGGAGGAAAACGAGGATACCACCTATACCACCACCATCGGTAAGGGGACGGATTATGAAAAGACGGTGACCGTGCAGCGACAGCCGGTGATCATCTTGCTGTCAGACGGCGATCCTACCCACTGTACCAGTAACTATATGGATGTACTAAGCGGCCCACACTATGGTGACGGCGCATATCCCAGTACCACCAATAATAAAGGCGTGCAGGGTTACTACACCATTCTGTCTGCCAATTACTACAAGCGCATGGTGGGGATCCACTACAGCAATCCGGCGGCGTTTTACACCATCGGCATGGGTATCTATGAAACGAAATATGAGGATATGTCGGGCGCCTCCTCGACGGGTGACTGCTACAAGCGTGCTGTGCTCAATCCCACGGCGGCCAATATAGCAGACCTGATGTCTGAGGGCGCACGAACCACCAATCCCAACGACGACAGAAGATATGTTGCAAGCATTACATGGCCGATCTCCTGTCAGATGCTCAATCAACTGTTGAATAATGAACGGGAAGATACCTATATCACCGTGGGGTCTACCGCAGATTATGCGCAGCTTGGCAGAACCAACAGAAATGTGCCGGTGCTTCCCAATCCGTACAGCACTTACAGCTATGCCGATGGTGCCTATTTCGGCAATCTGGACACCAGCAAGTTGGAGGGAATCTTCAACCGCATCATTACCGAAAGCCTGCACAGCAAGGATTACGGCTATATGCTCCGCAGCGGAAGTGCGGTCGAGATCAACGATGAGATTGGGGCAGGCATGGAGATAAAAGGTGTACCGGTTTTGCGCTATAACGGCGTGAACTATGAGCTGACGAAAAAGGCAGAAACGGATGACAGCGTTATCTATGCATGTCAGGCACAGTCTTCCACAACGGACGGCAGTGGCGCCGGCGGTGCGCAGCGCATCACGGATCTGAGCAAGATTGAGGTGGTTGTGACCACGAAGAACGGAGCGCAGACGGTTTCCTTGTCCATTCCCGAATCGGCAATACCCACCTACACACCGGAGCTTTCGGCGGATTGGTACTATGAGCAGCTGCCGGTACGCCTGATCTATCAGGTGGGGTTGACGGACAGCGCCAAAAAGCAGGTCGCCGCCTTGGATGTGGGCGATACGCTGGTATATTACACCAACAAGTGGGGCAACACAGCCGCCAGTTCCGTGCAGCAGCCCCACCAGGATAACCCGTATTACAACAATGTGTCCTATGCCGATGGCACACAGCGCACCAAACAGTATCGGGACGGCCATCTGAATAAAGCCGAGAACACCACCCATACAGCCGACACGGTGTGGAACTCCGTGGAAAGACCTATCGGCGGCAACACGGTTATCACGGTGAAACTGGGCAACAACGGTAAGTTGACATTCCAGAAGGAAAAGCCGAAAACCACCACCATTGATATTCAAAAGGTGGATATGGTATCCGACCGACCCATCACCAACGATCCGGCGGAGTTTACCCTCTATACCGATGCAAAGCTGACGCAGAGGTTTGGCATCTACACCACCGAAAATGAAGGCATGGTCACCATTTCCGATCTGCCGGTGAGCGCAACCTATTATCTCAAAGAGACCCGTGCGCCACGGGGATATGTGCCCATGCCGATGGTGAAGGCCTTTACCATTGACGCAGACGGACGCATTGTGAATGTGGCGGATCATGACTCCTATCTGGCGGTGGAGGGTTACCATACGCTGATCGTCAAGAATGACAGCCACTATGAACTTCCGCAGACCGGTGGAAACGGAATCTATTGGTATACATTTGGCGGCTTGCTGCTTGTGGCAGCACCACTGGTGTATGTATACAGCGTGAGGCTTAAACGGGAAAGGGGGGATAGATAACAATATCCCCCTGACAGCGGACAGATGCCAAATGCAGGGAATGGCGTGCGCCTTACAGTAAACCAAATACTTGACCTTTGAAGGGAGAAATGAAATGAAGAAAATTGGTTCCATTTTTCTGGCTCTTGTGATGATGCTTTCCTTGAGCGTGACCGCATTTGCAACGGAATTGACCATCCATGAGCCAAAGGGCATGAGCGATGCGACTTATGCCGGGTATATGATTTTGAATGCCACCAACAATGCAGACGATTCCACAAAGTTTGCCTATACCTTGAATGCAAAGTATGCCGATGTCCTGAAAGCGGTTACCGGCAAGACAACAGAAACGGAAATCGTGAAGTATATTGCAGACCTCAGCGCTGACGGGATGCGTACTTTTGCCAACGATGTATATGCCGCCATTGTTGCGGCAAACCTCTCTGCCGACCGCACCAATCTCACCACCGGCAAAAATGATGTGGGAGAGGGGTACTGGCTGATTGCCCAGACCTCCAAGGCAAAAGACGGGGAAACCCAGTCTTTGGTCATCGTGGATACGGCCGGTAAGGACACCGTGACCATCGACTCCAAAAAGACCACCTTTACCATTGACAAGGAAGTAGCTGATGAAAGCCAGCTGATCTGCGGGAACGACAAACACACCCACACGGCATCCTGCTATGACTGGTCTAAGACCAATGAGTGCCCCGTCGGCTCTACCGCACAGTTCAAGATCGATACATCTGTGCCTGCAACCATGAGCAGCTATCAGAATTACGCCTACTTCATCGTGGGCGATACGCTGTCTCAGGGTTTGAGCATCAATAAGGATTCCATTGCAGTGACCATCGGCGGTCAGACCGCTGAAGAGGGCAGAGATTACACCGTGCGCTTCGCTCCGGATTGTGCAGATGGCTACACCTTCCAGGTGGCTTTGGTGAACGCCAAGGCGGTAGCAGGTGAAGATGTCATGATCACTTACAGCGCTATGGTGAATGGGGATGCTGTGCTGAAGCTGACCGGCAATCCCAATGAGGCAGATGTGGTGTATACCAACAACCCCAATGAGAAACCCCACGGCACACCGGATGGCGGTTTCCCCAGCGATAAGACCTATACACCGGAGGGCAGAACGCCCAAGTCCTACACCATTACCTATGGTACCGGCTTGCAGTTCGTCAAGATCGACGGCACCACCAAGGAGGCGCTGAACGGTGCGGAATTTACCATCACGGGCACCACGGAGAGCACGGAGCTAAAGTGGGTGCAGGAGTATACCCGGGATGCGCAGAACGGTACTTATTACAAGCTGAAAGACGGCAGCTATACCACCCAGGCACCCATTGAGAAGGATTACATGGAAGCCCAAACCGGCGACAGTTTCATCGGCGGCTATGTGGTGGCAGCTGAGGGTGACGATGTGGCTATCACGGTGGACAATATCGCCTACCGTACGGCAAACGAAAATGACTTCGGACAGGTGACCATTTACACCTTGGTCAGAAGCAACGCTGACAAGTACGCTGAGTTGACCCCCAACTACACCTATTCCGAGGGTTGGAAGCCCCAGACGGCCACCAAGGCATATAACACCACCGTGGCAGTGAAGGATGACGGTATTGTGAACCTGCCGGGTCTGGCTGCCGGAACCTACACCGTCAGTGAAACCAAGGTGCCGGAGGGCTACAACAAGATCGATGATTTCACCATTACCGTTGCTTGGACAGCACCTACGGCGGATGAGCTGAACACCAAGGGTAAGGCTGCGGAGTGCAGCTGGACGGCTACGCTGCAAGACGGTACTGAGTTGAAGCTGACGGATGTCAATGAGCTGATGGAGCTGTTCCAATTGACAGTTGAGAACAATGCCGGTACGGAGTTGCCCAGCACCGGCGGTATTGGTACCACCATGTTCTATGTGGCAGGCGGACTGCTGGTGGCTGCTGCCGGCGTGCTGCTGGTTGTGAAAAAACGCGTGAGCTACGAGAAGTAAAAACGAACCGATGAGGGGAGGGGAAACCCTCCCCCTGCGGTACAACGGTAAGGAGAGAGCTGTCGTGAAAAAAAGAATACCTACAATCTTGCTGATTTTGGTTTTCATGGCAGGATTGTCCTTACTGCTGTATCCCAGTGTGGCGAACTACTACAACGCATTGCACGCCACGAAAGCTGTTTCGGCATACAAGGAACAGGTAGACGATTTGAATGAAAAGAAATACGAGGAAATTTACACAAAAGCGGTAAAGTATAACCAAAAACTGGCAACAAAAGGCGGGGCGTGCCAACTCAGTGAAGAGGACCGCAGGGAATACAATGCCACGCTGAACATCGAAAACGGCATGATGGGCTATGTGGAAATTGAAAAGCTGCGAGTCAGTCTGCCCATCTACCACGGCACTGCGGACGAGATACTGCAGGTGGCGGCGGGACATTTGGAGTGGACTTCGCTGCCGGTGGGCGGCAAAAGCAGCCACTGCGTTTTATCGGGGCATCGGGGACTCCCCAGTGCCAAGTTGTTTACGGATTTAGACCAGCTGCAAGAGGGCGACACCTTTACACTACATATCCTGAATGAGGTGCTGACTTATGAGGTGGATCAGATCCGCATCGTTCAGCCGGAGGATACGCAGGATCTGGTGATTGAGCCGGGAAAAGATTACTGCACACTGGTGACCTGCACGCCCTACGGCATCAACACCCATCGCCTGCTGGTGCGAGGGCATCGTGTGGCAACGGTGGACACAGAGCGTGTGGTATCGGAGGCAATTGTAATTGAGCCGATAATTGTGGCACCGGTTTTGGCAATACCGATTCTGCTGATGCTACTGCTGAGCGTATTATTGCGTGGCAGAAAAGAAAAATTTGGAAAGAATGGAGAGACGGATCATGAATAAGCTGAAAAAATGTGTTTCGGTGCTGTTACTGGTTTTGCTGCTGTATCCTGCGCAGGCGATGGCGGCACCTGCGATTGATTTGGACAGAACGGCATCGCTGGAAATTCAATACAAATGGGATGATGCACGGTTTGACATATACCGTGTAGCATCCTGCAACGAACGTGCTACATTTACACTATATGGAGAATTTGCCGATTACAAAGGCGATATCAATGGCTGCGACAGTGCCCAAGAGTGGGCAACGCTGGCCGAAAATATGAACGCCTACATAAAAAGTAACGGGATCAAATCCCTACGCAGCGACAGAATTGACGATCAGAAATGCTCGTTTTTCGGATTACCGGTGGGACTCTATGCGGTCATCGGACACGATGTGGAGGTGAATGGCACGGTGTACACCTGCCAGCCGTTTTTCGTGTGCTTGCCGGATTGGGACGCAGACAACGGCGCATGGAATTACAATGTGACAGCACAGCCTAAGTCCGGCACCCCCGATACACCGCCGGAGGAGCCGCCTACGCCGCCCCATATCCCGCAAACGGGACAATTGTGGTGGCCAGTGCCGGTTTTGGCGTGCGGCGGATTGGCGAGCCTGATTATCGGCGTGGTGCGGCGAAAAGGCAATGAGCGCAAGTAAGCGGGGCAAGGCGGCACTTGTAATTGGTGCAGTGCTGCTGGCAGCGGCACTGGGATTACTGTTGTATAATCTATGGTCAGATGCTACTGCCGGAAAGCAGGCGGACGGCGCCCTGCTGACATTATCCGACAGAATAGAAGTCAATGAAAAACTGATAGACCCCAATCGGGCCATGCCCACCAAGCACATAGGAAACTGGGACTATATCGGCGTGCTGGAGATCCCCTCGCTGGAGCTTTACCTGCCGGTGATCGACTGGTGGAGCTATGAGGCGCTGCAAATGGCGCCGGCAAGGTATGCAGGCTCTGCCTATGCGGATGATATGATCATTGCCGCACATAATTACCACAGCCATTTCGGAAAATTGGGCCAGTTGTCTATGGGAGATGCGGTGCTTTTTACCGATGTGGAGGGGAACGTGTTTGATTATCGGGTGCAGGAGCTGGAGCTTTTGCGGCCTGAGCAGGTGGATGCGTTGCAGGCAGGCGATTGGGATCTGACATTATTCACCTGCACCTGGGGCGGACAGAGCCGCCTGACGGTGCGCTGCAAAAGAATATGAAAAGACGGGCTGCCCTTCGGCAGTCCGTCTTTCATCGATTATTTCATTCTTTCTATCAGCAGCGGCAGGGCCTTTTCGAATTCCACGCCGTACCATGTGGCGTTGGGATCAGCTTGGGTAGCACGGATGCAATCCAAAGTGAAATCCACCGCCAACTTCAGCGCATCCTCCAACGGATAACCGTGTGTCATAGCACCCACGGTAGTGGCGGCGAAGATATCGCCGGTACCGTGAAAACTGACGGGAACACGGTGGTTGTAATAGGTGAAGCGCTCACCGGTTTTGCTGTCGTATGCCATCACACCCAATCGGTCGGGGGAGAAGGAGGCGCCGGTCAGTACGACCTTTTCGGCACCCAATGCCGCCACTTGCTTCAACAGGTCCCACAGCTCCGACTCAGTGAAATCCTCACGGTAAGGCGTATCGGTCAGCAGGCAGATCTCTGTCAGGTTGGGGACAGCCACATGGGCACGGGAAACCACCTTTGCCATGGCTTTGGGAAAATCATCGTCAAACGCAGGATACAGTTTGCCGTGATCTGCCATGGCAGGATCCACAAAAATCAGGGTGTCCTCACTTTGCATCTCATCAAAGAAAGTGCACACATCCTCGATTTGCTCTGCTGAGGCCAGATAACCGGTATAAATGGCATCCAGATGCAGCTCCTGCTCTTTCCAATGATGGGCGATGGGCAAAATCTGATCGGTGAGATCTTTGCAGGTGAAGTGGGGAAACATGGTGTGGGTACTCAGTACCGCCGTGGGAACGATGGCACACTCCACGCCCATGGCGGAGATCACCGGCAGCGCCACCGTCAGGGAACAGCGTCCCAAACACGATATATCTTGAATACTTGCAATGCGTTTCATAGAAAACTCCTTGTAGAATTTATCGTTTTTGCAATTGCCAGAATGCCACGGCACTGGCTGCCGCCACATTCAGCGAGTCCACACCGTGGGACATGGGGATGCGTACCGTGTAATCGCAATGCGCAATGGTGTCATCGGTGAGTCCGTCGCCCTCGGTGCCTAAAATGATGGCCAGCTTTTCCTCCTGCATCAGCACGGGATCATCAATGCTGACGGAGTCATCGCTCAGCGCCATGGCGGCGGTTTTGAAGCCCATTTCATGGAGCTGCTCTACGCCGGGGTGAGGCCAATCGGCAACTTCGCTGCCGATATAAGCCCAGGGGATCTGGAACACCGTACCCATACTGACACGCACCGACCGACGATACAGAGGATCGCAGCAGGCGGGAGTTAACAGCAGCGCATCCATGCCGAGGGCTGCGGCGGAGCGGAAGATGGCGCCGATATTCGTGGGATTGACAACATTTTCCAAAATAACAATACGCTGAGCGTTGGCGCAGATGTCCAGCGCAGTGGGCAGCTTGCGGCGGCGCATGGCGCAAAGGACGCCTCGTGTCAGCGGAAAACCGGTCAGCTTGGTCAGCACCGCCAGATCGGAGGTGTAGACCGGCACATTACCACAGCGTGCGACAATATCTTTGGCCTGACCATCTATATGCTTGCGCTCCATCAGCAACGATACCGGCTCATATCCGGCGTCCAACGCACGGTCGATGACCTTGGGGCTTTCGGCAATGAACAGCGCATTTTCCGGCTCAGCACGGTTGCGCAATTGGTTTTCCGTCAAGCGGGCGTATATATCTAATTCCGGCGCAGAAAAGTCGGTGATTTCAACAATGTTCGCCATGGTGTTCTCCTTACAAGTAAAATGCGGGACATTATTCTGTTATTCTACCACACATAACGGCAATAGGCAAATGCCATGCAAAAATAAGTAAAAAGCGCTCCACCCAAGGATGGAACGCTTTTGGTGCGGGTAACAGGACTTGAACCTGCACGGGGTTACCACTGGAACCTAAATCCAGCGCGTCTGCCAATTCCGCCATACCCGCATACATGTTCGACCTTTGCCGGAGAGGAACGCCTGCAACAGGACGATGCCCTCATCAGACAAAACGATAAATAGGTGCAACTCAATGATACGCACAATTACATATAATATAGCATATTCAAATGACGATGGCAAGATAATTCTTTTGCAAAAGGCGTAATTTGTGGAATGTGCTGCGATTTATTCTATAACTTTTGACAAAGGAACTGGAAAATTTGGTTGTAAGATTTGGCGAAATGTTATATAATTGTTGTGTTATGATAAGTGGGCGCAGAAAGTGCCTGCTGAGCAAAATGAAGGGAGACACAAAATTATGACTGCCAATGAAATTCGCAACATCGCTCTACTGGGTCACGGAGGTTCCGGTAAGACCTCTTTGGTGGAGCAGATGCTCTATATGACTAAGGGTTCCGATCGACTGGGTAGAACCGTGGACGGCAACACCATCTGCGACTATGATGCCGAGGAAATCAAGCGTCACATTTCCATTTCTTTGGCATTTGCACCTGTTAAGTTCAACGGTGTGAAGATCAATGTCATGGACGCTCCCGGTAACTTCGACTTCGGCGGTGAGGCTCTGTCTGCTGTTCGTGCAGCTGAGTGCGCTGTGATCGTGGGTGCTGCTAAGGATGGCCTGTCCGTGGGTATGGATCGTACATGGAAGATGCTGGGTAACAAGCCCCGTATGATCTTCATCAACCGCACCGAGGAAGAAAACAGCGATTATATGGCTTGCTTGGATAAGATCAAGGAGAAGTTCGGTCAGGCTATCGTTCCCGTGGTGGCACCTATCCTGGACGACAAAAAGGTCGCAGGCATTGTTGACCTGCTGCACAACAAGGCTTACAAGGTTGACGGCGGCAAGGTTGCTGAGTGCGCTATCCCCGACGATATGGCTGATGAGATTGAGATGCTGCGCAGCGAATTGATGGAAGCTGCTGCCGGCGCCGACGAGGAACTGATGGAGAAGTTCTTCGAGGAGATGGAGCTGTCCGCTGAGGATATGGCTAAGGGCCTGAAGCTGGGCGTTCGTGATGGCAGCATCTGCCCCGTTCTGTGCGGCAGTGCATTCACCGGTCTGGGCGTTGAGATGCTGATGAAGACCATCGTTGATCTGGTACCCGTGGCTACCGATATGCCCGCTGAAGAGGCTGAGGATGACGACGGCAACGCTGTGGAAGTGGCTATCGATCCCGATGGCGCTACCGCTGCTATCGTGTTTAAGACCATTTCCGACCAGTACGGTAAGTACTCCATGATCAAGGTCGTTCGCGGTAAGGTTACCAGCGATATGGCTCTGTACAATGTGACCACCGGCAACACCGAGAAGCTGGGCCGCCTGTACTTCATGAAGGGTAAGAAGGGCGAGGAGACCAAGGAAATCTGCTGCGGCGATATCGGCGCTATCGGCAAGATGGACAAGGTCAAGACCGGCGACACTCTGTGCGACGGCAAGAATATCGTGAAGCTGGCTGCTATGGATTATGCACAGCCCTGCTATGAGCGTGCTATTTCTCCCAAGACCAAGCAGGAAGTGGAAAAGCTGGGTACCGGCCTGAACAAGCTGAACGAAGAAGATCCCACCTTTAAGGTCACCAATAATGCTGAGACCCACCAGACCGTTATCTCCGGTGCTGGCGATATTCAGATCGATGTTCTGTGCGCTAAGCTGAAGAGCCGCTTCGGTGTGGATTCCGAGTTGGATACACCTCGTGTTGCTTATCGTGAGAAGATTCGCTCCACCGTGCGTAAACAGGGTCGCTATAAGAAGCAGACCGGCGGTAGTGGCCAGTTCGGTGATGTTCATATCATCTTTGAGCCGCAGTCCGAGCAGGAAGAGATGATCTTTGAAGAGAACGTGTTCGGCGGCTCCGTGCCTAAGAACTACTTCCCCGCTGTTGAAAAGGGCCTGCGTGAGAGCTGCCTGCACGGCGTGCTGGCCGGCTATCCCGTGGTGTTCCTGAAGGCCACCTTGGTGGATGGTTCTTACCACCCCGTTGACTCCTCTGAAATCGCCTTTAAGCTGGCAGCTAATCTGGCATTCAAGGCCGCTCTGCCCGAGGCTAAGCCCGTGCTGATGGAGCCCATCGGTGAGCTGAAGGTCACTGTGCCCGACAACTATGTGGGCGATGTTATGGGTGATCTGAACAAGCGCCGTGGCCGTGTGATGGGTATGAATCCCACCGGCGATGGTGAGACCGTGCTGGAGGCTGAGGTTCCCATGGCAGAGATGATGAGCTATGCCATCGATCTGCGTTCCATGACTCAGTCCCGCGGTACCTTCACCTTCAATTTTGTCCGCTATGAGGACTGCCCCGCTATGGCTCAGGAGAAGGCTATTGCTGAGGCAAAGGCTCTGGCTGAGGCTGAGTAATTATACCGATAAAAAGCGACCGTCATTGACGGTCGCTTTTTTTGTGAAAATCCATTTTCGCTATTGACAACCGACGAAAATGATATATAATACTAATTGAGAATAGTTCTTATTAAGGAGCAGCGCAGATGAAAGAGCGGCATACCGTACAAAAGGATATGATTTATGCCGCTTTGTGCGAGCTTCGCAATCACCCAACGGCAGATATGGTGTATGAGAAAGTGCGTACAGTAAATCCATCTATCAGCAAGGCAACGGTGTACCGTGTGCTGAATCGCATGGCAGAGCAGGGTGTGATTTTGCGGATACCGGTGGTGGACGGTGCAGATCACTACGATCACCAGACGCACACCCATTATCATGTGCACTGCGATGAGTGCGGCAGAGTAGATGATATAGAGATACCGGCGTTGGGTAATCTGTGCACTGAGGTGACAGACAGCTGTGGCTATGAACTGACAGGTTATACCGTTCTGTTTCACGGCCATTGTGATGTATGTCAAATGTGAACTGTCGCAAAGAAATCTTTGCGCATCAATAAAATAACTATGAAAAAGGAGATTACGATTATGAAATGGGTTTGCAGTGTTTGCGGTTATGTACATGAGGGTGACCAGGCTCCCGCCGAGTGCCCTGTTTGCCATGTTGGTGCTGATAAATTCATCCAGCAGAATGAAGAGAAATCCTGGGCAGCCGAGCATGTTGTCGGCGTAGGTAAGTCTTTCGGTAAGGATGTTCCCGCCGATGTACAGGAAGAGATCATCGCCGGTCTGCGTGCGAACTTTGAGGGTGAGTGCACTGAGGTTGGTATGTATCTGGCTATGGCTCGTGTGGCACACCGTGAGGGTTATCCCGAAATCGGTATGTACTGGGAGAAGGCCGGCTTGGAAGAGGCTGAGCATGCTGCCAAGTTTGCTGAGCTGCTGGGCGAAGTGATCACCGATTCCACCAAGAAGAATCTGTCCATGCGTGTGGATGCCGAGAACGGTGCTACCGCCGGTAAGTTCGAGCTGGCTAAGCTGTGCAAGCAGTATAACCTGGACGCACTGCATGACACCATCCATGAGATGGCTCGTGACGAGGCTCGTCACGGTAAGGCATTTGAGGGTCTGCTGAAGCGTTACTTCTAATATAAAATATCAAAAAAAGAGGAAACCTTTTGGTTTCCTCTTTTTTTGTTGACATGAACTGCTGCATTGCGTATAATACATAAAAAGTGTTCCGTTTGGAACAAAAAGAGGCGATGGAATGGAGAAACGGTTCAAAATTTTAGAGCAGACATTTCTTTTTGAGAATGCGCAGGATACATTGGGTAAACTGAAATTGCCGGAAGCAGCGCATTATGAAAAGGGCGACATCATCTATGACCGCACCACATTTCATCAATCTCTGGGCGTGGTGATCAGTGGTCGAGCCGAGGCAGTGGGGCAGGGCAAAACGGTGCTGTCCACCTTTCGGGAGGGCGCTGTATTCGGTGCGGCGGCCATTTTCGGCAATGACGGCAGCTATGTGAGCTGTATACGGGCGGTCAGTCGGTGTACCGTGCAATTTTTGCCGGAAGAATTGCTGCGTGAATTATTCTTGACGGAGCCGCAGACTGCCATCAATTATATCGGCTTTCTCTCGTCGAGATTGCGCTTTCTGAATGGGAAGATCTCTGTTTTTACCCAGGATAGCGCACAAAGCCGACTATATCGCTATCTGACGGATAATTGCGAGGCAGATGGGACTTTGCCTAAGGGAATGAATATGACCCGTTTGGCAGGCACGCTGTCCATGGGACGCACCAGCCTATATCGGGCACTGGATGCGCTGGAAGAACAAAATTTGATTATCCGTAAGGATGGAAAGGTTAAGGTATGCAGATGAAAAAGATCGTAAGTATGATGCTGGCAGCGCTGATGGTGCTGTCACTGGTGGGTTGCGCAGGGCAGATGCCTTTGGACGAAGAAGCCACCGCCGAAATGAATGTATATGTGCTGTCTGGCCCTACCGGAATCGGTGCCATGAACCTGTGGGCAAAGTCCGATGCCGGCGAAACGGAAAATACCTATCATTTCACCATGCCTGCCGAGAACACCGAAGTGGTAGCGGCTATTTCCAAGGGCGAGGCGGATATCGCTGCTGTGGCAACCAATCTGGCGGCGACACTTTATAACAAGACCGACTCCGGCATAACGGTGCTGGCGGTGAATACACTGGGCGTTTTGGGAATGTATACCAATGGCCAGAGCATGAACTCCATTGCCGATTTGAAGGGCAAGACCATTTATGCACCCGGTCAGGGCGCCAATCCTGAGTACATTTTGCGCTATGTGCTTTCCGAAAACGGTCTGGACCCCGACAAGGATGTGAGCATCAAATTTGTGGGTGAGGGAACGGAATTGCTGACCGTGTGGCAGACCGATCCTGAGGCCGTCATCATGGCACCGCAGCCGCTGGCTACCAGCCTTCTGATGCAGAATGAGAAGGCTGCGAAAGTGTTTGACATGACAGATGAATGGAATGCTGTTTCTGGCGATGGCAGCACGCTGATGATGGGCTGCGTCATCGTGCGTAATGAGTTTTTGAAGGAGCATGCCGGTGCTGTGGAGACCTTTATGAATGAGTATCAGGCATCCATTGAGGCGGCACAGAACGATGTGGAAGGTACGGCGCAGCTCTGCGAGCAGTACGGCTTGATCCCCAAGGCGGCATTGGCACAAAAGGCCATGGGCGAGTGCGGACTGTGTTTCATCACCGGCGAGGAGATGGCGCAGCAGCTGGGCGGCTATCTGCAGGTGATGTTTGATGCAGATCCCACATGCGTGGGCGGCGCTATGCCGGAGGCCGATTTCTATTACAATGGCAAATAAGCGCATGAAAACCGCAGCGGCGGTGGCGTTTTGGATAATCGTGTGGCAGTTGGGTGCAATGCTGGCCAACCGCAGCCTGCTGATTCCCATTCCCACGCCGCTGACCACGGCGCAGGCGTTGCGGCGGTTATTGGGCAGCGGTGCGTTTTACGCAACGGTGGGACTGTCGGTATTACGAATTGTCATCGGCTTTTTGGCGGCGTTACTACTGGGTACCATCTGCGCTTTGGCTGCGGCTAAGTGGGAGCGGTTTCACAATCTGACCGCACCTGTGCTGCAACTGATTCGTGCTGTTCCGGTGGCATCATTCACCATTTTGGTATTTCTGTGGGTGACACGGGGACGCATTCCGTCATTCATCTCGTTTCTGACGGTATTTCCCATCGTGTGGGCCAATGTGGAGTCCGGTATACGCAGCGTGGACACGAAGCTCATTGAAATGGCCAATATTTTCGGTATGTCACGCCGGAATATTCTGCGTGAAATCACCTTGCCGGCCGTAAATCCATATCTTTCATCCGCCATCACCACCGGTTTGGGCTTTGCGTGGAAATCCGGTGTGGCGGCGGAAGTCATTTGCCGTACGGACCGCTCACTGGGCAATTTGCTGTGGGTGGGCAAGACCGGCATCGACTATGACGAGGTGTTTGCGGTGACGCTGGTCATCGTGGCGTTGAGCGTATTGCTGCAAGCCGTGGTGCGCTCGGCATTGAAAGGAGGCCAACATGATTCGCTTTGATAATGTGACCTTCGGCTATCAAAAAGAACAACCGGTATTGCAGGGGATCACACTGGAACTGCCCGACGGCTGTCGGCGTGTGATCCGTGCGCCATCCGGCGGCGGCAAGACCACTTTTTTGCGGTTGGTAATGGGGCTGGAAAAGCCGTGGCAGGGCACAATCTGCACAACACAGCATGTGCGCTTTTCGGCGGTATTTCAAGAGGATCGTTTGCTGGAGGAGACCAGTGTAGTGCGCAATGTATCGCTTTTCTCCGATGAAGATACCGCCCGTGGGCTGTTGCAGGCGCTGGGCTTAGGCGATGTGCTTTCTGCGATGCCGAAAGAGTTGTCCGGCGGTATGCGCCGCCGTGTGGCATTGGCCAGAGCGCTGGCACATCCCTTTGATGTGTTGATTTTAGATGAGCCGATGACCGGCTTGGATCAGGCTATGCGTGAGCAGTGCTTGTGTGTGATCGATGAGGTGGTGGGCGAAAAGACCTTGCTCATCGCCAGCCATGATGCGTATGACGGCAAGATGCTGCAAGCCACTGAAATCTATCTATAAAAAAAGAAAACGCCCCTCGCAGGCGTTTCTTTTTCAGTTCTTGGGAGAACATAGATTGAGGAGGTCAAACATCAGGCAGCTGCACTCAAGTGCAGCTGCCTGATGTTTGAGGATAGAAAGGAAAAGCAATTCATGTTGCAGAATTACTATGTTTACCCTACAACAATGTGCTGAAAATGTAAAGCGACATTATTTCATGGATATATGAGAAGATGTCATACATGGCGAATTATGGGATTGGTCATTGATTTTTCCAGTGTTGGGGGATATAATAACATGAAATACTTTCATAAAAACAGCGCAAGGGGGTATATATGGATACCAAAAAATTGGAGGCCTTGGCGGTAGCGGTGGAGCATGGCAGCTTTACCGCAGCGGCAGAAGTATTAGGCTACACGCAGTCGGGCCTGACTCACATGATGAACTCGCTGGAAAAAGATATCGGATTTCAGGTTCTGGTGCGTGGCCGCAATGGCGTACGCTTAACAGCGGCAGGAAAGCGCATTTTTCCGTATATTGAACAGTGCCTGCAATCGTGCAGAGAGCTGGAGCAGGAGATTTATCTGGTCAACTCACGCAAGGAAGACGGAATTCGTGTGGCGGCCTATGCCAGTGTCGCCATGCACTGGCTGCCGGAGGTCATTCAGCAGTTTCGCCACAAGCACCCTGAGGTGCATGTGGATATCCAGATGGGCAGCGTGGAGGAAGTATACCGCTGGGTTCGTGAGGACAGAGTGGATATGTGCTTTGCCAGCCGGCAGGATAATATGACACTGGAGTGGATTCCGTTGAAAGATGATCCGCTGTTGGCAATTCTGCCGCCGGATATGTCGGTGGATGGCAAAGAATTTCCCATCGAAGCGTTTGACGGCTGTGAGTTTTTGATGCCCTCGCTGGGATTTGATCGGGATATTATGCGTGCCTTGAACCGACAAGGCGTTACGCCACAGATCCGCACCACGCAGGTCAGTGACAGCGTCATCATTTCTATGGTGGAGCACGGATTAGGCGTGAGTATTCTATCGGAACTGGTGATGAAAGGGCGGCATGATGAAGTGCAGGTGCTGCCCATGAAACCGACGGCCGTGCGTCAATTAGGCATAGCGGTGCGGTCAAAACACGATCTGCGCCCCACGGTGCGCCGCTTTATTGCCGAAGCAAGAGAAATGATTGAGGATATGTGAGGAAGTTATGTTACATTTTGAACCAGTGACGCCGGAGAATGTGGCGAAGCTGAAACCCTATTATCACAATTGCGATTACCGCTTATGTGAGTACTCCGTCGGCACAAAGCTGATGTGGAGCTATTACCTGCACCCGTCTTTCACGGAGGTGGCAGGCTGCTTGGTGATCTGCAACCATATTGAGGACAGATGGCAATTTGATTTTCCGGTAGCGGGAGAGGCGGGCGATGTAGAGCTTGCCTTGCAGGCCATTGAAAAAGAATGCACCAGACGGGGTATCCGCCCCATTTTGTCGGTGGTGCCGGCAGAAAAGGCAAGTCTGTTGATGCTGCGCTATCCGATAGTTGAGATCGTCAATGAGCGTGCGTGGAAGGACTATCTGTACCGCACGGAGGATCTGGCCAATTTTGCCGGTCGCCGCTATAGCGGTCAGCGCAATCATATCAATAAGTTCCGCAGGGAACATCCCAACGCCCGTTTTATACCCCTGACGGCGCAGCATCAGTCGCTGATCGATCAGTTCTGGCGTGATTATGAGGCGGAATTCCAAAAAGACAGCGACATGGCGCAAAAGGAATTGGAGCAGGCGGAAAAAATGCTGAATATGCTGGATACCGGCTGGTTTTGCGCCGGCGGCTTGTTGGACGGGGAGCGTCTGGTGGCTATCAGTCTGGCGGAAAAATGCGGCTCCACGCTGATCGTTCACATCGAAAAGGCACTCTACTCCTGCGCCGGAGCGTATCCCACCATTGTGCAGGCGTTTGCCAAGCATTTTGGCGGTGATTGTCAATGGATCAATCGGGAGGACGATGCCCGTGACCGTGGTTTGCGCACATCGAAATTGCAGTATCTGCCTGCGGAATTGGGCAATAAAATGTATTTCGCCGTGGGGTGTGAGCTGGATGTTTTGGAGAAAGAACCCACCGTTGAAACACAGCGCCTGATGCTGACACCCTTTACCGATGCCGATCGGGATGATTACAACACCTTGTGCCTGGACGATGAGCGCAACCGCTGGTGGGGCTATGACTATCACGATGACCTGCAGGGTGAATGGACAGAGGACTACTTTTTGAATGTAGTGCGTGAGGATTTTGCCGCACGCCGTGCCGTGAATTTTGCGGTGCGGTTGGATGGCAGGTGTATCGGCGAGGCGGTGCTGTATAACTTCGACTGGCGAGGCGGTGCGGAGCTGGGCTGCCGCATTGCACCCCCATTTGCCGGACACGGCTACGGCACAGAGGCATTTGCCGCAGTGGCGGATTGGGCGCTGTATCAATTGGGCCTTGCCAAAGTGGTGGCAAAATGCTTCCACGAAAATACGGCCTCTTATAAAATGCTATCTTCCTGCATGCGAAAAGTAGGCGCAGATGATCGGTTTGATTATTTCGAAAAGCTGGTCTGATCATATAGGTGTAAAACAGCTCCATGCTGTCCGTTGATGGCAGTGTGGAGCTGTTTTTGTATAACTGCGGCACAAAATCCCATACTAAGAAAAACGGGAAATGAGGGAGTGCGATGGCAAAAGCAGACTTTGATGCCAAGTGTAAGATGCTGGATGACCTGCTGGGTGCGGGCCGCAATTTTGATATGATAGGACGGTGGATTTCCATTGCCGGAAAAAAAGCCCGACTGTGGGTGATCAACGGCTATGGCGAGGACAATGTGATGGAGCGCATGATCGACCGATGGCTGTCCATTGAGACGTTGGACGGTATAAAGACCATGGAGCAGTTTCTGCATCGTTATGTCAGCGTGGCGGATGCCGCCACCACAACCGACAAGGAAGATGCCGTGACACAGGTATTTGCCGGCAAGACTCTATTGGTCATCGAGGGTTACTCCGGCGGTATCGTCATCGATGCCAAGCATTATCCCACTCGTGGTGTGGAGGAGCCGGATACCAGCAAAGTGCTGCGAGGAAGTCACGACGGATTTTTGGAGAGCCTGATGCAAAACGCCGCCTTATTGCGCCGCCGTATTCGAGATCCGAGGCTGACATTGGAACGGCATCAGATCAGCGATGTGTCCAAAACTGATGTGGCAATTTGTTATATGAAGGGTGAGGCGGATGAAAAGCTCCTGCAGGAATTGCGTGATAAGCTGGACAAAATTGAGGCTCGCTCCATCGCCATGAGTCAGGAGAGCATCGCCGAGAGTATTGCGCCCCGACAGTGGTACAACCCCTTTCCCAAGGTGCGCTACACGGAGCGACCCGATGTGGCCACGGCCAGCATCATGGAGGGCGGTATCCTTGTGATCGTGGATAACTCGCCGGCGGTGATGGTGTTGCCGGTATCTGTTTTCAGCTTTGCCGAGGAGGTAAACGATTACTATTTTCCGCCCCTTGTGGGTTCCTATTTGCAGATGGTGCGCATGGTGGTGCTGACCATGACGGTGATCATCACGCCGCTGTGGTTCCTGATGGTGAAAGAGCCGGGCCGTGTGTCGGATACGCTGCACTTTCTGCTTATCAAGGACAAGTATTCCGTGCCGCTGATCGTGCAGCTATTATTGGTGGAATTCATCATTGATATTTTGAAGCTGGCCTCGCTGAACACGCCCGAAACACTGAGCAACTCATTCAGCATGTTGGGTGCGCTGATTTTGGGCGATTTTGCCGTGCAGTCACGATGGCTGGTGCCGGAGGTGCTGGTATATATGGCGTTTGTGGCGGTGTCCAGCTATGCCCAGCACAGCTATGAGATGGGCTATGCCTGCAAATTATGCCGCATGGCACTGCTAATACTGGTTTGGGCGCTGGATTGGTGGGGCTTTGCCATCGGCTTGGTGGGGATCGCTGTGCTCATCGCCACCACAAAACCCTTGGTGGGTAAGGGGTATCTATATCCGCTGATGCCCTTTAACGGTAAGGTGCTTTGGGCCATGCTGCACCGCCGCCACATTGACCGCAACAACACATAAAGCAAAAATGGGGAACGGGAAATTTTTCCGTTTCCCATTTTTTATAGGAAATACACGGCTTGACAATCCTGCAGTATACCTATATTATAAAGAATTAGAACATATTCAGGAACGGAGGAGTCACTATGGTGGAGAAAATTACCAGTCGCACCAACCCCAAGCTGGTACATATTCGCAAATTGGCATCCTCGGTTAGTGAACGGCGCAAGAGCGGACTGTTTTTGTGCGATAGTCCAAAGCTGCTGCAGGAGGCACTTTTGTGGAAAGCGGAGATCGACACCGTGGTCTGCACCGATGAGGGGACACTGCCGCAACTGCCTGATACGGTGCGCATGTTGGTGGTGCCGGAGGATGTGATGGCATCCGTGTCGCCTATGAAAACACCTCAGGGTGTGCTGTTTACCTGCCATCTTCCGCAAACCGAACTGCCGGAGGAGTTGACCGGACGGCGCTACATGGTGCTTGACGGAGTGCAGGATCCCGGCAATGTGGGCACGATCCTGCGTACAGCCGATGCTTTTGAGGCGGACGGGCTGATTTTGCTGTCCGGCTGTGCCGATGCGTATAGTCCCAAGACGGTGCGAGCCTCTATGGGTGCTGTGTTCCGCCGACCTGTGTGGACGGCTGCGCCTCAGGAGATGAAGGCATTGCTGCAAAGAAGCGGTATTCCGCTGTACGGCGCTGCACTGCGTGACGATACGGTGGATGCCCGCAGTGTGGATTATTCCCGTGCGGCACTGGCCATCGGCAGTGAGGGACGGGGCCTGACCCAAGAGGTGCTGGCGCTGTGCGACAAGACCATCCGCATTCCCATGAGCGAGCGCTGTGAGTCGCTGAATGCAGCCATAGCGGCAAGTATTTTGTTGTGGGAGAGTTTTCGCTGATGGCAACGCTGAAATATTGGATCTGGCTCAGCCAATGCAAGGGACTGAGCCATGTGGAAAAGCTGAAGCTATTGACCCATTTCCATTCGCCGGAGGATATCTATTTCGCCGATGAAGCGGAACTTCGCATGGTGGAAGGATTGGAAAACCATAGCTTAAAAGGTTTGACAGATAAGCGTCTGGACGAGGCACAGAAGATCTTAGATGACTGTGCAAAGAAAGAATTATTTGTGCTGACCATGGCGGATGCGGCATATCCCGACCGCCTGCGTAATATGTATGATGCACCGCTCCTGCTATACGGCAAAGGGGCTATGCCGCTTTTTGATGAGGAGGCCACCGTTTCGGTGGTGGGCACACGGGATAGTACGCCATACGGCATCAAATGTGCCGAACAGTTAGGTTACGGACTTGCCAAGGAGGGCGCCATTGTGGTGTCAGGTCTGGCAAAGGGCATCGATGCTGCGGCTCACCGTGGGGCGTTGCGTGCCGGCGGATTTACGGCAGCGGTGTTAGGCTGCGGAGTGGATGTTGCCTATCCGGCGGAAAATCAGCGGCTTTATGAAGACATTGCCGCAGCCGGCGTGCTGCTTTCGGAGTATCCGCCGCAAACACCGCCGGATGGAAAGCATTTTCCGGTGCGCAACCGCATTATCAGCGGTTTGAGTGTCGCCACTGTGGTGGTGGAAGCGCCGGAAAGAAGCGGCGCACTGATTACGGCCAATATGGCTTTGGAGCAGGGACGGGAAGTGTTTGCCGTGCCGGGACCCATCGATTCGGATAGCAGCGTGGGCTGCAACCGATTGATCCGTGACGGTGCCGGACTTGTCAGCTGTGCGTGGGATATATTGAGTGAATATCAAAACCAATTTCCGCACAGATTGAGAAAAGAGGAAGAAACGCTGCCCCATGCACCTGCGCCCACGGGGGAGGCAGAAGAGCCTGCTAAAGCGGTGGTAACTGTGCCGCAGTTGAATCAGGCGCAGCGCAGCTATCTGACAGATGATCAGATCAAGGTTCTCAAAACACTGGATGTAGAAAAGCCCATGCTGATGGATGATCTGGCAGAACTGAGTCAAATTCCCATTCGCCGCATTTTATCAGCGGTGACCATGATGGAAATAGATGGATTTGTCCGCCGAGTGGATGCAAACAGCTTTGTGCGCACGGTGGAATACGGAAATGAAGAAAGGTAACAAAGAGTTATGGCGAAGAAGGCTGAAAAGAGTCTTGTGATCGTGGAGTCCCCGGCAAAGGCCAAGACCATTGGCAAATATTTGGGACCGCAATATGAAGTGAAGGCTTGTATGGGACACCTGCGTGATCTGCCCAAGAGCGTGATCGGCGTGGATGTGGAGAATGATTTTGAGCCCAACTATAAGCCTATCAAGGGAAAAGAGGATATCATCCGTGACCTCAAGCAGTCGGCAAAAAACAGCGAGACTGTATACCTCGCAACCGACCCGGACCGTGAGGGTGAAGCTATTTCATGGCACTTGCAGCACCTGCTGGACTTGGATGACAGCAAGGCAAAGCGTGTGACATTCAACGAGATCACCAAAAAGGTGGTCAACGAGAGCATTCAGCAGCCTCGCAGCATCGATCAGGATCTGGTGGATGCACAGCAGGCACGCCGTGTGCTGGACCGTGTGGTGGGTTATCAGATTTCTCCCGTCATGTGGAAAAAGATCCGCCGTGGTCTGTCCGCCGGCCGTGTGCAGTCGGTGGCTACCCGTATGGTGGATGACCGTGACCGTGAGATTGAGGGATTTGTTCCTCAGGAATATTGGACACTGGATGCACTTTTGCAGGCGGATGGCGGCAGATTCAAGGCCCGTTACCACGGCAAGAACGGGAAGAAATATGAGCCCGTGTCTGAGGCGGATGTACAGGCTATCTGTCAGGAGCTGGAGGGATTGCCGTTTACTGTCAAGAGCGTCAAGCGCAGTGATAAGCATCGTTCGCCCTCTCCTCCGTTCAGCACCTCCACCATGCAGCAGGAGGCATCCCGCAAGCTGAATATGACACCCCGCCGCACCATGGCCATTGCCCAGCAGCTTTATGAAGGCGTGGATATCACCGGCGAGGGTACTGTGGGTCTGATTACCTATATGCGTACCGACTCCCTGCGTATTTCCGATGAGGCACAGCAGCAGGCTCGTCAGTTTATTGATAGCCGTTACGGTGAAAAATATCGCCCCGCAGCCTATCGTCAGTATAAGACGAAGTCCGGCGCTCAGGATGCCCACGAGGCCATTCGACCCAGTAATGTGAATTTGACGCCGGAGTCCATCAAAAAGGATCTCAGCGGCGAGCAGTATCGTTTGTATAAGCTAATCTGGAGCCGTTTCCTATCCAGCCAGATGGCAAACGCTGTGTATGACAGCGTCAGTGTAGAGGTGGGTGCCGGCAGCCATCGGTTCCGTGCCAGCGCCAGCAATTTGAAGTTCTCCGGTTACACTGCCGTCTACGAAGAGGGCCGTGACGAGGAGAAGGAAGAGAAAGAGCCGGCCTTGCCGCATTTGCGTGAAAATCAGGAGCTGGCGCTGCAGAGCTTTGAGTCACTGCAGCACTTCACCCAGCCGCCTGCACACTACACCGAGGCAACGCTGATCCGTGCCATGGAGGAGCAGGGCATCGGTCGTCCCTCGACCTACGCTCCTACCGTGTCCACGATTTTGGATCGTCATTATGTGAAAAAAGAGGGCAAATATCTGCTGATCACCAATTTGGGTAAAGCCGTCACCGGCTGGATGGAGCAGTATTTCACTAACATTGCCGACTTAAAGTTTACCGCCAATATGGAGCAACAATTGGACTTCGTGGAGGAAGGTAAGATGGCGTGGAAGGATATTCTGCGCAACTTCTATGGCGATTTCGCCGGTAGCATTGAGGCCGCTGAGCAGAGCGAGCATATCAAGGTAGAGCCCACTGTCAGCGATGAGGTATGCCCCATCTGCGGTAAGAATCTGGTGGAGCGTGACGGTAAGTTCGGTCAGTTCCTGGGTTGCCCCGGTTATCCCGACTGCACCTTCACCATGCCTCTGGTCATTCCTATGCCGGGACGCTGCCCCAAGTGCGGCGGACGCATTCTCAAACGCACCGGCACCAGCCGTACCAGTGGTAAGCAGTACACATATTATAGCTGTGAGTTCAACAACAGCCATTCCGAAAATCCCTGCGATTTCCGCACATGGGATGTGCCGGTGGAGCATGATTGCCCCGTGTGCGGCCAGACCATGTTCAAGCGTAGTGGCCGTGGTTTCAAAAAGCCGTTCTGCATCAACGAAAGCTGTCAGAACTTCCTGCCGGAAGATCAGCGTGGCTATTACAAGAAGAAAACCGAAGACGGCACTGATGCGACGGAGAAAAAGACGGCAAAGAAAACCACTGCAAAGAAAACCACTGCCAAAAAGACAACCGCAAAAAAAGCGACCGTCAAGAAAACCAAGAAAGTAGAAACGAAGGATGAATAAAGTAACTGTAATCGGCGCCGGACTTGCCGGAAGTGAAGCGGCATGGCAACTGGCGCAGCGTGGCGTGGAGGTTACGCTGTGCGAAATGAAGCCAGAGAAAAAAACCCCGGCTCATGTAACGGAATATTTTGCTGAGCTGTGCTGCTCCAATTCCCTGCGCTCCGACCAATTGGAAAACGCAGTGGGCCTTTTGAAAGAGGAGCTGCGCCGTATGGACAGCCTGATCATGCGCTGCGCCGATGCCACCCGTGTGCCGGCCGGCGGCGCTTTGGCGGTGGATCGCCACGGTTTTGCCAAGATGGTCACAGATGCCATTCGCTCCCACCCCAACATTACGGTGGTGGACGGCGAGGTAACGGAAATTCCGGAGGGGCAGGTCATAATTGCCTCCGGCCCTTTGACCTCGGATGCGCTGGCGGAGAAGCTGGTGGGATTGTTCGGCGAGGAAACGACACTGAACTTCTATGATGCGGCGGCACCGCTGGTCAGCTTTGACAGCGTGGATATGAACTCCGCCTATTTTGCCAGCCGCTACGATAAGGGCACACCCGACTACATCAACTGCCCCATGTCCGAGGAGGAATACAAGGCATTTTGGACGGAACTGAAGGATGCCCAGCAGGCAGAAGTCCACGGTTTTGAGGACGGTCAGGTGTTTGAAGGATGCATGCCGGTGGAGGTCATGGCTCGCCGTGGCGAGGATACCCTGCGCTATGGCCCACTGAAGCCCCGTGGCTTGAAAGATCCCAAAACCGGAAAAGAGCCCTATGCTGTGGTACAGCTGCGCAAGGATAATGCGGACGGATCCATTTATAATCTGGTGGGCTTCCAAACCCATCTGAAGTGGCCGGAGCAGCGCCGTGTGTTCACCATGATCCCGGCACTGAAGAATGCGCAGTTCCTGCGTTACGGTGTGATGCACCGCAACACCTATCTGGATTCCCCTCGTCTGTTGGATCGCTACTATCGGCTGATGAAGGAACCTCGCATTGCCTTTGCCGGACAGATGACCGGCGTGGAGGGCTATGTGGAGTCCTGCGCCAGCGGCTTTTTGGCGGCGGTAGAGATGTATCGCCGCTTGGCGGGCAAGGCACCCGTCGATTTCCCACAGGAAACGGCAATCGGTGCGCTGGGTCTGTATGTCAGCAATACCTCTGTGGGTGCATTCCAGCCCATGAACATCAATTTCGGCATCATTCCGCCGCTTGGCTATAAGGTCAAGGGCAAGCGCAATAAAAATGCTGTGTTGTCCCAGCGTTCGCTGGAGATCATCGACAGTATCCGTGAGGAGGTACTGGCAAAATGAAGATCGTAGTAGATGCAATGGGCGGCGACAATGCGCCGTTGGAGATCGTCAAGGGGGCATTGCAGGCGCAAAAAAGCACCGGAGCAACCATTGTCCTGACCGGTGATGAAGCTGCCATCCGTGACGCTATGAAGCAGTGCGGTGCCGCAGATGTGCCGCAGGGCGTGGAAATCGTTGCCACCACCGAGGTGGTGGATATGTGCGACGATCCCAGCACGGTGTTCCGCCGCAAGAAGGATACCTCCATGGGGAAGGGGTTGCACATGGTGCATGACGGCGAGGCGGATGCCATCGTTTCTGCCGGCTCCACCGGTGCGCTGCTGACCGGCGCAACTTTGATCGTCAAGCGTGTGCGCGGCATTCGCCGTGCGGCTATGGCACCCGTGATCCCTACTACTACCGGTCAGGCCGTCCTGGTAGACTGCGGCGCAAATGCCGACTGTACGCCGGAATACCTGATGCAGTTCGCTTATCTGGGTAACTTTTACGCCCAGCGTGTGCTGCACATCGAAAAGCCTCGTATCGGTCTGCTGAACATCGGCGCAGAGGACTCCAAGGGTACGCAATTGCAGAAGGATACGCTGGCGCTTTTGCAGCAGGCGCAAGGCTTGCACTTCATCGGCAATATCGAGGCCAAGGATGCCATTAAAGGCGGCTGCGATGTGATCGTGACGGATGGCTTTTCCGGAAATATCCTGCTCAAGACCATGGAGGGCGTGGGCTCCTTTGCCGGCAGTGCTCTCAAGGGTATTTTCAAGAAAAATCTGCTGACGAAATTGGCGGCACTGATGGTGATGCCGGGGCTCAATGCCTTTAAGTCGCAGCTTGACCCCAATAAGGTGGGCGGCACAGCGTTTATCGGTATTTCCAAGCCTGTCATCAAGGCGCATGGCTCATCCAATGCCGAGGCCATTGAAAACGCCGTCAAGCAGGCGGTGCAGGTGGCACAAAGCGGTATCATTGATGATATTGAGACCAATGTGGAATTGATGAAGGTACCTAAGGCATAAAATGATGAAAAAGGGTATTGACACACTATGTCAATTGCCGTATTATTGTTAAGTCCTGAAAGGAGGAGAAATTGATGAACGCTGAAGAGATTTTTGCAAAAATGCAGAGCTTGATCGCCGAGCAGTTTGCTTTGGATACTGATGAGATCAAGATGGAGAGTTCTTTCGTGGATGACCTGGGTGCCGATTCCGTGGATTTGGTGGAGCTGGTCATGGCAATGGAGGAAGAGTTTGATATTGGCGAGATCGAGGAAGATGATCTGGCAGGTCTGAAGACTGTTGGCGATTGCGTGAAGTATTTGACCCAGAAGATGGGTGACTGATTCAACAATTGAAAAAAGAGACCCCACCGTTTGGCGTGGGGTTTCCTTTTTCAGGTGTGAGAAAGGAAACACAATGCATACATTAGAAGAAAAATTGGGCTATCAATTCCGCAATGTGCAGTTGCTGGAAAACGCCCTGTATCACAGCTCTTATGCCAACGAGCACCGTGGCAGCCACATTCAAAGCAACGAGCGTTTGGAGTTTTTGGGTGATGCTGTGCTGGGCTTGGTATCGGCGGAGTATCTTTATAAAGAGCATCCCGATCTGCCGGAGGGCGATTTGACCCGGATTCGTGCCTCCTTGGTGTGCGAGGAGAGCTTGCACGAAGTGGCCCAGAGCCTGAATTTGGGTGCTTACCTGAAATTGGGACATGGCGAGGAAACCTGCGGTGGCCGTGAGCGTCCGTCCATTTTGGCCGATGCCACGGAGTCCGTGTTTGCCGCCGTATATCTTGACGGCGGTTTGGAGGCGGTGCGTCAGCTGATTTACCGAGTGCTGCTGGAAAAGGAATGCGAGGCTTCTGTGGAGCAGCGTCGCCGTGATTATAAGACCGGATTGCAGGAGTTCGTGCAGCGCAAGCCCAATCAGGTGCTGCACTATGAGTTGATCGGTTCCAGCGGTCCGGACCACGCCAAGGTGTTTCAATCTTGCGTGCGTTTGAACGGTGAAGTGGCCGGTATCGGTGAGGGCCGCAGCAAGAAAGAGGCTGAGCAAGCCGCTGCCAAGTGTGCTTTGGAGGCTTTGCAGGCAGAAGAATAATACGAAATGACCAGTCCACGAGGACTGGTCATTCTTCATGATTTCTTAAAAAAGAAACGGTGGCATTTTCCAAACAATTGTGCTATAATATAACATTGTGAAAAAGTATCATGAAATTTGTAATCTAAAAAGATAGGAGCAACAGAAATATGTCATTTCTTTCTTCATTTTTACTGGGCTTGATTCAGGGTGTTGCTGAGTTCCTGCCCATTTCTTCGTCGGGTCATTTGGCCATCGCTCAGAATTTGCTGGGCGTGAACGCTGAGATTCCTGAGTTTTTTGATGTACTGCTGCACCTTGGCACCCTGCTGGCCGTATTCGTGGCCTACTGGCAGGATATCAAGGATATGGTGGTGGAATTTTTCGGCGGTGTGCGTGATTTGGCGCATCACTCCACCCCCACACCCGTCCCCCCGGCACGGCGTTTGATTTTGCTGATCATTTTGGGTACGCTGCCGCTGTTTGTAATCTTGCCCATTCAGGACTCCATACATGGTTTAGGCAACAACATGATTTTCATCGGCGCTGCGCTGATCGTTACCGGCTTTTTGCTGTTTCTCAGCGACCGTGTGAGAAAGGGTCACAAAAATGAAAAGACTGCCACCTGGCTGGATGTGATTTTAGTAGGTGTGGGTCAGGCCATTGCTACCATGCCCGGCATTTCCCGTTCCGGTATGACCATTTGCACTGGTTGCTTTGCGGGATTTGAGCGTAAGTTTGCCGTGCGCTTTTCCTTCCTGCTGTCCATTCCTGCTGTGTTAGGTGCTAACATTTTGAGCTTGAAGAAAGCCTTGAAGGTCGGTGTGGATGCTTCGCAGATTCCGGTATATCTGGTGGGTGTCATCACCGCTGCGGTGGTGGGTTACCTGTGCATCCGTTTGCTGAAAATGATCGCTGATAAGGGCCGTTTCGGCGCATTTGCATATTATTGTTGGGCCGTGGGTGCCATGACGCTCATCCTCAACGCTATTCAGTAAGAAAGGGTACATATATGGCCACTTCACAAAAGAAACGAAACAACAGAAAAAGACCGCCTGCACGGACTTATAGTCCTGCAGGACGCATTTGCGGCGGCATCATCTGTCTTTTGCTGGCGCTGTGCGTGATCGTCAGCTATTGCGGCGTGGACGCCATTTTGCTGGACTTCCTGGCAAATGTGCTCAAGGGTGCGTTTGGCTACGGTTACTTTATCACCGGACCTGCGCTGGTTGTGGCGGGTGTGGGCTTACTGGGCCATAAGGGCCGTCCCGTGCGCCTGCGCACCACCTGTGCCTTGTTGATTCCGTTGTTGATCGGCTGCCTGCTGCATCTGTTTTTGTGCCATGCCCAGTATGAGTCCGGCATTTCCGTCGTGAAAGATCTGTGGAGCGATGGACAACTGTTGGCTTCCGGCGGTGCGATTTCCGGTGGCATAGCGATGGGTTTTGAGGCAGTGTTCAGCAAGGTCGTGGCCGGAATCGTGTTCTTTGTGCTGCTTGTGGTGACACTGATCGGCGCTCTGCGTCTGTCACCTCGCCAGATGATGGCAAAAGCAAAAGAACGCAGGGAATACAGAAAATATCAGGAAGACGAAGGTTACGAGGAATATACTGAGGAAAAAGAACAGTATATTGCACCGAGAGTCCATGAAGAAAAGCCTCGTCCCATGCGTCGGCGCCGTCAGGTGATCGATATTCCGCTGGACGATGAACCTGCACCGGTGCAGAAAGCGGAAGTAAAACCTGTGCCGGAAGCACCGCTGACGGCGAAAGGCAAAAAGAGTTTCTTCAGCAAGAAGAGCGAAGATGTCCGCACGCCGGATGAGGTGGTGGCACCGACTGCTCAGGAAACCGTTGCCAAGAAGGAAGAACTGCCTAAGCCTGCGGAGCCTGCCCATGTTGCCGAGGAGAAAAGCCGTCGGCCCAAGAAGATGGAGATGTCCGAGGAGGAGCTGGAGGAGAACTATCAGGAAGTCAGCGCCGAAATTGAGCAGGAGCTCAGTGAGGACAACGAGGCTTACCGCTATCCGCCCATTACGCTGTTGGATGAGAATAACGGCGATAATGTAGTGGAGGTAGGTGCAGAGCTGCGTGATAATTCTCGCCGTCTGGCAGAAACCCTGCGTTCTTTCGGTGTGGATGCCACTGCCGGCGATGTGATTCACGGACCCAGTGTGACTCGCTATGAATTTACTTTGGATCAGGGCGTGAAGCTGAGTAAGATCACCAATCTGTCTGACGATATTGCATTGGCATTGGGTGCAAGCGGTGTGCGTATTGCACCGATCCCCAATAAGATTTCCGTGGTGGGCATTGAGGTGCCCAACCGTGCTGTCACATCGGTGCGGATCCGTGATGTGATCGAGTCGGATGACTTTGTGAAGCATCCCTCCAGCGTGGCATTTTCCGTGGGTAAGGACATCGGCGGCAACAATATTGTGGGCAATATTGCAAAGCTGCCCCATGCTCTAATCGCCGGCACTACCGGTTCGGGTAAGTCGGTGTGTACCAATTCGCTGATTATCAGTATGCTGTATAAATCCACGCCCGACGAGGTGCGATTTATCATGGTGGACCCCAAAATGGTGGAGCTGGCACCCTATAACGGTATTCCGCATTTGCTGATCCCCGTGGTCACCGATCCGAAAAAGGCGGCCGGTGCGTTGCAGTGGGCGGTTTTTGAGATGATGAAGCGGTATAAGATGTTCTCGGAAAAGGGCGTCAAGGACCTGGCAGGCTACAATGCTTTGTCCGAAACGGACGAGGAAGTGGAAAAGCTGCCTACTGTGGTGGTGGTCATCGATGAGCTGGCCGACTTGATGTTGGTGGCCGCCAAAGAGGTGGAAGAATCCATCTGCCGTGTGGCACAGATGGGCCGAGCTGCCGGTATGCATTTGGTGATTGCGACCCAGCGACCCAGCTCGGATGTGATTACGGGTCTGATGAAGGCCAATATCCCCAGCCGTATCGCTTTTGCCGTGGCATCCAGCTTGGAAAGCCGCATCATTTTGGACACCACCGGCGCTGAAAAGCTGGTAGGTAAGGGCGATATGCTGTATTTCCCCTTGGGTATGCAAAAGCCGCTGCGTGTGCAGGGCTGCTTCATTACGCCTGAGGAAATCGACCGTGTGGTGCGCTTTGTCAAGGACAGCGGTGAGGCCAACTATGACCAGTCTGTTATGGATAAGATTGACGAGGCGCTGAAAAAGGACGAAAAGGGCAAGCCGTCTAACGGTGGCGGCGATGCACCTCAGGAAAAGTGTGATGAAATGCTGCCGGCTGCGGTGGATGTTATTTTGGAAACGGGACAAGCATCGGTTTCTATGCTGCAGCGCCGATTGAAGTTGGGTTATGCCCGAGCGGCTCGCTTGGTGGACCAGATGGAAGATCGCGGTATCGTGGGCCCCTTTGAGGGTTCCAAACCTCGTCAATTGCTTATCACCCGTGAGCAGTGGCAGGAAATGCAGATGAAGGGTACCTTCAACGCTGCCGAAGAGCCGGAGGAAAAGGAAATTGACCGTTACGGCTCCATCTCCGATGTTTTTGAGAGCCACGATGCTTTGGATTGATACATAAATCGCATAAAAAAAGCAGACGCATCAGCGTCTGCTTTTTTCATAGATAGATTTCCTGCAAGGTATCCAGACACAGCATCGCCGGTGCATTGCCGTAGGGAATCCCCACATCAATGTCGATCCAAGTGTCCGTGTGTAGGATCTTGCCGGAATGTTCTTTCCCGTAGCGCAAGGTGGCGGTATGTCCAAACACGGTGATAATATCATCAAAGTAGCGTTCATCGATGGCAGGCTGCGCCCACAAAAAGTCATCGCTGCGATATTCGCTGAGCCGCTTGCGAGGATGAAAATGGCCGAGTCCTGCGTGAACCAACAAAAAATCCTGACCGCCGGCCGTCACGGTTTCATACAGCGGCGCATCGTGCAGATAATCCCAGATGTCAGCCAGAGTATCCGGCGATTGGCGGCGCAATGCTTTCAGCGCATTCAGCGTGACACCGCCGCCATTTTCCAAGTAGTTAAGCAGTAATTTCATTTTTTCAGGGGTGAAGTTTTCCACACTTTCATCGGTGATCTCATCCAACATAAAACTGCACGAGAGCAGCAACACCTCGTGATTGCCCATGAGTAGCTGCACATTCGGCTGCGTCAACAGCCATTGCAGAACTTCCACGCCGCCGTCATTTTGCCGGTCGATCACATCACCTAAAATATATAGCCAATCGTTGTCGCTAAACTGCGCCTTTGCCAATAAAGCCTGCAAATGCGCCAACTTCAAACCGTGCAAATCGGAAATCGCATATATCATGAAATCACCCCTATATTTATATACCACAAATTTGTGAATTTTTCTATCAAGGAGGACATGCAGGCTTTGATGGATGCCGCACGAATTTTCGGCAGATATCCCTTGGATATGAATTTGATCAACGGATAAAGGAAAAGCGCTCGAGTTGATACTCGAACGCTTTTTGCTATGCAATTTGCAACATTGGAATTGAGATGCCGGAACGCTGGTTATCCTTATTTGCACTTTTATATGGGTATATTCCCATTTTCCGTTACCTATACTGAAATCAGGCAGCCAGAATTTCCACTTTCAGCACGCCTACAACAGCGGCAAGCTGCGTCAGCAGCTCATCCAATCCCTCCTGCATGCCGGAGGTTTCCGCTGAAATGGTCACGCCGGCACAACCGTTGTTGGGAATGTTTTGGTTGATGGTAAGAATATTTGCGCCCGAATTGGCAAAAATAGACAGGTAATTGCGCAGCACACCGGGATTATCTTTCAGCAACGCATAGAACGTGATGATGTGCCCGGCTCGCATATCCTGAAACGGCTGCACAGCGTCCTTGTACTTATAAAAGGCACTGCGGCTAATTCCCACGGCACGAGCCGCCTCGCCAACCGTGCGAGTTTCGCCCACCTGCAGCATGCGCTTCGCCTCTGCCACTTTCACGAATACCTCAGGCAGAGCATCGGCTGCCACGATAAAATACTTTTTTTGACTCATGGGGATTATCCTCCTATATATCAGCTCTTGTCCACAAATAGAAAACAAATGTTTTTAACCAGTATACCACCCTATCATAGAATATCGCAAGTAGAAAATGTGAAAAAGAGGGAATTTTTTGAACGAGAAGCGAAAAACTTTTTTGGTGGATTTTGCATATATCTGCTGTCTTGGCTTAATCGCATGGCTTGCGGTGCGGTACTTGCTGCGCTGGCTGCTGCCTTTTGTACTGGCAGTCGCATTGGCCACCCTTGCAGAGCCCGTCATCGAATTTGCCCGCCGGCATCTGCGTTGGAAACGGAGTTTTACGGCGGCGCTGGTCACCTTGGTGCTGCTCATCGGCTCCGTGACGCTGCTTTCTTCGCTGGTGATACGGCTTGTCAACGAGGCCACCGACCTGTTGAATCAACTGCCGGAGTATCTGTCATCGCTGCCGGACTTTGCCCATGATATCAGCAAACGCTTGGAACAGTTTTGCTCTGCCTGTCCTGCCGGCATCCGCTCGTGGATGGACGAAGCGCTCCCCACACTGTCCGACAGACTGACAGAGGAAATCGGCCGCTTATCCTCCCAATTGGTCAAATCCGTCGCTGCACAAGTCACCAAATTGCCCCGTTTCGCTCTATTCTGCGGCACCACGGCTTTGGCGGTGTTCTTCACGCTGTCGGCATTTCCTGATATCATGGCATTTTTGCGCCGCCAATTGTCATTCCGGCGTTTGCAGCAAGTGCGAGGTATTAAAAAAGGCATTCTGGTTACATTGGGCCGCTGGCTGCGAGCGCAGTGCATTTTGCTTGGTATCACTTTTGCACTGTTGCTGTTGGCCTTTCTCGTTTTGCGCCAGCCGTATACTTTGCTGCTGTCGCTCCTTATAGCGCTTATTGACGCATTGCCCGTATTCGGCGTCGGCACCGTCCTGCTGCCGTGGGCGTTGGCCTGCTTTTTAGGGGAGAATGTACCCAAAGCCATCGCCTTGTTAGCACTTTACGGTTTGATTACCGTGGTTCATCATATTACCGAGCCAAAAGTTCTGTCCTCTCAGGCAGGGCTCCCGTCTATCGTGTCGCTGCTTGCCATGTATGTAGGCTTTTGCATCAGCGGCGTGACCGGCATGATTGTTTTCCCCATTGTCGCCATTCTCATCAAGCACCTGCATGACAGCCAGCAGATCCACCTGTGGAAATAATGGTTTCCTTTCGCCATAATGTATGGTACTATGATGATAGCAATTATGGGGGAGGTGGTTTTTTGTCCCGGCAACGCAGAGCAGACTTATGGCTTGTGCTGGTCACAGCCTTTTGGGGCGGCTCCTATTATCTCATGGATTTGTGCCTGAATGATTTGCAGCCGTTGAACCTGAATGCATTTCGCTTTTTAGTGGCGTTTGTTGTGTTGGGTATCATCTTCTTTTCCCGCCTGCGCCGGCTAAATCGCAAAACACTGAAATATAGTGTTCTTGTGGGTGCGTGTCTGGTGCTGGTCTATATCGGTGCCACATACGGCGTGCTGTATACCTCCATCTCCAATGCCGGGTTCATCTGTGCGCTGTCGGTCATCACAACGCCGCTGTTTGCGTTTGTTTTCCAGCGCAAGCGTCCCGACCGCCGCTTGGCGATCGCCTTGATCCTCTGCACCTTGGGCCTTGCCTTATTGACCTTGAACGAGCAGCTCCACTTTGCCAAAGGTGATGTTATTTGTTTAGTGTGCGCTGTGTTCTATGGTTTGGATCTTCTCATCACTGAGAAAGGCGTAGCAGACGAACAGGTGGATGCGCTGAATTTGGGCATTTGCCAGTTGGGCGTGGTAGGCATAATCATGTTGGTGCTGTCACTTTTGTTTGAGCAGCCACATCTGCCGCAAAGTCCGGTCGTTTGGGGCTCGGCACTGTTTTTGGGCCTGTTTTGCTCCGGTGCTGCGTTTGTCATTCAGGCTGTGCAGCAGCAATACACCACCGCCAGTCATGTAGGCCTCATTTTCACGCTGGAACCGGTATTTTCCGCTATTGTAGCATTTACACTGGCGGGCGAGCGACTGCTTCCACGTGGCTATGTGGGCGCAGTGCTGATGCTGCTGAGCCTGGTCATTATGGAGCTTGACTTCCCGAAATTATTACAATCAAAAAAAGGCGGTGCAAACAATGTATGAACTGATTCAAATCGGTGCGCAGAGCTATTACATCCAAAGTCCCGCTAAAATCGGCATCTATCGCTGCAGCGAGCAAGAGGTCTATCTCATTGACAGCGGCAGCGATAAGGACGCAGGGCGTCGGTGCCGCAAGGTATTGGACGAGCAAGGCTGGCGTTGCCGCGGCATTCTCGTGACCCATTCTAATGCCGACCATGTGGGTGGCTGTGCATATCTGCAAAAGCAGTACGGCTGCAAGATTTTTGCCGGCGGTATCGAAAGCGCCATCACGCAGCACCCTGTGCTGGAACCATCGTTCCTCTACGGCGGCTATCCTTTCCGTGAGCT
Organism: Vescimonas sp.; assembly: GCA_045617685.1. Classification (GTDB taxonomy): domain Bacteria; phylum Bacillota; class Clostridia; order Oscillospirales; family Oscillospiraceae; genus Vescimonas. Next base: position 84,358 of record JAZLJB010000030.1, read on the forward strand.
GCGTAATAAATTCCTCATGGCGCAGCCCAGCACCACCGTTCCCTTTACCGACCCCGATTTCCCGCAGGAGGTGGAGATTATTCCATTGCCGGGTCACTTTTTTGATATGGTAGGTTTCCACCTGCCGGATGGCACGGTATTTTTGGCGGATTGTCTCAGCAGTGATGCCAATCTGGAAAAGTATCAGATTTCTTTCCTCTACGATGTGGTGGGTTATCTTAAAACCCTGGAGAATGTGATGGCGATGGATGTCCCCGTGTTTGTGCCGTCCCACGCCGAACCCACAGCGGATATCCGCCCATTGGCTCAACGCAATTATGACAAGGTGTGTTCCATCGCCGAGCATATCTGCGATCTTTGCCGCACACCGCAAATGTTCGAGGAGCTGTTGCGGCAATTGTTCGCCGACTACGGCCTCACCATGAGCTATGATCAATATGTGCTCATCGGCAGTACGGTACGCTCTTACTTAGCATGGCTCAAAGATACCGGACGGCTGAACGCCGTCATTGATGACAACCGCATTTTGTGGAAAACAACGGAATAAACGAACTGCACGCTCGGAATGAAGCATTCCGAGCGTGTTTTCATCATCACAGCATAAGCCCTCCGCCATTTGGATATACTAAGCCAAGACTTAACAAATAGGAGGGTTACCATCATGTTTGAATTGCAGTCCTATCATCCCAATGACACTTGGATGCAGCGTTTTTGGAGCAATCCGTTTTCTCTTTTTTCCGGTAACAACGGCATCTCTTTTGGCACAGACATCACCGACAACGGCGAGAGCTATCTGTTGGAGTCCGATCTGCCCGGATTTGATAAGGACGATATCCACATCTCTCTGCAGGGCGACGTCCTGGCCATCAGTGCCCAGCGCAGCGACGAGCGCAAGGAAGAGGGTAGTGGCCGTTATATCCGCTGTGAACGTTACACCGGTGCCTATCACCGATCGTTCCATTTGAGCGGCGTGGATACCGAGGGCATTCACGCCAAATATGAAAACGGCGTTTTGCGCTTGACATTACCCAAAAAGTCAAAAACCATTTCCGAGAGCAAGACCTTGGATATCGAGTAACCGCTTTTCTGCGTGTGATATTTGGTGTTATGTCACCATAGTGCGCTGATCTGTCTCATCGGGGATTTACCCTAAAGGGCATAAACTTCGACTCCCCGGGGTCAAAACAGCAAAACAAAAAAGACGCCCCTTGGCGTCTTTTTTTGTTTTGGTGCCCCGTCGGGGATTCGAACCCCGGACACCCTGCTTAAAAGGCAGGTGCTCTACCGACTGAGCTAACGGAGCAGGCACATAATATTAACATATATACAGAGGGGGCAATGCCCTGAAAAAGCTTGGCAGGGATGGCTGGACTCGAACCAGCGGATGAGGGAGTCAAAGTCCCTTGCCTTACCACTTGGCTACACCCCTGTGTGGAAAAGAACAGGGATTGGGATTTCTCCCAATCCCTGATTTTCAGTGGGGTGGGTAAAGGGACTCGAACCCTCGACACCCGGAACCACAATCCGGTGCTCTAACCAACTGAGCTACACCCACCACATATATGACTCCGCACGGGAAGATACTGACAAATTACTCCTATGAGAAAAGTGGCACGCCAGAAGGGATTCGAACCCCTGGCCTACTGCTTAGAAGGCAGTTGCTCTATCCAGCTGAGCTACTGGCGCATAGATGATGGAGCGGGTGACGGGAATCGAACCCGCATCCCCAGCTTGGAAGGCTGGTGCCCTAGCCATTGTGCTACACCCGCATGCGCCCTCCGCTGTAAATCGTCAGCTTGGTTATATTACCACATCTTAAGGGTAGATGTCAAGAGAAAATCCAAAAAAAGTTAAGAAAGTATCAACATAAAATGACAAAGGTCACGCCACGATTGCATTGCTCCAGATCCCGATCCTGCCGCAAGGCCTCACAGCTCAGAAAAGCACGACGTGTAGGTTCATGGAAAATCGAGAAGTCCTCCCCACGAATCATAGAGCAGCTGTCCGGCAAATGTTCCTGCAACCACTTGCGGCTGGCCGTGCGGATTCGCCCGCCTTTTCCGGAGGAGCCGTAACCGTGGATGATTTTCAACACCGGCCGCTTCATCTTGCGTGAAACGCTGACGAAATTATCCAGCCGGCGCAATGCCTCGTCAACCGTAGGATAACCCAACTCCAAATTCAGTTCATACACAACGGATTTCATGGTCAGCCTCCTTACATTTCCTGCATTGTAGCAGACACTTTGCCCGTCCGTCAAGCTAAAAACAGTATTGCGCCGGACATAAAAATGTGGTATACTGCTTTAGCAATCAGATATGGAGAGTTACCGAAGTGGTCATAACGGGGCTGACTCGAAATTTTTGCCTGATGTGGTCGTTTCGTCCGCCGGAAATGCCCGCAATATAAGGCTTTTCGGGAGTTCAAATTTCACAATTTAATATCGTTCTTGCATGTTTTTCTTGCATTTTTCCTGAGCAAGAAATAACATATAAGATATACGGAAGCGTATCGAAGTGGTCATAACGGGCCTGACTCGAAATTGTGAAAAGCTATGAGAAGTGGCGATCCCGCAAAGCCTTACAAATAGCCACTTTCGGGAAATGAAACGACACGGATAAAAGATCCATATAACCCAAATTCTAATGCGAATTTCATTAGAATTTCAAAGTGTCGAAAAAGTTGCAAAAAATGAAAATTTCATATGGAGATGTACCCAAGCGGCTGAAGGGTCCGGATTCGAAAAATCATACTGACGTTGGAAAATCAAAATCCGCAAACCGCTGCAAATAGGGGCTTTCGGGATTTGGAACGACACGGGAAATACCGATATCTAACGAATGCTCTAACGAGTTTTTTCGAAAACTGCGAAAATCGCAATAAAGTTACAAAAATTGAAAATTGTATATGGAGAGTTATCGAAGTGGTCATAACGGGGCTGACTCGAAATTGTGAAAAGATATGAGAAGTAGCGATTCCGCAAAGCCTTACAAATAGCCACTTTCGGGAAATGAAACGACACGAATAAAAATCTATATTATCACAATTCTAATGCGAATTTTATTAGAATTTTAAAGTGTCGAAAAAGTTGCAAAAACTGAAAAACATAATATGGAGATGTACCCAAGCGGCTGAAGGGTCCGGATTCGAAATCCGGTAGGCGGGTTCTGCCCGTGCTGGGGTTCAAATCCCCACATCTCCGCCAAAAAGGCTTGAAACTAAACGGTTTCAAGCCTTTTCCTTTTGCTTATACAGTCGGGGATACATTAAGCCGGGAACACGCTGGCACCTAATAGCATGTCCGCATTTGCATATTGTAAAAATATGCTGAAAATAGTATAATAATGTTGGTTTAATATAGACATTTATTCCGTGTAATCAATAAACAACACTTTTCAAAGATGGGCGAGGTAGGAAATATGGCTGATATCAAGAAAGAACAGGAACGCGAGGAACTACATCGCGCTATATGGGCGATTGCAGATGATCTGCGCGGCAGCGTCGATGGCTGGGACTTCAAGTCCTATGTTCTCGGTACGATGTTTTACCGTTACATATCCGAAAACCTGACAAGTTATATCAACGAGGGTGAGATTGAAGCCGGCAATGCAGGCTTTGACTACGCCAAGATGAGCGATGCTGAGGCAGAAGAGGCACGCGATGGCCTGATCGAAGAGAAGGGTTTCTTCATCCTGCCCAGTGAGCTGTTTTGCAATGTGACTGCTTGTGCGGCTGATGACGAAAACCTCAACGAAACGCTTGAGCGTGTATTCCGCCACATTGAGGACTCTGCCAAGGGCAGCCAATCCGAAAGTGACTTCGCCGGCCTGTTCGATGACTATGATGTCAACAGCAACAAACTGGGTGCTACCGTAGCAAAGCGCAATGAGAAGCTTACCAAGCTGCTCACCGGCATTGCCAACATGAATCTGGGCAATGTGAAAGATCATGACATCGACGCGTTCGGCGATGCCTATGAATACCTCATGTCCATGTACGCATCCAATGCAGGTAAGTCCGGTGGCGAGTTCTATACTCCTGCCGATGTGTCCGAACTGCTGACTCGCTTGGGTACGGTGGGCAAGACGGAGATCAACAAGGTCTATGACCCTGCCTGCGGCTCTGGCTCCCTGCTGCTGAAGGCGGAGAAGGTGCTGGGTCGTGATGCCGTGCGCAACGGCTTTTACGGGCAGGAGATCAATATTACAACCTACAACCTCTGTCGAATCAATATGTTCCTACACGATATCGGCTTTGATAAGTTCAATATTGCCTGCGAGGATACGCTGATTTCTCCGCAGCATTGGGATGAGGAGCCGTTTGAATTGATCGTGTCTAACCCGCCCTATTCCATCAAGTGGGCGGGCAGCGATAATCCTTTGCTCATCAATGACCCGCGTTTTGCACCTGCCGGTGTACTGGCACCCAAGAGCAAGGCGGACCTTGCCTTCATTATGCACAGTCTTTCGTGGCTTACGCCCAATGGCACGGCGGCTATCGTCTGCTTCCCCGGTATCATGTATCGTGGCGGTGCGGAGCAGAAGATTCGCAAGTACCTCATCGATAATAACTATATCGACTGCGTGATCCAGTTGCCCAGCAACCTGTTTTTCGGCACGTCTATCGCCACCTGTATCATGGTCATGAAGAGGGGCAAGACGGACAGCAAGACGCTGTTCATCGATGCCACCAATGAGTGCATCAAGGTGACCAACAACAATAAGCTGACGCCGGAGAACATTCAGCGGATCGTGGACACCTTTGCCAAGCGTGAGGATGTAGAGCATTTTGCACATCTGGCAAGCTTTGACGAGATTGCGGAGAATGACTATAATCTGTCTGTTTCCACCTATGTGGAGGCAGAAGATACCCACGAGCAGGTGGACATCGTGAAGCTGAATGCCGAGATCGCGGAGATCGTGGCGCGGGAAAATGTGTTGCGTGAAGAGATAGATAAGATTATTGCGGAGCTTGAAAAATAAAAACAGACAGGAGATTAATGGATATGCGATTGTCTGAAGTTTTATCAAAGGAACCTACTGAATATAGGCAAGTTGAAGGCTTTTTGGCGAATCGGCGTTTGACTTGTGGTAAACAGCGGAAGATTGAAAATTCCGGTAATGTTCTATTAAATTATTATTGTAAAAACTGCGAGGATCAACGTACTTTTGCTACAACAAATACACTATATGCAATTGGAATAGATGATAAACACGTTAGTATCGACTGCACTTTGAAATGTGTGGGTTGTAATCAAACCGTTAGTACATGGTTTTTAATTGAAAGCGAAGAAGAAATAGCAGATACTATGCCCAAAATTCGTATTTCTAGGAAAGCGGTAAAACATTCGGATTTAGTTCGAATAACGGCTGGTAATTATGATTACTCCGAGCTTTTAGAAAAAGCGGAATGTGCATATCAAAATGGATTGGGAGCAGGCGCAGTTGTGTATCTCCGGAAAATTTTTGAGACATTAACAGCACAAGTAGCCGATGCATCTAATGTGAGTCGAAAAACCGAAAAAGGACGTAGAAAGAAATTTTCTGATTTGCTAAGAGAGGTTGATTCTCAAAAACATATTATACCTCGGGAGTTTTCAAATAATGGATATGAGTTATATAGCAAGTTAAGTAATGTAGTACATGGCGAGTATGATGAACAAGAGGCTGTGCAGAATTATGATGCACTGAAACGGCTGGTTGTTGGTATTATCGAAAATGTGAGTAATAATGATAGTTTAGCGAATGCAGTGGCTGCACTTGGCTTAGGCGGAGGAGAAACAAGGGTATGAGTAAATTAGAAGAACTGATTTCTGATCTGTGCCCTGACGGGGTGGAATATAAAAAACTTGGCGATGTTGCTACTATATCAAGAGGTGGTAACTTCCAAAAGAAAGACTATGTTGAAAGCGGAGTTCCTTGCATTCATTATGGCCAAATCTATGTTCATTATGGCTTGTTCGTAGAAGAAACAATTTCTTTTATCAGTGAAGAAACCGCTAAAAAGCAGAAATTCGCTCAGCCCAATGACGTAATTATGGCGGTGACAAGCGAGAATATTGATGATGTATGTAAATGTATTGCCTGGCTGGGAACTGAAGAAGTCGCAGTCAGTGGTCATGCTGCAATCATACATCATAATCTTAATCCGAAGTATCTTGTATATTATCTTCATTCTGCAATGTTCTATCAACAGAAAACCAAAATCGCGCACGGGACAAAAGTGATTGAAGTAACACCGAACAAACTGAACGACATTATTCTTCCTGTTCCACCGATGGCTGTGCAGGAGGAAATTGTGCGGATTCTTGACAGCTTTACAGAGCTTACCGCAGAGCTTACCGCAGAGCTTACCGCAAGAAAGAAACAGTATGAGTATTATCGAGATGAGCTCTTGTCGGTCTCAAAAAGTGTTCCCTCAAAGAGACTTGGAGAGACCTGCCGAATGAAGTCAGGTAAAGCTATTAAAGCAATAATGCTTTCATCTGATCTAGATAATGAACACCCTTATCCTTGTTTTGGAGGTAATGGCGTTCGTGGATATGTTGGCATCAAAAGTCATGATGGAGAATTTCCTATAATAGGAAGACAAGGTGCTTTATGTGGCAATGTAAACTACGCTGAAGGTGAGTTTTACGCTACCGAACACGCAGTTGTAGTTGAATCATTGGGCGAATATAATCAAAGATATCTGTTCTATCTTTTGACTGCAATGAAGCTAAATCAATATAAATCACAAGGAGCTCAACCTGGATTAGCAGTGGGGAATATTGAAAACTTAATGGCTCCCGTTCCGCCAATAGATGTTCAAGAACGCATTGTTAATGTTCTCGATAACTTTGAAAAGATTTGTAATGACCTTGGCATTGGTCTGCCCGCTGAAATCGAAGCACGAAAAAAGCAATATGAATTTTATCGTGATTTGCTATTGACATTCGCTGAAACGGGCAACACAATCGTGACAGACAGACAGACAGACAGACAGACAGACAGACAGACAGACAGACAGACAGACAGACAGACAGACAGACAGACA
>JAZLJB010000031.1:0-60346 GCA_045617685.1 Vescimonas sp.
GTTCCAGAAGAAGATCGTCAAGGCTTGGCTGTTGCAGGGTCACCGCGTGGACGGCCGCCAGAAGAACGAAATCCGTCCGCTGGACGCCGAAGTGGGTGTTCTGCCCCGTGTTCACGGCTCCGGCCTGTTTACCCGCGGTCAGACCCAGGTGCTCTCCGTCTGCACGCTCGATACCCTGTCCGCCAACCAGAAGCTGGACACCATCTGGGAAGAGACCGAGAAGCGCTATATGCACCATTACAACTTCCCCGGCTACTCCGTGGGTGAGGCCAAGGCTGCCCGCAGCCCCGGCCGCCGCGAGATCGGTCACGGCGCTCTGGCAGAGCGCGCTCTGCTGCCCGTGATCCCCTCCGTTGAGGAGTTCCCCTATGCCACCCGCGTGGTGTCCGAGGTGGTTACCTCCAACGGTTCCACCTCTCAGGGCTCCATCTGCGGCTCTACTCTGGCTCTGATGGACGCCGGTGTGCCCATCAAGGCTCCCGTTGCCGGTATCTCCTGCGGTCTGATTCAGGACGATGACGGCTCCTTCACCACCTTCATCGACATTCAGGGTGTGGAAGACTTCCACGGCGAGATGGACTTTAAGGTTGCCGGTACCAAGAAGGGTATCACCGCTATCCAGATGGACCTGAAGAACGACGGTCTGACCATGGAGATCATCGAGAACGCTCTGGACATCACCTATGATGCCCGCGTGCAGATCCTCGATCAGATCATGCTGCCCTGCATTTCTGAGCCTCGTGACGAAGTCAGCGAGTATGCTCCCAAGATGATCACCATGCACATCGATCCCGATAAGATCCGCGACGTTATCGGTAAGGGCGGCAGCGTGATCCAGAAGATCGTGGCTGAGTCCGGTGCCAAGGTTGACATCGACGAAGACGGTACTATCCACATCGCCTCCCCCGATGCTAACTCCTGCGCTATTGCCAAGAAGTGCATCGACGATATCGTGTTCGTTCCCGTGGTGGGTGAACTGTATTACGGCCGCGTCGTGCGTCTGATGACCTTCGGTGCATTCGTGGAGATCGCTCCGGGCAAGGACGGTCTGGTGCATATCTCCAAGCTGGCTGACCACCGTATCGAGAAGGTGGAGGATGCCTGCAAGATCGGCGATATGATGTGGGTCAAGGTCACCGAGATCGATGAAAAGGGTCGTGTGAACCTGAGCCATAAGGATGCCATGAAGGAAATCGCCGCCAAGGAAGAAAACGGCGAAATCGTCAAGTAAGATTTGAACTACAAGAAATAAAGGACAGGCAAATGCCTGTCCTTTATTTATACATATATTTCTTTTAGCGCATAGCAGGATTTTCTGTGCGGCCAATCAAATAGTCCACCGACACATTAAAATAGTCCGCAATGGCGATCAATTCGGCAATACCCGGCTCTCGTCCCCCACTCTCATAGCGGCTAATTGTATTTTGGCTCATGTTCAAATCCATTGCCATCTTTATTTGTGTGATATGTCGCTCTTTTCGCAGTTGTCTGATTCTCATAGCACATTACCTCTTGACACTATTATCCCAAACTGGTATACTCTAAATATCCCAATTTGGCATATTTAGACGAATCAGGAGGATATCATGAAAAGAGTATTTGTAATGATGCTTGCGCTTATTCTGGTAATTAGTTTGTCAGCTTGTGGCGGAAGAAGCAGCGATCCTATCTCTGACGACAACACTTCTGCTGTCGAGGAAAACAATGATGCTGCAGATAATAGTACTGAGGTAAGCTCTCAGGCCAACACAAATAGCACAGATGATGCAGATAACACGGATGATTCAGATAACACAGATGATGTAGATTCCGAAAGCGAAGATGCCGAAGACAATACTGATGACATTGATTCGGACTTTCGGGCAATGATGGATTCTTATGAAGACTTTGTCGATGAGTATGTTGCATTTTGCAAAAAATATGAGTCATCAGATGATCCTCTTTCCATGCTGACTGAGTATTCTGAAATTATGGGTGATTATACAGAGTGGATGGAAAAGGTGGATGCCATTGACGAAGACGATTTATCCCCCTCCGATGCTCATTATTATACTGATGTTATGCTTCGTTGCTCTGAAAAACTTCTGACTGTTGCCGAATAAATGGAGGTACATATGAAATACTGTTCTAAATGCGGCACTGAATTGTGCGAAAACGATCTTATTTGTCCCAATTGCGGAAACAATTCCGCCCCAACACAGCCGCCTGTGATTCAGTTAAATACAAAACGCAGTCTTGTGAAGTTCATTTTGCTTTCTCTTATTACCTTTGGCATTTATGGTATTGTTGTTATGTCAAAGATTAGTTCAGACATTAACACTATTGCATCAAAGTATGATGGCAAGTCTACCATGCACTATTGTCTTGTATTTTTTATTTTTACGGTTTTAACTCTAGGTATTGTACCACTTGTTTGGTCGCATCGAATTAGTAATCGCATAGGAAATGAACTTGTTCGCAGAGGAATTGATTACCACTTTGGCGCCGGCACTTTTTGGGGTTGGAGCATTCTCGGAACTCTTATTATAGTTGGTCCGTTTATCTATCTCCACAAATTGCTTAAAAGCATGAACCTGCTCTCTGAAAATTACAATATAAACGGCTAATTGCCTCGCATTAACGTAAAAATCCACCCGTATGGGTGGATTTTTGTGCTATAAAATGATAAAATGATACAATACCAAAGAAGCAAGGAGGAATGAACCATGTTATGCCCCTATTGTAATAGCGAGTTGGTCTCCGGCACCGTTTCATTAAGCACCAATGCAGGCCGTATTCCCTCTCCCCATGTGATCTTCACTTTTTCCGGTGATGGCGAAACAAAGGCATTTGCCGAGTGCGAAACGGGCGATTACCCCTCCGCCTATTGTCCCTCCTGCCAAAAAATCATCTTTGCTGTAGAAAAGGGTTTTCATTATGAGTGATACCATTGCCGCCATTGCCACGCCGCAAATTCCGTCGGCAATCGGCATTTTGCGTCTTTCCGGCGCTGCAACTGTTGCCATTTTAGATACGGTATTCCGTCCTAAAAACGGCAAGTCTATGTCCGCCCAACCCCATCGCAAGATGGTATACGGCGATTTGCTGGACAAATCCGGTACTGTGATTGACAATGCTTTGTGCGTTCTGTTCCCCGCCCCCCACAGCTATACCGGCGAGGATTGCGCCGAAATCCATTGCCACGGCTCACCCGTGGTGCTGAACGAGGGCTTGACTTCGCTGTTTGCCGCCGGTGCACGGCAGGCCAAAGGCGGCGAGTTTACCCAGCGTGGCTTTTTGAATGGTCAAATGGATCTCATCCAAGCGGAATCTGTCATTGATTTGATCGACGCCGAAACCGCCGAAGCCGCCCGCAATGCCGTGGGGCAGTTAAGCGGCGTGCTCAGCCGCAGTGTCGATCGCATTTACGATGATATCATGTCCATCGTCAGCCGCTTTTACGCCGTGGTGGACTATCCCGATGAGGACATTGAGGATGTGCAGCAGCAGGACATTTTGGACACGCTGCACCGCAGTCAGGAGAAGCTCAAGGAATTGCTGTCCACTTTTTCCCGTGGTCAACTGTTAAAAACCGGTGTCCCCACGGTGATTTTAGGCAAACCCAACGCCGGCAAGTCCTCTCTTTTGAATGCGTTATTGGGCTATGACCGTGCCATCGTCACGGATATTGCCGGCACCACCCGTGATACCGTGGAGGAGAAAGTCCGTGTGGGGCATGTTCTCCTGCGCCTTTGTGATACCGCCGGTATCCATACCACCGACGATGTGGTGGAAAAAATCGGTGTCGACCGTGCCAAGTCCGCCGCCCAAAGTGCCGACCTTGCGCTGCTGGTGTTGGATGGCTCGCAGCCATTAACTGCGGAAGATGCGGAGGTCATGACTGTGGCCCAGCAGGTCCCTCACTTGTTGGTCATTGCCAATAAGTCAGACCTGCCCTGCGCTCTTGCGCTATCCCCTCTGCAAGAGCGATTTGATACGGTGATTTCTCTGTGCGCCAAAACCGGCGATGGCTTAGCCGACCTCACCGATGCCATTACCCGCCTCTATCCTGCCGGCGAATCCGCCTGCGGCGAACTGCTGACCAACGCTCGCCAGGCCGATGCCGTGCAGCGTGCGTTGACCGCCGTCACAGCCGCCCACGATTCTCTGTGCAGCGGCATGACCCCCGATGTAGTGCTGACGGATGCGGAGGAGGCGTTGCAGGCACTGGGCGAATTGAACGGCAAGTCCATCCGTGAGGATTTGGTGGCAACGATTTTCTCAAGATTTTGCGTAGGTAAGTAAGGAGCATATATGAACTGGTTGGAAGTAAAAATAGATACCATTCCCGCCCATTTGGACGGTCTGACAAATCTGCTGGAAAGCATGGATATCACCGGCCTTATCATTGATGACGAGGGCGATTTTCAAAACTTTCTGGAGAATAACAAGCAGTATTGGGATTATGTGGACGATGCACTGATGGCGGAAAAGCACGGTGTTTGCCGCGTCACATTTTATCTGGAGGATAGCGCCGCCGGCGCAGCGCAGTTCCGGCAGGTAAAATCCGCCTTGTCGCAGCGCACCGATCTGCTGCCCCACACCATTGCCACCGCCAAGATGGCGGATGCCGATTGGGAAAATAACTGGAAGCAGTTTTATAAACCCATGGAAATCGGCGATCGGCTCATCGTAGTACCCGAATGGGAGCAAGCAGATCTGCAAGGCCGCATTCCTTTGATCCTCAATCCCGGCCTGACATTTGGCACCGGCAGCCACGCCACCACCCGCTTGTGCCTGCAAGCGTTGGAAAAGCACATTGTCGGCGGCGAAAAAGTATTGGATCTGGGCTGCGGCAGCGGCATTTTGTCCATCGCTGCCTTGCGCTTGGGCGCACAGCACGCCTTTGCCTGCGATATTGATGATAAGTGCGTCGATGTTGCCTATGAAAACGCCGCCTTGAACGGTGTTGATAAAACGCAGTATACCGTCCGTTGGGGCGATGTGGTCACCAATAAGGCGCTGCAAGCTGAGTTCGGCGCCGATTATGATGTGATCGTCGCCAACATTGTGGCGGATGTGATCAAAGGCTTGGCGCCACAGCTGCGCCCCTTCCTGAAAGAGGGCGGCATCTTCCTCTGCTCCGGTATCATTGATGACCGAGCCGAGGAGGTGGCGGATTGCCTGCGGGAGAACGGCTGGAAGATTGAAGAAACCCGTTCCGGCGAGGGCTGGTTCAGTTATCTCTGCCGCTAAATAGGACATGAAAAGAGGCTGTTGCTATGCAACAGCCTCTTTTTTTAATCCTGATTGGTTGTTTTTTGGGTGTCGGGCTTTTCCGTCTTGGACTCGTTTCCGGTTTTCTTCTCCTCCGAGCCCTTCTTCTCCACCGAGTCCTTTTTCTCTTCCTTTGCTTTATCGTCCTTCTTCACCTTGGTGCCCTGCAACAGGATGGCATCACGCTTTTCGTAGTTGCTGTTTGCCTCAAAGCTGCTGGAAATCAAAGTTCCGTCGCCGGAGTATACATTGCGGTATGTTTTCACCGTGTAACCGGTGTAGCCATTCTGCTCCCATTGGGTAGTACCGGCCGGCAGAGCAGCCGTTTTTTTAGTGACTGTCTTAAAGGGTGTAGAGGACAATGTCTGGCTGACCATGCGCACATAGGAGTCGTCTGTTTTCGTGCCGTAGATTGTCACCGTCACATTGTTATTGCTGTATGTAGCAACGATCTTGATGGGATAATCGGTGTTGTTCTTGAAAGCGTAGTCCGGACCGCCCCAGCTTACGGTTGCATCGCAGCCGAATGTAATGTAGGCCGGTGCGAACTGATGAGCGTAACGCTGCACGATCTCCAGATTGCTCAGCAGTGTTGCATAGTACAGTGTAGAGGAAACCTGACAGATACCGCCACCCACCTGATCCACGGTTTTTCCGCCCACATAGGCAGGTGCCGCCTGATAGCCGGCAGCGATGGTACGCTCACCCAGCGTAGCGTTGTACCAGAATTCCTCGCCGCTGTTCAATACCTGACCGTTGATGGACTGGGTAGCCCGTGCCACATTGTTCAACCGTGCCGCTGAGCCGGAGGCGTATGTGGTGTAGGTGCCCAACACATCCCGGAACAGGACTTTCTGCAGCTCCGCCATAGTGATTTTCGCCTGCTTGATGGTAGCCGGCACGGCAAATTCCTCACCGGGCTTTGCCTTGTCAAGCAGTTGTTCTGCCTGATCGGTGTCAAATACCACGCCGATTTTTTCCTTGGTCAATCCGCCGGTCTCTTTGTTATATTTCGCAGATATCGGCTTGTGGCGGATTTTCTTGTTGATTTCGGCAATATTGGCCGCTTTGCCCTCCACCACCGTGTAATCACATACCACGGAGCTGATATCTCCGTTTTTCAGAGCTGTGCGCAGGTTGTCTGCCAGTCCGCTTTGGTCAATGGCTCGTCCATCGGCGGACTTGGTGATGTAAAAGCAATCCTTAGCGTCCTCATCAATGCGGTATGTGCTGTCGATTTCCTTGATGTCCAGATCTTTTGCCAGACCTTTCACTGCCTTGTCAAAAGTCTTGTCATTCACATCCATTGCGGGAATAATATTTTCCGCACCCAGCCAGCCTTTTACCAAGGCAGCACCTGCTGTGATAAAGTTATCGTGCCCTGCTTTCCATGCGGCATCCACAACCACATCAGCAGGAACGGTAGCGCCCAATGCCTTTAGTGAAATGTCAGTTGCTTTTTTGCCGTCCAGCAGTATGTCAATGCTATTTTCCTTCAACGTAGCCGTCTGTGCATTCTCCCATGCTGTCTGTGCCTGCTTTCGGGTCATGCTGCCCATCTCCACGCCCAAAACGGATACATTGGGTGTGGTCTTACTTCCTGCAAATGCAATGGTGCATAAGCCTAAATAGATGATTGCCAATGCTGATATAATGATACCTATTGTCAACCAGGCTTTTTTGCCGCCCGACTTTTTCTGCTCTGTCTCTACTACAGGCTCATTCTGCTTCTCCATGAAGCGCCCTCCTTCTACCTGTCAAATCCGTTTCACTTTATGGTGAAACATACACAGCATAGATTATATATCGTTTGGAAATAAAATACATTACAATTCCGTAACAACTGGGCTGTTTTTTCGCTTTGGGATTCGAATTTTCAATAAAATTTCCCCCTCGGTATCCTCCCTCTCCCAATTGGCATCCACACCGGCAGTGCGCATCATATTCAATCCCCGATTGATACTGTTGAGAAACAGTCTCACATCCTTCACAATGTAGGCAGTCCGGCGTTTGGGCGATATGGTCTGCTGCTGTTGCAGCAGCCGTTCTATGTAAGCTTCACTTTGTGCCACATTCCAGTGGTTGCGCACAATGGTTTGGGCTGCTTGTATCTGTAATGCCTCTTCCTGCAAGCGCAGCAATGCTCTTGCATGGCGCTCAGTCAACTGGTTTTCCTGCGCAATTTTCCGCACGGGATCGCCCAAGCGCAGCAGGCGTATTTTGTTTGCCACAGCAGGCTGTGACTTTCCGATTTTTTCCGCCGCCTGCTCCTGCGTCAGGTTATAGATTCGAATCAGCTTTTCCAGTGCCAGTGCCTCTTCCCAATAATCCAGATCACGGCGCTGTAAGTTTTCAATCAACGCCAGCAGCGCCGAATCCTCCTCGTCCACACGGGCGATAAGGCACGGCACCTCCTTTAATCCCGCCAAACGGGCGGCACGCATACGCCGCTCCCCTGCGATCAGCTCATATCCCCCGTTGTAACGCCGCACCGTCAGCGGCTGCAAAATGCCGTAACGGTTGATGCTGTCCGCCAACTCCTGCAAAGACTGCTGTTCAAAATGTCTGCGTGGCTGTTGGGGATTGGGGCGAATTTGCCGCAGCGGAATATACCGCACGCGAGTGGACAGAAAATCTGCTTTTGCGCTGTTTTTCATGATAAATGCTCCTCTCACAAAAGTAATTTTCTTCATTGTAGAGGATAATACCTGCAAAATAGTGCGTTTTCTGTCGGGAAATCAAAAAAAAGCGGTCAGTTTGGATAACTGACCGCTTTTACATCAAATACGAGCTTTTTTTAATTTTCGGATATCCTCGCCGATAAATGGGAGAATTTGATACTCACCCTCCAAGCGTGATTGAATTTGACCGGAATATCTCTTCCCGATTTCCGTAGGATATAGATTCGTGTTGATAATGGTTTTTCTGCCGGCAATCAATCGCCCGTTGATAATCTGATAGAGCGTGCTCTGCACAAAGGAGGTAATCATTTCCGTGCCCAGATCATCTATGATCAGCAGATCGCAGTTCATGTATCGTTTCACATCATTTTCGCCCTCTTCGTCCTCGTCACGGCGAAATTTCGCCGCCTCAAACTGGGCAAAAATATGACTTGCTGTGTCATACACCACAGAGTAACCTTCATCGCTTACCACCCGTGCAATGCAGGCTGACAAAAAGGTTTTCCCCAGGCCCGGTGCGCCGAAAAGCAGCAAGTTGCCGCTGCGGGGGCCAAACTGTCGGGCATAATCCTGACACACATCGAAATTGTGCTCGCTGGCTTCCCTTGGAGATCGGGCATATTCGCCACGCTCGGTGGAATACCAATCGAACTCAAATGTTTCAAAGCTCTGCTGTCCGAGATTGAGCATCTTGCTCAATTCATCGTTCTGCTCACGGGTATAGTACTCCTGCAAGCAAGAGCAGATATTGCTGCCGCAATAGCCGCTGTCATTGCAGATCATGCAGTTTGGCTTTTCCTCCAGATAATCGGAGGGATATCCCATCTGCACCAGTAATTCGGCACGCTCACGCTGCAAGCTGAGATTGTTGTCCCGAATGACACGAATGGCAGGCACAGGATCTGTACCTCGCTGCAATGCCGATGTAATGATCTGGGACATCGTACCTCGCAGCTCCCGATCGATCTGCGCCAAGCGGGGTTCCTCTTCAAAAACCCTGCGCTGCCGCTGGGTAAACTGCTCGCTGCGGCGCTGCTTGTCGCTTTCAAACCGTGCTAAAGCACGGCGCATAATTTTTCCGTCATAGGGCATGTCAGATCCCCCCTACCATTTCATATATTGATCCATGCGGTCTTTTTTCTTTTCTTTTTCGACACCCGAATTCTTAACGGGATTGGCATTACCCCGTTCGATTTCGTCGACGCTGTGCCATCCGTTTTCATGCCAACGCCGCAGAATGCCATTGAGATACCGCCAGTTCAGCTCCTGCTTATAAAAAATCGTCTTGTCATAGGCCAGCGCCACCGATTCAGGCGAAAATCCTTGTTCTATCCATGCAGAAATATATTTTTCTTCGCTGGGTGTAGCTCGGCGCATGCCTAAGCCCAACACCTGCATGTACTCCACCGCTTTTTGCTGTTTGTCGGCATAGTCACGCAGATATCGTGAGGCGCTTTCCTGATCGCATAAGCCACGCTCCATCCAGTAGCAGCCTTCCTTCCAAATCTGGCGTGGTGTGGGGCGGCGATTTGGCCCATACTTTTTTTCATAGCGCTCAATGCAGTGGCATAGAAGCAGATAAATGACATCTGCGGGCATCCCCATGTTGTCATAGAGGTTTGCAAACCATTGCAAGCCATCCACAGAGAGCCGTTTGCCCAGCTTGTCCTCCGCCTGATCCAGCAGCATCTTAAACTCTCCGCTGCCCTCCATCAAATCCGCAAGCTCCTCCCGGCTGTAAGTGGCTTTCTCATCCGCCGGTAACATTTTTTTCTTCACGGCACGCTCAATCAGCCCCAGCTCTTGCAAGGCGCTCTCTGCCGCATCCAGACGCAGCTCGCTCCAATGGAGCCGGCCCTGCAATTCCTGTGGCGACAAAGCACCGGAGGCACGCATCAATGCCAGATATAATAGCGCTGCATCACCGTTTCCGGCCTGCACCAGGCGATCCACCTGATCGGGGCGCAGCACAATATTGTGCTCACCGCCACGCAAAATATATCCGCTCATGCATACACCTCCCATCCGCAGTTCCTTTCATTTTACACGAAAACTCTTTTTTCGTAAAGCGGTAAAGCAAATTTTGATAAATTTATATTGTTTACAATAAAGTCTTTTTCTGCCGAAAGATTTGTGTTATAATAAATGCTGTATAGGTATCTATTAAAGCAGTACTTTAATTGTTTTTTACATAGGAGGTATGGATCATGGCAAATCGCGTAACAATGAACATCTGCGGTGAAGATTACACTTTAGTCGCAGACGAAACTGCCGGCTACATGGAAAAGGTTGGCACCCTGGTGGACAGCAAAATGTCCGAGCTGATGGAATCCGCCCACATGGGTCGCATGGACGCTGCTGTGTTGGCCGCCGTGAACATCGCTGACGAACTGTTCAAATCTCAGGACGCCTGCGAAAATCTGCGCCGCCAGCTCAAGACCTATTTGGATGAAGCCACTCAGGCAAAGAACGAAATCTCCGAACTGAAGCGTCAGCTTTTTAAGGCACAGCAAGGTCGCAGATAATGGCAGAGCTGTTATGTCCTGCCGGAAGCCGGGAGTCTTTGATCGCCGCAGTGCAAAACGGCGCTGATGCCGTTTACATGGGCTTTGGCTCTTTCAACGCCCGGCGCAACGCCAAAAACTTTTCCGATGAGGAATTTGCCGAAGCGGTGCAATACTGCCATGAGCGTGGCGTGAAGGTCTATCTGACCATGAACACACTGCTTTCCGACCGTGAAATGGACAATGCTGCCGACACACTGCGCAAAGCCAGCACCATAGGCGTGGACGCCATACTGGTGCAGGATTGGGGCGTTTGGCAGCTGGCCAATGAGGTCATCCCCGATGTACCCTTGCATGCCAGCACCCAGATGAGCCTTTTCACACTGGGTGGCGCCAACATGGCCGCCAAGCTGGGCATGGAACGCATCGTGGTCGCCCGTGAGCTTTCCAAAGACGACATTGCCGTTATCTGCCGTGGCTGCGGTGCGGAAATTGAGATTTTTGTCCATGGCGCTCTTTGCATGTGCTACTCCGGCCAATGCGAAATGAGTGCGCTGATTGGCGGTCGCAGCGGTAACCGGGGACGGTGCGCACAGCCTTGTCGCCTGCCTTACGGTGTGAACGCCCCTGCCAAAGGTGGGCATCCGCTGAGCTTGAAGGACGCCAACCTCTCCGCCTATCTGCAGGAGATGGATGAAATGGGCGTGGCTTGCCTGAAGTTGGAGGGTCGCATGAAGCGTCCGGAATATGTGGCGGTAATCACCTCGATCTATCGCCGTCTTTTGGACGAAAAGCGTCAACCCACCAAGGAGGAAAGTCGCCAATTAACCGAGGCTTTCAGCCGCAGTGGTTTTACTGACGGGTACTATCTGGGCAAAAAGGGCGCCCATATGTTCGGCACACGCCCCGAAAACGCCAAAGAGCCGAAGGAGCTGTTCGCCGATGCAAAAGCCGCTTACGAAAAGGGCAACCTGCGCACACTGCCGGTATCCTTTACCTGCCGCATGCACGCCGGCGAGCCGGCAACATTGACCGCCACCGCCAACGGCATTACCGTAACGGTACGAGGCAGCATTCCCAAAACCGCAAGAAATCGTGCTTTGACGGAAGATGAACTGCGCAGCCGTTTGTGCAAAACCGGCGGCACGGCATTTTCCGCACACAACATTGACATTTCACTGGACGATGGCTTGATGCTCAGCGCCGGCACCATCAACGCCCTGCGCCGAGATGTTTTGGAAAAGCTGGCAACGGCACTCACTGCCCTGCCGCAGCGCCGCACCTTTGCGGCAGCTCCCCTGCCCGCCTGCCACTCGGCAACTCATGCGCCGCAGTTCACTGTTTCCATCATGAAACCGGAGCAGCTGACAGCGGAATTGATGTCTCTGCATCCTGCCATCACCTATATTCCTTTGGAAATATTAGATAAAACAGACCTGACCCCCTATACCGGAATGACGGAATTCTGCACTGTACTGCCCCGCATTTTCCGCACGGAGGATGAAACTATGTTTCGTGATCTGTTGTGCAACGCCCGGCAGATCAGCTCTGTTGCTGTGAGCAATCTGGGACACCTGCCCATTGTGGAGGGATTGCCGCTGACCGTACGGGGCGATTTCGGTCTTAATGTATTCAACTCCCGTGCGCTGCTGTTTTTGCAGGAGTTGGGCATCCACAGCGCTACCGTTTCTTTTGAACTGCGCCGTGAGCAGATCCGTGATCTGCAGAAATATCTCCCCTGCGAGGCCATCGTCTACGGCCGTCTGCCGCTGATGGCGATGGAAAACTGCGTCATTCACAACAACGCAGGCTGCCGCTGCCAAGAGAAAAACTACCTCTCCGACCGCACCGGCGCACAGTTTCCGCTGATGCCGCTTTACGGCTGCCGCAACGAAATTGAAAACAGCAAATGTCTGTGGTTGGCGGACAAGAATGACTATCAGAACATCGGTCTTACCTACGCCCGCCTGCGTTTCACCGACGAAACGCCGCAGCGGTGTGTGGAGGTTCTGCGCAGCTATCTTGTCGGTAATGTGCAGCCGCCGGAAGCATTTACCCGCGGTCTATTCTACCGTGGTGTGGAATGATATCCGAATACAAATAGTTATATTTTTAAGATTTATTTCAAATAGTTTTCATTTTTAACATGTGAGGGTACTATGGAACTGAAAATTAAAGCACTTTCGCCCAAAATCGGGCATGATATTCCTGCGCCGCATTTTGCCACCGAAGGCGCCGCCGCCATGGATCTATGCGCCTGCATTGATGAGGCCATCACGCTGAGTCCCATGGAGCGCAGAGTCATTCCCACGGGCATTGCCATTGCGCTGCCCAGTGCTGACTATGTGGCATTGGTGTTCGCCAGAAGCGGACTTGGTATCAAAAAAGGCATCACGCTTTCCAACTGTGTGGGTGTGATCGACAGCGACTATCGAGGCGAGGTCGGCGTGGGCCTGATCAATCTGTCCGACACCGCATATACCATTGAGCCCGGTGACCGCATTGCGCAGATGAGCATTATGCCGGTCATTCAGCCCACCCTGCAATTTGTGGATGAGCTGGACGAAACGGCACGAGGTGCCGGTGGTCTTGGCTCCACAGGACGGTAAAGAATATGGCAAGAATTATTTTGGCATCCGGCTCACCTCGCCGGAAAGAGCTTTTGCAGCGCATGGGCATCAGCGATTTTGAGATCGTGAAGCCGGATGTGGAGGAATGGTATCCTGAAAACCTGACTCCGCAGGAAATCGTCAGCTACATTTCCCGTGAGAAATCCGGCGCCGTACCTGCAAATGAAGATGACATTGTAATCACCGCCGACACCATGGTTTTTTTGGATGACAAGCGGTTGGGCAAACCCACAGATGAGGACGATGCCCTGCAAATGCTAACGGCTTTACAGGGCCGCAAGCACACTGTCTGCACCGGTGTGACGGTGCGGCAAGGCGACCACATTGTGACACGGGCGCAAGCTACAGATGTCTATTTTCGTCGGGCCACGCAAGCGGAGCTTCGGCACTACATTGACGGCGGAGAGCCTATGGATAAAGCCGGCGCCTATGGCGTGCAGGGGCAGGGCGCACTACTGGTGGAGCGCATTGACGGCGACTTTTTCAATGTCATGGGGCTGCCGGTGCTGCTACTCAGCCAGATGCTGCAGGAGTTTGGCATCGCATTGCTATAATATGTAAAGGAAACTGACTATGAAAAACTTTTTCACCAAAAATGGTATACTGTTATTGGCGGCCATCACGATTATTGCCGTGGGTATGTGCGTGGCGTCCGCTCTGTCATCGGGTACCGGTATTCTGCACAATGCCATCGGCGTGGTGACATCCCCGTTCCGCACGGCAGGATCGGCCGTATCCAATTGGGCAGAGGGATTGGGTGATCGATTTACCTCGGTTTCCGATTTGCAGGATGAAAACGAAGAGCTGCGCAAGCAGATTGCCGATTTGGAAGCAGATGTGCGTCAGGCCAAATCCGATGCTGAGGAAAATGAACGCTTGCGCAAGCTATTGGGTCTGCGTCAGCAGCGGCGTGATTTGAAATTTGAATCCGCCTATATCACCGAGCGCAGCAGCTCCAACTGGTCCAGCACCCTGACTTTGGGCAAGGGCACCAACTATGGCGTGGCAATCGGTGACTGCGTGGTGGACGCTTACGGCAATGTAGTAGGCGTTATAACCGATGCAGGTCTGAACTGGAGTACCGTTACCACCGTTCTGGATACCGACAGCAAGCTGGGCGCCGTAGTGTTCCGTACGGACGAAATCGCCGTGGCGGTGGGCGATCTGGCACTGATGGACAAAAATCAGCTGAAACTGGATTACCTGCAAAGTGACTCTAAGCTGATTAACGGCGATCTGATCGTGACTTCCGGCTTGGGCGGTTACTATCCCGCCGGTCTGGTTATCGGCTCTGTGGATGAACTGCGCACAGATGACAGCGGTTTGATGCACTATGCCGTGGTATCGCCTAAGACGGAGCTGTCGGAGCTGCGCGAGGTGTTCGTCATCACCGACTTCGATGTCGTGGAGTGAGGTGACGGGCATGATGCGTTATGAACTGGCTTATCGCTGGATTTTATATGCCGCAGCGACCTTACTGGTGGTGATTTTGCAAAGCTTAATCTTCAACCATATTTCCATTTGGGGCGTGCATCCTTTCTTGCCGCCCGTACTGGTGGCCATTGTCACATCTTTGGAGGGTCGGGGGCAAGCCATTGGCTACGCCGGCGTATTCGGCTTGCTATGCGACTTGTCTATGCAGGCACCTATCCCCTGCTTCTACACACTGGCTTTTGTTCTTATCACGCTGCTGGCTTCCTTGATTGCGAAAAAAATCATTATGCCCGGCTTTTTCTGCTCCATTATCGTAGCTTCCGTCGGCATTTTTGTGGTTGATTTGCTGGATACTGCCTGCTTGGCCTATGGAAACGGCGTGGTTTTTTCTTCCGCTATGAACTTGGCAGGACGCGAAATCCTCATTTCCCTGATTCTAGTGCCTTTTGTTCACCTGCTGTTGCTGAAAATCCACCGCAAAACCGCCGTTGAATAATTCTCAGAAAGGTAACGCCGTATGAATAATTCCCATCCCTTAAAAAATAGATTGCTGACGATCGCTATTTTCTTCGGCGTCTGCCTGGTGGCCTATTTTGTAACCCTTTACAATACGCAAATCATACACGGCAGCGAATACCGTGCGAAATCTGTTTCCTCCAATGCCATTGCAGAAACAGTGGAGGCTTCCCGCGGCATTATTACCGACCGAAACGGCAAGGTACTGGTCAGCAATCGCCTGACCTATACGCTGAAATTCTCAGACGCCCAGCTGGAATCGGACAAGGAGATCAACGAAGCGATTTTAGCTCTGATTCAGCTCTGCCGGAAAAATCATACAAAATGGGTGGATACCATGCCCGTCAGCACTTCCACACCTTATAAATTTACAGACGATGTGACCCAAGGGAATATCATCGATTTTTGTAAGAAGAAGGATATTCCCGTCGACAAGGACGGCGTTGCCGTCAGCGCAAAGAGTTTTATGTCAACCTTGCGTGAGACCTTCCAGATTGGCGATGATTATTCTGAGAAGGACGCCCGACAGATTGCCGGCGTGCGGTACGAAATGACGCTGTGTAAGATTGCGGGTTCTGACTATGTTTTCGCAGAGGATGTATCCGTGCGGCTCATCTCCCAGATTATGGATGGACATTATGCCGGTGTTACCACCGGCACCTCCTCCGCCCGTGTATACGATACGAAATATGCCGCTCATATTTTGGGGCGCATTGTGCGTATCTATCAGGAGGATTGGGATAAATATAAGGAACTTGGGTATTCTATGGATGCGCTGGTCGGTAAGGGCGGCGCAGAAGAGGCATTTGAAAAGTATCTGCACGGCAGCAACGGTACTCGCCTGATCACCACCGATTCCAACGGAAAAATTACCGGCGAACTTTATGCCAAAGAGCCGCAGCCCGGCAGCACCGTGGCTTTGACACTGGATATTGATTTGCAGGAAGCCGCTGAAAAGGCGCTGGCAAAAAATATCGAGGGCATGATCGATTCCGATAGTCGGCAGCGTGGCGGTGCTGTGGCGGTGATGGAAGTGGGCACCGGCGATGTACTGGCATTGGCCTCCTATCCTACCTATGACCTCTCCAAGTTCGATGAGCTCTATGATGACCTGATCAAAGATAAGCGGCTGCCCATGTTCAACCGTGCCGTCAACGGCACATACGCACCGGGCTCCACCTTCAAAATGTGTACTTCAGTGGCGGCATTGGAGTCGGGAATTATTACACCCCAAACCATTATTCGTGACCAGGGTATTTACAAGTACTACTCCTCGCCGCAGCCTCGTTGCTGGATCTACAACAGCACCGGCGGCACCCACGGCAGCATTAATGTTTCGCAGGCCATTACTGTTTCCTGCAACTACTTCTTCTATGAAGTGGGCCGCCTGACCGGTATCAAAACATTGGATAATTACGCAAAGCAGTTCGGTCTGGGTGAATCCACCGGTATTGAAATCGGGGATTCTGCCGGCGTGTTAGCCTCTCCGGAATATGCAGAATCTGCCGGTTTGGACTGGACAGACGGTCAAACCATCACCGCCGCCATCGGTCAGTCTTACCATCTGTTCACTCCGCTGCAGCTGGCCAACTATATGGCCACTTTAGCAGGTGACGGCGAGCACTATCAGGCCCATCTGCTGAAAAATGTCCGCTCTTATGACAACTCCGAACTGGAATATGTATATGATAAAGAGCCACAGAATGTGGTTGAGATGAGCAGCAGCACCATAGATGCCGTTAAAACCGGCATGCACCAATTGACAAAGTCTTCCCTGGCAAGCCAGTTCTCCAAATGTGTTGTGGAGGCTGGCGCAAAGACCGGTTCGGCACAGGTCGGCACGGACATTGCAAACGGTGCTTTTGTCTGCTTTGCGCCCTATGATGATCCCCAGATCGCCGTGGCCATTGTCATTGAAAAGGGCGGCTCCGGTGCCGCCTTGGCCAGCACGGCAGTAGATGTTGTCAACGCTTATTTCTCCACCAGTGAGACAGAAACCAATATCATCGGCGAAAATACATTGCTGAAATAAGAGGTATTTCCTATGGCTGATTGCCCTGTTTTTGACTCCCGTGATGAACGATATAAATATCCGTTCGGTGCCGTGGAATGTAACAGCGAAGTTTCCTTCACCCTCCGCCCTTTGGCGGAGGGTTTTTTCGTTGGTTGTCAAATTTTGTTGTATTATGAATTTCAAAACACCCGATCATGTATGGATTTGTCACCTTGCGGTACAGATTTTCACATTTCCTTTTTGACTCCCGACAGCCCTGAACTCATCTGGTATCGTTTTCGGTTCATCGGCAAAGACGGCTCTATGACAGATTTCGGCAAAAACGGTTACGGCGATAATCAGAACTGCTGGCAGTTGACGGTTTACCATAATATGCCATCTTGCGGAGATTGGTTTGGTCAAGGTGTGACCTATCAGATCTTTCCGGACAGATTTTGCCGCACGCACCTGCCGGAGCCTGCCAATATGTTGGGCGAGCGAACGATCCATACCCAGTGGAATGAACCGCCCCATTATTTACCCGATGAAAACGGCGAAATTCACAACAATGACTTTTTTGGCGGTAATTTGCAGGGTATCATACAAAAATTAGATCTGTTGGAGCGCTTGTCCGTGACCACCATCTACCTCTGCCCTATTTTTGAGTCCGACTCCAATCATCGCTACAATACCGCCGATTATCACAAAATTGATCCCATGTTAGGTACAGAAGCGGATTTTCGTCAGTTTTGTGAGGCTGCACACCGACGAGGCATGCGAATTATTTTGGACGGGGTATTTAATCACACCGGCTCAAACAGCCGCTACTTCAACGCCTGCGGTGCCTATCCCGATTTGGGCGCTGCGCAAAGCAGGCAATCTCCCTATTTTCATTGGTATCACTTCTCCTCCTGGCCCACCGACTACGATGCTTGGTGGGGCATCAAGACTTTGCCCTCTGTTAACGAGGATCAAACCGATTATCGAAATTTTATCATTCATGATGCCAATAGCGTCATTCGCCATTGGCTCCGTGCCGGCGCTGACGGTTGGCGTTTGGATGTGGCAGATGAACTGCCCGATGATTTTATCGCAGAAATACGGCAAGTGATGTATGAGGAAAAGCCAGATAGCTTTCTACTTGGCGAGGTGTGGGAAGACGGCAGCAACAAAATCGCCTATTCCCAGCGGCGACGTTATCTGCTGGGCAGCGAAACCAACGGCCTGATGAACTATCCGCTGCGAACTGAAGTTTTGCGTTGGCTCTTAGGCGGAGATGCGGCACAGTTTCGGGAAACCATGGAAACCCTACGGGAAAACTACCCAAAATTCGCCTATTACAACGCATTGAATAGTCTCAGCACCCATGACACGCCACGCATTCTGACTCTTTTAGGCTGTGGTCAACCAAATTTGCCCACCAAAGACCTGCGAGCTGCGTACCGTCTGTCCCCCGAAGAACGGGCATTGGGCTTTCAGCGATTGCAGCTTGCCACCATCCTCTTATTCTCCTTTCCCGGCTCACCCACCATATTTTACGGCGATGAGGCCGGCATGGAGGGATTTGAAGATCCCCTGAACCGGGGCACTTATCCGTGGGGACGGGAAGATACTGCCCTGCTGGAGCACTATATCAAGCTGGGAAAATTGCGGAAAGAGCTTCTGCCATTACAGCAAGGGGATATTTCTTATCTCATGGCACAAGAGGGCGGTCTGGTCTTTCAGCGCACATGGCAGGGAAAAACAATACTGATCGCCCTGAATGCCGGCAGCGAGCCGCTGGAAGTATCCCTCCCCTGGCGCAAACCCTTGGCGCAGGACGCATTGACTCACCAGCAATTCTTTGCGCAGGATGGCTTTCTGCGCATTGCAATCCCCCCGATTTACGGTTTTATTCTTGTTTAGCCTCTTGTGTTTCACGTGAAACATAACTTAGGATGTGTCCGTCCTTATTATGTTTCACGTGAAACACACATTTTTTATTTTTGTTAAACTTTTTTCTCACATTTCTTGCATTTTTCTGTTGAATACTTTTCTCTTTGTGTTATACTATTTATACTAAGAAATCTATAGCATTGCGAGGCTACTACATATGGCGAAAATCGTAGCAATTGTCAACCAGAAGGGTGGCGTTGGCAAAACTACCACTTGTGTTAATCTGGCTGCCGCTTTGAAAGCAGCCGGTAAAAGAATACTGCTGTGCGACTTCGATCCGCAGGCTAATTCCACATCCGGTATGGGCGTGGACAAATCCGTGTCCAACGGCATTTACGATGTGCTGATCAATGGTATTGCTACAGAAAAAGCCATTGTCAACACGCCTTACGGCGATGTGTTGCCCTCCAGCAAGGCATTGGCAGGTGCCGGTGTGGAGATGATCGAGCTGGAAAACCGCCAGTTCCTGCTGCGCAATGCGTTGCACGCCGTGCAGAGTGAATATGACTTTATTTTTATCGACTGCCCCCCGTCCTTGGAGCTGTTGACCTTGAACGCTCTGTGCGCCGCCGACTCTCTGCTGGTTCCCCTGCAGGGTGAGTACTTTGCATTAGAGGGTCTTTCGGATCTGATGAACACCGTGCGTATTGTGCGCCGCAACATGAATCCCAATTTGCAGATTGAGGGCGTGCTGCTGACCATGTTTGATGGCCGCACCAACTTGGCTATTCAAGTGGCGCAAGAGGTAAAACGCTTTTTTCCCGGCAAAGTGTATCACACAGTGATCCCACGCAACGTGCGCTTGAGCGAGGCGCCCAGCCACGGTAAGCCCATCACTGCGTATGACCGCACCTGCCGTGGTGCCGAGGCTTACACCGCTTTGGCGAAAGAGTTTTTGCAGAAAAATTCCTGAAAGGAGTTTGATTGACCTATGGCAAACATGAAGGGTCTCGGCAAGGGTTTGGGTGCCTTGCTGGGCGACGATTTTATGGATGTGCAGGAGGAGAAATCCAACCTGTATTTACCGATTTCCCAAGTGGAGAGCTGCTCTTCACAGCCGAGAAAACAATTTGATCCCGATGCTTTGGCAGATTTGGCAGATTCCATTCGGGAACATGGCATCATTCAGCCGTTGACCGTGCGCAAGCTGCAATCGGGTTACTATCAGATTATTGCCGGCGAGCGCCGCTGGCGTGCCGCCAAAATGGCCGGTCTATCCCAAGTACCCGCCATCGTCATTGAGGCCGACGATCGCAAGGCTATGGAGCTGGCCATGATCGAAAACCTGCAGCGTGAGGACTTGAACCCCATCGAAGAGGCTGAGGGCTATCAGGTTTTGATGGAGCAGTACAATCTGACCCAGGAGGAAACCGCACAGCGTGTGGGTAAATCCCGTTCCGCCATCGCCAATGTACTGCGTCTTTTGAACTTGTGTCCCCCGGTGCGTGCTATGGTGGAGGATGGCCGTCTGTCCAGCGGACATGCCCGCACATTGCTCCCCCTCTCCCCCGAGCTGCAAGAGAGCGCCGCTTCTGCCATCATGAAGAGCGATCTCTCCGTTCGTCAAACGGAACTGTTGGTCAAAAAATTGCAGACCGAGAAACCGGAAAAAGCCGAAAAGTCCGGTATTTCCGTAGACTATGCCTTGGAGGCAGCCAAGGAACTGGGCAGCCGCTTGGGGCGTGCTTGCAAAATTGTAAACGGCCGCAAAAAGGGCCGCATTGAAATTGAATATTACGGTGTGGACGATTTGAACGATCTGTTGGATGCACTTCACACCTTGAAAAGAAACTAAGCTTGTTTCACGTGAAACATAAAGGAGATTTATCATGCTTGATATTAAATTCGTCCGTGAAAACCCGGAAGCCGTCAAAGAAAACATCCGCAAAAAGTTCCAAAACGGCAAGCTGCCTCTGGTGGATGAAGCCATCGCTTTGGACAGCGAAAAGCGTGCCATTATGGCCGAGGGCGATGCACTGAAAGCCGAGCGCAACAAGCTCAGCAAGGCAAACGGCCCTCTGTTCGGCCAGTTGAAGAAGTGTGATGACGAAGCCAAGAAAACGGAGCTGCAAGCACAGATCGACGCCAACAACGCCGCTGTAAAGGCAAACGCCGACCGTGTGGCACAGTTGGATGCCCGTCTGTCCGACGTAACCGAGCAGTTGAACAAGATCATGATGGTCATTCCCCAGATGATCGATCCCAGTGTGCCCATCGGCCCTGATGACAGCCACAATGTGGAAGTACAGCGTTTCGGCGAGCCGAAAACTCCCGATTTCGAGATCCCCTATCACACCGACATTATGGAGCGGTTCAACGGCATTGACATGGACTCTGCCGGCCGTGTATCCGGCAATGGTTTCTATTATCTGATGGGCGATATTGCCCGGCTGCACTCCGCCATGACCGCCTATGCCCGTGACTTCATGATCAACAAGGGCTTCACCTACTGCGTCCCTCCGTTCATGATTCGAGGCGATGTGGTGACCGGTGTGATGAGCTTTGCCGAGATGGATGCCATGATGTATAAAATTGAGGGTGAAGATCTGTATCTGATTGGCACTTCCGAGCATTCCATGATTGGTAAGTTTATCAACCAGATGGTTCCCGAAGAGAGCCTGCCCCAGACTTTGACCTCCTACTCCCCCTGCTTCCGCAAGGAAAAGGGCGCACACGGCATCGAGGAGCGTGGCGTATACCGTATTCACCAGTTCGAAAAGCAGGAAATGGTTGTGGTCTGCAAGCCCGAAGAATCCATGGATTGGTACGAAAAGATGTGGCGTTACAGCGTGGAGCTGTTCCGCTCTTTGGATATTCCCGTGCGTCAGCTGGAGTGCTGCTCTGGTGACTTGGCCGACCTGAAGTGCAAGTCCTGCGACATCGAAGCATGGTCTCCCCGTCAGCAGAAGTACTTCGAGGTCTGCTCCTGCTCCAATCTGGGTGATGCACAGTCCCGCCGCCTTAAGATCCGTGTCAAGAACAAGGACGGCAAGCCCTATCTGCCCCACACCCTGAACAATACTGTGGTGGCTCCTCCCCGTATGCTGATTGCTTTCTTGGAGAACAATCTGCAAGCAGACGGCAGCGTGCTGATCCCCGAGGCTCTGCGTCCTTACATGGGCGGCTGCGAAGTTATCGTCCCCAAAAACTAAGTGTATACTTAGTGATTATAAAATATTACAATTTGTATAAAGAGGAGAAAAATCATGAAAAAGTTTCTGAATGAATTCAAAGAGTTTGCTATGCGTGGCAATGTGATCGACATGGCCATCGGCGTTGTCATCGGCGGTGCTTTCGGTGCTATCACCACATCTTTGGTCAACGACATCATTATGCCCTTGATCTCCATCATCACCGGCGGCGTAGATTTCACCACCTGGAAATGGGTGCTCAAGGCCGGTGACGATGCGAAAGGCATTGCAGAAGTTGCTGTCAATTACGGTAACCTGATCTCCGTGATCCTGAACTTCATCATTATCGCTTTGGTTATTTTCCTGATGATCAAGGGCATGAACAAGCTGCACAAGAAGAAAGAGGAAGAGCCCGCTCCCGAAGCACCTGCTGCTCCCACCTCTGAGGAACTGCTGAGCGAGATCCGTGACCTGCTGAAAGAGCAGAACAAGTAATGCAGGACATTCTGACCGAAGGTCTTACTTCTTGCGGCTTATCAACGGATACGATTCCTCAACTGATGACCTATTCTCGCCTATTATTGGAAAAGAACAAGGTCATGAACCTGACCGCCATTACGGATGAGCAGGAGTTTGCAACACGGCATCTGTTAGACTGTGCCATGCTGCTGACAAAATGCGATTTTCAGGGCAAAAAGGTAGTCGATGTGGGGACCGGTGCCGGTTTTCCCGGTATGCCGCTGCGCATATTAGAGCAGGATTTTGACTTAACCTTGTTAGATAGTCTGGGCAAACGCATCCATTGGCTGCAAGAGGTCTGCGATACCATGCAGTTGCAGCGTGTTGATGCCGTACATGCCCGTGCAGAAGAGTTTGCTGCAACGCATCGTGAGATGTATGATATTGCCACTTCTCGTGCCGTGGCTGCGTTGAATGTATTGTGCGAGCTTGCTTTACCGCTGGTAAAAGTGGGCGGGCAGTTCCTTGCCATGAAGGCAGCGGACAGCGATGACGAAATCAATACAGCTCGTGGTGCAATCGGTCAATTAGGCGGCAAAATTGCGGCAATTGAGGATTATACGATACCCTGCACGGATATCACACACCGTTTGGTTGTGATTGAAAAGGTGCGTCCCACTCCGGCTGCATATCCCCGTGCGTTTGCAAAAATCAAGAAAAATCCCCTGAGATAGGAGAAACACTATGGGTAAAATCATCGCTGTCGTTTCCGGAAAAGGCGGCACGGGAAAAACCTCATTTACAGCCAACACAGGCACTGCGCTGGCTATGATGGGCCATAAAACGCTTTGTTTGGATTTCGACATCTCTCTGCGCAATTTGGATTTGGCATTGTGCATGACCGACCAGGCTTTGATGGACTTTTCCGATGTGTTGGAGGGTCGTTGCCCACTGGAAGACGCCGTTGTTGTCCATCCGAAATATCCGAATCTATATCTGCTGACATCACCGGCCAGCTCCTCTGCTCTACATATCACCGCTCAACAGTTACTTACCTTGGCGAAGGAAATTCGCCAGCAATTTGATTATTGCCTGATCGATTCCCCCGCCGGTTTGGGACAAGGCTTCCAAATGGCAACCGCCATCGCAGACAGCGCCGTGGTAATCACCACCACAGATCAGACGGCGCTGCGAGATGCGCAGCGCACCGTGATGGAGCTTAACCGCTTCCCTCTCGGCTCACTGCATCTGGTGGTCGGTCGTGTGCAGCGCAAGATGCTTCGTGCGTTGCGCACCAACATTGACGACGCCATTGACACGGCAGGCCTGCCGCTTTTAGGTGTTGTACCGGAAGACAATGATTTGAGTTATGCCTTGAACCGTGGTGTTTCACTGCATGAAATCAACTACTATGCTGCAAGGGCGTATGAAAATATTGCCAAACGCATAACCGGAAAGAAAGTCCCCTTGATGAAAATTTGACGAAAGGAGCCAATCCATGAATATCGCATTGATTGCCCACGACAACAAAAAAGAATTGATGGTTCAATTTTGTACTGCTTACTGCGGCATTTTAGCAAAGCATTCTATCTGTGCAACCGCTATTACCGGCCAGCAGGTGGCTGAAGCAACCGGTTTACCCATCCATCGTTTTTTGGCATTTGCCCACGGTGGCGGTCAGCAGATCGGTGCTCGCATCGCCTATAATGAAATTGACATGGTCATTTGCTTTGACGATCCCAACAGCAAAACCATCAATGAAGACATTGTGTATATTTCCCGCCTGTGCGACAAACACAATGTCCCCTTTGCCGGCAATTTGGCCACGGCAGAGATGTTGATTTTAGGCCTGTCCCGTGGCGATTTGGATTGGCGTAATATTGTAAATCCCAACCCTAAGCCCTTTACCGCTTGACAATCGGGAGGAAATTTCATACAATAAGAACAACGCAATGACAAGGCAGGAGTAACTTTCCACCACCGTCAAAGAGAAGTGCACCACGGCTGAAAGTGCACCACGGCAGGCAAAGTGAAGACAGCTTTTGAGCGGGAATGGAAACATTCACGGTGATCCCGACGAAACAGGGAGCCAAGGGTCTGCCCTGCGCAGGCTGAATTTGGGTGGCACCACGAAGCCAATTAAGCGATTTTCAAACGCTTTACGCTCTCGTCCCAAGTATGGGATGGGAGCGTTTTTATTTTTCAAAAGGAGACTTCGCCATGCAAAAAGCCATTTCATTTTATTTGGAACACTTCTATGATATCATGATCCCGCTGAGCCTGTTTTGCATATTCCGAGTAGGCATGAGCTTAGCTGAAATGAAGAGAATGCACACCCTGCGGGTAAAGGAGCATAAATTTCTCTCCGTGTGCGGCAAATATACCGATATCGGCGCTTACGGCGGCGCTTTGATCGGCTGCGGACTGTGCGTGGCATTCAAAGACCTTTGGCCCGTCTTTTTGCTGTTGGCGGTGGTGCTATGCTTCATCGGTTATAAGATCGGCCGCAAAAAAGGTCTGGCCGCCGATGCCGAGCTGCGCCGGATGATGGAGGCACTGCAAACCGAGGAAGAAACTCCCGTATTGACCGAAGAAACTATTTCCGCAGAACCTGCGGAGGACGAATAAAGAAAGGACGAAACCCATGGAAAGACTGAAACCCCGTACGCTGTCCGGCTTCATGGAGCTGTTGCCCCAGCCGCAGCAGCAAATGGAGCGTATGATGGAAATTCTGCGCCGCACCTATTCTCTTTACGGCTTTACGCCGCTGGATACCCCCGTTATTGAAAGCAGTGAAGTACTGCTGGCAAAGGGTGGCGGCGATACCGAAAAGCAGATTTACCGCTTTAACAAGGGCGATGCCGATCTGGCGCTGCGCTTTGACCTGACAGTGCCTTTGGCCAAGTATGTTGCCCTGCACTACAACGACCTGAGCTTCCCCTTCCGCCGCTTCCAGATCGGCAAGGTCTATCGTGGTGAGCGTGCCCAGCGTGGTCGCTTCCGTGAATTCTATCAGGCAGATATTGATGTGATCGGCGACGGCAAGCTGGACATTACCAACGAGGCTGAAATTCCCGCCATCATTTATCAGACCTTCAGCACCTTAGGCCTGAAGCGTTTCCAGATCCGTGTGAATAACCGCAAGATCCTGAACGGCTTTTACGCCATGCAGGGCTTGACGGAAAAGAGCGGCGACATCATGCGCACAGTGGACAAGCTGGATAAGATCGGCGCCGAAAAGGTACGCATGTGCCTGATCGACGATTGCGGTCTGACCGAGGATCAGGCTGCCGAGATCTTGAAGTTCATTGCCATTACCGGCTCTAACGATCAGGTGCTGCAGGCACTGTCCGGCTATCAGGGCAAGAACGAAGTCTTTGACGAAGGTCTGGAGCAGCTGAACACCGTGGTCAAGTATCTGTCCGCTTTCGGTGTTCCCGAAGATAATTTTGCCGTGGATCTGACCATTGCCCGTGGTTTGGACTACTACACCGGCACCGTGTATGAAACCACCCTGCTGGATCACCCCGAAATCGGCTCCGTCTGCTCCGGCGGACGCTATGACAATCTGGCGGAGTATTACACCGACCGTCAGCTGCCGGGCGTGGGCATCTCCATCGGCCTGACCCGTCTGTTCTATGTGCTGGGCGAGCAGGGCATGCTCAATCCCGAACTGCCCACCGCACCCGCCGATGTGCTGATTCTGCCCATGACCGAGGATCTGGCACCTGCTATCGCACTGGCTACCCAGTTGCGTCAAAACGGTGTCCGCACCCAGCTTTACACCGAGGCCAAGAAGTTCAAGGCCAAGATGAATTATGCCGATAAGCAGGGTATCCCCTATGTGGTGTTCCTGGGCGATGATGAAATTGCCGCCGGCGTGGTATCCTGCAAGGATATGGTTTCCGGTGAGCAGACCAAGCTGCCCTTTGCCGATACACTGGCTATTATCCAAAAAGGCTTGGCAGAAAAGAATGCCGGTGCGGTCATTTTGGAGAAATAATTATATACTATCAGTAATATATAATATAAATAATACAATTCTTAATCAAAAAGGAGTGCTTAACTATGATGCAGATGCGCACACATACCTGCAACGAGCTGCGCCTTGCCGATGTGGGCAAGTCCGTCAAAATCGTTGGCTGGATGGAAAACGTTCGTGAAGTAGGCAGTAATTTTGCCTTTGTGGTGCTGCGTGACTTTTACGGTACCACTCAGGTGGTCATTGAGTCCGAGGACATGATGGCTGTCATCCGTGACCTGAACAAGGAGTCCACCATCAGCGTGGAAGGCGTTGTGCGTGAGCGCAGCAGCAAGAACCCCAAGCAGGCTACCGGCGAGATCGAAGTGGTACCCTCTAAGATCGAGGTGCTGGGTCGCTGCCGCTACAACTCCCTGCCCTTTGAAATCAATCGCAGCCGTGAGGCTGACGAGGTTCAGCGTTTGAAGTATCGCTATTTGGATCTGCGTAATCCCGCTGTCAAGAGCAATATCATTCTGCGTTGCCAGGTGGTAGCCGCTCTGCGTGCCGCCATGACCGAGCACGGTTTTCTGGAGATCACCACTCCCATCCTGACCGCCTCCTCTCCCGAGGGTGCTCGTGACTATCTGGTGCCCGCCCGCAAGCATCCCGGCAAGTTCTATGCTCTGCCCCAGGCTCCCCAGCAGTTCAAGCAGCTGCTGATGACCTCCGGCTTTGACCGTTATTTCCAGATCGCTCCCTGCTTCCGTGATGAGGATGCCCGCGGCGACCGCAGCCCCGGTGAGTTCTATCAGTTGGATATGGAGATGGCATTTGCCACCCAGGACGATGTCTTTGCCGTATTGGAGGATGTTTTGCCCCCGATCTTTGCTAAGTTCGGCACTTATGATATTGCGTCTTCCGCTCCCTTCCGCCGCATCGGTTACAATGTGGCTATGGAGACCTACGGCTCCGATAAGCCCGACCTGCGTATTGATCTGACCTGCAAGAATGTGTCCGAGCTGTTTGTTGAGAGCGAGTTCGAGGCACTCAAGGGCAAGACCGTGAAGATGGTAGACATCTCCGACTGCAAGCTGACCCGCAAGCAGATTGAGAAGCTGCTGACCGATTGCGAAGTGCAGAGCGGCAGCAAGGGCTACTGGTTCAAGGTAGACGAAAAGGGCGAAATCGCCGGCGGTATCGGCAAGTTTGTTGCTCCCCTGAAGGATGAGCTGGCTAAGAAGCTGAATCTGGCTCCCAACACCTTGGTGGTTGTCGCTGCCGGCGAGAGCGCTACCAAGAGCGTGGGCGTGATGATCAAGACCTTCGGCGCTGCCTGCGAGGGCCACATGGACAAGGAACGCTATGAGTTCTGCTGGATTGTTGACTTCCCCATGTACGAGATCGGTGACGAGTCCGGCGAGCTGGAGTTCTGCCACAATCCGTTCTCCATGCCCAGCGGCGGCATGGAATCCCTGCTGAAGGCCGAGCGTGGCGAGATCGATCCTCTGAGCATCACCGCCGATCAGTACGACCTGGTCTGCAACGGCGTGGAGCTGAGCTCCGGCGCTGTGCGTAACCACGATCCCGAGATCATGATCAAGGCCTTTGAGATGGTCCGTCTGGGCGAGGAAGATGTGAAGAAGAAGTTCCCCGCCATGTATAACGCATTCTGCTACGGCGCACCTCCCCATGCCGGTATCGCACCGGGCGTGGACCGCATGGTCATGCTGCTGGCAGGCGAAAGCTCCATCCGTGAGATCATTCCCTTCCCCATGAACAAGAATGCTCAGGATATCATGATGGATGCTCCTTCCGAGGTCACTCAAGCTCAGTTGGACGAGCTGCACATCGCTCTCGTTCCCGCCGAGGAATAAAAATTTAATCGCAAACTGAAAAAGGACGGCTTACGCCGTCCTTTTTTCTTGCACTTTTATTTCTTTTGATTGATCTCGTGGAGCAGTCGAATGATTTCGTAAAAGCCGAGAAATACTGTTCCGGACATAAAACCCACAAGCCAAACCCAGATAAAATTTTCTTCGCCATCAAAGAATCTTACCATGCCTACAAAAAATGATGCTACATACAAAATATTTGCAATGACTTTCAGCATCTTAGCAATTTTATTTTCTTCTGTTGCCTTCTGCTCCTTTTCCACATTTTCCTCGCCGATTACATGGTCATCGTCCAGCGGTGCGCCGCACTTATCGCACGCAGCAAAATCCTTATCGTTTTCTGCACCGCAGTTCGGGCAAATCTTAAATTCACTCATTTCTCCCCATCCCTTTCTTCCAATGTACTCTCATCTTGAATGACAGATCGCTCATACCTCGCTGTTTATATACAGCAGACCTTCTATACAAAATTGTACTTAATTGGTGGAATATTGTCAATATATACCACACTGTCTGTCATATACGACATAGCTTTTATCCCTATCATAGATAAAATCCACCTTTACGGGTGGATTTTCTTGCACTTTTCTCCATTTTATGGCACACTATTGTGCAAAGGAGCGTGTAACAAATGGAAACTTTGAAATTATATTACGATGATGCTTTTCTGCGTGCATTTGATGCCACGGTCATATCCTGCGAGCCACTGAAAAAAGGCTTCGCTGTGGTGCTGGATCGCACCGCATTTTATCCCGAGGGTGGCGGTCAGCCCTGCGATTTCGGCACATTGGGCGATGCCAAGGTCACCGATGTGCAGGAAAAAGACGGTGTCATTACCCATACCTGCAGCAAGGCACTGACCGTGGGCGAAAACATTCACGGCGAAATCGATTGGCAGCGTCGCTTTGACCACATGCAGCAGCACTCCGGTGAGCATATTGTCAGCGGCATGCTGTGCGCCACCTACCATTGCGACAACACCGGCTTCCACATGGGCGCAGACAGCGTGATTATCGACTACAACGCCGATATCCCTTGGGAGGGCGTTTTGGAAATTGAAGCCAGAGCCAACCAGTACATTTGGGAAAACCATCCTTTTGTGGCGCAATATCCCACGGCTGAGGAATTGAAAACCCTACCCTATCGCAGCAAAAAGGAGCTGACCGGCAAAGTCCGCATCACCTCTTTCCCCGGTGCCGATATGTGCGCTTGCTGCGGCACGCATGTGGCGCTCAGCGGCCAGGTGGGTCTGGTAAAATTCATCGGCTGGCAGAAATTCCGTGACGGCGTGCGCTTAGAGCTGCTGTGCGGCAAGCGTGCGTTGGATTATCTTGCCGCCAACTGGACGCAAAACCATGTCATCGCACAAAATCTTTCCGTCAAGCCACATGCCACCCTTGCCGCCGTAGAGCGCCTGCAAAAGGAATTGCAGGATACCAAGGCTCGCTGCGCCAAGCTGGAGGAGGAATCCTTTGCCCGCATTGCCGAAGAGAACCGTGACAAGGGCGATGTGCTGCTGGTCATGCCCACCATGGCACCGGATGCCGCCCGCCGTCTGTGCGATTTGGTCAGCGCCGCTTGCGGCGGTCGCTGCGCCGTATTTGCCGGCGAGGACAGCAGCTATAAATATGCCGTGATCCATCCCGACCATGATATCCGTGACCTGATCAAGAGCATGAATGCCGCCCTCAACGGTCGCGGTGGCGGCCGTGACGGATTTGCGCAGGGCAGCGTGAGCTGTCCGGAAAGCGACATCCAGGCTTTTTTCGCAGCACTTTGATGTAAATATTTTCCATAAAAACAAAATTTCACAGAATATATAAAAGAACACCCCGAAAAGTAAAGGTTTCTTTCTTTTCGGGGGTTTTCTTTTTTTCACAATCATGGTAAAATATTTATTTGCAAGCATACTATTTGGAGATAATAAGTAATGGAACAGAACAAATTGGGCGTCATGCCCATTCGTAAATTGATTTGGAATATGTCCCTGCCCATCATCGCTTCGATGTTGGTGCAGGCGCTTTATAACGTGGTGGACAGCATGTTCGTCGCCATGTATAACGAAGATGCGCTGACCGCCGTTTCGCTGGCATTCTCCGCCCAGCAGCTGATGATCGGCCTTGCCACCGGTACTGCCGTGGGTGTCAACGCCCTGATGGGCCGAGCATTGGGTGCAAAGCAGCAGGAGCGTGCCGACAAGGTGGCCATCAACGGTATCTTTCTGGCCTTTGTGGGCTTTGCCGTGTCTGCCATTCTCGGTCTCTGCTTCAGCAATGCCCTCTTCACCTTCCAGACCAATAAGCAGGATATCATCGACATGGGCAACAGCTATTTGATGATTATCACCGGCTGCTCCTTCGGTCTGTTCGGGCAGATCATGTTTGAGCGTCTGCTGCAAGGCACGGGGCGGAGCATCTACTCCATGTACACCCAGGGTACGGGCGCCATCATCAACATCATTCTCGACCCCGTGTTCATCTTCGTGTTCAAGCTGGGTGTGGCCGGCGCCGCTATCGCCACCGTCATCGGTCAGTGCTGCGGCTGCGCTTTGGCAATCTATTTCAACCTGAAAAAGAACACCGATATCCACCTGCGCTTCCGGGGTTTCCGTCCCGATTGGCGGATTATCGGCGGCATCTACGCCATCGGTATTCCCTCTGTCATCATGATGGCCATCGGCTCGTTGATGACATTCCTGATGAACAAGATCCTCATCACCTACCACACCGCACACGAAACCGCCGCCACGGCATTTGGCGTGTTTTTCAAGATCAACAGCCTGATCTTCATGCCCGTGTTCGGCCTGAACAACGGCGTGGTGCCTATTGTCTCCTTTAACTACGGCGCACAGAACCGCAAGCGCATGACCGAAACTATTAAGCGCAGTGTGACTTACGCCTCCTGCATCATGATCTTCGGCATGATCGTCTTCCTGACCGCACCGCAACTTTTGATGAAGATTTTTTCCGCCAAGGACGAGCTGATGGCAGTGGGTGTGCCGTGCCTGCGCATTATCTCTCTGAGCTTCTCCATGGCCGGTGCGTGTATCGCCTTGGGTAGCTCGCTGCAGGCGCTGGGCAAGTCCGTCTATTCCATGATCACCTCGTTTATCCGCCAGCTGGTGGTGCTGATTCCGGCAGCCTTTTTGCTGGCACGCTACGGTGCCACCGTTGGCAACAGCAACCTCGTTTGGTGGTCCTACCCCATCGCAGAAGTCGCCGCCCTGACAGTAACGGTGATCTTCTATGTCCATGTGTATAGAACCATTATCAGCAAAATCCCCCTGCATGGTGTGCAAGCACCGCAGGAGTAATATAAAGGAGCAGTTATTATGAAGAAAATTCTTGTTGAAACTTCCGCTCGTCACATCCATGTGACTCAGGAAGCACTGGAAATCCTGTTTGGCGAAGGCTATCAGATGACCTTCCGCAAGGAGCTGTCCCAGCCCGGTCAGTTTGCTACCAACGAGCGTGTTACCGTCGTCGGCCCCAAGAAGGAGCTGAAGAATGTGTCCATTCTCGGCCCGGCTCGCAGCGCTTGCCAGGTTGAGCTGAGCATGACCGATGCCCGCAGCGTTGGTATCGATGCCCCCATCCGTGAGAGCGGCAAGATTGAGGGCAGCGGCGCTTGCAAGCTGGTGGGTCCTGCCGGCGAGCTGGAGCTGAAAGAGGGCGTGATCGTGGCAAAGCGTCACATCCACATGTCCCCCGAGGCTGCTGAGGAAATGGGTCTCAAGAGCGGTCAGATCGTTAAGGTCGCCATGGGCGCTGAGGGCCGTAAGGTCATCTTTGACGATGTGGTCATCCGTACCGGTGCAGGCTGGAATGTTGGTATGCACATCGATACCGACGAGAACAACGCTTGCGGCGGCGCAAACGAGGGCGAGATCATCGTTGACTGATTGGATTACTGATAAAAAAGACTTCACCGTGTGGTGAAGTCTTTTTTTATGTACGGCAATTCTCTTTTACTTCTTTTTCTGTCGCTCCTCGATTTTCTTACCCGCCCACTGTGCCAGTTTCAGGCAAGCGGTGGCGGTGGCAGCCAACAATGCGCCGCCGATCATCAGTTGTTTTTTCAGCTTCATATCATTGCCCTCCTTTTGAATGAACAAGGGCAGACCGCAGTCTGCCCCTGTGTTTTCAGTAATTAGTATGCCAGCTTCTCAGCCAGATAGGCTTTCAGCTCGCTGATGGGAATACGCACCTGCTCCATGGTATCACGCTCACGAACGGTGACGCAGTTGTCGGCAGCAATGCCCTTAGCCTCATCGCCCACGGTTTCAAAGTCCACGGTGATGCAGTAAGGCGTACCGATCTCGTCCTCACGGCGATAACGCTTACCGATAGAACCGGTTTCGTCAAAGTCCACCATGAAGTCCTTACTAAGCTCTGCATAGACCTCGCGGGCCTTACCGCTCAGCTTCTTGGAAAGGGGCAGAACAGCGGCCTTGAAAGGAGCCAGTGCCGGATGGAAATGCATCACAACACGGGTGTCGTTCTTCTCGGCATCGATAACTTCCTCGTCATAAGCCTCGATCAGGAATGCCAGCACCACACGGTCAGCACCCAGAGAGGGCTCCACCACATAAGGAATGTAATGCTCGTTGGTTTCGGGATCGAAATAGGTCATATCCACGCCGGAGGTGTTGTGATGCTGGGTCAGGTCGTAGTCCGTACGGTCAGCAACGCCCCACAGCTCGCCCCAACCGAAGGGGAACATGAACTCGAAGTCGGTGGTTGCCTTGGAGTAGAAGCACAGCTCCTCAGGGTCGTGGTCACGCAGACGCAGATTTTCGTCCTTCATGTTCAGGCCCAACAGCCAGTTGTGGCAGAACTCACGCCAGTAGCTGAACCACTCCAGATCTGTGCCGGGCTTGCAGAAGAACTCCAGCTCCATCTGCTCAAATTCACGGGTACGGAATGTGAAGTTACCCGGTGTGATCTCGTTACGGAAAGACTTACCGATCTGGCAAACGCCGAAGGGCAGCTTGCGGCGAGTGGTACGCTGCACATTGTTGAAGTTCACGAAGATACCCTGTGCCGTTTCAGGACGCAGATACACGGTGTTCTTGGCATCCTCGGTGACACCCTGGAAGGTCTTGAACATCAGGTTGAACTGACGAATATCGGTGAAGTTATGTGCGCCGCAGCTGGGGCAAGGAATGTTGTGCTCAGCGATAAATTCGGCCATCTCCTGCTGAGAGAAAGCGTCAATGGGCTTAGGCAGCTCCAAGCCCTGCTCGGCGCAGAAATCCTCGATGACCTTATCGGCACGGAAACGCTCCTTGCACTCCTTGCAGTCCATCAAAGGATCGCTGAAACCACCCAAATGGCCGGAAGCGACCCAAGTCTGGGGATTCATCAGAATAGCGCTGTCCTGACCCACATTATAGGGGTTTTCCTGCACGAACTTCTTCCACCAGGCCTTCTTGACATTGTTCTCCAGCTCAACGCCCAGGGGGCCGTAGTCCCAAGTGTTAGCCAAGCCGCCGTAAATCTCACTGCCGGCGAAAATGAATCCGCGGTTTTTACACAGGGCAACGATTTTTTCCATGGTCTTTTCTGTGTTTTTCATGTTGAACACTCCTTCTATACTAAAATTTATCATTGATACAATAAAAAACGCCCCGAGCCGTTATGGCTCAGGGCGAATAAAAACTTATCCGTGGTTCCACCTGAATTTGGATCACTCCACACTCTTCCTCTTTAACGCAGAGCTACGGCAGGCATTTCCTCCTGCGGCTCCGGAGCGCCACCCCCGTCACAGCCTTTCAACATTAAAGACAGAATATCACCTTTTTTTGTCGCCGTCAAGAAAAAAAGTTTACTTTTCCAATTGAATTTTGCCGTGACGCTCCTCGTAATCCTCAATGCAGTCACGAATCAATATCAAAATCTGGCTGTTGGCACTGCGCCCCTCGTAGTCTGCCACGATGTGCAGCTTGTCCAACATTGCTTCATCTATTCTGATAGAAAGACTTTTAATTGCCATAATGCCTCCAAAATAAATATATTATGCGTTTATTTTAGATTTATTATGTGTTATTATGTTAGAAACAGACACAATATATATCTAAAATGTATCTATAAGGAGGGGTATCATGTTGGATTGGCGAGACTACGCCGCCCAGAGCCTTGCATTGAAGGACGCCTTAGAAGCGGCGGAAGCAGCTTTGGCGCAGGTGCGGAACGAATACGAAATCCTGCACGCAAAAGTTGTGCAGCTCCGCATGGCGGAATTTGATGATCTGTTCCCGGAGCTGAAGGAGGACTAAGCCATTCTTCCGGCAGCTCGGGCAAAAAAAGAAAAGGACATCCAAATGGATGTCCTTTGTTTGGTTCAATTAGCCAATCTTGTTGAGCTTCAGAGTCAAAGCGCTCTTCTTGTGAGCAGCATTGTTCTTGTGCATCAAACCCTTGGCAGCAGCCTTGTCAATCGCCTTCACTGCGACCTTATAAGTGCCCTCGGCCTCGGTGCGATTGCCTTCAACGGCAGCAGCCTCGAACTTCTTGATAGCAGTCTTCAGTGCGGACTTATTGGCTTTGTTGCGAGCATTGCGCTCCTCTGCCACCAGAACACGCTTCTTAGCAGACTTAATATTCGGCAAACCAAACACCTCCCCGGCATTAGATTTTCGGGAAATCAAAAAAACTTCCACGCAGGATGATATTGTAGCATCTTTCTCAATAAAATGCAAGGGTTTTTTGAATTTTTGTAATTTATTTTTGAATATTTCTCGCTTTTTTTGCCAAACTACCATTTATCCACAATA
Organism: Vescimonas sp.; assembly: GCA_045617685.1. Lineage (GTDB taxonomy): Bacteria > Bacillota > Clostridia > Oscillospirales > Oscillospiraceae > Vescimonas. Next base: position 35,171 of record JAZLJB010000031.1, read on the forward strand.
TTTTGTGTTCAAAAGGAGCGTGAACCACAATTATGTCTACTCCCCGAACGGATTTAGCGTTGGAAGCGGCTGAAAGCTTAGGCATCGGCACAAAAAAATTGCCGCATTTAGCAGGTCTGCACAAATCCTCCACGGAATACGAGGGCTATGAAATCACCACCCTGCATGTCACAGATCCTGCCGCCGCCCAGTCCCTGGGCAAGCCACAAGGTACCTATATCACCATGGACCTGCACCCCTATTACACCCGGCAAACCGGATTTTTCACCCGTGCCGCCCAATGTCTTGCCCACCAGCTCTCCTCGCTTCTGCCCCCAACCGGACCTGATTGCAGTGTGTTGGTGGTTGGCTTAGGCAACCGTTCCATGACGCCCGATGCCATCGGCCCGCTGTGTTTGGAGAGTCTGCTGGTCACCCGCCACATGGTGCGCACGCTGCCGGAGCAGTTCCGCTCTTTTACGCCCGTCAGCGCACTTGCCACCGGCGTTTTGTCGGAAACCGGCATGGAATCTCAAGAGCTGATCCATGCCATTGTCGGTGACACCGCACCTTCTGTCGTGATCGCCGTGGATGCCTTAGCCGCCCGCAACCGCAACCGTCTTTGTACCACCATTCAGCTCAGCGATACCGGACTTGTACCCGGTTCCGGTGTGGGCAACCACCGTTTGGCGCTAAGCCGTGAAACTATTGGTATTCCCGTCCTTGCCATAGGTATCCCCACCGTGATTGATGCCGCCACGCTGGCAAGTGATTTGCTGAGCGATGCAGGGCATCCCGACTTCGACTTCGGTCATCTGGGGGAAAATCTCTTTGTCACGCCCCGTGATATTGACAGCCGTGTCCGTGAAATGAGCCGCTTACTGGGCTACGGAATCAGCCTTGCGCTGCAGCCCAGCCTCACCTTGGATGATATCACCGGTCTGTTAGGGTGAAACCCATCGGTGTCAAAAAGTCTTTTCACACAAAGAAAACCCGCCCAAAAGGAATTCATTTCCTCTTCGGCGGGTCATTCTTTTATCTGACAAAATCTAATTTATTAGTGTCTTGAGTCACAAGTTCATCATAAAACCATTATGCAATGGCATCCACATTCTCTGCTACATTTGTCTTTGCAATATCAGAAAAGTAAACTCTGTTTTCGTCCTCTCCACCAGTGCAATCTATTGCCGTCAATGTTGTTCCATCTAATACATAAGCACTGTTTTCTTCTACCGCCTCATTCATGGGATTGGTTCCGCTCCATACACTGTGAATATGATTTTCTCCACAAATATAAGTGACATAGGAACCATTTGCGGTACTACACTGTTCAAATGTGCCATGAGCCCCCATATCCTGCGGATCTTTCAGTAATACGGCATTTCCATCTGCGTAAGTATAAACAGATATCGGAGCCCATCTGAAATTCACTTTTGATAAAGTAATCAGTTCCGGTACGCCATCCTGATTGATGTCTGTAATCGCAAAGCAATCGTAATGGTCACCAAACATTTTTACGTTTTCATCATAGCCAAAAGCCGCATCACCTAATTCCGCATGTTCACCCTCGATAGCAGGTGCTGCCTTCAAAATCTCCTGGTAAGCCAGCAGGGCTTTTTCCTGTAATGTTTCTTCAGGCTGGTCTGCTTCGTTTTCTGTCTGTGCATTTTCCTTTGAAATATCTTCCGTCGGTGTTTCCTGCACATCATCAGTTGGGTCAGTCGATGGTGCCGTACCGCAGCCACCTAAAACTATTGCGAGTGATAAGCTGCATGCTAATAGGACATACTTCAATTTCATATTCATTTTCCCCTATCACATTTGTTGATTGCCTGCTTTTTTACTTCTTATTGGGGTTATAATAATCCGTGGGCTCATCCAATACAATGGGCAAACCGTTTTGGTATACGGGCAGTGTCTGGAACTTAAAGCGGCTGGCGGCGTGTTTGGCATCGATCTTCGCCTTGATCTCATCGTCCACCACGCCCCGACGCACATATTCGTTCACCGCATGGTAGGTAAAGCCCAGATTGTCCTCATCTGTTAAACCGGTCAATCCGTCAGACGGCGGCTTGATCAGGAATTTCTCAGGCAGACCCAACGCACGGCCCAACGCAATCACTTCCTCCGTGGTGTACATGCCCAAAGGAGAAAATGCACCGGCGCTGTCGCCGTAAATGGTGCAGTAACCCACCCAGTCCTCGCTGAGGTTGGATGTGTTGATCACCGTTCCACCGGGCAAAGACTGTGCCACAGCGTACAGCGTTGCCATGCGAATGCGGCTGGGCAGATTAACGGTTGTCTGGCGAGAGGGTTCAATGCCCACCTTCTTCATCTCATTCAGCACGCCCTCCACGGCGTTGTGAATGTTAATGGTGCAGTGGGGAATATTCAGCTCCTCCACCAAGCCATTGGAATAATCAATATCCGGCTGCACATCATCAGGCATCAGCACACCGTATACATTTTCTCGTCCGTATGCTGCCACAGCCAGTGCTGCCACAGTAGAGCTGTCCTTACCGCCGGAAATACCGATCACAGCGGTTTGACCATGGCAATTTTTCATCTGCTCATTCATCCATTCCAGCAGACCTGCCAATTGAATTTGCGGATTGAACTCCATGTTCACTCCTCCTTCGTGCCATATTTGATGCTATTGTACCACAATTGGATATATAAGAAAAGCAGAAAAATGCTCCGTCATGGACGGAGCATTTTTTCTTTTGTGTGTTTGTTAGGAGAGAGAGAAAATCACTTCAGGAAAATTCCTTTGTACGAGTATGATATTACCCTGAAAAATTGACGGAATCATGAAGTTCTCGTGAACAAATTGTGAATTTCTCAAAATTTCTTACTCTCTGCCACCGCCATTTCATCGCAGCGATTGTTCTTTTCGTTGGTGGCGTGGCCTTTTACCCAGTGATAGTGCATTTCATGCCGTGCGATCTGGGGCAAAAGCCGCTCCCACAAATTGACATTCTGTGCCGGTTTCTTATCGGACTTGATCCAGCCCTTTTTCTTCCAGCCGTAGACCCAGCCTTTTTCCAAAGCATCGATCACATATTTTGAATCGGAATAGAGCTCCACGATGCACGGCTCTTTCAAGGCCTCCAATGCCGAAATCACCGCCATCAGCTCCATGCGATTATTGGTGGTTTGTGCTTCTCCCCCGGAGATTTCTTTTTCCACACCGTTATAGGATAGGATCGCACCCCAACCTCCCGGTCCGGGATTGCCGCTGCACGCCCCATCTGTATAGATTGTTACCTGCTTCATGCATTCTCCTTTTGTCGGTTGGTGTGCTCTACTCTGAAACTTGTTTACTATCTGCACCTATCGGGCAATTTGTAACCATGCCGGCATAGCCGCCATGGTCGGAACTAAAAATATGCCGCCGGCATATTTTTTTAACGCTCCGACCCCAGCCTCCCGGTCCGGGATTACCACTGCACGCCCCATCTGTGTAGATTGTTACCTGCTTCATTCTGCCTCCACGCTCACAACCGTCAGCTCATCGCCGTTCACTGTAAATTTTACATTGCAGCCGCCATAGCGCATACCGTAAACTCGTTCCGGATCGTCCTGATACCGTGGCCGTGGATCACTTTCCAGAACGCCCAGTAAACCCTCACGCTCCGTAAGCGGAAATTGCTCCAGCCACTCTTGCGCCATGTTGACTTTTAATCGGAGGCTTTCCAGCCCATCTGTAAAACCGCCTTTTGCCTGAGGATGGCTGTCGCAGTATGCCAAATACGGCTTAATATCGAAGATGGGCGTTCCATCCACCAGATCTGCACCGATAATGTGCAGTATGGGCCCGTTTTTCGGGTCGATTTCCACCTTTTCCAGCTTAACACTGCTCAGGCCTATGGCATTGGGCCGAAAGGGTGAACGGGTGGCAAATACGCCCATGCGCTCATTACCACCCAGTCGTGGGGGCCGCACGGTGGGTGACCATGTTTTTCGCACCGCACGGTCAAACTGCCAAATCAGCCATAAATGGCTGAACCCGTCCAATCCACGCACGGCATCCGCATTGCGAAATTCCGGCTCAAATATAATGGTACCCTTTACGCCGTCCACCAAACCACTTTGCCGTGGCACACCGAATTTTTCTGCAAACGGCGTGTGGACACGGGCGATGATATGCATTTCCGGCATATTATTCCTCCTCAGCAGGAGTTTCCGTTTCTTCCTTATCGGTCAGTGCCATGGAAATGACGCAGTCGCCCTCTTCCTTAAAGCGCATCACGATAACGCCTTGTGTTGCACGACCTGCCACACGGATACTTTCCACTGCGGTACGGATCAGAATACCCTTTTGCGTCACCAACAGCAGATCTTCCTCGCCGGATACGATCTTCATGCCCACAACATGACCGGTCTTTTCCGTCACCATGTAGTTCTTGATACCGATACCGCCACGGTTGATAACACGATATTCCTCCACGGGTGTGCGCTTACCGAAACCGTTTTCGGTAATGCTCAGCACCTGACCGTTTTCCGTTACCTTCGCCGCACCGATGACCCAGTCACCTGCACGCAGACGAATACCACGCACGCCCACAGCGTTACGGCCCATGGTGCGCACATCGTTTTCCTCAAAGCAAACCGCCATACCGTCATGGGTGGCGATCAGGATCTTATCCTCGCCGTTGGTTTCGATGACGCTGACCAGTTCATCGCCCTCATCCAGATTCAATGCACGGATGCCGGTCTTGCGAATGTTGCGCAAAGCGTTCACATCGATACGCTTGACCGTACCGTTGCGAGTCACCATCATCAGTTTCAGTTCTTGATCGGACTCCTCGCTTTCACGGAAATGGAGCATGGTCTGCACACGCTCATCGTGTTCCACCTGCAACACATTCACCACGGCAATGCCCTTTGCGGTCTTGCCGGACTCAGGGATCTGATATCCTTTCTTGCGATATACCTTGCCGGTGTTGGTAAAGAACAGAATATAATCGTGGGTCGATGCGGTGAACACATCCACCACGCTGTCCTCTTCACGGGTAGTGATACCCTTCTTACCCATACCGCCCTTACTCTGTGCGGTATACTCACTGGCAGGCGTACGCTTGATGTAACCGTTCTGCGTCAAGGTGTAGATGCACTCTTCCTCTTCAATCAGATCCTCGATGTCGATTTCATCTTCCACATCCTGAATTTCCGTCTTGCGCTCATCGCCGAACTTCTCAGAGATTGCCAGCAACTCTTCCTTCAGGATCTGGCGCACCAGACTGTCATCGCCCAACACTTTCAGGAAGTAGGCGATCTTTTCTTCCAATTCCTTGTATTCGTTCTCCAGCTTTTCACGATCCAAGCCTTGCAAAGCCTTCAAGCGCATATCCAAAATGGCCTGTGCCTGTACATCGTCCAAGCCAAAGCGATTCATCAGGTTTTCCTTTGCATTATCATAGCTGGTGCGGATGATCTTGATCACTTCGTCAATGTTATCCTGCGCAATCAGCAAGCCCTCCAGCAAGTGAGCACGCTCCTGCGCCTTCTTCAAGTCATACTTGGTGCGGCGCACGATGATTTCCTCTTGGAAGGTCAGATATTCATCAATGATGTGGCGCAAAGACAAGATCTTCGGCTGCTTCTGATCGTCCACCAGTGCCAGCATGTTGATGGCAAAGGAGGATTGCAGTGCCGTCTGAGCAAACAAGCGGTTAAGCACCACCTGAGGATTGGCATCTCTCTTCAGCTCGATGACCATGCGCATACCGTTGCGGTCGGACTCATCACGGATGTCGGAAATACCCTCCAAACGCTTGTCCTCCACCTGCTCTGCCATATTCTTAATGAGCATTCTCTTGTTCACCTGATAGGGCAGCTCCGTGATAATAATGCGAATGCGATCCCGACCGAACTCCTCAAACTCGTGACGAGCACGGATCACAATGCGGCCACGACCGGTAGCATAAGCGGCACGAATACCGCTGCGACCCATAATAATGCCCTTGGTGGGAAAATCGGGGCCCTTGACGTGTTCCATCAAATCCGCCAGCGTGGCATCGGGATTATCCAGCACGCACACGCAGGCGCCGATGACCTCTTTCAGGTTATGAGGCGGAATATTGGTGGCCATACCGACGGCAATACCCGAAGAGCCGTTGACCAGCAGGTTGGGGAAACGAGCCGGCAGCACACGGGGTTCTTTGCGTGACTCATCAAAGTTCGGATCCCAGTTCACGGTATCCTTTTCAATGTCACGCAGCATTTCATTGGAAATTTTAGAAAGACGGGCCTCCGTATAACGGTAAGCAGCGGGAGGATCGCCATCCACGCTACCGAAGTTACCGTGACCGTCAATCAGCGGATGACGCAGGGAGAAATCCTGCGCCAGACGCACCAGAGCGTCATACACGGATGCATCGCCATGGGGATGGTACCGACCTAATACATCGCCGACGGCGGTAGCGCACTTACGGAACGCCTTATCGTAAGTCAGATTATCCTCATACATACCGTAAAGAATACGGCGATGCACGGGCTTCAAGCCGTCACGCACATCGGGCAAAGCTCGGCCCACGATAACGGACATAGCGTATTCAATATAGGATTTTTCCATCTCCGGTACCAGCGGAGATTCCACGATGCGTTGGTTAGGATACCGGATTTCTTCGGGATCATATTGTGGTTTCTTACTCATTTCGGCATCCCTCCTTAATAATCAAGATTGACCGCATACTGAGCGTTCTTTTCGATGAATTCCTTACGAGGCTCCACCTTTTCGCCCATCAGCACGGTAAATGTAGCATCTGCCGCCACAGCATCGTCCAATGTAATGCGGCGCAGCGTACGCTTTTCGGGATCCATGGTGGTTTCCCACAGCTCATGGGGGTTCATTTCACCAAGGCCCTTAAAGCGGCTGATGTCGATTTTCACATTGGGATTGCCATTACGCATCTCTGCGCTGACACGGTCACGCTCCTCGTCGGAGAATGCCACACGCTGGGTCTTGCCACGCTGCAATTTATACAGCGGCGGCACAGCGGAATATACATATCCGTTTTCGATCAACGGACGCATAAAGCGGAAGAAGAATGTCAGCAGCAGTGTGCGGATATGAGAACCGTCCACATCGGCATCGGCCATGATGATGACCTTGTGATAACGCAGCTTGTTGGCATCAAACTCATCACCGATACCGGCGCCCAAAGCCGTAATCACCGGCTGCAGCTTATCATTGCCATATACCTTGTCTGCTCTGGCCTTTTCCACATTCAGCATCTTGCCCCACAGCGGCAAAATAGCCTGGAATCGAGAGTCACGACCCTGTGTGGCAGAGCCACCTGCGGAGTCACCCTCAACGATATAGATTTCCGTCAGTTCGGGATTATTTTCATTGCAGTCACGCAGCTTGTCAGGCATCGCCGCACCACCCAGTGCCGTCTTGCGGCGGATGGTTTCACGAGCCTTTCTTGCGGCCTCACGGGCACGGTTAGCGGTCAACGCCTTATCCAGAATGGTGCGTGCCACAGCCGGATGCTCTTCCAGATACACCTCCAACTGCTGGGAAACGATGTTGTCCACCAGCGTGCGGATATGTGCATTGCCCAGTTTTGCTTTGGTCTGTCCTTCAAACTGTGCCTCTGTCAGCTTCACGGAGATGACCGCCGTGATGCCCTCACGCACATCCTCGCCGGATACCTTGTCATCATTTTTGATCATGCCGTACTTGATGCCGTAAGCGTTCAATACACGGGTCAAAGCGGCCTTAAAGCCGGTTTCGTGCATACCGCCCTCCGGTGTATGGATATCATTGGCAAAAGACACAATATTTTCACTGTAACCATCATTATATTGTAGTGCGATTTCCGCCGTGGAGTCGCCCTTGGCGCCGGATACATATACCACATCCTCATGCAAGGCGGTCTTGTTGCGGTTGATGTAGCGCACGAACTCACGGATACCGCCCTCATAGCACATGGTCTCCGACTGTTCCTTACCCACACGAGCATCGGCGATGGTGATCTGCAAACCACCGTTCAAAAATGCCTGCTCACGCATGCGGGTATGCAGTATATCATAGTCATACTCCAAGGTGTCGAACATCTCCGGATCCGGCTTAAATGTCACCGTAGTTCCGGTATGATCGGTTTCGCCCACGATGGTCATACCCTGAGTGATGTCACCACGGGAAAACTTCATCTCGTGGATCTTGCCATCCTTATGGACCTGAACGGTCAGCCATTCGGAAAGGGCATTGACCACACTGGCACCCACGCCGTGCAAGCCGCCGGATACCTTGTATCCGCCACCGCCGAACTTACCGCCGGCGTGCAGCACGGTGAATACCACTTCCAAAGCCGGTCTGCCAGTCTGCTGCTGAATATCAACGGGAATACCACGACCGTTATCGGTGACGGTGATGGTGTTGCCCTCATTGATGGTTACGGTGATCTCAGTGCAGTAGCCTGCCAAAGCCTCATCGATGGAGTTGTCCACGATTTCATAAACCAGATGGTGCAAACCACTGGACGATGTAGAACCGATATACATACCCGGTCTTTTGCGCACAGCCTCCAAACCTTCCAGCACCTGAATTTCCGAAGCGCCGTATTCATTGTCGACCTGCGTTACTTTTTCCAGTTCAGACATGTTATTTCTCCTCTCTTTGGGAACTTGCCGATTCCTCAGCACGCTTACCAAGCGTCTGGGAATTAAGTTGTGATATATAGATAATCTGACGGTGATAGGGGTGATCGCACACCACAAAGGACTTTGGAATATCCTCGCAGGCGCTGAGCACCACGCCATCCTCCTCCGCCATCTTCAAAAACTGCTTTGTGTGTTTTGAGGTGGATGTGTTGTCTAAATCAAAAATACCAATGATGCGCTTTTCCTCCAGCATCACATTTTGTCCGATGTGCAGGTAAGCCATCACACCACCTCCCCGTCACTGATATGGAACACTTTACCTTGCAATAAGGCGCCCAAACGGTCATTTTCGCAGCAGGTGATAAATACTTGCCCACCGGCAATGCGGTTAAGCACATATTCCTGCCGCTTGGGATCCAATTCCGAAAGAACATCGTCCAGCAGCATCACTGGATATTCACCAAAGGTGTTTTTGTGAATTTCCCGCTCTGCTAATTTCAGTGCCAATGCCGCCGTGCGCACCTGCCCTTGTGAGCAGAACTGCCGTGCGGATTGTCCGTTGATGGACACATCGATGTCATCTTTATGGGGTCCGCTTAAGCAAAGGCGGCTGGCGATTTCTGCCTGATCGTGCCGTGCCTGATGGTCCATAAGCTGCCCAATCAGCGTTTCATGATCGGCAAAAGGATCCTCCACGGTTTTTACCGTTTGATAGGAAAGCGTCAGTTTCTCTTTGCCGCCGGAGCACTCTTCATGTGCCTGATAGGCATATTGCGCCAGCGCTTTGCAAAACCTTGCCCGATAGTGGATCAGCACAGCGCCCACCTGACACAGCCTTGCGTTGAAGTCCGGCAAGGTGTGAAGAAGCTGCGGATAATCCTCGCAATCACGCAGAATTCTTGTCTTGTGTTCATACAGCTTGTTGTATTCATTCAACGCCGCTGCATATCTGGGTCGCAGCTGACACAGAGAAATGTCCATAAATCTACGCCTTGCTGCGGCACCGTCACGAATTAAAAACAGATCCTCCGGCGCAAAGAACACCGTGTGCAGTACATCGGATAACGCTGCGCTGTTCTTCGCTGTCACGCCGTTGACGCTCATTTTCTTTCGTTTACCACGCTGCAATTCAATTTTCGTATGAAATTCTCGTTCACGGGAAAAAATCGTGCCTTCGATGGTGGCATTTTGCTTGTCAAATCCAATCAGTTCACGATCTGCCCGTGCTCTGGGCGATTTTCCGCAGCTTAAATAGATAATGGCTTCCAATAAGTTGGTTTTGCCTTGGGCATTTTCTCCGTAAATGACATTGCAATCGGGATCAAATGCAAGCGTTTCATCTATATAGTTGCGAAATCCTACCACATGCAGCGCATCAATTCTCATAGGCTACGCCGTAATGCTGTCCGTCTACGCAAACATCATCACCGGGACGGATCTTCTTACCACGCATGGTGCATACTTCACCATTCACGGTAACTTCACCTTCCTGCACCATGATCTTTGCCTCGCCGCCCGTAGAGGCGATGGCGGCAAACTTCAGTAGATCCTGCAATTTGATAAATTCTGTTGTAATGGTAATCGTTTTCATGTTCTCACTCACTTATTTTATTGCAATTATTGTGCCTTCAGGCGTACCGGCAGTACCATGTACAGGAAGTTTTCTTCCTCACCGGTGGGCACAATGATGCAGGGGGAAATACCGGTATTCAACTCCACACGCACCGTGTCAGCCGGCGCATAACGCATAGCATCCATCAAATAGCGGTTGTTAAAGCCGATTTCAAGACCCTTTCCGTCACCGTTTACCAGGCAAATATCCTTTGCTTCGCCGTTTCCGGTCTTGGCAGACATCATCACTTTGTCGTCTTCAAAAACGCAGCGCACGGGGCTCTTCAACTTTTCGCTGATAACTACGCTCACACGGTCCAGGCTTTCCATCATAGCCTTGGTTTCCACCTGCAACACAATGGGATTATTGCGGGGAATGGCCTTTTTGTAGTCTAAAAACTCACCTTCCAAACGGCGGCAAATCAATTGCGTAGAGCCGGTTTCAAACATCAAGTGGCGCTTACCCTGAATGATAGAAACCAGTTCATCGGTGTCGCTGCAAATATTCTCCACTTCTTTCAGTGCAGCACCCGGTGCCACAAAAGAAAACGGGCCGCCATCAATCTTCTCCAGCGGTTCACGGCGCAGAGCCAGACGGAAACCGTCTACGCTGACCACAGTCAAACCCTTGTCATTGATCTCAAACAGAGAACCGGTATGGACAGGGCGGCTCTCGTTGGTGGACACAGCAAAGCTGGTCTGATTGATCATCGCTTTGAGAACCCGCTGCTCAATGGAAACGGAAAACTCGTCGTCCACTTCAGGCATTTCGGGATAATCATCAGCGCTCAGCCCCAGAATATCGAAGCTGGCATCGCCGCAGGTCAGATGCACCATATACTTTTCATCGGCGGCAAACACAACGATGTCATCAGGCATTTTGCGAATGATCTCACCGAACAGTCTTGCGTTGAGCACAATGCGGCCCTCGGCATGGATTTCGGCAGCGAAAGCGGTACGAATACCGGTCTGCATGTTGTAGCCGGACAGCGTCAGATGATCATCACCCTCCAGCAGCAAGCCTTCCAGCGCCGGAATGGAGCTCTTAGTTGCCACCGCACGGGAAGCCGTGTTAATGGCAGATTGCAGCAATGCTTTTTCGCAGGAAAAACGCAGCATAACGAAACAAATCCTTTCTTATAAACTCAGAAAAATTTTTCAGGTATATTTCTCAAAAAGAGAACATAAACTAATTATTTTTAGTAACAATAGTCGTAGAGAAATCTATTGTGGAAAACCACCCCAATCCCTTTTATTTCGGGGCTTTTTTCTCCACACCTACATGTGATTAATTTTGACCATTTTCCACACCTTTTCAGGTGCTTATATTTATCCACAGGTTATCCATGTGAATTCCACAGAAAATGTGGATAACTGACACTTTAGTGCTTATTATTGATGTTTGTGGTAATTTCCTTTACGATTTCGGCAAAGGAAGGATCGGAAAGCATTTTTTTCTCGACTTCCTTCAGGGAATGGAGTACCGTTGTGTGATCTCGACCGCCGAATTCTTTACCGATATCATTCAGCGACATGTTGGGATTCATGCGGCGAATGAGATACATGGCGATCTGTCTGCCTCGTGCCACATCACGGGATCGGCTCTGCCCTCTGAGCATGCTTTCATCCAAATTGTAGAATTTGCTGATGTAGTCGATGATTACCTGCGGCGAAGGTACATATTCCGTGTCCTTTTCCAACATATCACGAATGGCACGGATCAGCGTGTCATGATCGATATGATCATCTAAAAGATCACGATAAGCAAGGATCTTATTCAATGTTCCTTCAATCTGCCGCACATTTGACGTGACATTTTCAGCAATGTAGTCGGTAATGTCATCCGGCAAATTCACGCCCAGCATAGCCGCCTTGTTTTTGATAATTGCCAAACGGGTTTCAAAATCGGGAGGTGCCACATCTACCATCAGACCCCACTCAAAGCGAGTGCGCAGACGATCTTCCAACTGCGTCATCTCTTTTGGCGGACGGTCAGAGGTCAGTACGATCTGTCGGCCGGATTCATAGAGCGTGTTAAAAGTATGGAAAAATTCCTCCTGCGTCTGCTGTTTACCGGCGATAAATTGAATATCATCCACCAACAGCAGTGTAGCCTGACGGTATTTTTCACGGAATTCAGCATTTTTGTGTTCCTGAATAGATCGCACCAGCTCGTTGGTAAAATCATCACCTTTGATGTATACGATGCTGGCATCCGGCTGCTTTTTGTGCAAGTGGTGTGCAATGGCATACAGCAGGTGCGTTTTACCCAAACCGGAGTCACCGTAGATGAACAGCGGATTGTAGTTTTTGGCGGGTTTGTCAGCCACAGCTCTTGCCGCCGCAAAAGCCAGCTTGTTCTGCGGACCTACCACATAGGTTTCAAAGGTGAAGTTGTCAGCCTCGCTGTCCGGATCGTCAGTCACCACACGGTGATAGGTGGCCAACTGATCGTCATCTAACAGCTTGATTTCAAAATCGGCGGAGAATATATCACGCAGTGCTTCTTTGATGTTGTGCTCAAAACGAGCCTCAATGGTGGCCTTCTTGAAAGGATTACCGCAGTGAAGAACGAAAGCGGAATCCTCCATAGTAACCACATCTACCTCGTCAAACCATGTGCGGATGGTGGTGGGAGAAAGCTGCTGTGCCATGCAGTCCAATACATTTTTCCAAACGTCATTCAGTGAATTTAACAAAGGAAGCTCTCCTTTCCCAGTAGAAAGTTTCTCTATATCTAAAAAATTTTTTGACACCCTATTATACCAAAAAAGGGTGGAAAAGTCTATACATATTCTAATAATAAGTTCTTTTTCCAATAGGAAAAAATAAGACTGGCAAAAACGCAATATGTAGGGTAAGACTGCGAAAAATAAGCGCAATATTTGGTGTCAAAAAGAGCCTGAAACCCTTGATTTTACACAGAAAATCAAAATAAAAATTATTTATTTTTTAGTTGACAGTAGGCGGTTAATTATGTATAATATCTGTTGCGTTGTAAAAAAACGCCTAAAATGTCGACTGCGGTGGGCAAGTCCCACTGTCGAGTAAGAGCAAAGGCTAAGACCTTTGCCGGATTTCATTAAAATGGAGGTGTCATGCAATGTTCCGTACCTATCAGCCCAAGAAGCGCCAGCGCTCCAAGGAGCACGGCTTCCGCAAGAGAATGGCCACCCGCAACGGCCGTAAGGTGTTGGCCCGTCGCCGCGCCAAGGGTCGCGCTCGCCTGACCCATTGAGGTCGCGGAAAGTGCATCGCGCATAGATAATCAAATCAGGGACGGTGGAAGGGAAAAACTGCCGTCCCTATTGGTCTATCTAAATTTTGACAGGAGGATTACGATGAAAGCATCAGTCACGGTAAAAGAAAACTATGAATTTCGCCGTATTTACCGCAAGGGAAAATCGGTCGTGACGCCGAGCGTAGTCGTCTATTGTCAGAAAAATCGCAAAGGAAACAGTCGTTTAGGCATCACTGTCAGCACGAAATTAGGTCATGCAGTGGTGCGTAATCGAGTTCGCCGCCGTCTGCGTGAGATATATCGGTTAAACCGTGACCGAATGAAACCGGGTTACGATTTGATCGTGGTGGCTCGTGTCCGAGCAGCGCACCAGACCTATCAAAAGATAGAAAGTGCGTATCTCACCGCATTGGAAGAATTGAATCTTTTGGAGACTGCGGAATGAAAAAAGCACTTTTGCGAATATTTCGCTTCTATCAAGCGTCGGTATCACCACTGTTTCCGCCTCGTTGCCGCTATATTCCCACATGCTCGGAATATGCCGTGCAGGCGGTGGAGAAATACGGTGCAGCCAAAGGCGGTTGGTTAGCATGTAAGCGTTTTATGCGATGCCATCCTTTCCATAAGGGCGGGTATGATCCCGTTCCTTAATGATCAGCAAAGACCTCGTTTTTCCCAAACAAAAAAAACGGAGGTAAACTCATGTTTTCAACAATTGGATATTATATCTGCGTCCCGTTTGCCTGGCTGACCCGCCTGTTTTATGGCTGGACCGGCTCTTACGGTATTGCATTGCTGCTGTTCACTTTGGTTGTGAAGCTGGTGCTGTTGCCCTTCCAACTGAAGAGTAAGAAGAGCATGCTGCGTATGAACCGTATGCAGGGCAAGATCAAGGACATCCAAACACGCTTCGCCAATAATAAGGAGCGTCAGCAGCAGGAAATGGCAGATCTTTATGCCCGTGAAGGCGTCAACCCCATGTCCGGTTGTCTGTGGTCCTTCATTCCCTTCCCCATCATCATTGCATTGTACTACATCATTCGTACGCCCCTGCATTATTTGATGGGTTTGAGCGCTGAGACCATTGATAAGATCAGGGAAATGGCAATCAACTTGGGTTATACTGCGGGCGAAGGCGCCCGTCAGGCAGCATACGATCAGATTTATCTGGCAAAGTTTATCCATGAGCATTGGTCCGATTTTGCCGGCAAATTTGATGGCCTGATCAATCTGGACTATTCCTTCTTAGGTTTGGACCTGGCTACCCGTCCCACGGAAATGATCCATTCTATCGGTGCTCTGGGTTGGGCAGCTATCGGCCTTTTGTTGCTGCCCATCATCTCCACTGCACTGCAGTATCTGATGACCACCATTTCCATGAAGACCAACGGCAACACTGCCATGAACGGCAGCTCCAAGGCCATGATGCTGATGATGCCTTTGATGACCTTGTGGATGGGCTTCATTCTGCCCGCCGCATTGTGCATTTACTGGATTGCCAACACCGGTTTCTCCTGCATTCAGGAAGTGGTGCTGAACAAGTATTTCAATAAGATACTTGACCGTGAAGAAACGGATAAAGAACGTGAAAAGCGTGAGCAGCGCTATGCCAAGTATGAAAAGCAGAAGGCATTGGTTGAAGAGCAGCGCAAAGCGGCTGCCAACAACCAGAAGAAGAAACCTCAGCAGAACAAGAAAAAGTCCAAGCCTGCCGGTGAAAACAAGCAGCACGGTTCCAATGAAAACGGTCGAGTGGGCCAGCGCCCCTATGCCCGTGGCCGTGCATACAGCGAGGACCATTACAACAACTAAGGAGTTTTGTCTATGTATATTGATGTAACAGGCAAGACCGAGGAAGCGGCCGTACGCAAAGCACTTGAGCAGTTGGGCATGGATCGTGACGATGTTTCCGTTGAGATCCTTGAGCGTGCAAAGAGTGGTTTTTTGGGCATCGGCAGCAGTCCTGCCCGTGTCCGTGTGACCTATGGCCCTGATGAAGCTCCCATGGCGGAGCCCGAGGTCATTATGCAGCCCGTGCAACCCGTAAAGGTTGAGCAGAAGGTTGAAAAGAAAGTGGAGAAGGTTGCCAGTAAGCCTGCTAAAAAGGCTGACAAGAAACCCGAGCCCGTGGCAAAGAAGACAGATAGCGATTGCGTGAAATCTTCCGCCCCTGTGGAAGATCTGCCCCTGTGCGATGATGATAATGCCAAGCGTATCGTTGCCTTCTTGGAAGGTTTGTTGAAACAGTTGGAGAATGAAGCACAGGTCAAGGTATATGAATCGGAAAAAGGTCGCTATAAGGTGATCTTGGAGGGTGAGAAACTGGGCCAGTTGATTGGTCGCCGTGGTGAAACACTGGATGCGATTCAGCAGTTGACCAATTACTCTGTCAACAGCGGCAAGGAAAAGCGTATCCGTGTTCATGTAGATGCTGAAAACTATCGTGCTAAGCGTGAGCAGAGCCTGGAAAGCCTGGCTAAGAAAGTGGCCGGCAAGGTCATGAAGTATCGCCGCAGCGTAACGTTGGAGCCCATGAATGCCTATGAGCGTCATGTGATCCACGCCGCCCTGCAGGATGAGCATTCTATCACCACCTATTCCATCGGTACTGAGCCGAATCGCCGTGTCGTGGTCGCATTCGATCGTGACAAGAAGTAAGTGATAAAAAAGACTGAGGCAAAGCCTCAGTCTTTTTTGCCGTGTATATTGGGTGATATCTTATTAATAAATAATGTCAAGATAGGGGGTATTATTTATGATCGTATTTGATGGACTTTGGGAAATCATGAAAGAAAAGGGTGTTACCACCTATTATCTCCGTGAAAAATGCGGCATCGACAGCAAAACCATTCGCCGTCTGCGGAATAATGAGAATATGGAAACGAAAACATTGAATAAGCTGTGTATGGCGTTGGATTGTTCGCTGGAGGATATTGCAGCGTTTCAGCGTGATTAAGAAGTAAATAAAAAACGGTTCGGATTTTTATCCGAACCGTTTTTGTTAAGTATGTAGGAATTAATACTCCTGAGCCTTCTCCTCGCCGTTCAGCACACGCAGTGCAGCCTGAGCCAGAGCCAGCAGCTCATCCTCACCGGGATAGATGGTGATAGGAGCGATGAAACCGACCATCTCGGAGATAGCATCGGTGGTTTCCTTACCGTAAGCGATACCGCCGGTCAGGATGATCTGATCGACCTTACCGTGCATTACAGCAGCCATAGCGCCGATTTCCTTGCCGATCTGATAGTGGAAAGCGTCCACAACCTCAGCGACCTTAGCATCGGACTCAGCCATCTTCAGCAGATCACGCATGTCGGTGCTGCCGGCGTAAGCCACCAGACCGCCACGGCCAACGAACATCTTGTTCATCTCAGCCTGAGTGTACTTACCGGAGAAGCACATATCAATGATGGAGTTGGTGGGCAGAGAACCTGCACGCTCGGGAGAGAAGGGACCCTCACCGTCCAAAGCGTTCTCAGTATCCACAACGCTGCCCTTCACGTGTGCGCCAACGGAAACGCCGCCGCCCATGTGGCAAACGATCAGGTTCAGATCCTCGTACTTCTTGCCGACTTCCTTGGCATAACGCTTTGCAACTGCCTTCTGATTCAGAGCGTGGAACTTGCTGACACGGGGAATCATGGGGTGACCGGAATAGCGGGCCACATCAGACATCTCGTCAACGACGGGAGGATCAGCGATAAAGGAAGGAATATTCAGCTCGTCGCCGATTTCCTTAGCGATCAGACCGCCCAGGTTGCAGGCATGCTGACCCTGAACACCTGCGATGCAGTCGTCCAGCAGGGCCTGAGAAGTAGCATAGGTACCGCCACGGATGGGCTTGACCAGACCGCCACGAGCAGAGATAGCGTTCAGGCTCTTGGGATCAATGTTGTTCTCAGCCAGAGCATCCATGACCAACTGCTTACGCCAGCCACGCTGTGCAGGGATGGAATCAAACTTAGCGATTTCCTCAGCGGGATGACGCAAAGTCTTGTCAAAGACCAGAGTCTCATCATCGAACACGCCGATCTTGGTGGAAGTAGAACCGGGGTTAATTACCAAAATTCTGTAAGACACGATTGTTTTCCTCCTAATAAATCAAGTTTCTATCGTGTAAGAACACAATTTTACAACCTTTATTATACTACAATTATGTACTGTATGTAAATGGGATTTTAGAAAAAACCTTGCGGTTAAAAGGATTTATGTATCGATTTCCAAGATAACGGGACAGTGATCGCTGCCCAAAACCTCTGTCCGGATCTCAGCGGACTGAATTTTATCTTGCAGGCGGTCAGATACGATAAAATAGTCAATGCGCCAACCGGCGTTGTTTTGTCTTGCGTGGAATCGATAGCTCCACCACGAGTAGATGCCCGTGGCATCGGGGTGCAGATAGCGGAACGAATCGGTAAATCCGGCAGATAGCAGTTCTGTCATCTTACCACGCTCTTCGTCGGAAAAACCTGCGTTGCCCCGGTTGGATTTCGGATTTTTCAAATCGATCTCCTGATGTGCCACATTCAGATCGCCGCAGTAGATCACGGGCTTTTTGGCGTCCAATTCCTGTAAATAGCTGCGCAGATCGTCCTCCCACTGCATTCGGTAGTCTATACGAGCCAAGCCGTTTTGTGCGTTGGGCGTATAGCAGCAGACCAGATAGAAAGAGGGATATTCCGCCGTAATGATCCGTCCCTCGTGGCGATGCAGATCCTCGCCAAAGTCGAAGGTCACGGAAATCGGCTCCTCTTTTGTTAAAATGGCGGTGCCGGAGTATCCTTTCTTGTCAGCGGAGTTAAAATAGCGATGGTATCCCTCCAGCTCGAAAACAGCCTGTTCCGGCTGCAGCTTTGTTTCCTGCAGACAGATCACATCCGGATCCTCGTTTTTCACATATTCCAAAAAGCCCTTTTGCAGGCACGCCCGCAGGCCGTTCACATTCCACGAAGCCAGTTTCATTTTGAAACCTCCTTTGTTGCATGAGATATGCCAATTATAGCATTTTTGCCGCAAAAAACCAATCCATTTGTTGACAAAAGAGGCGGCTTGCGCTATATTATACGATAAGTGAACAGAAAAGGCAATGAAAGGGAGAGTAATCGATTTTTTCCGCCATAAGAGAGTCCGGTAAGGTGAAAGCGGATGCGGTGACAGGATCGATGAACATGGCCCCGGAGCCGTCCGGTCGAACGCATTGCGCCTTAGATCGGAACGGGTACGCCCGTCACAGCGCAGGAGTGTAGTGGCACTCCATAAGGCTGATTTCCGTGAGGGATCAGCGAAACAAGGTGGTAACGCGGCATATCTGTCGCCCTTGACCGTGTGTCAGGGGCGATTTTTTTGTTGCAGAAAAGCACCGCTGAAAAGGTCAAAAAGTGAAATCATAAACATATATGGAAGGAGCACCATTATGGATCAGAAAAAGTTTTATATCACAACCCCCATCTATTACCCCTCCGATAAGCTGCACATCGGCCACAGCTATTGTACTGTAGCCGCCGATACCATGGCACGCTATAAGCGCATGACCGGATACGATGTCATGTTCCTCACCGGTACAGATGAGCACGGTCAGAAGATCGAGAACAAGGCCAAGGAGGCAGGTCTGACCCCCAAGGAGTTTTTGGATAACATTGTTGCCGGCGAGCGTGGCGTGTTGGATCTGTGGAAGCTGATGAACATTTCCAACGATCGTTTCATCCGCACCACCGATGATTACCATTGCGAGTCCATTCAGAAGATATTCAAGAAGATGTATGACAAGGGCGATATTTATAAGGGAGCCTATAAGGGCAAGTACTGCACACCCTGCGAGAGCTTCTGGACGGAAAGCCAGTTGGTGGACGGCAAGTGCCCCGATTGTGGCCGTGATGTCCATGACGCCGAGGAGGAAGCCTACTTCTTCAAGCTGAGCAAGTATGCCGATCGCGTGCAGCATCTGCTGGAGGATACCGACTTCCTGCAGCCCCGCACCCGTGTCAACGAGATGGTCAACAACTTCATCAAGCCGGGTCTGGAGGACCTGTGCGTGAGCCGCACCAGCTTCGATTGGGGTATTCCCGTTGACTTCGATCCGGGCCATGTGGTCTATGTCTGGGTGGATGCTCTGTTCAATTATCCCACGGCATTGGGCTTCATGAACGATAAGTACCATGATTATGATAAATATTGGCCTGCCGATGTCCACTTTGTGGGCAAGGAGATCGTCCGTTTCCATTCCATCATCTGGCCTGCCATGCTCATGAGCATGGAGATGCCCCTGCCTAAGCATGTCTATGGCCACGGCTGGCTGGTAATCGACGGCGGTAAGATGAGCAAGTCCAAGGGCAATGTGGTGGATCCCTATGCCCTCTCCGAGATGTTCGGCGTGGATGCGCTGCGTTTCTTCCTGATGCGTACCTTCCCCTTCGGCACAGACGGCAACTTCTCCAACGAGCTGTTGATCAACACCATCAATATTGATCTGGCCAATAAGCTGGGCAATCTGGTGTCCCGTACCACCGGCATGGTGGAAAAGTATTTTGGTGGCACCCTGCCCACCGACCGTGAGGATGACGAGCTGGATTGCGAGCTGAAGAAACTGGCTGGCACCCTGCGTGATCGCTACGAGGTGGAGATGGAGAAATTCCAGTTCCAGAACGGCTTGGAGGAGATCTTCAAGGTCATCGATCGTGCCAATAAGTATATTGATGAAACCATGCCTTGGAGCCTTGGCAAGGACGAGAGCAAGCGTGCCCGTTTGGCCACGGTGCTTTATAACCTGCTGGAAACCATCCGCATCTGCACCACCCTGCTGACACCCTTCATGCCCGATACCTGCGATAAGATCTTCGAGAAGATCGGTGCCTGCGAGGGTTGCCGCACTTGGGATAAGGCCAATGTTTGGGGTAGCCTGCGTGCCGATGCCACCGTATGCAAGGGTGAAAATCTGTTCCCCCGCATCGATACCGAAAAGGCCATTGCCGATTTGGAAGCCTTGCAGGAAGCACAGAAGAAGGCGGCTCTGCCCGCATTGGAGATCGAGCCTTATTCCGATGAGAATGTGGATTTCGATACCTTCAGCAAGTCCGATTTCCGTGCCGTGAAGATCAAGCATTGCGAGGCCGTGAAGAAGAGCGATAAGCTGTTGAAGTTCACACTGGATGACGGCACCGGCACCGACCGCATCATTCTCTCCGGCATCCATAAGTATTATGAGCCGGAAGATTTGATCGGCAAGACCGCTGTTGCCATCGTCAATCTGCCGCCCCGCAAGATGATGGGTATGCCCTCCTGCGGCATGTTGCTTTCCGCCGTCCATACCGAAAAGGGCGAAGAGAAGCTGCATTTGCTGTTGGTGGATGATGCCATTCCCGCCGGCGCAAAGCTGTTCTGATAAAAACGATGGATAGGGGTCGATGTCACATCGACCCCTGTCTTTTCCCTAAAAGGATGTGAAATAGATGAATCAGTTTACTATTTGTGTCAGATATACAGCAAAACCCGGTCAGCGAGAGGCGTTTGTCCGAGCTGTTGTTACGCAGGGCATCCTTACCAAGATCCGCAATGAAGAGGGTTGTCTTGCCTATGATTATTACTTCTCCGCGCAGGAGGAAGATGTGGTCTTGCTTGTGGAAAAGTGGGCAAGTCATGAGCACCAAGTCCGCCACATGCGCCAACCGCACATGGATGAGCTGATGAACCTCAAGGAGCAATATGTGGCGGAAACAGTCGTGAGAAAGGTGGAACTGTCCGATGCTATTTGATACCCACGCCCATTTTGATGATGAGGCGTTTGACGCTGACCGTGATGCGGTACTTAGTTCCATGCCGGAGCGGAATGTGGGCCTGATTGTTGACCCAGGCTGTACGCTGGAAAGCTCTGCCGCCGCCATTCGTCTGGCGCGGCAATATCCCCATGTCTATGCCGCCGTGGGCATTCATCCGGAAAACTGTGCCGATTTTAAGCCCGAGCAGATCGAAACGCTCCGCCAAATGGCGAAGGAGCCGAAAGTGGTGGCCATCGGTGAAATCGGTTTGGACTACTATTGGGCGGAAAATCCGCCCCGTGAATGGCAACATCAGGTACTGCGCTCTCAGATGCAGCTGGCACAGGAGTTACACCTGCCGGTCATCATCCATGACCGTGATGCACACGCCGACACCATGTCCATCGTCAAGGAGTTCCCGCAGGTTACCGGTGTGTTTCATTGTTTTGCCGGCAGTGTAGAAATGGCAAAGGAATTGCTGAAAATGGGTTGGATGCTTTCCTTTAACGGAGCCATTACCTTTAAGAACGCCCGCAAAGCACCGGAGGTGATTGCCGCCGTACCGCTGGAGCGGATGATGATTGAAACGGATAGTCCCTATCTGACCCCTGTCCCCTATCGTGGCAAGCGGAACGATTCAGGCTATGTCCATCTGGTGGCGGAGAAAATCGCCGAAATCAAGGGCGTTTCCCCTGCTGATGTGGAAAACATCACATATGAAAACGGAAAACGGTTCTTTCATATCGTATAAAGATGTATAAAAAGACTCCCTCGTGTGAGGGAGTCTTTTCTCATGAAACAACAGATGAGGTGAACATCTTATTGCAGGTTTAGACGCTTCTTCAACATGAAGTGTGTCAAGATGTAGAATCCAATGCTCTCAATCAGGCTGATGCCAATGCCGAACAACATCAGAAGGTGCATGGATAGTCCCAAATTCTCGCCTTCTATAAAGAGATCGTCGGGAATAAGAGTAATGGCACCAAATACGCTTACAGTGGTGGTAATAATTTGCAGACCTACATTGAAAGCGATGTAGAACACCACACTCAATAAGATCTTGTGGTTGGAAAAGCTGTGTCCCAAAGAGATGGCGGCATAGAACATCAGGAATGAGGCAAAGGCGGAGAGTAGCAGCATTGCAAAAATTTCAGCACCGTAGCCAATGGCCTCACCTACTGTGATGTCTAAACTATTCCAAAATGGAACCAGTTCATGGAAGAACGCTTGCACCCCGTCCATATCCTGAATGACGAGGGTGATGGCAATGACAATGGCGTATACCACGAAAGTGATGAAGGACCAGATCACAGCCGTCAGCAGCTTGGACCACAAAATCGTGTCGGTGTTGGTGGGCAGCGTGAACATCAGGTATCCTTCGTCGGTCATCAGGTTTTTGTAGAAACGCCAGATCATCAGTGCAAAAGACATGACCGCCGTGCCAATCAAGGCGATAATAAAGGAGATTTCCGTCACACGCATCAAAATGGTGAGTGCGACGCTTTCGTCATATTGCGTGGTCAGGCGCAATGTAATGTTAAAGAGAAGAGTTGTCAGTAGCAACAGCAGATAAATCGGCAGTAAGATACGGCCGGCGGCACGGAATTCGTGCTTCATCAATTTACCCAACATAGCGGAACACCTCCCGGAACAGTTCATCAACACTGCAGCCCTTTTCGCTGCGAATGTCATCCACTGAGGACTGCAAAACCACTTGTCCCTTGTTGATAAAAATGACATCATCCAGTACATTTTCTACATCGGTGATCAAGTGGGTGGAAATCACCACAGATGCATCCTCGTTGTAGTTGGTCAAAATGGTGTGCAGAATATAGTCACGAGTAGCGGGATCCACACCGCCGATAGGCTCATCCAGCAGATACAGCTTTGCCTTGCGGCTCATGACGAGGATCAGTTGTACCTTTTCACGAGTACCCTTACTCATCTGCTTGATGCGCAGCTTGGGGCTGATCTGCAATGCAGTCAACATGTGCTCAGCGGCATTGCGATCAAAATCAGGGTAAAAGTCGCAGAAAAAGTCCAGCAGCTGCACCACCGTCATCCAATCGGACAGATAGGTACGCTCCGGCAGATAGGAAACGATGGATTTTGTTTCCTTTCCGGGCTTTTTGCCGTCAATGGTGATAGTGCCGGAAGACGGTACCAGTAAGCCGTTGGCAATTTTGATCAGCGTGGACTTACCACTGCCGTTGGGACCCAGCAGGCCCACAATGCGGCCCGGCTCAATCGTCAGATCTACATGATCCAAAGCCATGGCATTGCTATAATATTTGGTGAGCTGTTTACATTCTAAAATGGACATTTATGCCTCCTCCTCTCTGCTTTGCAGCAGGTGTAAAACTGCATCCTTGTCATATCCGAATTTTTGCATGTCCTTCAAAAATTCTGTGACTTTTTCCGTTGCTACCTTGTTACGAGCGCTTTCCAAAGCGGCGGTATCCTCCGTGACAAAGCGTCCGTTGGTGCGCTGTGAATAGATCAATCCGCTGCGCTCCAGCTCGCTCAGTGCTCGCTGCACCGTGTTGGGATTTACTTTTGCCTCCTCAGCCAATTCACGTACGGCGGGGAGTTTTGCGCCGGCAGCAAAATGACCCGACAAAATAAACTGTGTCATGTGTTCCATGAGCTGGGCATAAATCGGACGATCATTGCGAAAGTGCCATTCCATATCAGCACCTCCTTGTTATTGTATTAGGTAAGTAATACAATAATACATTAATATATATTTGTCAAGTGCAAAAATGAATTTAATGATAAATTTAATAGTTAGTAATTTAATGAAGCTTTCGTAAAAACAGCAAAAAAAGAGTGTTTGCCGAATGGCAAACACTCTTTTATAAACTGATAGATTACTCAGCCTTGGTCTCTTCAGCAGCCTTAGCTTCAGCAGCGGCCTTAGCGGCAGCAGCCTTACGCTCAGCGGCAGCCTTCTGAGCAGCCTTGAACTTTTCCTTCTCCTCAGCGGTAGGAATGGGCTCAATAGCGTTGCGGGGGCAAGCCTTGGCGCACATAGTGCAGCCCTTGCACTTGTCATAGTCAATGACAGCAACGTTGTCCACAACGTGGATGGCATCAAACTTACAGGTGCGCTGGCACAGACCGCAACCGATGCAGGAAGCAGCGCAAACCTTGGTGACAGCGGGACCCTTGTCCTTGTTGGAGCAGTTAACAAACACCTTCTTGGAATAGGGAACCTCGACGATCAGCTTGCGGGGGCAAGCCTCACGGCAAGCACCGCAGTTGGTGCACTTTTCCTTATCGACAACAGCGGCACCGTTCTCGCCGATGTGGATAGCGTCAAACTGGCAAGCTTCCACGCAGGAACCGAAGCCGAAGCAGCCGTACTTACAAGCCAGAGCATCGCCGCCGCAAACCTTGGTAGCAGCCAGGCAGTTGGTGACACCACGATACTCAAAGTTCTTCTTGGCGTTGTTGCCGCCGTTACACAGAACGTGAGCAACCATCTTCTCGCCGGAAGGTGCTTCCATACCCATGATGGCAGCGATCTTGGCAGCGCCCTCAGCACCGGCGGGTGCGCAGGCGGTGACAGGAGCCTTGCCGGCCAGAATGGCCTCGGCGCAGCCGCCGCAGCCGGGATAACCGCAGCCGCCGCAGTTGGCGCCGGCGAGACACGCCTGGATCTCAGGCAGACGGGGATCGACCTTGACCTCAAATGCCTTGGCGGCAACAGCAAGGATCAGACCGAAGACGACTGCGATTGCACCCAAAACAGCAATAGCTAATACAATATTCATACTTGTACCTCCTTACCAGACCTTCAGGCCGCTGAAGCCCATGAAGGCCAGAGCCATCAGACCGGCGGTGACCAGTGCGATGGGGAAGCCGTCAAAAGCCTTGGGATTGTCGGCAAACTCCAGCTGTTCCCGGACAGCCGCGAACAGGAAGATGGCCAGCAGGAAGCCCAGACCGCCGGTGATACCGTAAACCACGGACTGGATAAA
>JAZLJB010000032.1:0-163503 GCA_045617685.1 Vescimonas sp.
TGCCGCACTGCCCGAATTGCGGCAAAGAGATCAAACAGCAGACCGTCGATCAGATCGTCGATCAGCTTCTTGACCTGCCGGAGGGGACAAAGCTGCAGATCATGGCTCCGGTCATCCGCGGACGCAAGGGCGAGCATACCAAGATCTTTGAGGATGCCCGCAAGAGCGGCTACGTCCGCGCCCGCGTGGACGGAAATATCTACGGTCTCTCCGAGGAAATCAAGCTGGATAAGAACAAAAAGCACGATATTGAGGTCGTGATCGACCGTATCGTGATCAAAGAGGGGATCACCCGCCGCCTGACGGACTCCGTCGAAACGGCGCTGCATCTGACGGGTGGCCTTGTGATCGCGCTGGTCAGCGATGCAGATGGGGAAAAGGAGCTGCTTTTCTCCCAGAACTATGCCTGCGAGGATTGCGGCATCTCCATTGAGGAGCTGACGCCGAGAATGTTCTCGTTCAACAACCCCTTTGGCGCTTGCCCCACCTGCATGGGACTGGGCATGCAGCTGAAGGCAGATCCGGCATTGATAGTTCCCGATGAGAGCAAGTCGATTTTAGATGGCGCTATTGTGGCGCAGGGTTGGAACTCCATTCGCTCCGACGGCATTTCCCGTATGTATTTTGAGGCGCTGGCAAAACGCTTTCACTTCAGCCTGCGCACGCCATACAGTGAGCTTTCACAAGAGGTGAAGGGCATTATCCTCTATGGAACGGGCGAGGAAATGCTGGAGCTGGAGTACGACCAACCTCGTGGTAAAGGTATTCTGCGCAAGCCCTTTGAGGGCATTGCCGGTAATCTGGAGCGCCGCTATCACGAAACCCAAAGTGATGCCTCAAAAAGGGAAATTGAGGAATTCATGGCGGAATGCCCCTGCCCCACCTGCCGAGGTCGCCGTTTGCGGCAAGAGGCACTGGCTGTGACGGTGCATGAGAAAAATATTCTGGAGGTCACGGAGCAGCCCATCAACGAGGAACTGGCATTTTTTGAAAATTTGGAGTTGAAGGGAAATCAGAAAATCATTGCCCAGCAGATCCTGCGTGAGATTCGCTCGAGGCTCAGCTTTTTGCAGAGCGTTGGCTTGAACTATCTGACGCTGGCACGATCCTCTGGTACGCTGTCCGGCGGCGAAAGCCAGCGCATTCGCCTGGCAACGCAGATCGGCTCCAGCCTGATGGGCGTTCTGTATATCTTAGATGAGCCGTCGATCGGTCTGCATCAGCGTGACAATGATAAACTGCTGGGTACGCTGAAACACCTGCGGGATCTGGGCAATACCCTCATTGTGGTGGAGCACGACGAGGACACCATGCGCTCGGCGGACTATCTGATCGATATCGGACCCGGTGCCGGCAGCCACGGCGGCCGGATCATGGCCTGCGGCACACCGGAAGAAGTGATGGCCAACCCCAATAGCCTGACGGGACAATATCTTTCCGGCAAGAAGAAAATTGATGTACCCGCCGTGCGCCGCAAAGGTAGCGGCAAGGTGCTGACGGTGCGTGGCGCAAGGGAGAATAACCTGAAAAATGTGGATGTGACGATTCCCTTGGGTACATTCATCTGCGTGACCGGTGTGTCCGGCAGTGGTAAATCGTCACTGGTCAATGAGATCCTGTACAAAAAGCTGGGCGTGATGCTCAACCGCATGAAAGCACATCCCGGCAAGCATGACGGGATCGATGGCGTAGAGCATTTGGATAAGGTCATCGCCATTGACCAAAGTCCTATCGGCAGAACGCCACGCTCTAATCCCGCCACCTACACCAATCTGTTTAACGATATCCGAGAGCTGTTTGCCGCTACGCAGGAGGCCAAAGCACGAGGCTATGGACCGGGCCGTTTTTCCTTTAATACCCGTGGCGGACGGTGCGAGGCCTGCGCCGGCGACGGACTTTTGAAAATCGAGATGCACTTCCTGGCAGATGTATATGTGCCGTGCGAGGTGTGCCACGGCAAACGATATAACCGAGAAACACTGGAAGTGAAGTACAAAGGCAAGTCCATTGCCGATGTGCTGGAAATGACCGCAGAGGAGGCATTGGAATTCTTCGCTGCGGTACCGAAGATCGCCGGCAGATTGCAAACACTGTGCGATGTGGGCTTGGGCTATGTGAAACTGGGGCAATCCAGCACCACCCTGTCCGGCGGCGAGGCGCAGCGTGTAAAACTGGCAACGGAGCTTTCCAAACGTTCTACCGGACGGACCATCTATATTTTGGACGAACCTACCACCGGACTGCATACCGACGATGTGAAGAAACTGCTGGAGGTATTGCAGCGATTGGTGGACGGAGGCAACACGGTGTTGGTCATTGAACACAATCTGGATGTGATCAAGTGTGCCGACCACATCATTGATTTGGGACCGGAGGGCGGCATCGGCGGCGGCACTGTGGTGGCCACCGGTACGCCGGAGGAAGTGGCGCAGGTGGCTGCCTCTTACACGGGACACTATTTGAAACCCATGCTGAACTGACATTTTCACCCTGCACCGCATAAGATGGTGTGAGGTGAGTGATATGACACTGTGGACAGACGGCATCCTTGCATTTTTATCTGCCATTGGCGTGGTGACCATTATCTGGTGCATCAGCGGCATTGTGTTTCGGCGCAATCAGGAGCGCCTGCCGGTGACACTGCTGCTGAGCGTGGAGGGCGCAGGCGAGGATATGGATTACATGGTGTCTTGCATGGAGGATGCACGGCGGCAAGTGGGCAGCCATGCCGTGATCGTTTTGCTGGATGTGGGACTTGATGCCAAGGGTCGCAGCCGGGCGAAACGGCTTTGCCGTGATCACCGAGCCACCACACTGGTGTCAGCACACGAATTTGCGGAACATTTGAAACAATGGGAGAAAGAGGACGACTATGGGTGAGCGATGCACGGTGGAAGGCACCGTACAACACATTATTTTTCAAAATGAAGAAAATGGCTACACCGTTTTGGCGTTGGTGACGGAGCAGGGGGAGGAAATCACGGTAGTGGGATGCATCCCCTGCGCTGCGCCCGGCGAAAACTATACCGTTACCGGCGTGTGGGTCAACCACCCCAGCTACGGACAGCAATTGACTGCTGAATCGGTGGAACGGCGCTTGCCTCAGGGAGAGGATGAACTGATGGCCTATCTGGCATCGGGTATCATCAAGGGCATTGGACCTGCCACGGCTACACGACTGGTGGAGCGGTTCGGCATGGATACCCTGCGCATCATCGAGGATGAGCCGGAACAGATGCAGACCGTCAAGGGCATTACCGCCAAGCGTGCCATGGAGATATCCACCCAGTTCCGTGCGCAGAACGGTTTGCGCCGTGTGATGGAATTCCTCTCTCGCTACGATTTGCCGGTGCAGCTTGCCATGCAGCTGTATCGTGCCTATGGCGCAGATGCTGTGCAGCACCTGAAGGACAACCCCTATGTGCTGTCCGGCGCACAGTACGGTGTCACTTTTTCGCAGGTGGATGAGATCGCCATTTCCATGGGATTTGGCGGCGATGATGACTGCCGCACGGAGGCGGCCATTACATACGAATTAAACCACAACCTGAATAACGGACATGTATTTTTGCCCAGAGAAAAGCTGATTCTCGCCACAGCACAGTTGATCGGCGTTGCACCCGATGAGGTGGAGATCGTGCTGGACAAGCTGATTGAGCGGATGGTCATCGTGCAGCAGCACATTGCCAAGGTGGACGGCTGCTATCTGCGGGAAATGCATGCTGCGGAGTCCTATGTGGCACAGAAGCTGCTGACACTGCGTGATGTTCCGCAGCCGGAGGGCAGAAATGTGGCTGGGATCATTGACGAAATTGAGAAGAAACAACGCATTTCCTATGCTCCGGAACAGCGCAGAGCGGTGGAGCTGGCGGCGCAGCAGGGGGTTATTCTGCTGACCGGCGGCCCCGGTACCGGAAAGACCACCTCGGTCAAGGGAATCGTGACCATGCTGGAGCGCATGGGACTGGATGTGCTGCTGTTGGCACCCACAGGCCGTGCCGCCAAGCGTATGGGCGAGCTGTGCGGGAAAGAGGCACAGACGATTCACCGGTGTTTGGGAATGTCCTTTAATGATCTCACCGGCGAGGTGACTTACAAGAAAAACGAAAAAGAGCCGCTGGAGACAGATGCCATCATCGTGGATGAAATGAGCATGGTGGACTTGAAACTGATGTGCGCCCTGCTGAGTGCCATGCGACCGGGCTGCAGGCTCGTGATGGTGGGAGATCCCGATCAGCTGCCGTCCGTGGGCGCCGGCAATGTGTTCGGCGATCTGATCCGCAGCGGCGCATTTCCGGTGGTGGCGCTGAACGAAATTTTCCGCCAAGCAGAGGCATCGGCAATTATTCGCAATGCCCATGCGGTCAATTTGGGCGCAGCGCCGAATCTGGGGAACGGACAAAGTGATTTATTCTTTATGTGTCGCCGATCGGCAGATCGATTGGTGCAGACAGTGGTGGAGCTGTGCAAGACACGCCTGCCGGAGAACATGAACATTCCTGCCGACCAAATTCAGGTGTTGAGTGCTACACGCAAGGGCGAAACCGGCACAGTACAGCTGAATAGGGCGCTGCAGGCGGCGCTCAATCCACCGGCAAAAAGCAAGCATCAGAAGATTTGGGGCGATATCACATTCCGTGAAGGCGACCGGGTGATGCAGACCAAGAACAACTATGATGTACTGTGGCAAAAAGATGACGGAGAAGTGGGCAGCGGCATCTTTAACGGTGATGTGGGCGTGATTGAGGGAATCGACCCCTCCGGTGAGTTGATCGTGATCCGTTTCGACGATAAAGTGGCGACCTATACGGCAGATCTACTGAGCCAGTTGGATATGGCGTACGCTATTACGGTGCACAAGGCGCAGGGCAGTGAATACAAGGCGGTGATTTTGGTATCAGCACCGGCGGCACAGAATCTCATGGTGCGTGGCGTGCTGTATACCGCCA
This sequence comes from Vescimonas sp., assembly GCA_045617685.1. Lineage (GTDB taxonomy): Bacteria > Bacillota > Clostridia > Oscillospirales > Oscillospiraceae > Vescimonas. The sequence continues at coordinate 4,950 of JAZLJB010000032.1, forward strand.
TCACCCGTGCTCGTGAGCTATTGGTGATAGTGGGCGATGATGTGATTCCGGCGAAGATGGCGGCCAATGACCGCCAGACCAGACGATATAGCGGCTTGCGCCGTCGGCTGAAGGAGGCAATAGTATGAGCTTTAATGACCAGTTGAACAAATGGGGCCGCAGCGTGATGGATTTTCTGTTTCCACGCAGATGTCCGTTTTGCGGCGTTATAGCAGGCAAAAAGCTGATGTGTCAGCACTGTGCCGATACGCTTCCCTTTACCAACGAAAACGCTGTGTGTGAAGGTGCCGGTTTCGGGCGCTGCGCCTCCCCGTTCTACTATGAAGGCAACGTGCGCAAGGCGATTTTGGACTTCAAATTCAAAGCAAAGTTGGGCGGCTTATCTTGCTTTGGACGGTTGATGGCGGAGTGTGCGGCTGACAACTACGCAGGTCAATTTGACGCCATTACATTTGTACCGGTCAGCAAGAAACGCCTGAAAAAGCGTGGTTATGACCAGACACGCTATCTCACTGCGGCTACCTGCGTGGATTGGCATGTGCCGCCCGTTGAAACGCTGCGCAAGGTGGTGGATAATCTGCCGCAATCCAGCCTGAAGACAGCCGAGGAACGGCGTGCCAACGTGTTGGGGGTATATGAGGCGATCCATGTGGAGCAAATCAAGGGCAAGCGTCTGCTGCTGATCGATGATATCTTGACCACAGGTGCTACGCTCAGTGAGTGTGTACGCATATTGAAAGAGGCCGGCGCAGCAGATGTGATGTGTTTGACGCTGGCTCGAGGAAGAAAGGATCAATAAAACGATGGAATGGCAAGCATTTTTCCAATCGGTGTCGTCTGTGGCATTATTTGCGCTGCTGGCAATTCCCGGTTTTATATTTACCAGAAAGAAAATTTTAACAGCGCAGCAGGTGGATGGCATATCCTCCATTCTGGTTAATTTCTTCTGGCCCATCATGGTGGTGGATGCCATGGTGCAGGTGGAGCGGAGCCATGCGCTGATGCAAAAGGCGGGACAAGCGGCACTCTGGACAGTGATCGGATTGGTTTTGGCAGCACTGGTGGCATATTTGGTGCTGAAAGTAGGCAAGATAAACATGGTGCCCGGCGGCATTTTTCTGTTCGCCGCTGTATTTGCCAACACGGGACTGATCGGTATGCCGCTGATCAAGCTGCTGCTGGGTGACGAGGCACTGTTTTTGGCGTCCATCGTGGAACTGATCAATGATGTGTTGATATTTACCGTGGGCGTATGGCTGATCCAAATGGGATGCGGAAAAAAGCGGCAGCAATCTATCGGCGGTATTCTCTCGCCGGGTTTTATCGGCGTGATTGTGGGTCTGGTACTGTTTTTGTTCAAAGTCCCGCTGCCGCAGATCGTGACGCAGGCACTGAGCATGGTGTCGGCGGCTACGGCGCCGCTGGTGCTGTTTCTGGTGGGTGCGCAGTTGGGCGAGTCCAATATCAAGGCAATGCTTTGCGACAAGCGTGCCTGGGGCTTGCTGGTGTTGCGCCTGATACTCATTCCGGCCGTACTGCTGTTGCTGTGGAAATTGATTCTGGGCGAACTGACGGATACCGGACGAGTGATGATTTTGCTGACGGCTATGCCGGCAGGTACGTGCTGTGCCATGTTTACACGGCAGTACGGCGGCGATTGGAAAATGGCAACGCACTGTGTTATGCTCACCACTCTTTTCGCCGTGATTACCATTCCCATTTGGTTATTGGTAACAATTTTGTAAAGAAACGATGACGATTTGGAAAATTCTATTGCAAAATTAAAAGACCGTCATTATAATATTATGTTAGAAATAAGCGGCAAAATGCCGTGGAGCATATTGGAAAGATAAGATGAGGTGTCAGATATGTGTGCATTAGCAAAAGATATCGGTATTGACCTGGGTACCGCTTCGGTACTGGTCTATGTCAAAGGTAAGGGCGTTGTTTTGAACGAGCCCAGCGTTGTGGCAGTGGACAAGAATAACGGTCGCCTGCTGAAGGTGGGCGCTGAGGCACAGGCTATGTTGGGCCGTACCCCCGGCAACATCGTAGCGATCCGTCCTTTGCGTGAAGGCGTTATTTCCGATTATGACATGACCGAGCGCATGCTCAAAGAATTCATCCGCAAGGTGGCCGGCGGCGTCCAGTTCTTTAAGCCCCGTGTTATCATCTGCGTTCCCTCCGGTATTACCGAGGTTGAGGAGCGTGCTGTGGTGGATGCCGGTATTCAGGCCGGTGCTCGTCGTGTGTTCCTGATCGAGGAGCCTGTGGCTGCTGCTATTGGCGCAGGTATCGACATTTCTAAGCCCGATGGTCACATGGTGGTGGATATCGGCGGTGGCACCAGCGATATCGCTGTGATTTCTTTGAGCGGCGTGGTGGAATCCGCTTCTATCAAGGTGGCCGGCGACCAGTTCAATGAGTCTATCGTAAAGTATATGCGTCGCAAGCACAACATCCTCATCGGTGAGCGTACCGCAGAGCTGATGAAGATGGAGATTGGCTGCGTGTATCCCAAGGAAGAGGAAACCAGCATTGAGATCAAGGGTCGCTGCCTGATGACCGGTTTGCCCAAGACGCTGACTGTGACCTCCACTGAGATGATGGAGGCATTTGAAGAGCCTGTGGAGCGTATTTTGGAGACTGTTCACGGTGTGTTGGAGCGCACTCCGCCTGAGCTGGTGGCTGATATCTCCAACAACGGCATTGTCATGACCGGCGGCGGCAGCATGGTAGATGGCTTTGATAAGTTGATCGAGTCTCGCACCGGTATTCATACCGAGGTGGCGGAGAATGCCATTTCCTGCGTAGCCATCGGTACAGGCAAGAGCCTGGATTCCATCGGCGATATGACCGACGGTACAGTGAACCTGAGCCGCCGCAAGCAGATGAACTAAATATTCAAAAAGCAGGCCATTGCAGATTTTTGCGGTGGCCTGACATTTTTGGACACAAAGATTGACATATATTGATTATGATGTATGGCAGAGAAAAACCATGCGGAATTTGAGAACAGGAGGATATGAATATGAAATTTTCCAGCAAAGTAGAAAAGTGCGGCCTTTCCCCCATGCGAAAGTTTCATCCCTTTGCGGTAGCTGCTGAGGCAAAAGGGAAAAAGATTTACCACTTGAACATTGGACAGCCGGACATTGAAACCCCCAAGGCATATTTCGATGCGGTGAAGCATTTTGACCAGCCTGTTTTGGAGTATGCACCCTCGCCCGGCATTCCCCAACTGATTGAGGCAATTCAGAAGTACTATGATAATCTGAATATGCACTTTGAAAAAGATGAAATTCTCATTACCACCGGCGGCAGTGAAGCATTGCAGATCATTTTGCAGTGCATTTTGGATGACGGTGATGAGATCTTAATTCCTGAACCCTTTTACCCCAACTACAACACTATGGTCAATACCTGTGGTGCAAGCATTCATCCCGTACCCACCAGCCCGGAGGACGGCTATCACTTTGCCGATCGTGCCAAGATCGAGGCGGAGATCAACCAGCATACCCGTGCCATTATGGTGACCAATCCCGGCAACCCCACCGGTTGTGTGCTGACACCGGAGGAAATGCGCCTGATGGTGGACATCGCCAAGGAGCATGACCTCTTCATCATCGGCGACGAGGCCTATCGTGAATTCGTGTATGCCGGCGAGCCGCTGCAATCTATGGGTCAGTTCGACGATGCAGCAGAGCAGGTCATCGTAATCGACACGGTATCCAAGCGGTTCAGTGCCTGCGGCGCACGAGTGGGCTGCATCCTTACCCGCAATCATGAGCTGTTGGCACACGCCATGAAGTATTGTCAGGCTCGACTGTCCGTGGCGACACTGGATCAGGTGGCAGCTGCGGCGCTGTATAGCGTGGGCCCGGAATATTTTGAAGCCGTGCGTGAGGAGTATAAGCGCCGTCGTGACACGGTGATGGCAAAGCTGGAAAAGATCCCCGGCGTGGTGTGCAAATGCCCCAAGGGTGCATTCTATATCATGGCTGCCCTGCCCATTGATGATGCAGATCGTTTCCAGCGTTGGCTGCTGGAGGAGTTTGATGACAATGGTGATACCGTGATGTTTGCACCCGGCGAGCCGTTTTACGGTACGCCCGGCAAGGGCAAAAACGAGATCCGCATTGCCTACATTCTCAAGCAGGCTGATCTGGAGCGTGCCATGGATTTGTTGGCGCTGGGCATCGAGGCTTACAACAAGAGATAACATAGATAAAAAATAAGCTGACCATTGGTCAGCTTATTTTTTCACCCATCAGGAAAAACTGTGGCGCAAGGTACACTTGCAAATTGCGAAGAAAACCGTTACAATGTATGCAAACAGTATCAGATGAAGGAGTGCAGATATGTTTCAGGGTTATTCGCCGGCCACTGTGGATTTTATGTGGGGCATCCGCTTCAATAATGAGCGTGGCTGGTTCATGGAGCATAAAGCAGATTATCAAAACCATCTATTGCAGCCGACGAAAGATCTGGCACAGCAGGTCTATGAGGGCTTGCATGCAGCATATCCCAACGAACCGCTGATGGTGAAGGTGTCACGCATTTACCGTGATGCTCGGCGACTGCACGGCCGTGGCCCGTACAAGGATCATTTGTGGTTCTGCATTCGGACCGGCGACAAGGATTGGACAGGCAAACCCACATTCTGGTTTGAGATCGCACCGGAGTATTATAGCTACGGCATGGGATTCTGGCGTGCGGCACCCGCTATGATGGAGCACTATCGCAAGGGGATCGACCAACGGCCACAGGAGCTGGCAAAGCTGGTGCGCAAATTCAACCGCCAGTCTGTGTTTACGCTGGCAGGGCCGGAATATGCACGCTCTAAGGGACAGGTGGATCCACTGCTGCAACCGTGGTATCAGAAAAAGTCCTTGAGTTTGGAGCATACCATGCCGCTGGACGAGAAACTATATTCTCCGGCGCTTGCCGATGAAGTGCTGCAAGGCTTTTTGAGCTTGATGCCGTTTTATCGCTATTTTGCCGCAGTGTGTGCCGGCGTTCCCACGGAAACGCTGACAAAATCGGCGGAGTAAGGAGTAATATCATGACAAACGAACTACAGCAAATTCTTGCCAAGGTGGATCACACCTTGCTGGCACCCTCTGCAACTTGGGAGGAGATTCGTGCCATTTGTGATGACGGCATGCGCTACGGCTGCGCCAGCGTGTGCATTCCGGCGTCCTATGTGAAGCAGGCGGCGGATTATGTGGCAGGTAAATTGCCGATTTGCACTGTGATCGGATTTCCCAATGGCTATACCACTACTGCTGCGAAGTGCTTTGAGGCGACCGATGCTGTGGCAAACGGTGCAACGGAGATTGATATGGTCATCAATATCGGCTGGGTGAAAGATGGGAAGCTGGACGCCGTGGAGGAGGAGATCCGAAAGGTGAAGGCTGCCTGCAAGGGTCGACTTCTGAAGGTAATCATTGAAACCTGCATGCTGACAGAACAGGAAAAAATCCAAATGTGCCAAGTGGTCAGCAACAGCGGCGCTGATTTCATCAAGACCTCTACCGGATTTGGCGGTGGCGGTGCCACACGGGAAGATGTGGCACTGTTCAAAGCGCATGTGGCACCCCATGTAAAAATCAAGGCGGCCGGCGGTATCGCTGATTTGAACGATGCCCGTGACTTTGTGGCACTGGGCGCAGATCGATTGGGTACCAGCCGCATTGTCAAGGCTGTGAAAGCAATGAACGATTGATAGGAGGAAACGAATATGGCAACCCCCCATAATAATGCTAATCAAGGCGATTTTGCAAAAACCGTACTGATGCCCGGCGATCCCCTGCGTGCACAGTTTATTGCGCAGACCTTTTTGGAAAATGCCAAATTGGTCAACAATGTGCGTGGCGTGCAGGGCTATACCGGCACATACCATGGCGTACCGGTATCGGTGATGGCCAGCGGAATGGGTATTCCGTCCATCGGTATTTATTCGTATGAGTTATTCACCCATTATGATGTGGATAATATTATCCGTATCGGTTCGGCAGGTGCGCTGCGTGGGGATCTGGCACTGGGCAGTGTGGTGGCAGGTATGGGTGCCTGCACAGATTCCAACTTTGCAGCCCAATATGATCTGGGCGGCAATTTTGCGCCCATTGCGGATTTTCAATTGTTGATGGCGGCTGTGGAATCGGCTCGTGAGATGGGCGTGGAGATGCCCGTGGGCAATCTCTATTCCTCCGATGTGTTTTATGACGCTGCCGGACGCAACATGAAGTTTGCCAAAATGGGTGTGATGGCAGTGGAGATGGAAGCAGCCGGGCTGTATTGCACCGCCGCTTACACCGGGAAACGGGCATTGGCGATTTGCTCTATTTCCGATGATCTCATCAACGGCAAGGCGTTGGATGCAGATGAAAGGCGGACGAATTTTGCCAATATGATCAAAATCGGTTTGGAAATCGCCGTAAAGATGGCACAGAAATAAAAGAATACATCATAAAAACCACGACTTCGATTTGAAGTCGTGGTTTTTCGATTATACATTGGCGTAGAAAGAATCGCCGCCATGAGTGCGCAGATAAGTGCGCTGTGTTTGACAATCTTCCTCACGTTGCTGCTGCTCATAAATGCGTAGCAGCATGTGGTGATAGGATGCCTTTTGCAGGGGACTTTCAGCAGCGGAAAGAGCCTGCTGCACAAATGCTTCAGCGCCGTCCAACTCGCCCTTGGTGATATGCAGCGATGTGCAGGCGCTGTGATACATACGATCCCAACGTTCACACTGGGATTTGGGGAGCTTTTCACCCAACAGAGATTTCAATTGGCTCAGGTTTGTCTCGGCCTCTTCCGTGTTGCCCTCACGCATGGCAAGCAAGGCCATATTGTGAAACCACGTCAAGCGGTAGGGGCCTTTTACACGATCCTTAATATCGTCCATCAAGTGCCGTGCTTTGGTGAAATCGCCTAAAGAATAATAGGCGGCGGCACGGTTGATGTCCAGATATACGGCGGTAGCACGGCAGCGGTGCAACTGCTCCAAATCGGCAAGAAACGATTGAATGTGGCAGTTGTTGTATTGCTCGAGCAAGGCCTCCTGCCGTTTTGCCGCCAGCATAGTGGCGAAAAATGTACACATAAAAATCCAGATCACCGCAGCCACGGTGCCCCAAATGGGCAGTTCTCCGTTATAAAAAACAGATGGCAGCACGATGACAAGAGCGCCGATTATAGATACGAAAGAGGTAATGATACGCAGTTTGGGATAGAGTTTCAGCAGCATAGGATTCTCCTTTACACGATGCGGAAATCGCCTCGTGCGGTTTTGGCGATGCGGCGGGTCTTATCCTCGCCCACGGCCTCCTGCAAATCGGCAATGATCTGATTGGAAACAAGAAAGCCCTGAGGTGTCAGCCGCCAGCCATGCTCCGTGCGCTGTGCCATGCCGTGGCTTTCGTATAGCTCCAAACGCTTTTCGATGGGGGCGAAGGGTTGACGATAGCAATACTCGTAATGGTGGCGGTCAATGCCGTCGGTGGTGCGCAGGGAGAGCATGATGTATTCCAGCTCCCGCTCCAAAGGCGGAATCTCCTCCGACTCGGACAGAGTCAGATCACCACGCAGATAGGCATCCAGATCACGGGTATAGCCATAGCGCACGCCACCGAAATCGGAATGTGCGCCGGGACCAAAACCGGCATATTCCTGCATGTGCCAATATTTCAGGTTATGGCGAGAGGCATGGTCGGGCTTGGCGAAATTGGAAATTTCATACTGCTCGTAGCCGTTTCGTGCCAGCTCCTCCACGGTGTAAAGATACATATCCGCCTGTAAATCGTCGTCAGGCAGCGAGATGGTATTGCGGCGAGCGTGGAGCGGCGTGCCCTCCTCCACCTTCAAGCCGTAGCAGCTGATGTGCTCGGGCGAGAGGGCGATGCAGTCCGCCAGCGTTTTTTGCCAGCCCTCCATGGTCTGACCGGGAAGACCGTAAATAAGGTCCAAGCTGAGATTGGTGATCTTCGCCTTGCGAATGGCGGATACGGAAGACTGTACCTGCTCCCAGGTGTGGATGCGGCCGATCTCTTTGAGCATACTGTCATCACTGCATTGCACACCCAGTGAGATGCGATTGATGCCAGCACGGCGCAGTGCCTTCAAGGCGTGTACATCATCTGCAGAATCGGGGTTGGCCTCCATGGTGATTTCAGCATCACCGGACAGATGATAGTGCTTTTTGATGACCTTGAGCAGCTTGATGATACGCTTGTGGCCCAAATAGCTGGGCGTGCCGCCGCCGAAATATACCGTGTCCACCGTGTGGGATTCACCACGGGGTGCGACCTCCTCCAGATGGGCGATCAGGGCGTCTACATAAGCGTCCATTTTAGCTTCACTTTGGGGTAAGGAGTAAAAGTCGCAATAGGCACACTTGGCCTTGCAGAACGGGATATGAATATATAAACCCAACGACTTAACATCTTTTTTCTTCATGATGTACTCTCCTATTTGAGTGATATCAAACGAATGGCTTCGTTAAAACAATTGACTTTGCAGTGGCGGCAGCCAATACATTGATCGGCATCAATGGCATACAGACCGTCGGGTTGAAGATGAATACACTTCATAATGCAAAACATCGTGCAATAGCCGCAGCCGGTACATATATCAGAATCAATATATGCCAAATTATATACTTTTTTTCCAAAAGGACGAACTTGCTCTGCCATACAAAACGCTCCTAATATTTACTGTCATTAGTATAGCCGTTTTATGCCCTTTTGACAAGATAAACGCATGATTTTTGCGGCGTTGGGCAGACTATCTTTCAGAAAGGATGTGGCATGATATGGATATGTCTCCGAAACAGTATCAGGCATATGTCAGTCAGATGCAGGATAAATCTCCGATTTTGAAGGATACGATACTGGCGTTTTTGGTGGGCGGTGCCATATGCGTGATAGGTCAACTTATTTCAAACGGCTACTCAGCATTGGGACTCAATACGCAGGATGCCGGCGCCGCAACATCGGTGAGCATGGTGTTCTTGTCGGCATTGTTCACCGCATTGGGACTCTATCACAAATTGGCACGCTATGCCGGTGCCGGTACGTTGGTGCCGATTACGGGATTTGCCAACTCCGTGGTGTCGCCGGCAATTGACTTCAAGGCAGAGGGAATTATCACCGGTACCGCTGTTAAGATGTTTACGGTGGCAGGTCCGGTGATCGTATTCGGCACAGCCGCCAGCGCATTGTATGGAATCATCTATTGGCTATTAGGAGGATAACAATATGGCAGAGGAAAAGCGTAAGCCGGCACCTGTTCCCAACGGACATGATGATCGGGGCAAGGACCGGCATCGGGAAAAGGAGGAGGCGGCACAAAATCTGCGCCGTGAAACCCAGGTGCCGCACGGCGTGCCGGAGGCGCCGGACGGCGTATCAGGAGATTGGACCTGAAAAGTGTTGCTATTGAAAAAGAGGAGGCGTTTACGCCTCCTCTTTTTTGTCGCTTTATTCCGGCAGTGGAACGGATTGTTTCATGATGACACGGCCAAAGCAGGTCAGGCTGCGACCGCTTCCCTCGTGGAATATCACATCCATTTCGCTGCGCTTACGGTTCAGTGAGAACAGGTATACCATACCCAAAGGGTCTTTATAATACTGCTTGCAAAGCATATCGCCATCCACGCAGAAGATGCCCACATCGCCATTTTGCAGGGGATCGTGATTGACATATACCACAGAGCCGTCGGCAATGTAGGGCGCCATACTATCGCCCTGAATGCGCACGGCCAACTCGGCTCCGGCCGGCACATCTCCGGTAACGGTTAAAGACTCGAAATCATCACCAAACACCGGCGCAGCAAATCCAGCAGCGGCAGGTGAGCGATACAGCGGAATGACCCGCGGTTCACGCTCCGGCAATTGCAGCTCTTGCTGATAGACACCCAAAGCATCCAACAGGGCGTGTACCGTTTGGCGACCTGCCAGCGGCAATGTGCGATACTTTTCCAACAGCCTGCGCTCTTCGCCGCTGCAATTCAACTCGTTTTTTGCATGGAAACTATCGCGATATAAATAGTTGGGGTCTACATGCAGCGCATCGAAGATTTGCAGTAAGATTTCCTCTTTAGGGGCGCTGATGCCGGTTTCATAATTGCCCACTGCCGAGCGGGATACACCCAGCTTTTCCGCCAGCTCCGCACGGGACATATTCAGTTCTTCACGCCGATAGCGCATGCGTTCTCCAAAACTCATGTTCTTATCCGCCCTTCCGACATATTCTGACATTTCTCGACCTTATACTAACTTAATTTGTTGGCCTTGTCAACTAAAATTAACAAGAAACTTGTTAAAAATGTCTTGACAAGCAAATATTCTTGTGATAATGTAATAGCACAAACAAGAAACTTGTTAATCTTCAGTATATCCAACAAGGCGGAAGAGTATACCGCAGCGCACGATTATGGCGCAAAGTGAGGGGTAAAGAAGATGATAAGGAATGTATGGTGGATAAGAAAGGAGATGAAAAAATCGAGCAGAAGCTGACGCAACTGCTCGATCAGATATAAAATTTTTTTACAGAACAACGGGTTCGTCTTTGATGGCCTCATAAAACTGCACCTTGGTGGCTTCCAGATAAGGCACGACCCACAGCGTACCAACGCCGAGGCACAAAGAGCCCACGATAAACCAGCCGATAAAGCTCAAGTACAGCATAAACAGTTCGCCTTTGTGGCCATTCATCATGGCACTGCTGCGGCGGATGCACTCTCTCCAGTCCAGTTCAGGATAGTCGACCTTAATGTAATATGCCATGGAGTAAGCCAGTGATTTGACGATGCCGGGGACAATCAACAGGATGGACCACAGCGCAACAAAAATGGTGATCATCAGCCCCAACAAAAATGTGCCGCCAAAGTCATCGGTAAAGCCCTTGAAGAGGTCGGCGATATCCATTTCTGCGCCGTCACGGGCCTGCTTAATAAAGATATAGGAAATGCCATAGGTCATGGGACCGATGACCACCAGTGCGCCAAGGCCGGGGACGATGCTGCCGGCAGCGCTGCAAATAACGGCGGAAAGCAGGCAGATCAGCAAGGCCATCATCCAATTTGCGGCAAAAATGCCGCCGCCCAGCTGCAGCTTAGCACGGCTCTTTAATTCTGCTCTTGAAATCATATACCATTCTCCTTATCTATATCAATTGATTGAAAAGAATGGATACATTATAGCAAAGTGCCGGAGAGGATGCAACTGGGAAATAGCAAAAAGGGGATGGTGGATTTACCCTCCGGGTATAAACTTCGCATCCACCAAAATTTAAAAAAATAAATCCAAATGACAAAAGTCATTCGGATTTATTTGGTGGGGGATGGTGGATTCGAACCACCGAAGGCATCGCCAGCAGATTTACAGTCTGTCCCCTTTGGCCACTCGGGAAATCCCCCATACCTATTAAGTTTACTGGAGCTGGTGGACGGACTCGAACCCCCGACCTGCTGATTACAAATCAGCTGCTCTACCAGCTGAGCTACACCAGCACATGACCAGCGAAATATATACTAACAGAATATGCTGGATTTGTCAACACTTTTTTATTCTTTTTTCAAAAAAATACAACAGATGAGATATTCGAAAGGAGAAGTAAATGACCTTAGTGGAATTATCTGAACATTATCGCGTGGATGCCGTTGCATTGTCCCGGCGTATTCGGGAATTAAACGAATGCATACGAGCGGAGGAGGATACGCAGGAGGTGCAGCGGCTGCGGCGCCGTATTGCCGAGCTGCGCCCCATTTTGCAGCAAAGCCGGGAACTGGCAGAGCTGACACAACATTATTATGACAGGAGTTATCACAAACATGAAAAATACACACTTTGATCCCTTGGATATTGCCAGCTTGCAAATGTGGCGCAACAGTGAGGATAGCACATCTCAGGAGCGCACCAAACGGCTGTTGACCAATTTACCCCTTGCGGTGGAGCAGGAATTGACACCTCGCCAGCGGCAGATCCTGCGGATGCACTTTTCGGACAATATGCGTGTGACGGATATTGCGCTGGAATTGGGTGTCAACAAATCAACGGTGTCACGCACACTGCTGCGTGCTATGGACAAGCTGTATCGTTCACTGCGCTATAGCCTATAAAGAAAGCTGCCGGAGGGCGTTTGCTCTCCGGCAGCAGCATATTATTCGTCGATCGTCAGATCGCTCTCGTCCACATGACGGAGTTCTTTGCGGTTGAAAATGTCATACATACACGGAACTACGAACAGCGTCATCAGCGTTGCATACAGCAGGCCGCCGATACATACCAAAGCGATGGGACGCATCAGAGCCGTGCCGGTCTGGTTGCTGAATGCCATCACTACCAGACCCAGAATGGTGGTCAGGGAAGTCATGAGAATGGGACGCAGACGGGTGACACCGGCATCTACAATGGCTGCCCGACGCTCCATGCCGGCGTGGCGCTGCTGATTGATATAATCCACCAACACAATGCCGTTGTTGACGATGATACCCACCAACATCACGAAACCGATCAGCGACACTACACTCAGCTCCACACCGCTGATCAGCAGTGCCAGCAAGCCACCGGTAAAGGCCAAGGGGATCGTGAACATAACGATCAGGGGAGATTTCAGGGACTGGAATTGTGCCACCATGATGAAGTAGACCAAAAGCACGCCCAACAGCATCATCAGCATCAGTTGCTCCATGGCTTCCATGATTGCCTCGTTCTCACCGTCAAAGGCGGTGGTGATGCCATTTGGCAGCTTCACATGATCCACAGCCTTTTCTGCGGCAGAGGTGACTTTTGTGATGTTATAGCCATCTGCCACCATGGCAGTCACAGACACATAACGGCGCTGCTGGTCATGGGCAATGGTGTTCATGCTGACGCTCTTTTCGATGGTTGCCACATCCTTCAAGGGGAAACTGATAGCTTCACCGGTCAAAGAGGAAGTGCCGGTAATGACCAGGTCCAGCAGGGAATCGCGGTCAAATTGGCTGTCCTTTGCACTTTCCAATACCACATCCATATTCAGGTTATCCAATGTCAGCTCAGCAGCAGAGCTGGAGGTGGTCAATGCCGATGCCACCTGCATGTAGATCTGTGCCACAGTCATGCCCTGCTGCATTGCCTTGTTGCGATCAATAGAAATATGTACGGCTGCGGCTGCCTCATCCAAACCGTCGGATACATCGCTGATGCCCTTTACATCCTTCAGCTCAGCAGCCAGATCCTTGGCGGTGGATTGCAGATCATTCATGTCATCGCCATATACATTCAAGGTGATACCGGAGCCGGTCATGTAACTCATATAGTTATCCATACCACCGGCGGCGGTAACCTTGCAGTCCATATCGGCGCACAGTTTTTCAATTTCCTTGCCGGCGGCATTACCGGAGGCACCCTCCGGCAGCAGAACATAGGCAGTGACATCAAATTCGCCGCTGTCGGAGGACATGAAACTCATGTCGCCGGAGGACATCATAGCACCTACGGTTTCCACATTCTCCACGGTGGAGGCACGCTGCACGACTTCGTCTGCCAGCTTCACGGCGGTTTCGCGGTCGCAATCCTCCGGCATGGTGACCGTCAGATTGATAGTGTTCATATCCATTTCGGGCATGAATGCAAAGCCACGGCTCACGGTGGCCACCGTGGAGCCTGCCAACAATACCACGGCCAAGATCAGCACCACAGCCTTGTGGCCCAGCGACCAGGTGATGGCCTTGCGATAAGCGGGATATACTTTATCCAAAATGCTCTTTCGCTGCGGCTTTGTTTTTTTCAGCAGGCCGGATGCCATGGCCGGTACCAACGTCAATGCGATCAGCAAGCTGGCCAGCAGAGAATAGGTCATGGTCAACGCCAGGTCTGTGAAAAGCTGCTTCGTAATGCCCTCCACGAAAACGATGGGCAGGAACACACAGACCGTGGTCAAAGTGGAGGCGGTGATGGCGCCCAACACCTGCTTGGCACCGCCCACAGCCGCCTGCGTCACGCTGGCCCCCTGAGAGCGAAGACGGTAGATGTTTTCAATGACCACCACGGAGTTATCCACCAACATACCCACCGCCACAGCAAGACCGCTGAGGGAGATCATGTTGATCGTTACGCCGGAGAAGTACATCAGCACCACGGCGAAGATCACACTGATGGGAATGGATACCAAGGTGATGACGGTGGGACGCCAATCCCGCAGGAACAGATACAGGACCAAAATCGCAAACAGAGCGCCCCAACCCAACGAGGACAGAATGGAGTTGATGATCATGTAGATATAGTCACCCTGATCCATCAGGGAGGTGAAATGCAGACCATCGTATTGAGCCTCCAACTGTGCAAGGCGATGAGCGATGTTGTCAGACACCTCGGCAACAGCATAGGTGGACTGTTTGGTAAAGGACAGAATAATGCCGTCATCGCCGTTCAGCTTGGCATAGATCTCATCGGAGTTATCGGTGACAAAGACTTCGGCCACATCTTTCAGGCGGATAGGCTTCACTCCGTCCATGCCCAAGTCAAAGAGAACCATGTTCTTCAGGTCCTTTTGGTTGGTGATCTCGTCACCCACAGACACCATGTAGCTTACGCCGTCATCATCCTGTACATAGCCGGCAGGCATGGAGAAATTCTGGGCTGTGAGGATGGCGGAAATACTGCTGATATTCAGCGCACTGCTCAGGTCAGCTTTTTTCAAAGCTTCACTGCGAGAAGATTCAATGGTGGCCAGACCCTCGTCGATTTTACTCAGTGCCTGCGTCATCTGCATATTAGCACCGATCAACTGCATGGCACCGTCGCTGATGGTCATGGCACCATCGGTGATCTGCTGAGAGATTTCCGCCACCTGACTGTTGTCCTGAGAGAATTCCTCAATCTGCTTATTGATGTCGGACAGATCATTCTGCAGATCGGTAATATCCTGCTCCAGACTTTCGGCGTCGGAGCCTAATGCGGCCAACTTTGCGTCGATTTCCGACTGCTGCGATAGCAGATCCTTATAGTCGCTGTTATTCTCAATGGCCGCCGACTGTTCTTTCTTTTCCTCATCGGACAGTGTGGGATTATTGTTGATAGCGGCAATTTGTGCGGCATACGGGGCAATGCCTGCCTCAACGGTTAATTTCTTCGTTTGCAGGGAGGTGAGGTCGTTCAGCTTTTCTTGCACCTGATCACGCCGGGTGTACATGGTGGAAAGGCCACCCTGCACGGCGGTGAGCGCATTGGTAGCTGCATCGTTTACGGCGCTGCGCTGGGCATCGGCCATGGCGGACTGAGCACTTTGAACCTGCGCACGGGTGGACTGCAATTCGCCGGCGGCATTGTCCAACTGCCGGTTGATGGCATCGCTGATGGAGGCGGACAGGGCATCGATCTTCTCCTGACTGAGAACCACATGCAGCTCTCGATCCACAATGCCGCCGTTTTCCACACTGGCAACGCCGGTAATGCCGTCTAACTTATTTGAAAGGGTGTCTTCCACAAAGTCTGAGACCTCAGAAATATCCTTGCCGGAATAGGAAACGGCAGTTACCGTGACCGGCAGCATGGACGGGTTGATCTTCAGCACATAGGGCGTGCCGATGTTGTCATCCCAATTACCCTGCAGAATGGCAATTTGTTGCTGGATGTCCACGCTGGTGGTATCCATATTGACACCCTGCTCAAATTCCAGTACGACCAGCGAAACACTGTCACGGGACGAAGAGGTCACAGATTTGATTTGATCCAAAGTCGCCATGGATTGCTCCATAGGCTTAGTGACATCAGTTTCCACAGATTCCGGACTGGCACCGGGATCGGTGGTCATAATGATGACATAGGGAAAATCCATGTTGGGGAATAGAGTGGGTGTCATCTTCAGATAGGCCACCACGCCCAACACTAAAATCGCCAGCATAGCGACGAAAATTGTCAGGGGTTTTCTCACACTAAATTTCGGCATGTTGCGATTCTCCTTCTAACGCTGAATATATAGATCCGGAGCAATGTCTTGTGCGCCCTGCTCCATAGCTTGCTTGATCTCAACGGAAATGGACATGAACTGCTGGATCTTATCCATGCCAACCTGCTCGATGACAGAACCCATCCAAGTGATGAACTTCTGCTGCACATCATGGTGTACCGCTTCACCAACGGGCGAAAGCCGGATCAAGGTGCGGCGTGCATCCAGCTCATCACGCTGACGGAGAATCAAATTGCGCTCTTCCATCTTTCGCAGCAGTACGGCGACACGGGCAGTGCTGACATTCATGTGTTGGCTGATCTCGCCGGCAGAAACAGCATGGCCGCATGTAGATAAATAATGTAGTACGCAGCCGACACCGGCGCGGTAAAAGTCTAAGTTTCCCAAAAGTGGCAGAGAGCAATTTTCTGCCATCTGTTCCAACAGGGCAACCACAGTTTCCTGTGAAGGCATAGGATACCTCCTTAAAGCTTAATAGGGTTAGATTATATCGCACATACAAGTTGGTGTCAATGGACTTAACAGGATGTTTACATCCTGCCGGTACATATAAAAAGCAGAGAGAACTCTGTGGGTTCTCTCTGCTTTTTATATGTATTAAAATTACTTCTTAGGCATGGGAGCGGATTCAGCCAGATGATCGATGGTGTACATATGCTCCAGCATACGCACGACCTGATTGCTGTAACCGAACTCGTTATCATACCATGCAATCAGCTTAACGAAATCGTCGTCCAGCATAATGCCGGCGGTTTCATCAAAGATGCAGGGATGGGGATTGGCAATCATATCAGTGGAAACTACCTGGTCAGTGGTGTAAGCGATGATGCCCTTCATGTAAGTTTCGCTGGCATGACGGACAGCGTAGCAGATGTCAGCATAGGTGGTCTTGGAGCTCAGATGAGCGGTCAGGTCGACCACGGAAACATCAGCAGTGGGAACACGGAAAGACATACCGGTCATCTTGCCCATCAGACCGGGAATAACACGACCAACGGCCTTTGCAGCGCCGGTGGAGGAAGGAATGATGTTATTCAGAATGGAACGACCGGTGCGCCAGTCGCCGCCGCCACGGGAGTCAACAGTCTTCTGCTTAGCGGTGGAGGCGTGGATGGTGGACATCAGGCTCTGCTCGATGCCGAACTCATCGTAAATGACCTTTGCCAAAGGTGCCAGGCAGTTGGTGGTGCAGCTTGCATTGGAGATGACCTTCATGCCGGCGCGATACTCATCGCTGTTAACGCCGTAAACAAAGGTGGGGGTTGCATCGTCCTTGCCGGGGGCGGTCAGAATGACCTTCTTGGCGCCGCCCTTGAAATGGCGTGATGCCTTTTCGGTGGTGTTGTAAGCACCGGTGGACTCGATAATGTACTCAGCGCCGCATTCACTCCAGGGAATCAGAGCTGCATCGGACTCGCTGAAAATCTTAATGCTGTGGCCATTGATGACCAGGTTGCCATCGCAATGTTCTACCGTGCCGTTAAAATTACGGAAGACGGAGTCGTACTTGACCTGATAGACCATGTAGTCGATGTCTGCCTTGCGCAGGTTGATACCACAGATTTCGAACTTTTCGGGGTTCTCTGCCAGAATGCGCAGGACGACGCGGCCAATACGACCGAAACCATTGATGCCAATCTTGATTGCCATATCTGTTATTCCTTTCAATCACATCTTGTGCGTTTAGGACGCACCTATTCTTATTCCACATCCATTATAACAAGCAAAATGAAAACTGT
The DNA here is from genome assembly GCA_045617685.1 of Vescimonas sp. Taxonomy (GTDB): domain Bacteria; phylum Bacillota; class Clostridia; order Oscillospirales; family Oscillospiraceae; genus Vescimonas. The sequence continues at coordinate 22,649 of JAZLJB010000032.1, forward strand.
CTGCCCCTTTTTTCAAAATTAATGACGAAAAAATGAGGAAAAATTTGTGTAAATTGAATATTTTAACAAAAGCACCGTTTGGAATACCAATGTTATATATGCACAAACCGGCTTCAATATATCCCGGGCAGAAAAACGGACATGAAATCCGCTGATTTCATGTCCGTTCTATCATTAATCTTGTGCGTATTCCGCTTCCGGATGATCCACCTGATACATGTGCTCGATCAGGCACAGGATCTTATCGGAATAGCCCACTTCGTTGTCATACCAGCTGACCACCTTGACGAAGGTGTCGGTCAGTGCAATGCCGGCGTTGGCGTCGAAAATGGAGGTGTGGGGATCGCCCAGGAAGTCGGCGGATACCACAGCTTCTTCCGTGTAGTCCAGAATGCCCTCCAGCTCGTTCTCGGCAGCCTTTTTCATGGCGGCGCAGATATCGGCGTATTTGGTGGGTTTTTCCAGATTGACCGTCAGGTCCACCACGGATACATCCAGCGTGGGCACACGCATGCTCATGCCGGTCAGCTTGCCGTTCAGGCTGGGGATGACCTTGCCTACGGCCTTGGCGGCACCGGTAGTGGAGGGGATGATGTTGCCGGATGCAGCACGGCCGCCGCGCCAGTCCTTCATCGATACGCCGTCAACGGTTTTCTGTGTTGCAGTGGCGGAGTGAACGGTGGTCATCAAGCCGTCTTTGATACCAAAGTTGTCCTGCAGGACCTTGGCGATGGGTGCCAGACAGTTGGTGGTGCAGCTTGCATTGGACACAAATTGCATATCGGGTGTGTAATCCATGTGGTTGACGCCCATAACGAACATGGGGGTGTCATCCTTGGAAGGAGCGGACATGACCACATGCTTTGCGCCGGCATCAATGTGGCCCTGAGATTTCTCTTTGGTCAGGAATACGCCGGTAGACTCGATGACATACTCAGCACCGAGCTCCTTCCAGGGCAGGTCGGCAGGATCCTTTTCGCCGAATACGGGGATTTCATCACCATTCACGATGATGGAATGATCCGTGGCGGTAACGGTACCGTTAAACTTGCCGTGCATGGTGTCATACTTCAGCATATATGCCAGATAGTCGGCAGAACACAGGTCGTTGATACCCACGATGTCAATTTCGGGGTGACGGGGCAATGCACGAACGATCATACGGCCGATGCGGCCAAAACCATTGATAGCAACCTTGATCTTCATATAATCAATCCTTTCCTCGAAAAATATCAAAATATACGGTATGGTTAGCATTATACGGATTAAAGTTAAAAATGCAACCCTTTTTTTGGAAATTCATATATCCCAATTTGACAAAATTCAATATTCTCTGCTATACTACTTAAATATAAAATGGATGAATTTGTCTTGGATAGAAAATACATTACGGCGGCAAATTACATCAGTAAAGGAGGGTGCTGATGGAACAGTATACACAAGAACAGATCAAATTGTTGAACGAAGTGCTGCCCAAGGTAGCCATGCAGCTGCGTGGTTCCATGGGGAATATTCACAGCGCCCTGACCCGACTGGTCACGCCGGAGCAGCGTGATGAAAATCCGGATGTGGATTGCAGCGCAGCAGTGCTGTATCAAAGCTACTACCGCTTGCTGCGTGTGGTGAATAACCTATCTTCGGCACCCATGCTGTTAGATGACACTCCGTTTTTCAAGCAGAATTTAGATTTGCCCCTGCGGCTGAGCGAAATCTGCGCAACGGCTGCGGATATGGCAAAGGCGGCCGGTATCACGCTGGAGTGCGAAGTGCAAGGTGAACACCATGTGGTGGCGGTGCATCAGGAATATTTTGAGCGCATGGTGTGGAATTTATTATCCAATGCTATTAAGTTTACGCCGAAAGGCGGCCATGTGAAGGTCAATCTGACATGGAACGGCAAACTGGTGATCCTGCGCATACAGGATACCGGCTGTGGCATTTCCGCAAAGGATATGGAGTCCGTATACGAACGGTACTGCCATGCAGAGCTGAATGCGCCGGTGCCGTATGGATTTGGTTTGGGTTTGCCCCTCTGCCGGAATATTGCGCAGCGTCATGGCGGCGGGATGCTGTTGTCCTCCACGGTGGGTGAGGGTACAACCGTCACGGTATCACTGCCGGATGAGCGGTCTGCGGTGGAGAGGATTCAGCAGCCACGCATGGATTATGCCGGTGGTTTCAGCCGTGAAATGGTGGAATTGTCCGATGCGCTGCCTTATCGAGCCTTTGCGCAGAAGTTTTTGGATTAAAGGATCGGAATTCGCCGTCTGCGGACGGCGAATTTTTCAAAAGTGAGGTTGAAGATGAGCAAAAGAGTGTTGGTTGCCATGTCCGGCGGTGTGGACAGTTCGGCGGCGGCCTTGTTGCTGCGTCAGCAGGGCTATGATTGCGACGGTGCCATGCTGAAGCTGTATGCCGGTGATGGCAGTAAGTGCTGCTCGGCGGATGATGCCGCCGATGCCCGCGGCGTTGCCTACCGTCTGGGCATGAAGTTCTATGTGTTTAACGAAACGGAGCAATTTGAGCGAGAAGTGATGGATCATTTTGTGGCGGAATACTGTTCCGGCCGCACGCCAAACCCGTGTATTGATTGCAATCGCTGCCTGAAATTCGGCGCTCTGCTGGATCGTGCGCTGCTGTTGGGTTATGACTACTTAGCCACCGGACACTATGCCCGTGTGGGGTTTGATGAAAAAACGGGACGGCATTTATTGCTGCGTGGTGCGGATCATCGCAAGGATCAAAGCTATGTGCTTTACCAATTGACCCAGCACCAGTTGGCACATCTTTTGCTGCCGGTGGGCGAGTTTGATAAACCTGCTATCCGTGACCATGCCCGTGAAGCGGGATTGCTGAACGCCGATAAAGCAGATAGTCAGGATATTTGTTTTATTCCGGACGGCGATTATGTGCGATTTTTGCAGGAATATGGCAAGGTGGAGTTAAAGCCCGGCCATTTTATCGATACAGAGGGCAATGTGCTGGGACAGCACCGAGGGCTGCCCTGCTATACCATCGGTCAGGGTAAGGGGTTAGGCATCAGCGTGGGCAGGCATGTGTATGTGCTGGCAAAAAACGGAGAGGACAACACCGTTACCTTGGGCGATAATAACCAGCTATTCCGCAATACATTGATAGCTGATCGGGTGAATTGGATATCCATGGAATGTCCTGCTCAACCCATTCGCTGCACCGCCAAGACCCGATACTCCCAGCGGGAAGCAGCCTGCACGGTGTATCCGGAGGGCGAGAAGATCCGGGTGGTGTTTGATGAGCCGCAGCGTGCCATTACCGCAGGTCAGGCAGTGGTGCTGTATGATGGCGAAATCGTGGTGGGCGGCGGCACCATTGAGGGCGTAGAATAAGCGCAAAACGCAGGGTGAACCAAACGGTTCCCCTGCGTTTTTTCAGCGCTGACTGATGACCCATTCGTCCTGATAGATCATATCGTCCACATCACCTTTGATGAGATCCATTGGCATTCCCTCCTTTTTGCGTACCGGATAGTATATGCGCCGGATTTGAAAAGATGCATGGACAATGGAGAAGAAACATGTTACAGTAAACATGAATTTTTAAGGATGACAGGGGAAATGTATGAAAGATAAGAAGCATCTTGTGAGTTTGCTGGCTGCGTTAGCTGCCTCGGTTATTTTCGGCTTCAGCTTTATGTTTTCCAAGATCGGTCTGGAGGTCGCCTCATCCAGCGTGATGCTGGCATTTCGCTTTACGGCGGCCTTTCTGGCAATGACATTGGCAGTTGCGGTAAACGCTCTTGTAGCCAAGGTGCGTGGACGGGCGCTTTTCCCCTTTTCGCTGCGAGGAAAGCCGGTTGGATTATTGGTTCTTTTGGGCATGGTGCAGCCGGTGTGCTACTTTGCCTGCGAGAATTACGGCATCATATACACATCATCCTGCGTGGCAGGCACGATCATTGCCGTGGTGCCGGTGATGTGTATTCTGGTGGATGTGCTGGTGATGCACCAGCGTGTGACAAGGCGGCAAGTGATTTGCGCTGTGTGCTGCGTGGCGGGTGTGGCGCTGATCGGTTTTGGCGGCGAGACCAGAATTTCACCGCTGGGTCTGCTGTTTCTGATACTGACCATGCTGTGTGATACGCTTTACTATGTGTTCAGCCACCGTGCAGCGCAGAAATGCAACGCATTTGAAGTCACATATATTATGTTCACAGTTGGCATGGTGGTGTTCATTCCCGTGGCACTGATCCACGGCACCGGACACATGGCGCAGACCTTTTTGCCTGCCATCCAGAGTGGTGCATTCTGGAGCGCCGTGCTGTATTTGGGCGTGGTGTCATCCATCGGCGGCTATATGCTGCTGAATTTTGCCAATGGCGCACTGCATGTCAGTGAGTCATCGCTGTTTGCCAATGTGACCACGGTGGTGTCGTTGCTGGCGGGCGTGCTGCTGCTGAAAGAACCGTTCGGCGCAGCGCAGCTGGCAGGTGTGGTGATTATTCTGGTTTGCGTTTATGCGGCCAATGTGGCAGCGGAAAAATAAAGACTTGTTATCTGCGGAAAAATACGATATAATAAATTGCTAAAATAGGAGCAAATCTTCTAAAGAAAGGAAGTTCATTTATGATAAAGATGCACACCGATAAGGGCGAGATCAGCATTTCCAACGCTGTTTTTACCAATATCACCGGCGCTGCAGCCACCAATTGTTTCGGCGTTAAGGGCATGGCCTATCGCAGCATGAAGGATGGCCTGGTGCACCTGCTGCGTCCCGAGTCCATGAGCAAGGGCGTTAAGGTCACATATAATGACGATCAGACCGTTTCCATCGAGTTGCATATCGTGGTGGAAAACGGCGTAAATATCAGCACTGTTTGCCGCTCCATCATGAGTGAGGTCAAATATGTGGTTACTTTGAATACCGGCGTGGAGGTCCGTGAGGTCAATGTCTGCGTGGATTCCGTTACGGTATAACACCGCCAAAGGAGATAACGAACGATGATAGAAAAAATCAATGGCGGTGCTTTCAAACAAATGGTTTTGTTTGGCGCTGCCTGCATTAATGAGCAAAAACAGGCGATCAATGACCTGAATGTGTTTCCGGTACCCGATGGTGACACCGGTACGAATATGAGCCTGACCATCGAAACTGCCGCCGCTGAGCTGCGCAAGAGCGAGCCCAAGACGGTGGAGGCTGCCGCAAAGGTTACCGCTTCCGGCCTGCTGCGTGGTGCGCGCGGCAACTCCGGTGTCATTTTGTCGCTGCTGTTCCGTGGTATGTCCAAGTCCCTGAAGGGCGTGGCAGAGGCGGATGGTATTGCGCTGGCTGAGGCGCTGCAAGAGGGCGTCACCACGGCATACAATGCCGTTATGAAGCCGGCAGAAGGGACGGTTTTGACCGTTTCCCGTCTGGCTGCCCAGCGTGCCTTGGAGGCCGCACAGGAGGACAACAACGCTGAATATGTGTTGGAGCAGGCCATCAAGGCAGGCTATGTCACCTTGGCAGAAACCATCGACATGAACCCCGTGCTGAAAAAGGCCGGCGTGGTGGATGCAGGCGGCAAGGGCTACCTGATCATTTTGGAGGGTATGCTCAAGTGCATGCGTGGTGAGTATATGCCCACCGTCAGTGATGCTCGTCCTGAGCGTGAGCGCGCGGATTTCGACGCCATCGCACCGGAGGATATCACCTTCACCTTTGACACTGTCTTTATTGTGCGCAAGACCATGGACAAGTCCATTGAGCCGCTGCGTGCCTATTTGAGCAGCATCGGCGACTGCTTGGTCATCGGCGAGGATGATGATGCATTCAAGGTGCATGTCCATACCGATATTCCCGGTGATGCTATCACCGAGGCGCAGAAGTACGGCACTTTGGAAGTGGCTAAAATTGAAAATATGCGCATTCAGGCGGAGGATGTGGCTGCCGGCAAGCAGTCCATCAGCGCTGATGATTTGGAGCATGAAGAAGAGGAAACGATTGCAGCCCCCGAAAAGCGTTACGGCTTCTTAGCTGTATGCGCCGGTGAGGGTCTGGCCACCATGTTCCGTGATCTGGGCGTGGATCGAATCGTGTCCGGCGGACAGACCATGAATCCCTCTACCGAGGCGATTTTGCAGGAGATCAACAAGACCCCCAGCGAGGTGGTGTTCGTGCTGCCCAACAACAAGAATATCACCATGGCAGCACAGCAGTGCATCGGCCTGACGGAAAAGGAGATCATTGTTGTCCCCACCGCCACCGTGCCGCAGGGTATTTCCGCCATGATGAGCGTTGATCTGAATGAAACCGATCCCCAGGCGATTGCCGCCGCTATGAGCGAGGCAGCTGCCGGCGTGACCACGGCACAGATTACCTATGCTGCCCGCAACTCTGATTTTGACGGCTTTGCCATCAACGAGGGCGATTATCTGGCACTGGTGGACGGCAAGTTGTTCGGCACCGACCGTGATATCAATGTGCTGCTTGCTAAGCTGGCGGATCTGGCCAAGGAAAAGAACGCCGAATTTGTTACCGTGTTTGCCGGCGAGGGCGTCAGCGAGGACGATGCCGCTGCCACGGAAGAGGTGTTTTCGGCGGCCTGCCCCGATGCCGAGGTAGCTTGCCTGCCCGGTGGACAGCCTGTGTATTATTACATCATTTCCATTGAGTAAGAAAGAATGACATAAAAAAAGATCTGCCGTACGGCAGATCTTTTTTGCGCTTTAATAACCTTTTTTGCGATCCACAAATCGAGCCAGCGGACGACCGGCGGCATAGTTTTCCAGATCCTCGCAGAAAAGAGCCACATCCAAGTCACGGGTAATACCCAGCGACATATTGCCGGAAATATGGGGTGTGATGATCAGGTTTTTGGTGTCCCACAGAGGATGATCCGCAGGCAGCGGTTCGGGTACCATGACATCCAGAGCAGCACCCGCCAGCTGATCGCTGTTCAGTGCATCCATCAGCGCATCCTGATCAATAGCGGTGCCTCGTCCCACATTGACAACGATGGCATCCTTGGGCAGCAGTGCAATGCGCTCACGGGAGAGAATGCCGATGGTGTCCGGCGTAGAGGGCAGTGCCATCACCAAAATTTCGGTGCGAGGCAATACCTCGTCCAAACGGGTAAAGGTCAGCATTTCGTCATAGCAATCCTCGCCGGGCTTATCGCTGCGGCGCACACCGCAAATGTGCTTTGCACCCATGGCCTTGGCACGGCGTGCAAAATTGGTGCCGATGTCACCGGTACCCAACACGGTGATTTTGCTGCCGCAGATGGAACGCATGGGCAACTCGCTGAGCCAGTCACGGCGGCGAACGATCTCCTCAAACTCAGGCATACGGCGCAGCAGCATCAAAGTCACCATCACAATATGCTCGGCAATGGTCACGCCGTAAGCGCCGGAGCTGTTGGACAGCATCACACCGGGATCGTGGTACAGACTATCATCCGTGAAACGATCCACGCCGGCAAAGCTGGCGCAAAACCATTTCAGGGCGGTCATGTCCTTTAATTGGGCAGCCTCAGGCATGCCATAGACGATCTCATAGTCCCCCACATGCTCCTCAGGCAGTCGGGTGGACTGGTAAAAATCCACGGTGAAACCGCATTTTTCGGCAGTGGTGGTAATGGTACTGCGATGTTCCGGGGACATGAAGTTGTCCAAAACGGCAATTTTTTTCATATTTTCGACTCCTTTTATCTTTCGAGTTGTTTCATCAGTTTTTCGGCGGTGCGCATGCCGTCAGCGGCGGCGGATAAAATGCCACCGGCGTAACCGGCACCCTCGCCGCAGGGATAGATTCCGGCAATATTGGCACAATAATCATCATCACGCACAATGCGCACCGGCGAGGAAGAGCGGCTTTCCATGGCGGTCAGCAGCGCATCGCCGTCAGCATAGCCGTGGATTTTCTTTTCCAGCTCCGGCAGTGCTAAGGCAATGGTCTGGGCGACGAAAGGCGGCAGACAATCCCACAAATTCGTGTAGGTGACAGCCGGTCGATAACTGGGAACGACCTTGCCGCAGTTCACCGAGGGCCGATGGGCAAGGAAGTCCTCTACCCGTTGACATGGCGCATGGTATGCGCCGCCACCGGACCGATAGGCGATTTCCTCCCATTTCCGCTGCAGTGCAATGCCGGCCAAGGGATGCTGTGAGCCGAAGTCCTCCGGCGTTACATTCACCAGCAAAGCACCGTTGATGTTTTCTTTGTCACGAGCGTATTCGCTCATGCCGTTGGTGACGACACGGCCTTCTTCCGAGGCTGCTGCTACCACCTGACCACCCGGACATACACAGAAAGAAAAGGCGCTGCGCCCATTGGGCAGGTGGCAGGATAGCTTATAGGTGGATGCCGGCAGACACGGGTGAGAGGCGTACTTTTTATATTGTGCCGCATCCATATCCGCCTGCCGATGTTCGATGCGAACGCCCATGGCAAAGGGCTTTTGCTCCATTTTTACACCGGATTTATATAGCATCTCAAAGGTGTCCCGTGCGCTGTGTCCCAATGCCAGAATGACCTGTTTTGCAGGCAGTGTATATTGCCCGTCACTGCTTGCCACTGTGATCGCTTGCAGCGTACTATTTTCCGTGACCAGTCCCACCAGTTGATGACCAAATCGGATATCTGCCCCCAAAGCAATCAGCTCCTGCCGCAGTGCCGGCAGAATTTTGTGCAGATAGTCGGTGCCAACATGGGGCTTGGCATCGTATAAAATGGTTTCCGGTGCGCCGTGGGATACCAGCTCCTGCAAAATCCAGCGATGTCGTATATCCTTTGTACCGGTGTTCAGCTTTCCGTCGGAGAAAGCGCCGGCGCCGCCCTCACCAAACTGCACATTGGAGTGGGTGTTCAGCATGCCGGTGCGCCAGAATTCCGCCACATCCTGCTGCCGCTGCTGAGTGCATTGCCCACGCTCCAGTAAGATGGGACGCAAACCGCATCGGGCCAATATCAAGGCTGCGAACAGTCCGCCGGGGCCGGCACCCACCACCACCGGCGGTGTGCCTGACGCCTCCACTTTCGGCGGCAGCGTGTATTCTTGGGGTGCGTAGCGAGTGACATGCTTGTCCCGACACCGCCGCAGTACGGTGCTCTCGTTGGCCACAGCAACCGCCACGGTGTATACCAGTAAGAGCTGTTCCCGGGCGTCGATAGACTTGCGCAAAATCTGCATAGATTGAATGGCATCTATGGGCAAGCGTAGTATGTGCGCTGCTTTTTTGCGCAGCGCCTGTTTTGTCGCCTCAGGTGCCAGTTTCAAACCCGATATTTGCAGCAATGCTCTCACCACCCCGAAAAAAGAAGTATATTCGTGCTCAGTATACAATATTTTTGCGCCATGAACAAGCAGAAAAGAAAAAATAAAAAAGTTGCAGTTTCGTCATAATTCTGACATAAATCAGCAGTAAGATATGGCAAGATAATTAAAGGAGGTCATTTGAGTATGTATAACGAAGAATTTGACCGGATCAATAACCAATATCATTACGCCAAGGGTGACGCACTGCCCCGTGATGATTATCAGCCTACCGTGCATCATACGGAGCCGAAGAAAAAGCCGGCTGCGAAGAAGCGTGGCGGAAAAATTGTCGCCATCGTACTGGCGGCAGTGATATTAGCAGGCGGCGCCGGTTACGGCGGCGCAGCACTTTACCACAGCACCCATTCCACCACGGCTGCCATCGCACAGAGTAACCGTGAGCCGGTGAGCGTGGCGGTGAAGCATGTGGATGGTAAATCGGCCATGTCTGCCGCTGAGGTGTATGCATCCACGGTCAACAGTGTAGTGTCCATCAACTGTTCTGCAACTTCCACCAACGCTTTCGGTCAGACGGTGGAATCTGCCTCCTCCGGCAGTGGCTTCGTTATCACGAAGGATGGCTATATTGTCACCAATTACCATGTCATTTCCGGTGCATCATCTATTAAAGTCACGCTCTATAACGGTGATGAGTATAAGGCTAATTTGATCGGCGGCGACAGTGATTATGATGTGGCCGTGCTGAAGATCGATGCCAATGGATTGGAGGCAGTGACCTTTGGCAAGAGCGATACACTCAGCGTGGGTGATACCGTGCTGGCCATCGGCAATCCTTTGGGCGAGCTGACCTTCTCCATGAGTCAGGGCATCGTGTCCTGCTGCAACCGTGCCATCAATGTAGACGGCACACCGTTCAATATGATTCAGGTGGATGCCTCCATCAACCCCGGCAATTCCGGCGGCCCGATGATGAACTTGTATGGCGAAGTGGTGGGCATCATATCTGCCAAGTATTCCAGATACTCCAATACCAATGTGGAGGGTTTGGGCTTTGCCATTCCCATTGATGATGTGCAGACTTTGATCAGCGATATCATGGAAAACGGTGCTGTCACGAATAAGGCATATCTCGCCATCACTGCCGGTACCATGACAGAGCAGATGGCGGTCCAGTATAATATTGATATCAGCAAAGGCGTGTTTGTCTATTCTGTGGAAAAGGGCGGCGCAGGTGATAAGGCCGGCTTGAAATTAGGCGATGTCATCACGAAGCTGAATGATAAAAAGCTGGAAACCATGGACGATCTGTCTGCCGCCAAGAAGAACTTCAAGGCCGGCGATACGGCGACATTGACGGTGTATCGTGACGGTGAGTATATCACCACGGAGCTCACCTTCGATACCCAGCCTGCCACCACCGGCTCTGAGCAGCAGGTGCCGCAGCAGAACGAGGGCGACAACCAAGTGCCGGATGGCTGGGAGGATTTCTACAACTACTATTTCGGTAACCGCTAAGTAAAGAAAACGGAGAGGCAAAATGCCTCTCCGTTTTCTTTGTTCAGAACAGTATCACGCTTACGCCGGCGGCTAAGATAACGGACAGCGCCCCCTGTGCCAATTTGCCCAATAGATATTTACCCATTGGTAAATCGCAGCCGCTGAGCATGGCGGCCGTTTGGCAATGCACACTGATACCGCCCCAGCCCAGCAGACCGGCTGCGCAGATAAAGCTCCAGCGGGAATTGTCCAAGCGCAGAATGCCGCCGGCCAATTCCACGCAGCCGATGAGCCACGGCACTTGCAGACCGGTCATGTGGACCAACAGTTGCAAGATCACCCAGAAGAACACCACAAATCCGCAGATGTTCAGCATGCCCTCCACGCCGGAGCGCGCCGCCTGCAAAAAAGATCCTACCACCGATACAGAGGGGGACGTCATTCGCTGAGCGTGGGCGGCACAATCGGTTTTGCGCCGCAGTGCAGTGCCTATGATGGCGGCGGCTGTCACATGGATCACATAAAGCCATACGCCACAGCGCATGGAGTGAAACGCTCCCTCTCCGGCGATGCCTAAAATAAAAGCCGGGCCTGCGTTGTTGCAAAAGAGCAGCAGATGTTCCGCTTCTTTGCGATCCAATGCGCCGCTACGCACCATCTCGCCGATGGCTCGTGCGCCGATGGGATAGCCACCGATAATACCCAGCAGGAAAGCGCTTCCGCCGTTTTCGCTGCAGCCAAACAGCCGCCATGTCAACGGTGCAATCAATCGGCCCAAAGGTGCGGTGTACCCCAATGCAATGAGCCATGTTACCAGCACAAAGAATGGAAACAACGCCGGAACCACCGATTGGGCGCATAGCGCAAGTCCATCTCGCACGGCCTGCGTGCTTTCGTGACACAGCACCAGAATCATTGCCATTGCGCCGCCCAACCCAAGTCCTATCAACCTGCGCTGCATGAACATCACCTCGGCTAAGTCTATGCGCTGCGTTGTGTGCATAGAATGTCAGCAAAGAAAGAGGTGGCGCAATGGCGAGCGATGGTCGGAAGAAGCTGTGGAAAAAGAGCGTAGCGGCGATGGAGAGGTTTGATCTGCCGGATGATTTAGCCCCCGGAGTGGCCCATATGGAGCTGGTGGGCAACCGTGATTTTTATATGGAGCAGCACGGCGGTGTGTTGTCATACAGCACGGAAGCGGTGGACATCAACGGCGGAGCTGTGATGGTGCGAGTCAGCGGCAGCGAGCTGCAACTGGTTTCCATGACCGGCACAGAGCTGCGTATAGTCGGGCAAATTGATAAGGTGGAGTTGATGGGATAGATGTATAAAGCTGCAATCAATTTTTTGCGTGGAAATGTGCAGCTGGAGCTGGAGAGCGACACACCCGAGCGCATGGTGAATTTGTGTGCCGCCCACCGGATACCGTTCTGGGATCTGGAGTGGCTGACACCCCGGACGGTGCGCCTGCATACCACACGCAGCGGCGCGCGGGAAATACGCCGATTGCTGCAGGGACAGACGGCGGAGCTGCATTTCGGCGGTGAGCGAGGCGCACCGAAAATGTTGGGTAAATTGCGCCGTCGGCGTTTGCTGGTGGCGGGTCTGGCGCTGTTTGCGGCGCTGCTGGTGTGCAGTAATCTGTTCGTGTGGGATTTTGAGGTGAGCGGCAATGAAAAAGTTTCCACGCAGACCATCCTCCGTGCATTGGAACGCTACGGGGTGACCATCGGCTCTGTGGGATTTGCCATTGATCAGGACGATTTGCGCAACCATGTGTTGCTGGAATTGGACGATGTGCTGTGGCTGGCGGTGAATATGAAGGGATGTACCGCCCATGTGCAAGTGGTGGAACGCCAAAACCCACCGCAAATGTTGTCCGATGATGAGAAGTGCAATATCGTTGCGAAAAAGGCCGGCCTTGTGACCAAAGTGGAGGCGTTGGACGGCGAAGCACTGGTGACGCAGGGCAGTACCGTGACGGCTGGTCAATTGTTGATTTCAGGCGTGGTGGATTCCGACTTTAGCGGTATGCGCTTGCTGCATAGTTTGGGTAATGTCTGGGCACGCACGTGGTATGATTTGACCGTGGATGTACCCTTAACAGTCCAGAAAAAAACGGTAACGAAAAAAAGCACCCATTTGGCATTGAATTTGGGAAAACACCGCATAAATTTATATGTTGGGGGTAGCGTAACGGATAGAAAATGTGATAAAATAACAAAATATAAACCGCTTCTATTGCCGGGCGGATTGCGCCTGCCCATCACATTGGTGCAAGAGCAGATCACCTGTTATGAGCTTGCGCCGTCGCAGCGCAGCACAAAGCAAGCAAAAAAGCTGGGCGAGCAGATGCTGAATGAAGCGCTGCAACAGCAGCTCGGTGATGATGGAACCGTCAGCAAGACGAAAATTTCTACCGTGGAAAAGAACGGGAAATTATCGGTCACACTTCACGCCGAGTGTGTCGAGCAAATCGGTGAAAGTGTGACGCTGGCGCAGCAGGAAATTGCCGGCGAGGATGAGTGATTCGCCGTTTACACAAGGAGGTGTTCCGCACTTGGAACAGCATATCAGTATCGAGCGTATGGAGGAGGCTATCAATCTCTTCGGCTCATTTGACGAGAATATTCGCCTGTTGGAATCGGAGTTCCATGTGCAGGTGGTGTGCCGTGACAGCGAAATCGTGGTGTCCGGCGAACCGGAGGATGTGATTTTGGCGGAGAAAGCGGTGCAGGCATTGCTGAGTCTTTCCGCCAAGGGTGAAACCATCACCGACCAGCATGTGCGCTATGTGGTAGGACTGTGCCGCAGCGGTCAGTCTGAGCGCATTTCCGAACTGACGCAGGATGTCATCTGCATTACCTCCAAGGGTCGCCCCGTCAAGCCGAAAACCATCGGCCAGAAGCAATATGTGGATGCCGTTCTGAAAAACAGTGTGACCATCGGCGTTGGGCCTGCCGGTACAGGTAAGACCTATCTGGCAGTGGCGGCAGCAGTGGCGGCATTTCGTGATAAGCAGGTCAACCGCATTATCCTGACCCGTCCAGCGGTAGAGGCTGGTGAGCGTCTGGGCTTCCTGCCCGGTGACCTGCAAAGCAAGGTCGATCCGTACCTGCGTCCGCTTTACGATGCGCTTTTCGATATGCTGGGTGCGGAAACCTATCAAAAATATCTGGAGCGAGGCAATATCGAGGTGGCACCTCTTGCCTATATGCGTGGCCGTACGCTGGATGATAGCTTTATCATTTTGGATGAGGCGCAGAACACCAGCCGTGAGCAGATGAAAATGTTTTTGACCCGTATGGGCTTTGGCTCCAAGGTGGTCATTACCGGTGATATCACCCAGATCGATCTTCCCGGTGATAAACCCAGCGGCTTGAAAGAGGCCATGAAAGTGCTGCAGGATGTGGAGGGCGTGTCCATTTGCCACTTAACGCAGCAGGATGTGGTGCGCCATGTGATGGTGCAGCGCATCATCGAGGCCTATGCGAAATACGAGGATAAGCGGGGGAAACGATCATGACACATACCATTTCAGTAACCGGCAATCGCAAGGGGATCAATAACCCCACCCTTGCCGCAATGCTTCGCCGCACGGTGAAAGCGGCACTTGCCGCCGAGGGTGTGGAAGTGCCTTGCGAGGTGAACATCCTGCTCACCGATGACGAAGGGATCCATGAGGTCAATCTTGCTATGCGTGAGGTGGATCGCCCCACAGATGTGCTGAGCTTTCCCATGTTCGATCTGACTCCGGGCGAACACCCGGATGAGATGGATGCCGACATGGAAAGCGGTCGTGTTCCGCTGGGCGATATGTGTATCTCAGTGGAGCGTGCCCATGCGCAGGCCGAGGAATATGGCCATAGCTTTGAGCGTGAGATCTGCTATCTTGCCGTTCATTCCACGCTGCATCTTTTGGGATATGATCACATGGACGAGGGTGAGATGAAACGCCAGATGCGTGCCCATGAAGAGGAGATCATGTCCCGCTTACAGCTGAAAAGATGATTACAGTTCGTATTGTGCGGATGGTATAATACGATTTGTTATTAAAATTGCTCAAATATACAAAAGAAAGTTGAGGATCACCTGAAAATGAAGATTACAAAAAATGCCATGATTACAGTTTGCGGCCGTCCCAATGTGGGCAAGTCCAGCCTGACCAATGCGTTGGTTGGCGAGAAGATCGCCATCGTGTCCAACAAACCGCAGACCACCCGTAACCGCATTTACGGTGTGGTGAATCACCAGGACACCCAGTATGTGTTGCTGGACACGCCGGGTCTGCATAAGCCCCGTTCCCGTTTGGGCGATTATATGGTCAAGGTGGTGCGTGAAAGCCTGCAGGATGTGGAATGCGCCTTGCTGTTGGTGGAGCCTATCGCTCATGTGGGTGAGCCGGAAAAGGTGCTGTTGCAGCGTATCACTGAGGAAAAGCTGCCGGTGATTTTGTGCATCAATAAGATCGATACCGTGGAGAAAAAAGACGATTTGCTGGCTGTCATTGCCGCATATAGCGCCGAGTACAGCGATTTTGCTGCTATCATTCCCATTTCCGCCAAGACCGGCGATGGATTGGACGAGCTGATGCAGCAGCTTTCCCAGTATGCGCAGGAGGGCCCCCAGCTGTTTCCGGACGGCATGACCACCGACCAGCCTGATGCGCAGGTCTGCGCCGAGATCGTCCGTGAGAAGATGCTCTATTGCCTGGATAAGGAGATCCCCCACGGCACGGCTGTGGAGGTTACCCGTTTCACGGAGCGTGACAGCGGCATTATTGATTTGGATGTGACCATCTATTGCGAGAAAGCCAGTCACAAGGGTATCATCATCGGCAAACACGGCGATATGATGAAGCGCATCAATTCTCTGGCACGCCGTGATATTGAGAAGTTCATGGGCACCAAGGTCTACATGGAAACATGGGTGAAGGTCAAAGAAAATTGGCGTGACAACCTGAATTTTATCCGCATGCAGGGATTCCGTGAGGAGTAAATCACACAAAACAGCAGAGTGTTCGCCAATTTTCTTGCGAGCGCAAGCGAGCCGCCGTCAGGCGTGAAATAAAATAACACCGCTTGCCTGCGCAAAGAGCAGGCAATTGGCGTGACAACCTGAATTTTATCCGCATGCAGGGATTCCGTGAGGAGTAAAAATTCCCATTGATATTCCGGCATCTTTATACGCAAGCTAAGCGTATGGAGGTGACAGGGATGAATGAGGAGAATTGCTGGGAACTGTTCCGGCAAACCGGCGCACCGGAATGGTATGTGATGTATTGCGCAGCAAAGGAGGAGGCATCATGCAAACAGGAAAACAAGTAACCTCCGGCTTGGTGCTGCGTGAAACTCACACCAAAGAGTCGGACAAGATTTTAACGGTGCTGACACCGGATCTGGGCAAGATTTCTGTCATTGCCCGTGGCGCCCGCAAGAAAAGCAGCCGCTTGTCGGCAAGCAGCCAGCTGCTGGCATTTTCCGAGCTTACGATTTATCAGCGTGGCAATTGGTGCTATCTGGATGAGGGCAGTACCATTGAACTGTTCGACGGTGTGCGGCAGGATATTGAGCGGCTCAGTCTGGCATCCTATTTTGCGGAGCTGACGGAAAGCGTCTGCGGCGAGGGCAATCCCATGCCGGAGGTGCTGAGCCTGCTGCTCAATGCACTGTATGCGCTGAGCTATCTGGAAAAAGAACCGATTCTGGTGAAAACGGCATTTGAACTGCGCTTGATGGCAATCAGCGGTTTTGAGCCGCTGGCAGATGGCTGCGCTGTGTGCGGTAAGACGGAAATTGAACAGCCGATGCTGGATGTGGTGCAGGGCTGTGTCCACTGTGCAAAGTGCAAAACCGGCGGCGGGCTGAGCCTGCCGCTGACAGACGGTGGCCTGCACGCTTTGCAGCATGTGTTGCACTGCCCGGCAAAAAAGCTATATGGCTTTTCTCTGCAAAGTCAGTCTTTGCGCAGACTGGAGCAGGCAGCAGAGGGATTTGTGGCGGCGCAGTTAGAGCGCTCGTTCCGCACATTGGATTACTACAAGTCCATTCGCAGCTATCATTAAATGATCAATTAAATGATTACATATATAAGGATTTAATACATCTATGAGTGAATTATTTGAAAAATCCATACAGACCTTGGAGCTTGGCAGCGTGCTGACCATGCTGGCGCAAAAGGCGGTTTCCCAGGCGGCGAAGGAACGCTGCATGAAGATGCGGCCATCCACCGACTATGATGATGTGGTGCGCCTGCTGAAGGAAACCGATGCCGCCAAGGAGCGTCTGGGGTTATATGGAAGCCCACCTTTTTCGGGCGTTAAGGATGTGTCTGCCCAATTGACTCGGGCAGATCACGGCGGCATGCTCAATACCCGCGAGTTATTGGACATTGCCGGTGTGTTGACGGCTTCTCGCCGTGTGCGTGAATATGACGAAGATCGGCAGGGCGATGCAACGGTGTTGGATCACCTGTTTTCTGCGCTGCACACCAACAAATATCTGGAGGATAAGATCCACTCTACCATTATTGATGAGGATACCATTGCTGACGGCGCCAGCTCCGAGCTGGCGGATATCCGCCGAAAGATGCGTGTGGCGGCCACCAAGGGCAGACAGATCCTGCAGCGCATCATTTCCTCGCCGTCCTACGCTAAAGTGTTGCAGGAAGCACTGATTACCCAGCGTGACGGGCGATTTGTGGTGCCGGTCAAGGCGGAGTGCAAGGGCAGCTTGCCCGGCTTGGTGCACGATATTTCCTCCTCCGGTGCAACACTGTTTGTGGAGCCTATGGGCGTGGTGCAGGCCAACAACGAGCTGAAAGAACTGCAAGCCCGTGAGGAAAAGGAAGTGGATCGTATTCTGGCGCAGCTTTCTGCCGACTGCGCCGACCAGATGAACAACATTCTCTCGGACTACGATCACTTGGTGCATTTGGACACCATTTTTGCCCGTGGACAACTGAGTTTTGCCATGAATGCATCTCGCCCTGAGGTGCGTAAGCGTGGCGGCGTGATACTGCGCAAGGCACGCCATCCGTTGCTGGATCAGGCAAAAGCGGTGCCTATCACCGTGTCATTGGGTGAGCAGTTTGACACGCTGGTGATCACCGGCCCCAACACCGGCGGCAAGACGGTTACCCTGAAAACTTTGGGGCTATTATGCCTGATGGCACAGTGCGGCTTGCATATTCCGGCGGACGACGGATGTGCTGTGCGTGTATTTGAAAGTGTACTGGCGGACATAGGCGACGAGCAGGGCATCGAGCAAAGCCTGAGTACCTTCTCGGCACACATGTCCAACACGGTGGAGATTTTGCGTCAGGCGGATGACAAGAGCCTGATTCTATTCGATGAATTGGGCGCCGGCACTGACCCCGTGGAGGGCGCAGCGTTGGCCATTGCCATCATTCAGGACGCACGCAACAAAGGCGCACTGACGGCGGCCACCACCCACTACGCAGAGCTGAAAACCTTTGCCATGACCACGGCAGGCGTGGAAAACGCCTCGTGTGAGTTCGATGTGGCAACCTTACGTCCCACCTACCGCTTGCTGATCGGTATTCCCGGCAAGTCCAATGCGTTCGCCATTTCACGGCGATTAGGTCTGGCAGAGGATGTCATTCAGGCGGCGAAGGAACAGATGGACAACGAATCGGTGCGCTTTGAGGACATTCTGACGCAGCTGGAGGAGAAACGCCAGCGCTTGGAAAAGGCACAAAATGAGGCGGATCGCTTATGGCGCCAGCGTGAAGAGGATGCCCGCAAAGCTCGTACATTCCGTGAGCAGATGGAGCGTGCTCGTGACAATGCCAAGTCCAAGGGTGAGGCGGATGCACGACGGCTGGTGCGTGAAATGCAGCAGAAGATGGACGAGGTATTTGCCCAACTGGATGAATTGCAGCGTCAGCAGCGCAAAGCCAATAACTTCCAGGCGGTCAACGACAAGAAAGCGTCACTGCGCCATCAAATGAAGGACGCAGAGGCGATGCTCCACACAAAAGAAGAAATCTTGCAGCCGGAGATGGCACCCAGCCGTCCCATTGCCAACGGTGACACGGTGGAATTGCCCGGTGTGCGTACCGGAGCAACCGTGCTGCATGTGAATGATGATGGCACCTTACTGCTGCAGGCCGGCAAAATGAAGATGACGGTAAAAGCCAAGCAGGTACGCTTATTGGAAACTGCAGAAGAAGTGGAGAAGAAAAAGCAGCAGTCTCAACGGGCCAAGGCGGCCAACGTGGCACGGCTGAACCTGCAAAGCCGAGCGTCATCGGATCTTGATATTCGAGGATTGGAAACCTTGGAGGCCGAGAGTGTGGTGGAAAACTACATCGATGCTGCGGTGATGTCCAAATTGGGCACGGTGACGATCATCCACGGCAAAGGTACCGGCGCACTGCGCAAGGCAGTCCACGAGATGCTCAAACGCAACAAAGCGGTAAAGAGTTTTCGACTGGGTCATTACGGTGAAGGCGAGGCCGGTGTGACTATTGTGGAGTTGAAATAGGCAACAATTTTGCGAAAATCACCAAAAATTGTGGGTATTTTCTAAACAAACTATAAAAATTTGTGTTAAATACCCATTGCATTATTTTCACTTTACGATATAATGGGTATACCGAAGATTTCGGTTTTTCCAGCAAAATTGCTGCATAAGGAGTGCTGTTTGATGTATACCAAGGAAATTACTGTGAATAATGAGGTCGGCCTGCATGCCAGACCTGCTACCTATTTTATCCAGAAGGCCAATGAGTTCAAGAGCGGTATTTGGGTGGAAAAGGATGAGCGCCGTGTCAATGCCAAGAGCCTGCTGGGCGTTTTGAGCCTGGGTATCGTGCAGGGAACTGTGATTACCCTCATGGCTGACGGCGAGGATCAGGAAGCTGCTGTGAACGCTTTGGCGGCACTGATTGAAAACAATTTCGGTGAATAAAGAAACAGAGCAAAAAACGACGGTTTTAACCGTCGTTTTTTTCTTTATGGAAATGTTCATACACGGCCAAGGCGGCGTTGCGGGGTAAAACGGCTTGCAGTTGCGGCAGCTCGGCCTGCTCAATGGCACGAATGGTGCCAAAATGCTTCAGCAGATCCTTTTTGCGCACTTCGCCGACACCGACAATGCCGTCCAGCTTACTGCGATAGGTGCTGCGGCGGTGCTTTTGATGGTGATAGGTGATGGCAAAGCGATGGACTTCCTCCTGAATGCGCCCAATCATGGCGAACAGCGCCTGATTTTGCTGAATGCCGATTTCACGGCCATCGGGTGTGATCAGGGCACGAGTGCGATGGCGGTCATCTTTCACCATGCCCAGTACCGGAACGGCAAGGCACATGGACTCCACCACTTCCTGTGCTATGCAGGCGTGCTGCTGGCCGCCGTCAATAAGCAGCAGATCAGGAAGTGGGGAAAACTTTTCGTCGCCGTCTACATAGCGGCGGAACCGGCGCTCCAGCACCTCGTGCATGGCGGCATAGTCATCAGGGCGCTGCAACGATTTGATTTCAAAGCGGCGGTAATCCCGTTTGAGAGGCTTGCCATCCACAAATACCACCATGGATGCCACCATATCATCGCTGCCGGTATTGGAAATGTCATAGGACTCCATGCGGCACGGCAGCTTGGGCAATGCTGCCAGCTCTTGCAGCTGTACCAACAATTTATGATGGCGCTCAGTGTCGGAGGTGATGCGCTCCACCTCCTCACGGGCGTTTTTCTTTGCCAGATTCAACAGCTCCATCCGATCACCACGATGGGGCAGGCGCAGTGTGACCTTATGACCGGCACGCTCGCTGAGCAGCGCTGCAAAGGTTTCGCTGTCCTCCCACAGATGCGGCAACAGGATTTCCTGCGGCAGTATGGACTGGGACAGATAATACTGGCTCAGCACAGCGGGGAGAATATCCTGCTCGATCTCATCGGCGGCGGGGAACACCTGCACCTCGCGGCTGAGAAGATTGCCGTTTTCCACATGTAAAACAGCGCATCCGGCACGCACCTGATCGGTATACACACCCCATGCGTCCGTATCGGCACATCGTGCGGCGATTACCTTTTGTGTTTTAGTCAGGGCATCCAAGGCCAGCATGCGATCACGCAATGCGGCGGCTTTTTCAAACTCCAAATGCTCGGCAGCCTCCTCCATCTCGCCTTGCACCTGCCGTGATAGCTGGCGCAGCTTGCCCTCAAACAACTGGGAGGCCTGAGCGATGCGGCGGCGATATTCTGCCTGATCGGGGCCGTCAGTGCGGCAGAAACCGTCGCAGCGGCCGATGTGATAATTCAGGCACGGACGATCTTTGCCGATGTCACGGGGAAATTTCCGTGAGCAGGTGGGAAGCTTCATGGCGGCGCAGGCGGCATCGATTGCCAAGCGTGTTTCGCGGCGCCCACCAAACGGGCCGTAATATTTAGCGTTATCGGCGGAGAGCTTGCCCACCAAGGTGAAACGGGGATACGCCTCGTTCATGTTCAGACGCACGAAAGGA
Organism: Vescimonas sp.; assembly: GCA_045617685.1. Lineage (GTDB taxonomy): Bacteria > Bacillota > Clostridia > Oscillospirales > Oscillospiraceae > Vescimonas. The sequence continues at coordinate 43,867 of JAZLJB010000032.1, forward strand.
TAGCCCTTGTCGTCTTTCAGCAGAATATTATAGCGTGGTGAGTGGCGCTTGATGAGAGAATTTTCCAGCACCAGTGCCTCAAATTCCGTGCGCACGAAAATGGTGTCAAAATGGTCGACCTGCGACACCATGGCACGGGTTTTAGCATTATGAGATGAGGTGTCCTGAAAGTACTGGCTGACACGGTTTTTCAGCTTCTTCGCCTTGCCCACATAGATGACTTTGCCGCTCTTATCCATCATCAGATAGACACCCGGCGACAGAGGCAGATCATTGGCCTTTTGGCGCAGTTCGTCTTTAGTCACAGGAACACCTCCTTTTCATTGTTTGATTTATTGTAGCACGGCACGGAAGAAAAGAAAAGACGGAAAATTGCGGCGGGAAGACTATTGTTTTTCTTGGCGCTGAGGGTATAATAAAGGTAATTATACATGAATCGAGGCGCACTATGATTCAAGATATCGGAACACATGAATTTGATCGGGAGTATGCGACCCGGCAGGCATCACGGCAGGATATTGCGCTGTGCTATCAGGCTGGCAAGGTGCTGCTGCGGCAAACGGAGGGCAGCTATACATTGCCTAAATTCGGCGATTTTCCTGCAGGGCAGGAGCCAAACAGGGAAACGGCATGGCATCTGTTCGCCTTAGACGGCGTGGGTTGCTTTTTGGCGCAATGCCGAATGCAAGAGTTGCCCGATGCGACATGGGAATATGTATCGCTACACAGCCTGCGCAGTGTAAGACCCATGGAGGTGGCGTTTGCCGCTGCCACGGGTGCGCAATTGCAGCGGTGGTATGAAAGCCGTGCCTATTGTGGGCGGTGCGGCACCAAGACCGAACATAGCCTTACCGAGCGGGCAACGGTATGCCCGAAATGCGGTTTGACGGAGTACCCCAAAATCTGTCCGGCGGTGATCGTGGCGGTGACAGACGGCGACAAACTATTGGTCACACGCTATGCAGGGCGCCGATTTAACGGGTGGGCGCTGATCGCAGGCTTCGTGGAGATCGGTGAAACACTGGAAGATACCGTGCGCCGTGAGGTCATGGAAGAAGTTGGCTTGCGGGTGAAAAATCTGCGGTATTATAAAAATCAGCCCTGGGCCTTTACGGATACGCTGTTGGTAGGCTTTTACTGCGAGCTGGATGGCGATGCAGATATCACCTTGGATTGCAACGAGCTATGCGAGGGTACATGGCTGCGGCGAGATGAGATACCACCACGGGAAAATGACATCAGCCTGACGGCAGAAATGATGGAACGCTTCCGCTTGGGAATGGAATAAAACGATGCCGGAGCAGCATTGCTCCGGCACATACTATTTAATTCAGGCTATCAGCTTTCAGGGAAAATAATTCGTGGATGCGTGCCTTGAGTAATCGGTGTTCCGGGGCGGTAAGCTCCGGATCGGCGGCGATAAGATCTTTTGCGGCACTTTGTGCCTCGTCCAAAAGGCGCATATCGCAGCTCAGGTCGGCTACCTTCAAGCTGGGCAGACCGTGCTGACGGGCGCCGAAGAAATCGCCGGGGCCTCGCAGCTTCAGGTCCTCCTCCGAGATTTTGAAACCATCGTTGGTTTGCGTCATGACTTTCAGCCGCTGACGGGTTTCGGCGCTGTCACTGTCGCTGATGAGAATGCAATAGGACTTACGCCAGCCACGGCCTACACGGCCACGAAGCTGATGGAGCTGGGAAAGACCGAACCGCTCTGCGTTTTCCACGATCATCAAATTGGCATTGGGGACATCCACACCCACCTCGATGACGGTGGTGGAAACCAGGATATCGCTTTCGCCGGCGGCAAAAGCGGACATAACAGCATCTTTCTCCTTCGGCTTCATCTTGCCGTGCAGTACGGCGATGCGGCGATGGGGAAAGATCTCATTTTGCAGCGTTTGGGCGTAAGCGGTGACGGCTTTGCGCTCATCGGCAGGAGTGTCATCATCGCCTACCAAGGGGCATACGATGAACACCTGACCGCCGTCTTTGATTTGCTTATCAATAAAGGTGTTGATGCGGGGGCGATAGCTTTCGTTTACTGAGAAAGTGTCCACCTTCTGACGGCCCGGTGGGAGCTCATTGATGATGGAAACATCCAAGTCACCGTAGATGATCAATGCCAGGGTGCGTGGGATAGGCGTGGCGGAAAGCACCAATGTGTGCGGGTGATCTGCCTTCTGACCCAGCGCTGAACGCTGATCTACACCAAAGCGGTGCTGCTCGTCGGTGATAACCAAACCCAAGTGCTGATACACCACATCTTCGGTCAGCAGGGCGTGAGTGCCGATGCAAAGCGTGATTTCGCCGGATTGCAACTGAGCCAGAATTTCACGGCGCTCTTTGGCTCGGGTAGAGCCGGTCAGCAGAGCGCAATGAATGCCCAATTGATCCATGATGGGAGCAAGGGTTTCAAAATGCTGGCGGGCAAGAATTTCGGTGGGCGCCATCAATGCCGATTGCCAGCCGTTTTGGGCGGCAAACCAAATGCAAGCGGCGGCTACCATGGTTTTACCGGAGCCTACATCGCCCTGCACCAAGCGATTCATGGGCTTACCACTGCACATGTCTTTTATGGCATCGTCAATGGCGTGGCGCTGCGCATTCGTCAGGGTAAAAGGAAGCTGGTTATAAAAAGGTGACAGATCCAGCGGCTTGCAAGCAGGGCCGCCCACGTCCTCACGGCGGGTACGCAACAGCGAAAGGCCGCAAGTTAAGAGGAACAACTCTTCAAACACCAGACGGCGGCGTGCCACCTCCAATGCCTCAAAGGAGGTGGGGAAGTGAACATTCTCATAGGCGAAATTCACATAGCACAATTCATGGGTGCGGCGGACAGTATCAGGCAGCACATCGGGCAACAACTCACGGCAGGCGTCTAATCCCTGGCGAGTGGCCTTGCCCAAAATCAACTGGCTGACACCGGCGGTCAGCGGATAAATGGGCATGATGCGGCCGGTAAGCTGCTGAGAGCCTTCTCGCTCCAGCAGCGGATTGGTCATCTGCTTGCGGCGGGCAGAACCCTCCACCTTGCCAAAGAAAATATAGATATCGCCGGCATGCAAGCTGTCACGCCGGTAGGACTGGTTGAAAAATGTGATATCCAACACGCCGGTTTCATCCACGGCTCGTGCCTTGACGATCGTGCGACCTCCGGAAATGCGATGCGTGGTGGGCTCGGCGGCGATCATGGCGGTGACGCAGGCGGTTTCGCCAACGGCCAGCTCGCAAATGGGGCGGCTGACAGTGCGGTCTTCATAACCACGGGGGAAATAGGAGATCAGATCACGCAGGGTGAAAATGCCCAACTTGCCCAATGCTTTGGCACGAGCCTCGCCGATGCCCTTGATGTAGCGCACATTCGTGCTCAGATCTGCCATATTGTCGCCCCCTTTCTTCTGCTGTATTGTATCAGCTTTTATGAAAAAACACAAGTTATAGGAATGACTTGACAAGAAATGGGATACTGCTATAAAATATTGGTATCTATTTTAGCACATAGATATATTAAAAGTTGAGAGAGGAAGGTTTCTTAAGATGGATGAAATGAACAAGACTCCGGAAGTGATCCCCGGTAAGGGTCAGGCTACGGCATCTTTGGTGCTGGGCATTATTGCTGTTGTTCTGTGGTGGTTCGGCTTTTCCGCTATCGCCAGCGTGATTTTGGGTATTGTCGGTCTGATTATGGCCAGCAAGTCCAAGAAGGCCGGTTTCACGGGCGGTACTCGCACGGCTGGTTTTGTGCTGTCTTTGATCGGCTTGATCGGCGGCGTTGTGTTTACGGCATGCACAGCATGTGTTCTTTTCGGTTTGGGCTCCGCTGCTGCATCCGGTGAGCTGCAGGATGCTTTGAACGAAGCAATGCAGAGCGTTCAGTAATACAAACGTATTAAACATCACGCCGCACTGCGCTGCGGCGTGATTTCTTTTTTTGAGGAATGACGATGGCGAGTATCACTTTTTTGGGAAGAGAATTTCCTCTATATAGTTTGCTGACAATGGCCGGCGCATTTGTGGCGTGGGGGTATGCGGAGTGGCGTGGTCACCGCCTGGGATACAAAAATACGGCAGATATCGAGCTGGCGTTCTTATATGGTCTCATCGGTGCTTTTTTGGGCGCAAAACTGTTGTCCCTTTTGACGCAAATTCCGGCAATCCGTGCGGATTGGCCGTACCTGCGCACGGCAACAGAGGCGTTTTTGCAAAAATATTTATATGCCGGTTTTGTGTTTTACGGAGGACTTTTAGGCGCACTGTTGGGCGCATGGCTCTATTGCCGCAGAAACCATATCGCTTACGGCGGAATCGAGCGTGTATTGTTGCCGGTTTTTCCATGGATCCATGCCTTTGGCCGTGTGGGCTGTTTTTTCACCGGCTGCTGCTATGGAAAAAGCGTGGCGTGGGGACATATCTATCACAATTCTGCGATAGCACCCAACGGCGTGCCGCTGCTGCCGGTACAACTGATGGAGGCGGCATTTGAGTTGCTGATTTGCATCGTACTGTTGCTCCTATCTAAGAAAGAACGGCGTGTCGGCGTGTTGACAGCGATATATGTGGCATCCTACGGCGTGTTCCGATTTATCATTGAATTCTGGCGTGGCGATGCCTATAGGGGTTTTATCGGTCCGCTTTCTGTTTCACAATGGATCGCATTGGCGACCATATTGACTGTTGTGCTGTGGATGACGAGCCAACGGAAACGAAAAAATGCAGCATAAATCAAAGTTTTTCTCATGCGTGATAGAAAATTATTGCAATGAGCTGTAAAAATAGACAAAAAGTGGTTGCTGTTTTTGTGCAATTACACAAAAGTCGAGAAAAATGGGGAAAATAGCTTGAAATGCAAGGAATAATTATTATAATAGAGAATAGAAATTGACCTTATCCACAGTATTCAAGTACTGTCATCCCCCTTATAACACAAAACGACCATCCCAGACGGGATGGTCGTTTTGTGTTATGAGAATTTTTTAGCGAACATAATTAATGTAGCGGAAGGCAAGACCATCTTCCTCCAACAGTTCACTTTCGTAGTCGATATGCCAACCCTCCAATGAGGGGAAAAATGCATCGGCATCGCCTGTGGCATATACCTGTGTGAGATATACCTTGTCGCAATAGGGCAGCAGGGCACGATAAATACTCTCGCCGCCGATGACGAAGGCATCATCGTCGGCTAAAGCAATGGCCTCCTCCAACGAATGGACGATTTCCGCACGGTCGGCAGTAAAGTCGGGATCGTGGGTGATGACAATATTACGGCGGTTGGGGAGACCACGGCCACCGGGCAGACTCTGCAAGGTCTTGCGGCCCATGATGACCGTATGACCGGAGGTCAGCTCCTTAAAACGCTTGAGATCGGCATGGATATGGAACAGCAGGTCGTTATCCTTGCCGATGCCGAAATTTTCGGATACAGCGACAATAGCGTTCATGAAAGTACCTCAAATAGCCACGGGGATCTTTTCCTTGAAGGGATGGGGATCATAACCCTCCAGACGGAAGCTGTCGCCGGTGAACTGATAGAAATCGGTGATATCCTTATCGATGATGAACTTGGGGGCGGGACGGCCCTCGTTTTCCAGCATCTGACGCACGATGGGAACATGGCGGTCATAGATGTGGGCGTCGGCAATGACATGGACCAACTCGCCTACCTGTAGGCCGCTGGCCTGTGCCATCATGTGAACGAGGACGCTATACTGCACCACGTTCCAGTTGTTGGCGGTCAGCATATCCTGAGAGCGCTGATTCAAAATGGCGTTCAGGGTATTGCCGGACACATTGAAGGTCATAGAATAAGCGCAGGGATACAGACCCATTTCATGAAGATCCTGGAAGTTATAGATATTCGTCAGAATGCGGCGGGAGGCGGGATTATGCTTCAAGTCGTACAGCACACGATCCACCTGATCGAACTCGCCTTCGGGATAGATATGCTTCACACCTAACTGATAGCCATAAGCCTTGCCGATAGAACCGTTTTCGTCGGCCCAGCTGTCCCAGATGTGGCTGTTAAGATCGTGGATGTCGTTGGACTTTTTCTGCCAGATCCACAGCAGCTCGTCGACGCAGGACTTGATGTAGGTGCGGCGCAGTGTCAGAATGGGAAACTCCTCCGCCAGATTATAGCGATTGACAATACCGAATTTTTTTACCGTGTGGGCGGGTGTACCATCATCCCAATGGGGGCGGACAGCCTGATCTGTGTCCCAAACTCCATTTTCCAAAATATCAAGACAATTCTGTCTGAAAATCTCATCAGCGCGGCTCATAGACTCGTCCTCCTCCAGTATCTCAAATAAAATATTACAATAAATATTGTAACACAAAAATAAGGCAGAGGTCAACCAAAACAGGCTGACCTCCGCAAGAGCTTAATCGTCTATTTCAACGGAAATGTTATCGGTGCCGTGGCGTTCAAATTCGCAGAGATATTCATTCATGCGACCGATGATCTCATCATAATTTTCCGGCGTGATGGGGGGATCATCCATGTCACGCAATGCCATTTCCTGTGCCAGAATTTCAAAAAATATGGTATCTTCATAAGCCATGATCGCCTCGTGAATGCCGCCCTCGGCAAAGGCACGGGAGGGGATGATCTTGTCATCATATAACTCTACCAACGGTGTCATGCCGTGATTCAGACAGTGGGAAAAGATCTGACTTTCCACCTCGTCGTACTGCGTGATGCGATCATCACCTCGAGTGGAATTGAGCACCCAGTTACCGATATACACCAAATCTAACAGACGCCGAAACTGCCGCTGTGTTAATTTGATCTCCATGTGACACCTCCAGTTGCCCTGTTCTTCGTAGTTGTTTCGATTATATCATGGTGCTTGGGGATTTACTACTGAAAAAAGTGGGTAATACATCCAAATTTTGACTTGTGAAAGAGGGATTTCCATAGTACAATAGATTAGTTAAAGGAGAATTGCTATGGATAATAGACCCATCGGGGTATTCGATTCCGGTTTGGGCGGTTTGACCGCCGTGCGTGAGATCCGGAAAATACTCCCCTGTGAAAACATTATATACTTCGGTGACACGTCCCGTGTGCCTTATGGCGGACGCAGTAAAGAAATTTTATTGAAATACGCCAGACAGGATGTGCGTTTCCTGCGCTCATTCGACATCAAGGCCATCGTGGTGGCGTGCGGCACGGTGTCTACCACTTCCCTGCCACAGCTCAAGGCGGAAAGCGATTTGCCCATTCTGGGTGTGGTGGAGCCGGCTTGCCGACGTGCCGTGAAGATGAGCAAGAATAAGCGTGTGGGACTGATCGCTACGGCGGCATCTGTCCGCTCCGGTGCATATGAGGCGATGATCCACGCCATCGACAGCCAGGTGCAGGTCATCGGTAAGGCATGCCCGCTGTTTGTGCCGCTGGTGGAAAACGGACGCTATCAGCCCGGCGACATCGTGATCGAAACAGTGGCACGGGAATATCTGGCGGATATGAAAGAAAGCGGTATCGACACACTGATCTTAGGCTGCACCCACTATCCGCTGCTGATGGATATCATCGGCGAGATCATGGGGCCGGATGTGACGCTGATCGATACCGGCGCTGAGGCTGCGTGGGAACTGAAACGCACACTGACGGCGCAAGATCTCCTGCGTGACGAGATGCAGGGTGAAACGATACTCTATGCCAGCGATCGGCCGGAGGACTTCGGCGCTTTGGCAGGACACTTTTTGGGTACAGCGCAGTGTCCGGCAGTGCGTGCTGTCAATATTGACCAGTATTAAAGAGGACGAAAACCATGGAAGGAAATGTAAAGGTCAAGGTGACCAGCCGCTCCAATTTCGGCGGTGTGGCAGACGAGCTGCGCTTTGTGGGCAGTGGTGCGGTGGAAAAGACCGCCTACGGCTGGCATGTGCATTATGAGGCAAAAAACACGGAGGACGGCAGCCCCATCATCTCCGATGTAAAAGTGGATACGAAGATGAACCGTGTGGTACTGGTAAACGATGGCGAGGGCGGCTATGGCTTATTGCTGGATCCCAACAGAGCCACTGTCACACAGATTCCCACGGAGCAGGGCATGCTGACGCTGAATGTGACGACCAAGAAGGTCGCCTGCGATCTGAGCAGTAAAAAATGGGGCAGCATTACGGTGGAATATATACTGATGGTTGGATTGCAGCCGATGTCGGCGCTGTGCGTGACCATCGAGTTGACGAAAGAATAAAGGAGAGAGAAACATGAACATGATCCAAAACGCCAAGGATCAGGTGCTGAGCCTGACCTTGCAGGCTTATGAGGCGGCGGTTGCTGCCGACCAGTTGCCCGGCGGCGTTAGCGTGAAGCCCTCGGTGGAGATCCCCAAGGATACCACCAACGGCGACTATACCACGACATTCTGTCTGGCGGCAGCCAAGGCAATGCGTAAAAATCCCCGCGAGGTGGCTACCATTCTCACCGGTAACATGGATTTGACAAACACCTATTTCACATCTGTGGAGATCGCAGGCCCCGGCTTCCTGAACTTCCGTTTGGGCAACAAGTGGTTTGCCGATACCGTCAAGGATATCGAGAACGAAGGTGAGCGCTACGGCGAGAACGATATGCTCAGCGGCAAGAGGTACATGGTGGAGTTTGTGTCCGCTAACCCCACCGGCCCCATGCACATGGGCAACGCCCGTGGCGGTGTATTGGGCGATACCCTGGCATCCGTGCTGAAAAAGTCCGGTGCTGAGGTGTGGCGTGAGTTCTATGTCAACGATGCCGGCAATCAGATCGAGAAGTTTGCCAAGAGTCTGGAAGCTCGCTATTTCCAGATCATCAAGGGTGAGGACGCTGTGGTTTTTCCCGAGGACGGTTATCATGGCGATGATATTCGTGAGCTGGCCAAGAAGTTCTATGAGATCCACGGCGAGAAGTTCGTGGATGCAGACGAGAAAACACGCCACGATGCACTGGCAACTTTCGGCTTGGAGCACAATATCCCCAAGATGAAGACCGATCTGGAGCGTTACGGCATCAATTATGACCAGTGGTTCTTCGAGTCCTCTCTGCACGAGAGCGGCTATGTAGCTGAATCCGTGCAGGCACTGAGCGATATGGGATATACCTATGAAAAGGACGGCGCACTGTGGCTGGCTACCTCCCGTATTTTGGCTGAGAACCTGAAGAAGGCCGGCAAGTCCGATGAGGCCATTGCCAAGCTGGAGCTGAAGGATGATGTGCTGCGCCGTGCCAACGGTTTCTACACCTATTTTGCTGCCGATATTGCCTATCACCGTAACAAGTTCGCTGTGCGTAATTTTGATAAGGTCATCAACATCTGGGGCGCTGATCACCACGGCCATGTAGCTCGCTTGAAGGGCGCTATGGACGCACTGGGCCTCAACGGCGAAGAGCGTTTGGATATCGTGCTGATGCAGCTTGTCAAGCTGGTGGAGAACGGCGAAGTGGTGCGTATGTCCAAGCGTACCGGTAAGGCGGTTTCCCTGACCGACCTTTTGGATATGGTTCCTGTGGATGCCTGCCGCTACTTCTTCAATGCCAAGCCTGAAACCCAGATGGAGTTCGATTTGGGACTGGCTGTGCGTGAGGATAGCGAGAACCCCGTGTACTATGTGCAGTATGCCCATGCCCGTATCTGCACGCTGCTGAAGAATCTGGCAGCTGACGGTTACGCTGTGCCGAAGGCAAGCGATGTGGACTTCACCTTGCTGAGCGATGATACGGAGATCGCACTGATCAAGCAGCTTTCTCAGTACTGCGAGGCGGTTCGCTCCGCAGCAAATCACTATGATCCCAGCCACATCAACCGTTACCTGACGGAGCTGGCAGCTGCATTCCACAAGTTCTACAATGCCTGCCGCATCAAGGGCGAGAGCGAGGATGTGCTCTATGCCCGCTTGAAGTTGGCGGACACCACCCGTGCTGTGCTGAAAAACGCAATGACTCTGATCGGCTGCACCGCACCGGAAAAGATGTAAACAACACAACAAAAACGGTCACCCCACGGGTGACCGTTTTTTCATGCGCCAAAAAGCCATTTTACACACCATGCGGCGCTGAGAAAACCGACAATATCGGCGGTGAGCGCTGCGGGAATGGTGAAGCGTGTGCGGCGAATGCCGGCGGAGCCGAAATAGACAGCGATGGTATAAAAGGTGGTTTCTGTGCAGCCCAGCATTACCGCCGCTGTGCGCCCGATCAGGGAATCGGGGCCGTAGCGCTGCATCAGATCACTGCCTACCGCCAACGCTCCTGAGCCGCTGATGGGACGCAGCAGCAAGATCGCCGTGGTTTCCGGCGGAATGCCCAAACGCTCCAGAAGGGGCGACAAAAACGAGGTCAGATAATCCATGGCGCCGGAGGCACGGAACATATAGACCGCTGTTAACAGTGCCACCAAGGCGGGAAAAATTTTCACCATGACGCCCAATCCCTCTCCGGCACCACTGGTGAGTGCGCTGTAAACATCCACCTTTTTGCACAGCGCAAACAAAGCGACACCGGCAAGAATGGCGGGGATCATCAACGAAGAAATATCCACGGCTATGACCTCCAGAGCTTGCCCAAGAGCCATGCCATCGCTAAGCCGGCAGATACCGATACCACTGAGGAAATCCACACGGCAGGCAGAATGTCAAAGGGCGTGGCGCAGCCGCAGGCGGTGCGCACGCTGGCAATGGTGGTGGGCAGCAGCTGGATCGAGGCGGTGTTCAGCACCACCAAACGGCACAGCTCATCGCTGGCGACACCCTCCGTGCCACGTGCCATGCGCCGTGCGGCACGAATGCCCAACGGCGTTGCGGCATTGCCGAGTCCCAAAAAATTGGCGGATAAATTGGCAGATACCGCTGCCAATGTTTCTGTATCACGGCTGGCACGGGGCAGTAATCGCCGCAGGAATGGGCGAAAGAGGCGAGAGAGTCCTTGACTCAAACCGGCACGCTGCATGATCTCCATGATGCCCATCCACAAACACATGGCGCCAAGCATACCCAAACACAAATCTACCGCCGCTGAGGCACCTTCCATAGCGGCAGTGCCAACGGCGGAAATATTGCCGGTCAACAATCCTACGATCAGTGACAGCGATACCATCGCTGTCCATACCCAAGCCATTGCCATGTCCACACTTCCTTTCGTGGGAGTATATGACGGACGGCACAAAAAAAGACACCCCACTTTTGTGGGGTGTCCTGCATGTTCAGGCTTTCAGCACCGCATCGTATAGCTCGTTGCGGTTAAGACCGGTGTCATCTGCCACCTGTCGTACGGCATCTTTCATGCGCATGCCGTTTTCACGGCGGGTAAGGACCATGGCAACGCCATCTTCCAAGGTGACGGCGGGACCCGATGCTTTTTCACGACCCTCCACCACCAAAACATATTCACCTCGTGGTTCGCTTTGCTGATAGAACTCCACGGCACCGCTGAGCGTGGTGCGCATGGTATCCTCGTGCAGCTTGGTCAGCTCACGGCACAGTGCGATCTTGCGGTCGCCCAAGATAGTCAGCATATCGCCCAGTGTTCCACGCAGCTTATGGGGCGCCTCGTGGAACACCATGGTGCGCTCTTCGCCGCTGAGAGATTCCAACTGTTCACGGCGCTCTTTTTTATTAGCGGAGAGGAAACCCTCGAACGTGAAACGGCGGGTGGGAAGTCCGGATACGCTTAGCGCTGTGATACAAGCGCAGCAGCCGGGGATAGACTGCACGGTGATGCCGTTTTCGGCGCACAAACGCACCAGATCCTCGCCGGGATCGCTGATGGCAGGCGTGCCTGCATCGGTGACTAAGGCGCAGACCTCGCCGCTTTGCAGACGCTCTAAAATCATCTGCCCGGCGGCGGCACGGTTATGCTCATGGTAACTGACCATGGGCTTTTTGATATCAAAATGGTTTGTCAGTTTCAGCGATACACGGGTGTCCTCGGCGGCGATAAAATCGGCATTTTGCAGGGTTTCCACCGCACGGGGTGAAAAATCGCTCAGATTACCGATGGGGGTTGCCACCAAATATAGCATACCAGCCATGTTGATTACTCCTTGTCCTTGAAATAAATGCGTTTGAGTTCGTCTGTTTCTTGCCCGTCCGCTGTACGCAGAACCAGCGGCGGCTCTATACGCAGCCCATCGTGACCGTCCTTGCGTGCCTCCAACAGCAGTAAAGACGGAGCGCTATCGGCCTTGTTTTGCACAAAGCGCAGGCGTTTCGGCTCCAAACGGTGGGAGCGCAGTGCAAGCAGCAATTCCACCATACGCTCAATGCGGAACACCAGACAGAACTGACCACCGCTGCGCAATAAGCGCATGGCAGCGGCACACAGATCATCCAATGTGCAGGCACACTCGGAGCGTGCCGTGCGGCGAGCACTGTCGGCGGAAACGGCACCGGAGGCGGTGGAAAAATACGGGGGATTGGCAATGATGAGGTCAAAGGTGCTGGCCGTGGGCAGCTCTTTCGGCTGGGTAAGGTCGGCCTGCAGCACGGTAATCCGCTCTGTGAGCTGATTTTTCTCTGCATTGCGCTGCGCCAAAGCGCAGGCTCGTTCCTGAATTTCCACATTGGTCACATGAAGCGACGGCTCACGGGCCAACAACAAAAGGCTCAAAAGACCACTGCCGGCACCCAGATCACATACATTCATATTGCGCTTGAGATGCGGGAATGCGCCCAATAAAAACGAGTCGGTAGACGGCTGAAACAGTGTGTCATCAAAGATGAACTCATAGCCGCCCGACCACAATCTATCTAACTTCTCCATGGCTTAGCGGAAAGACAGAATCTCATCCACAGCCTTGCGGGCAGGAGCGGATTTCCACTCTTCGGGATAGCCGAGGGCGATCAAGCAGGCGACTTTCTGGTTTTCCGGCAGCCCCAACTTTTCGTGAACGGCTTTATCATCAAACACGCCGATGATGCAGGTGCCCACATCGTGCTCACGGGCGGCCAGACAGAAGGTCTGCGCTGCGATGCCGGCGTCAAACATCTCCCACTTTTCGCCGTCGGGCTGCGTCAGTGAGCCATCCGCTTCACGGCCGGACAAACCCGTTTCGTAGCTCAGCACTACCATGGCGGTGGCACGCTGCAAGGTCTTGGTGTTGAACGCCAGACCCAACACGCACTGTGCGGCAATATCATCCTTCAGTGCAGGATCCTCCACAATCGTGTAGCGGGCGATTTGCGTATTTTTCCAGCTGGGTGCAAAACGGCACAGCTCCACAATGCTGCGGATGGTTTCGTGATCAACGGCCTTACTTTGATATTTGCGGCAGCTTCTGCGCTGCGTGATACAATCCTTTGCGTTCATGGCGGTGCCTCCTGCAGTTCATTTCCCACATCATACCATATTTTTCATACAGTGGCAATGTGCGCTCTTGCGCTTTTCGGACAAAAATATCGCCATTGTCGATGGAGATGGCGATGGCGATGGCGGATAGACAAAATAAAGCAGTTTGCCGCCTGCGATCTGCAGACGGCAAGCTGTTTTGCGCATTGTATTAAATTTACTTTACTCGGCGGAGGGAGTAAAATGTTTCACCAACATATAGCCGGTGCTGCCGTCATCGGTCATGACCAATGCCCAGGTGTTCGAAGCGGAATAGGCTAAGACACGAAGTGAAGTTTCGGCAGACAGTTTTATCAGCCTTTCGCTGGCGTCGTTGGGTGCAGCAAACACACTGGCATCGGAGGCAAGTGTACGGCTTTCGATACCGGCCATGAAGCTGTCCAGATCAGCGGTCAGAACGGAGTCGATGCCGCCAGTGGTATATACATAATACCGCTGACCCTCATAGGTGACCTTATAATAATTGCCGGTGCCGACCTGGCCGTCATAGACGATGGGGGTCAAGCCGCAGACCTCGATGGAATCGCTGCTGGTGGTGGCGTTCTGATACAGCTTGAGCTTGACTGCCACTACCCAGCGATTCTCGTTCAGGTTCGAAGTATTGGAGATTTTTGCTGTTTCGACAAAGCCGACCTTGCCGCTATCGTAGCCGATATAAGCCCATTTACCCTCACAGGAGATGTACTTCAGAGTTATGGGTGTTTCGGTGGAAAGATTGCTCTTGACGGTGGAAGACTTATCCATCTTGCTATACACAGGAAGTGCGCTGGCGGAGTTGACGTAATAACTCTCGTTGATGGGGGAAATCGATTGGGGAAGGACTCGGATTACCTTGAGGAAACCCTTACTATAATCACCCTCGAGAGGCATGATGGTTACACCGCCCCCGCTGGCTGAGTTGGCGCTGTGAATAAACTCATTGTTACCCAGATAGATGCCGCAATGGTCATAGGACAAGCCGTCGCGGTTGCTCATGCTGGGCAAATCGAAGAAGATCACATCACCGGCCTGCATCTTGCTGAGGTCAATTTTGGTGCATACGGTTTTGGCCTTCAATTCAGAGGAATAGCCCGTATTAAGGATACTGTTTGTTTCATATAATTTCTTCAGGTCATAGGAAACATAGTAGGCGGGGCAGCTTTTCTGCATTGCGGTGTTGGTAATGTAGGAAACCAGACCAGAGCAATCAAAGCCGTATTTGCCGTTGGCGTTTTTTACACCTTTTGACTGACCGTGGGCATATTCAGTGGGCCAATCCTTGACTTCCAGAGCCTTGTCGATGACAGCGTTCTGATAGGTTGTGGTGGAGCTGGTTTTATAGTTATATGAGCCGGCGGACTTGGAGAACTTGGTATCGCCGCTTTTGACCCATACATAATAGATCTTGCTGTTATACTTCACTTTCTCCCACACACCGTTGTCGCAAATCTTGTAATGACCGTACATAGACACCGGGGTCTTATACTTAATCGTGATGGTGTCAGACGAGGTGGAAGCTTTCGTGTACAGCGTTGTGGACATATTTGTTGTATATGTAGTCTGGGGGCTGGTGGTGGTAAGCGCTTTGCTTGCGCAATAGCCACTGTAATACTTTGTGCCGGAAACAGTTTTGAAGGAGCGAATCTTGACATAGTACTTCTTGCCGCAGCTCAGACCATCAATAGCCTTTTTCAGGGTTTTTACATCAGAAACCGTGATCGTCTTGGCGCTTGAAAAGCTGCTGGAGGCAGAATATTTGATCTGATAGCCGGACACAGCGGAATTGCTGTTGCTTGTAACCTTGATGGCACCGGCATACGGCGCTTCAAGTGTCATGGTGGGGGTGGAAAGGCGATAAATTGTCTTGGCGGTGGTGCTCTTGGTAATGGTGGAGCCCTTATAGGAGCACACCTTATAGACATACTTCGTTCCGTTGGTTACCGAGGTATCCGTCCAGTTGGAGGTGGTTTTCGAGGTTATTTTCTTTACATTTTTCCATGTGGTAGAGGAACCGGACCGACGGTAAATGATATAGCCAGCCTTCTTTGAATCGGTGTTCCAAGTGACCTTGATGCCGCTTTTATAGTTGGCAACACCGGAGATGGTGCCTGGCGTTGTGGCGGCATTGGCGGTGACAGAAACAGAAAAAACAAGGACAAAAGCCAGCAAAAGGGTGGTGAGTTTTTTGGCGAGTGAGTGAATATTGCGCATAAAATCCCTCCTTAAAGTATTGAAAATACTGGAAAACGCTGCAAAAGGTATTAGTAAAAATGTATCATACGCATGTCAAAAACGCAAGGAAAAGAAAGTATAAAAAGCAAAATGGGTTGATTTTATTTGTCATGTCGAGTAAAATATAGAGTATATAATGCAGTAAATATACACAGAAATACAAGAACTACATCGGTTTGAACGAGCATCCGATTTATATACGGAATAAAGGAGTGGATGATGCAGATGTTAAAAGAACTGGACAAAAAGCAAATTTCTGCCATTCGTGCGGTAATGGGAAAAACAGGATGGGATCACTATGAGGCCATCACCAGATTGGAAGCGCTTAAAGCGGAAAAGGGAATCCCCTTTATGCTGTTAGCAAAAGCGGATATCTGGCGTGATTATAAAAGCGGATGCGCAGACAAGATCGCAGCATATATGAACGGTCAGGGGGCCGCACCGGCTTTGCCTGAGCAGATCGATCGAGAGAGAATAGACAACATGTTCTTCTCAGAGCGGCAAAAGCGTGCGATTCAACAGATCAAGTCGGGTGTGATTACATTCCAGACCATTGCGGACTATTTGCAGGTCGACATTCCGGATGAGCTGCTGAAGCGTGAGGATAACCTTGTGGGAAAGATCGCTTTCCGACCCACTCACTGCAAGCCGGATGGCGTGTTTTTCTGCGTGGAGAAAAAGTATGTCAATCCTGAGCGTGTAAAAAAGCAGAAGCCGCTTTGCATTATCGGCTATCCGAAGGCTGAGGCTGCTTTCGCAGAGACCGGTGTGCCGTTTGTTCCCTGCCGCTATATCGGCACCTATGTGCTGGATATGTCACATCTCTGGCGCAAGAACTTTGATGCCAAGGTTATCGGTATTTCCGGCAGCGTGGGTAAGACCTCGACCTCTGATATGGTGGGCCGTGTTACGGGCGCCGGTAAAAGAATGTATAAAATTGAGGGAAACCAGAACACCACATGGCAGATCAGCGGTATTGTTTACAATCTGAAGCCTGAACACGAGGTGTATTTGCAAGAGGCATCCGGATCTTTCTTAGGGCAGTTGGAGCGCAGCTCACGAATTCTGGAACCGGATATCTTTATTATTACAAACATCAAAAATGTCCATCTGGAAAAATACGACGGCCGAAAAGAATTTTTGCTTTATGAAAAGACGGCACTGGATCGCCATGCCGCACCCGGAGCAATCGGCGTCATCAACTGGGATGATCCGCTGCTGAAGAAAGCACCGTATCAGCACAAGATCGTCAGCTATGCAATGGAAGATCCCAACGCTGATTTTTACAGCGATTCTATTGTTGAAAAGGACGGACAGGTGTTGTTTGATGTGCTGGAAAAGGACGGCAGAAGAACGCCTGTTGTGCTGAATGCCGTCGGTTTGCACAATGTTTCGAATGCACTGGCTGCCTTTGCAGTAGGTGTGGCGCTGGGAATCGATCGAGAGACCATTGTGAAGGCAATTGCCACCTATAAGACCAGCGGCGTGCGCCAGAATCTGACCTGGCTGGGCGGACAGCATGTTTATCTGGACTGCTACAATGCGTCGGAAGACTCCATAAAAGGCATACTGCGCACCATGGGGACAATCGGCGTTGCAGAAGGCAAGCGGAAAATTGCCGTGCTGGGCGATGTACTTGAGTTGGGCGCAATTTCAGAAGAGTCGCATCGCCGGATCGGTCAGGCTGTTGCAGAGCTTGGCACTGTGGACGAGGCATTCTTCTATGGACCGGAAAGTAGATTTGCTTATGAAGAATGCGCAAAAGCCGGTGTTCCGTGCAGACATACGACCGACTCTGCCGAATTGATCAGATGGATCAAGGAGGATACGAAGGATCAGGACCTGCTGTGCTACAAGGCCAGTCACGGTATGAAGTTCTCCTATGTGCTGGACGAGGTATATGGCACGGATTATTATCTGGTAGACGAGACCACGATAAATGCCAAGTCAGCTACTGACAGCGGTTTGTCATTCAAGGTGGTGGAAGACTACGGCTGCTCCGTAACGGGTGTAAAGCAGTCGGAGGCAACCATGTCAATCCCTACTAAGATTGGCGACGTACCCGTAAGAACCATCGGCCGCGGAGCGTTTAAGAATGCGAGAGCAGCAGAGATATACCTGCCGAGCTCCGTTGAGTGCATAGCACAGGGTGCTTTTGAAAATGCCAAGACGCTGAAGGAAATCGTACTGCCCGGAGCAAAGTACATCGGTGACAGAGCCTTTGCAAATTGCAAGGAGCTTACAAGCGCTGCAATCGCAGAAGGCTGCCTGCACATTGGCGAGCAGGCATTTGCTGATTGCCCTGCCCTGCGTGTGATTGCCATTCCCGATTCGATCAGACAGATCGAGGAAAACGCCTTTGACGGCAGCGAACAGGTCAGCATTATCTGTGGAAAGGACAGCTATGCTGCGGCATACGCTGCAAGACACGGTATTGCATGCAGCCATGACATGGGAAAGGTCGCTGCTCTCTGCGCTAAGGCAGCCGAGGCTGTGCAGCGGAAGAAAGAAGCAGACGAGGCACAGAAGAAGGAGAAAGCAGCACAGGAAGCGGAGAGTAACCAGCCGGAGACTCCCTATGGAACGAAGATATCTGCGATTACAAAAGAAGGCATCGAGTTCTATTGGAAAAAGCTGGAGCGTGCAGACGGATATGAAGTGTTCCGCAGCTACAGCCCGGATGGCTCATTTGAAAAGATTGCAAAGATCGAATCACGAAGAGTCGGAACATATCTTGATATAGAATTTGACCATTCCAAGAAGGAAGTGTACTATACCGTTCGAAGCTTTATGAACCAACCGGATGGTTCCGTTACTTACAGCGATATGATCGAGCCTAAGGCTGCCACCTACCGTGACGACCTGCTTTTAGAGCGGAAGGAAACCTACATGTATTCCGGCACCACAAGAACGATGCGTGCATTCATCGGATGGGGTGAGCCGGAGGATGCCCAGTGGAGCTCTGACAATGAGGCTGTGGCTACAGTGGCAGCAGACGGTACGATCACCGCTGTTTCCAGTGGCAGATGCAACATTACCTGCGCAACGAAGGCGTATCAGCAGTCGGCGACGACCGATGTCATCGTAGACCGCAAGGCCTGCGAGCCACTGGGTGAAATCACGGCACGCTATCACTTCAATGCGGCAAGCGGCTGCTGGGAGCAGAATACACCTGCTGACACCAATGATGCCGTTATCATGATGGTGGGCGATATGATGTGCGGCAAAAAGCAGATGGAAACACAATGGAGCGAGGTTGAGGGTTGGAATTTCAATGACAGCTATGAGTATTGCCGTGGCATCATGAGAAGCGCCGACCTTGCTGTGGGCAATCTGGAGACGCTTCTGGCCGCGGGTTGGCCCTATATGCTGGATGAGACTTACATCAACAACATGAACAACTGCAACGCAACCTCCAGATATCTGGATGCCGTCAAGTACGGCAGATTTGATGCACTCGTCATGGCAAACAACCACAACTGCGACGGCGGAACACGGGCTCTGCTGGAGACCATCGATCAGGTGGATCGCTATCAATTCGCCCGCACCGGTGCGTTCAAGTCTGCGGAGGAGCCGAGATTCTTTATCGCAAATGTGAACGGGATCAAGGTGGGCTATCTCGCCTATATGACCAAAGCAACGGGCTTCAACGGCAAGGACTCCGATTGGAGCAAAGACGAAAAGGACAGCTTGCTGAACATCTTTACACCGGAAAAGGCTGCACAGGATATTGCGGCGTGCAGAGCAGCCGGTGCAGAATACATCATAGCCTATATGCACTGGGGCCTGAAAAACTATCGTAAGCCAACCAAGGCACAGATCAAAGAGGCGCAGGAAATTGTAGATGCCGGTGCAGATTATGTGATAGGTGCCAATCCCCATGTGCTGCAGATGTACGATGTGCTGGTATCGAAGGACGGACGAAAAGTGCCTTGTTTCTATTCTGTGGGCAACTTCCAGTCCATTATGCGTCAGATTCCGGAAAATCCCGACTCTGTTATCGTGCGGATCAGATTGCAGAGAAATGCTGACGGCAAGGTCATCCTGGCGGAGAACAATTATATTCCCTGCCACACCTACCTGAAAAGAAACGGACATCGCTGGGCACCGGTGGCTGTGTGCAACAGCTTTAATAAGCTGGTGAGAAAGCCCAAACAAACGGAGTTTTATGACCGCATTATCGGCATTATCGGCAATAAGATCGAATCCATGTAATGCCTGAGGCAGGCATCCTGTTCCAGTTGCGGTGGACGGATGTTAGCGGAAACGAAAACCACACACAGTAACGGCACGCAAAAGACAAGATGTCTGTGGCATCTTGTCTTTTGCGTGCAAAAACGGAATGGGTTTCTTTCTCTGCCGCCTTGCACTTACACTGATAAAATGGTACAATACTGATTTAGAACAGAATAGGGAGGATTTCCTTTATGAAATTAGGTATCGTGGGTCTGCCCAATGTGGGCAAATCGACCCTGTTTAATGCTATTACCAATGCTGGTGCGGAAAGCGCCAACTATCCGTTTTGCACCATCGAGCCCAATGTGGGCGTGGTGGCAGTGCCGGACGAGCGACTGGACAAGCTGGCCGAGATGTACAATCCCGACAAAAAGACCCCTGCAGTGATCGAGTTCGTGGACATTGCCGGTCTGGTCAAGGGCGCATCTCAGGGTGCGGGCCTGGGCAACAAGTTTTTGGAGAACATCCGCCGCACAGATGCCATCGTGCATGTGGTACGCTGTTTTGACGATGAGAACATCATGCATGTGGTGGCCGATGCCGGCACCAATGTGCCGGTGGATCCGCTGGGCGACATTGAGACCATTGACATGGAGCTGGTGATGGCTGACTTGGAGATGGTCAATCGCCGTATTGAAAAGGCGACCAAGGCCGCCAAGGGCGACAAGAAGTTCCTGCGTGAGGCGGAGGTTTTCAAGGCACTGGCGGAGCACCTGAATGGCGGCGCATCTGCCCGTACCTTTGATTGCTCTGACGATGACATGGCGCTGATCGCCACCTCCGATCTGCTGAGTTTGAAACCCATCATCTATGCTGCCAACATGGATGAGGAGGGCTTTGCCGATCAGGAAAACAACAAGTATTTCCACATGGTCAAGGAACTGGCCGAGAAAGAGGGCGCACAGGTGCTGCCTATCTGCGCTAAGATGGAGCAGGAAATCGCTGAGCTGGACGAGGATGACCGTGCCATGTTCTTGGAGGAGCTGGGCATTGAGAAGTCCGGACTGGACCGCCTGATCCAGTGCTCTTACGATCTGCTGGGCTTGATCTCTTTCCTGACCTACGGCTCCGATGAGTGCCGCGCATGGACCATCCGCAAGGGCACCAAAGCACCTCAGGCTGCCGGTAAGATCCACTCCGATATTGAGCGTGGCTTTATCCGTGCCGAGACCATCAATTTCGCTGAGATGATCGCCTGTGGCAGTGTATCCGCCGCAAAGGAAAAGGGCCTGCTGCGCAGCGAAGGTAAGGAGTATGTGGTCAAGGATGGCGATATGATCTACTTTCGATTCAATGTGTAAATGACATACTAAAAGCACGCCGGGAAATTTTCCGGCGTGCTTTGATTTGTGTAAAGGTCACTGTTAACTCCGCTTGCTGCTTTACTACCACGGTATTCGGGTGTATACTGCTGTCAGGACAAAAAGAACCTAGGTGGGGACGGATGACGAAGAAAAGTGCGCAATGGTTGCCGACTGGCGTGATCGCCGTGCGTGCCACATCATTGATCTTCACCAAGTTCTGCCTGCGTGAAATGGGTACATTCAACCTGCTGTTCCTCCGCTTTCTGACAGCGTTTATTTTACTGG
This sequence comes from Vescimonas sp., assembly GCA_045617685.1. Classification (GTDB taxonomy): domain Bacteria; phylum Bacillota; class Clostridia; order Oscillospirales; family Oscillospiraceae; genus Vescimonas. The sequence goes on from JAZLJB010000032.1 coordinate 65,230, forward strand.
CAATCGTCTTCTGCCGACGGCTTTTACACATCAAACGCTCCCCCCTCTGGCGGGGCATGGTATTGGGCGTGCTGTTTTTCGCCATTATGAGCTGCGAGGTAACGGCGGCTACCACGGGCGCCCTGATATTACATGAAAAAATGACGGCGTGGGATATCGTGGGCATTTTGCTGGTTTTGGGCAGCTTACTGCTGCCGCACCTGCTGACAGACAAGGTGAATGAGAAGATAAGGAGCGCAGAAACATGAGTTATCAGGCAATTTTATTCGATATGGACGGCACATTGCTCAATACAGTGGCCGATTTGACGGATGCGGTGAACCACACGATGGAATTATTCCACCTGCCGCTGCGGACGCAGCAGGAAGTGGTGGCTGCCACCGGAAACGGCGCACGAAGGCTGGTGGCTGACTCCTTGGCGGAGGGCGAAAACACCCCTCGGTTTGAAGAAATATTCGCCGAGTACAAGTCCTATTATCACACACATTCCTGCATCAAAACCGCACCTTATGAGGGCTTGGTGGATCTTTTGGATTATTTGCGCCATGCCGGATGCAAGGTGGCAATTGTATCCAACAAGCCGGATGAAGCCACACGAGAACTGGCGCAAAAGTTTTTCCCCGGCGTGCCGGCATTCGGACAGCGCATGGGTATTCCCCACAAACCGGCACCGGACATGGTGTACCACGCACTGAGCGAAGTGGGCGTGGAAAAAGAAAAGGCTGTCTATATCGGTGACAGCGAGGTGGATGCCGCCACGGCACGCAATGCAGGTGTAGCGCACATCGGCGTTTCGTGGGGCTTTCGCAGCCGGCAATGCCTGATAGAACATGGCGTGGAGCAGATTGCCGATACTGCGGAAGAATTAGAAAAAATGATCCTGCAAAATGATTGACAACACAAAAAAAGAGTGATATATTCAAGGTAATTATTTTGAAAAGGCTATGACAAGGACACCGCCTGCCGAACACTTACAGAGAGGGCTTCATTTGGTGCAAGAGGCTCAGTTGAGATGCAGGGTCGGTCACCACCTTCGAGCTGCCCACCGAAGTTTTGTAGGCTGGGACGGACTTCTCCCGTTACAGAGAGCACGAGCGACGGCATTTTTTGCCGTAAGCAGGGTGGAACCGTGGAGTATAATGCTTCACCCCTGAACAATCAGGGGTGAAGCTTTTTTTATTCACCCCCATATCAAAAGGAGGAAGAATTATGTCTGACAACATGTATACCTTTGAAAACAAGGAGTATCGCAAGACCTATTGGCACACCTGTTCCCATGTTCTGGCACAGGCTGTGAAGCGTTTGTATCCTGAGGTAAAGCTGGCCATCGGTCCTTCCATCGACAACGGCTTTTACTATGACTTCGACGCACCGTTCAACTTCACTCAGGAGCACATGGACGCTCTGGAAGCGGAAATGCGCAAGATCTGCAAGGAAAAGCTGAAGCTGGAGCGCTTTGAGCTGCCTCGCGAGGAAGCCATCAAGTTCATGGAAGAGAAGGAAGAGCCTTACAAGGTGGAGCTGATCAATGACCTGCCCATCGATGCCGTCATCAGTTTCTATCGTCAGGGTGAGTTCGTGGATCTGTGCGCAGGCCCCCATCTGGACTCCACCGGCCGCATCAAGGGCAACGCCATCAAGCTGACCCAATGCTGCGGTGCCTACTGGCGTGGCGATTCCAACCGCAAGATGCTGCAGCGTATCTACGCCGTTGCCTTCCCCAAGAAGGACGAGCTGGACGAGTATATCAAGCAGCGTGAAGAAGCATTGAAGCGTGACCACAATAAGCTGGGCCGTGACTTGGAGTATTTCTCCACTGTGGATTCCATCGGTCAGGGCCTGCCCATTCTGCTGCTCAAGGGCGCTCGCGTGGTGCAGCTGCTGCAGCGCTGGGTGGAAGATGTGGAGCAGAAGGCCGGCTATCTGCTGACCAAGACGCCTTTGATGGCAAAGCGTGATCTGTATCGCATCTCCGGTCACTGGGATCACTATCTGGACGGTATGTTCATTCTGGGCGATCCGTATGATGAGACCAAGGAGTGCTTTGCCATGCGTCCCATGACCTGCCCCTTCCAGTATCAGGTATATCTGAACCGTCAGCGTTCCTACCGTGACCTGCCCATGCGCTTGGGTGAGACCTCCACGCTGTTCCGCAACGAGGATTCCGGCGAGATGCACGGTTTGATCCGTGTTCGCCAGTTCACCATTTCCGAGGGTCACCTGGTGCTGCGTCCCGATCAGTTGGAAGAGGAGTTCAAGGGCTGCTTGGAGCTGGCTAAGTACTTCTTGAGTACTGTTGGTATGCTGGATAAGTGCACCTTCCGTTTCTCCCAGTGGGATCCTGCTAACCCCAACAACAAGTATGAGGGTACCGCTGAGCAGTGGAACGAGGCACAGCGTGTCATGGGCGAGATTTTGGACGATCTGGACGTGAAGTACGAGATCGGTATTGACGAGGCTGCTTTCTACGGTCCTAAGCTGGACATTCAGTACCACAATGTGTACGGCAAGGAAGACACCTTGGTCACCATTCAGATCGATATGCTGCTGGCTCAGCGTTTCGGTATGTACTATATTGATGAGAACGGTGAAAAGGCGCTGCCTTACATCATCCACCGTACTTCTTTGGGCTGCTATGAGCGTACGCTGGCTTACTTGATCGAGGAATATGCCGGTGCTCTGCCTACTTGGATGGCTCCTGAGCAGGTTCGCTTCCTGCCCGTCACCGATCGTGCTGCTGACTACTGCGCTGATGCTGCCAAGCAGTTGGAGAACGAAGGCATCCGTGTGGATATTGATTACCGCAATGAGAAGATCGGTAAGAAGATCCGTGACGCACAGATGGAGAAGGTCCCCTATATGGTCGTTGTGGGTGACCGTGATATGGAGAATGGTACCGTATCTCCCCGCCATCGTGCCGATGGCGATCTGGGTGCAATGTCCATGGCAGATTTCACCGCTATGCTGCATGAAGTGATCGATACCAAGGCAAAGAAATAAAATAGTGCATAAAAAAGTGCGCACGGCAGTTTGCCGGCGCACTTTTTGCGCTGCAAAAGCGCATGGTGTCATTTTTGCAAGATTTTTCTTTCTTAAAATTCACATTTCGCAAGAAAAGCCGTCAAAACGCAAGGCAGAGGCGCTTGATATGAATAACCGCAAAAATGTACTTGCAAACAAGAACAAAATGCGTTATACTGTCTTTGTAAATTGAAAAATCCCTGCATAAAATAAAATTCGAAAAGGAGAATCATACCATGAAAAAGATTTCTGCACTGATTTTGGCACTGGTCATGGCATTGAGCCTGGTGGCTTGCGGTGGCGGTAGTGAAGACAATGGCGGCAGCAAGCTGCGTTTCGTTACCGGTGGCGAGTCCGGCACTTATTATGCTTTCGGCAGTGTTATCGCACAGCACGCTACCAACAACGCCGGCATCGATGTCGTTGGCTTGGTTGGTAACGGTTCTCAGGCTAATGTGGAAGAGCTGCAGGCCGGCAACGCTGAGTTGGCTTTCTGCCAGTCCGATGTTATGGCTTACGCTTACGAAGGCACCAACCTGTTCGACAGCAAGGTTGACTGCTTCTCCACCGTGGCTGCTCTGTATACCGAGCAGGTTCAGATCGTTACCTGCGATCCCAGCATCAAGACTGTTGCTGACCTGAAGGGCAAGAATGTTTCTATCGGCGATGCAGGTTCCGGCGTGTACTTCAACGCTATCGACATCCTGGGTGTTTACGGTTTGACCGAGGAAGATATCACCCCCACCTATCAGGGCTTCGGCGACAGCGCTGACTCTTTGAAGGATGGCAAGATCGATGCAGCATTCGTTGTTGCAGGCGCTCCCACCACTGCTATTACTGACTTGGCTACCACCAAGGATGTGTCTTTGGTTTCCTTGGATAAGGAGCATGTTGACAAGCTGCTGGAGTCTTCTCCCTACTATGCTCCCTGCACCATCAAGGCTGATGTCTATGGCACCGATAACGATGTGACCACCGTTGGCGTGGGCGCTGTCATTCTGGCTCGTGACGATGTGTCCGAGGATGCTGTTTACGCTCTGTGCGCAGATATCTTCGATAACGCTCCCAACCTGGTTGACAACCATGCTAAGTATGCTGAGCTGAGCCTGGATTACGCAGCTTCCATCACCTCCGTGCCTTACCACGCCGGTGCTGTGAAGTACTTCGCTGAGCACGATCTGACTGTTGCTGGCAAGTAATTTTCAACAAGGTTCTGACACAAAGCGAACTTATCACGAGGCTACGGCAGGATTCCTGCCGTAGTCCTCGCTGTCTTTATCAATAAATGAAGGAGGGCTTCTGTTGAGTTTGTTTAAGAAAAAAGTCGAGCAGGCACCGGCTGTGGATGCTACCGCTGTGGCGACAGACGATAATGCCACCAATCTCGACGAAGTCATGCGTAAGTATGACCGCGAGTCCGCTACTCGCATTTGGGAGGGAACGCCCAAGATCATCATTACGGCGATCATGGCAATCTTCTCTCTGTACTGTCTGTATATGACGCTGTTCTCCACGGCGCTGCCTGAGGTACGCTTGACCTTGTTCCTGGGCTGCATTGTGGTGTTGGGTTTCCTGACCTACCCTGCCAAGAAGGGCAGTGCTAAGGTCAACTGTATTCCGTGGTATGATATTGTGCTGATGGTCATCGGCGCCGGCTGCTTCTTCTATTATGCTGCCAATGCGCTGTCTATCATCAAGCTGGCTACCATGATTACGCCGATCCATGTGATCATCGGCGTGGTGGGCATCTTGATTTTGATGGAGCTGTGCCGTCGCTGCGTGGGTATCCCCATTTTGTGCGTGGTGGGTGCATTGCTGATCTATGCATTCTATAATCAGCTTTCCTATAACCCCGATTTCTACATGGCACTCAAGAACATCATCTATAAGTTGTTCTATAAGACTTCCGGTGTTCTGGGTACGCCCATCAATGTGTGCTATACTTACATTGTTCTGTTCATCATCTTCGGTGCATTCCTGGAGCGTACCGGTATTTCCAATTTCTTCATCTCCTTTGCAAACCGTCTGGCTGGTTGGTCCAGCGGCGGCCCTGCTAAGGTGGCGGTCATCTCCTCTGCTCTGTGCGGCATGGTGTCCGGCTCTTCCGTGGGTAACACGGTGACCACCGGCTCTGTGACCATTCCCATGATGAAGAAGACAGGTTATAAGCCTGAGTTTGCCGGCGCTGTCGAGGCAGCTTCCTCTACCGGCGGTCAGATCATGCCGCCCATCATGGGTGCTGCCGCCTTCCTGATGGCAGAGTATATGGGCTTGCCTTACAAGGATGTGGCGGTCAAGGCAATTCTGCCTGCTGTTTTGTACTTTGCCGGTATCTTCATTGCCGTCCATCTGGAGGCAAAGAAGCTGGGCCTGAAGGGTATTGCACGCAATGAGCTGCCCAAGTGGAGCTATTTGGGCAAGAACTGCTATTTGATTCTGCCTTTGGTGCTGCTGGTCTGGCTGGTGGCCAGTGGTAGCAAGACCATGGCATCTTCCGCAGCTCTGTCTATCTTGGCTGCATTTGTCATTGGTTTCATCAATCTGCTGACAACAAACATAGCTGAGGCAAACGGCAAGGGCTTTGGCGCTGTGCTGTGGGCTACCGTTAAGGCTTCTGTCAGCTCCGCAATTGATGCCTTGATGGCCGGTGCTAAGGGCGCTATCACCGTGGCTGTGGCTTGCGCTATGGCTGGTATGATCGCCGGTTGCATTACCGTTACCGGTTTGGCATCTATCCTCATCAATGCCATCGTTTCCGTGGCCGGCAATGCCACCATCATTGGCTTGCTGCTGACCATGATTTGCTGCATTATCCTGGGCATGGGTGTTCCCACCACTGCAAACTACTGCATCATGGCTTCCACCTGCGCTCCCATCTTGGTTCAGTTGGGATTCCCCACCGTGGCAGCACACTTCTTCGTGTTCTACTTCGGTATCGTGGCAGATATCACTCCCCCCGTTGCCTTGGCGGCTTATGCCGGTTCCGCTATTGCAAAGTCCAATCCCATGAAAACCGGTGTCAACGCCACAAAATTGGCGATTGCGGCGTTCGTGGTGCCGTATATCTTTGCCTACAGTCCGGCCATGCTCTTTGAGAATGTTACCGGAATCTGGCCTGTGCTGCAGATCGGCATCAGCGCTTTGATTGGCCTGTTCGGCATTGCTTCTGCACTGAACGGTCACCTGTTCAAGAAGGTACCCGTGGTACTGCGACTTGCATTGGTGGCAGGCGGTCTGTGCATGATGATCCCCGAAACATTCACCGACCTGATCGGCCTTGCCGTTGTGGCAGCGATTGTGGTATTCCAGTATATCACCAACAAGCGCACTGCTGTTGCAGCAGGCTAATCTCCGCTAAAAGACAAACACCGCTGATGTGAACGCATCAGCGGTGTTTTTTTAGTTCAACAGCCATATACCGATATTCAAATACAGCGCAAATGTGACCCAAATGAGATAGGGAATTTGCAGCCATGCGGCCAGCCGATCCGATTTGCGGAAGGTCAAAATCATAGCGGCCACCAAAATCCACAGCAACAGCAGCCACAGGGCGGCAAAACCGAATTGTTGCCAGTTAAAGAAGATGATGCTCCAAAAGAAATTGACCGCTAATTGCACCAGGTATAGCAGCAGACCCTTGGTGCGCTCCGATGAATCGGGCGAAAGATAGACTCGTGCCGCACCGATACCCATCAAGGCGAAAAGTATGACCCATACGATGGGGAAGATAAAACCCGGTGGCGCAAACGGAGGTCTTGTGATGGTGGTGCTGTAAGCCTGGGTGGCAGTTCTTGTCAGCCAACCAGATAAAGCGCCTACAGCCTCAGTAAAAATGATCCAAAATGCGTATGTTTTCCATGCCTGACCCTTCATGTCCAATCACCTCATAGAAGAGTATGCGCAGGCCAATGAGGTTATGAATTGATAAGAAATGTGGCGCAGAAATCTTCTGCGCCACATAAAAGCATCGTCGGGTATTACAATGTATGCAAGACATTCAGGCCTTGGGCTTCCGTTTGAAAATTTTGCTTCGGAACAAAATCAGGTTCATCACGGCAAAGAAACCGACCATGATCAACAGCGTCATAACAGGCTTTACCGGTGCAATGGCGGCCAGGAGCATCATGGGGAAGCCGAACACCATGGCGGGGAAGTTCTGATAGACCAGATTCTCCGATGCCGGCGTTTCGAAATCGGGATCCAACTCTCGCAACAAAACGATACCGGTGCTGGCGGTACCGGTCAGCATGCCGTATGTCACCATGAACTGCTCTTCCGCATAATCGGGGAACAGTGTGTGGGAAATGCGGTGGGTATAGAAGTAGGTGGAGAAAGCACCCACAAGACCCAGAACAATGATCACGGGCCAATAATTGCTCAGTACATTGATGCGGATGGCGGCCACACCTGCCACGATCATAATGTCGAAGAAGAAACCGCTCAAACGGGTCATCAGGAAAGCGCTGATGTGCTGATGCTTTACGATTTTCTTCTTCATGAGGAAGTTGTTAATCGCCTTGACCAAGGAAGCGGCGACAACACCCAACAAGAAGTTGAAACCGAACAGAATGGACTTCAGGGAACCCACAAGATGGCCCAACAAAACCATGACGCCATAGGCGATGAGATAGCTCAGACCAATCAGTACCAGCTGCATCGTCAGTTTGTCAATGCTGCCGTTCATGGGGCTTTCGTTCTTGCTTTGAATATCCTGAAGAAGCAGAGTGGGCGTTTCTTCCTCATACCCCAGACTCTTCTTCAAACCTTTTTTGCGGAGAATATTGAGTTGGATGACGCCGCCGATACTGGCACTCAGGAAGCCCAATGCGGCAATGGTCAAGCCAAAGCTCCTACCACCCACGAAACCGTATTGCTGCTCGTAGATGTTACCGTAGTTCAACGCCTGGCCGGTACCCTGACCGAAACCGAAGGGCAGAATGACACCTGCGGCTGCAAACAGATCCTTGGCAATGATGGCGGCTATCACAGTGATACCTAAACCTAAAATGCCTTGCAGAAGATAGGTGGCAACAGTGGCTACACCGGTGTCAAAGATCTCACGGCTTCTCTGTTTGCCAAATTTGTTGGTGGAGGGCTTGAGCGTGGTGGCGATAAAACCTAAGGCAAGGCCGTGGTAGGTCAAAACCTCCAACACGCCGGCACCATTGCCGCCGAAGAAATTGGTATTGAACAGGTTGGCACCTGTGGTCGACTCATAGATTACGGAGGCGATCAATAACAGGATGCCACCCAAGACAGATGAGGGGATAAGTGATTTTTTCAGTGCGGGAATCAGCTTTTTCAGTGAGTTGGCTACCAGAAGACTGGCCAACAGCACAGCAATGAGATTAAATGTACCCCATACCTCACAGTCCCAAAAATTGAAATTCTCCATTTGTGTGTCCTTCTTTACAATATTTTGCGTGATAGTAGATATTGCAGTATTTCAAAGCGTTAAAGCTCTTATCACCTTTGATCTGATATATTTTTTCCTTGAAAAATATATTCAGTTTATGACCGGCAATACAAGCCATGGCCTTAATATCGTCGTAATGCAGGGTCATCAAGTCATGATCTTTTCCAATTTCCAATCGGTTTGCAAACAGACGGATGGGTACACGCTGTTGTAGAGGATGCTTTCGGTCATATACAATGACCTCGGATACATCGGCAATATCACAGTATAGAGATGTTTCCGTATACGGTGACAGATCCATTTCTCTGACATAGGACTCCTGATAGTCATACCAATCTGCCACATAATGGAAGGGACTATCTCCATCCAATGGTTGCAGCTGCTTATTGGGAAGGTATTTGTAGCGGCGAAGACAATGACGGCAGGTCAACACATTGCCGGAAGTTTCAAAAGAGGAAAGTCCGCAATCCGGACAGATATAGAGTACACGCTCCAAACCCTCGGCACCGGCCTTGCTGGGATACAGACAGCCATTTGTGGTTTCATCTACCCAAAGCTCCTTGCAGATGAGATCGTAGAACTCTGATTTCGTCAGGTGCGTATATTCCTCCGGCTCAATGATGCGGCGCACCCCGGCCCGCATAGGTCCGTTTCTTGTTTTGTCAGCCCAACGAGGTTTCACGCCGTAGCCACCCTCAATTCTGAAAATGGCGATGGGGAGCTTCATTTTCTGTGCCATTGATGCCACGGCAGGACTGATATAGCAGGTTCGGCCGCTATAGGTGCGGTTTCCCTCCGGGAACAGTGCCACCGTGCCGCCTTCTTTGGCCAGGCGCAGACAGGTCATAACGGCTTTCAGATCGGTGGAGGCTTTCATAATGGGGATGGGAGCCACCAACCATTGAATCAGCTTGGATACAAAGCCGTTGGAGAACAAGTCCTCCATTGCTACATAGTACACGGGCTTTTTGAAAGCCAGACTGATGAAGAACTGGTCAAAATCCGTTTGATGGTTGGAAAGCACCAACCAGTTGCGATCACCCTGCTGGGTGAAACGGTCAATCTTCACATGATACTTCAGGGTTGCTATCAGGCTGACAAAGGGGCGCAGAAGCACGGTCACGACCCTATGACGAAACTTCATCCAAGTTGCGTCTTTTTTCATAGCAATTCCCCCTTTCAAAAAACCAATCACGCAATGATACCACCGCACATTACCTGCAAAACAGGGGATGGCTCAGCTCATTTTGCAGTATAGCACAGTATATTTCAGATTTCTATATCTTTCACGCAATATTTGAAAAAAGTGGTGGAAAATGTTGCGCTACAACGAATAGCAGGTGATATCAAATGGATTGATATCACCTGCTATGATTATGAAGGATAAGCAGTGATGATGTGTCGGCACGGAAAAGTGCCGCACGCCTGTCTCGGTAACAGGCAGCACATCAGGTTTTGTCAGCTTTTTCAGCCTTTTCGGCTTTCTTCTTTGCCAGATCGTTGGTATCCTTGCTGTCACGATAGACAACGAAATTATCCCACAGATACTCAAGGGACAGATTTAACGCCATATTGATGGCCAATACCACATATTCGTTCCAACCGTTTACATCGGCCAGCGTATGCTCCAGCCAAATGGAGAACGGTGCGAAGGGAATATAGAACAGGAACACCAAGAACATGGCCTTGGGCACATTGGCGGTAGACTGGAAAGTAAAACGGCGATTAAAGGTGAAGTTCCACAATACACTGAGTACCAAAGCAATGGTATAGCAAACATAGTGACCGGGGATCTTAATGACCTCCTCGCACAAAATCATTGCCAACGTTTCAATGATGCCTGCCGAGGCGGAGAACAGAGCGAATTTGATGGTGCGGATCAATTCTTTGTTTTTCACAATTCTACCTCCTGAATGGATTTGTAAAGCGTTCGGTTGGCTTTGTAGAGCTTTTTGAAAGTTTGGTAATAAGGCTCGTACAGTCGGTGATTTTCTGTGTTTGGCTGGTATGTATGCTCAGCGGGAATGAAATCCTGCACGCAATCTAAATCGGGGATGATGCCCAAGCCTACGGCCGTTACAGCCGCAGCACCGACGCTGCCCACATTCTGCGGTGAGGCTACCGTTTCAATCCGGCGACCCAAAATGTCTGCCAGCATCTGGCAGGATACCGGTGACAAAGCGCCGCCACCCACAAAGCGGATGGGATCGGAGGTCTTCAGCTTTTTGTCCTGACACTCCAGCATCCAGCGCAGGTGATAAAACACACCCTCCAGCACCGCATGAATCAGTTCGGTCTTGCCGGTTTCCAGCTTGACACCAAAGAACATACCCGTGGCATGGGGGTCTTCAAAGGGACAACGGTTGCCGTGAAGCCACGGTGTGAAGATCACACCACCGCTGCCGGGCGGCACATCCTTTACTGTGTCGGTCAGGTAGGAATATAGACTGGTGTAAGTAGACTCATAGCTGTCAGCTACGGTAGTCTTATCCAGATACACACCCACCTCGTCCAAGGCAAGATGATCTTTTACCCATTCCAAACACTTTCCAGCGGTCTCCATCTCGGCAAAATAATTGAACTTGCCGGATTGTGCGCCGGTGATGGCGGCAATCATGGCGGTCACATCCACCATCTGCTTGTCGGTGACGGTGATGACCCAGCCACTTGTGCCGGAATAGATATGGGTATCGCCCACATTGACACAGCCGGCGCCTACGCCGATGAGGCTGCTGTCACCGCCGCCGCCGAAAACGGGCGTGCCGGGTACAAGACCCAACTCTCGGGCGGCCTGCTCGGTCAAACCGCCCACCTCGTCGGTGGAACGGATAATGGGCGGCAGATGGTCGGTGTTCACATTGAACATCCGGCACATCTTTTTGCTCCAACCCTGCTTGCCGGGGCGTGTATCATAGATCAGCGTGGCAAAGGCGCTGTCCTCGGTCATGGTGAACTTTCCGGTGCAGCGGCAGATAAGATAGTCCTTTACATCCAGCCACTTATAGGTGCGGGCAAAATTCTCCGGCTCGTGGGCTTCCACCCACTTGTATTTCCACACGGGGTCTTTCACACTGGAACTGACAGCGCCGGTGATGATCAAACTGGGAATCAGCTTGAAAATGTTAGCGCCCGCTACTTGCAGACCGTTAGCGATGCCTTTTTTGATCTCTGCCTTAGCACGCTGGTCCATGTAGCTCATGGGACGGTGGACGGGAACACCATCCTGATCCACCAGTACAAGACCCTGCATTTGTGAGCAGAAAGAAATACCTGCGATCTGCTCAGGTTTCACATCTGTTCGGGTGAACAACTCTTGTGTAGACTCACACATGCCTTGCCACCAATCGTCACCGCTTTGCTCTGCACCGCCATCCGGCAGGATATAGAGCGGGTAACTGCGACTGGCAGAGGCAAGGAGTTTGATGGTGTGTTCCACACCGAAAAGGCAGGTTTTCACACCCGTGGTACCGATATCATACGCCAGAAGATAGGTCATAATCAGCCCTCTTTTCCATGTGGGATATCCGCCTGCGTAAAGGTGAAGGCGGATTCCATAAATTTCAGCAGTTGATCGGCGATGTAATCATCATTTTCCAGAATATCTGCACCGCCATAGAGCTTGAAACGCTCTTGAAAGTAGGGGCAGGAATAGGAAAATTGCATCATCATCAACAGATTATCGAAGAAGAATGCCAGCAGTTTAGGGTTTAAGTCGGCTCGAAGTTTACCCTCGGCTTGCGCCTGCGCAATAAAATCCGTGTAGAACCGTGCGGTAAAACCCTCAATTTCCTGCATCAAAGCGGGATCGTTGCTCTGCGTAATGCGGTGATAGAGGCGGATGGTATCGCCGTGTTCACGGGAATAGCGCAGCAGCTCACCAATCAGGCTGCGAGCATAATTCAGCGGTTTATCCGCCGTGGCGATGAGATTTCGCAGAAAATCCTCCAGTTCCCCTAAGCCTTGTCGCAGACAAGCCAAGAAGAAGGAGTCTTTATCTGCATAGTACTTATAGAGAACTCCCACACTGATGCCGGCACGGCGTGCAATGGATTGCATGGTGGTGCCCTCCACGCCGTTTGCCGCAAATTCGCCGATACCGCAGCGCAGGATCTCCGCCTGCTTTTCCGCTGTTAGTTTTTTCAGCATATCAAGCGTCCTTTTGCTTGGAATATTTCTTCAGATACACCACGCGTTGCAGCATGGCATCCACCAACGGCAGAGGACGGCCACTGCTGACATACAAGGCGGCTGCACAGTTTTTTTGAAGGATCATGCTCACTGCCAGTGCATCGCCTGCCGTGGGGGCAGTGCATACAGCGCCGCAATCGGCAAGCACCACAGCGCTGTGGCGCTTGAGCAGACGGCCGACGGCGCCGGACTTTGCCTTGCAAATGGGGGCGCTGTAACCCACCAACTGTGCAAAATCGTCAACATAGGCGTGCAGCGGCATACCACGGCGACTCCATTCTACCGTAAAGGGATCATTTTCCCAACGGACAAAGGGGAGACCCTTGATCTTATTGACATCGAAGTGACCGTCAGGTTTTTGCTTGCTGAGTGATACTCGCTCATCAAACAGTGACTTGCACTGGTCTTCCAAATTTTTTACCACAGCAAAGGCATCGTCAAAATCGGAGCCCAGACAGACGGCACCATGGCGTGCCATCAAAAACGCCTTGTGTTCCGGGTGATCGTGTATGACCTGCGCCACGGCACTTTTTAGCTTCCCCGTACCGGGGAGACCATAAGCGGCGCAAGGGGCAAAGGGCGTATCCTTATCTTCGGCACATACGGCACTGGCGTAGAACTGGTGGGTGTGGATTACAAAGTCCACATCGCTGCGCAGCTGATATGCCACGGCATGAACACCCTTTTCACTACTGGGCTTATATTTGCCCTCGTAGGTGCAATCTGCGATGTTCACCTTCACCAGATCGTCCGGCTTCAGTGTGTCATAGGCTCTGCCGCTGGGCGTAATGATGAATTGCGTGTCCGAAATGCGGGCGCTGATGTTGCCCCAGGTGCGGGCAATCAGCTTTTCTGCCAGCAGACGGTGGCCGGCTTCAATGACAAGCGCTCTTGCTTGCTGTTCTGTATAAGCCATAGATTATTTCCCCAGTTTGCCGCAATTTGCGAATACACGCTCAAAACGGGCAAGCACATCGTCGATCATTTCTTCGGTGTAGGCTGCACTGGTGTACAGACGGCTGCCGGCCAGAGTAATGATACCCTCGGCCATGTAGGCGGCACCCATGTGCTCCATTTCCTTCTGACGAATGCCGGTTTCCTTCAGTACATTGGGAATGGTCCAGGGCTTGCTCCAATCCACGCAGAAATGCATGGTGCCCACGCTGTCGAGATGGCAGATGCTGCCCTGGTTGAATGCCACGAAGGGCAGATTATACTTCTTGATCAGTGCCTGCAGGCCCTTTGTCAAGCGGTCACCCATGCGACCTGCCACCTCGCAGGCATTGCGCTTTTCAATCTCGCACAGTGCCGTGTAGCCTGCCACGCAGGAGATGGGCGTTGCTGCCATCGTACCGCCGCACATAGCCTTGGAAACCTTCTTGCCGGAGGAATCCAGTCCGGCACCCAGATGTGCCATGCAATCGGCGTGGCCGCCGACACCACCGGCACCGGGATAGCCGCCTGCCACGATCTTGCCGAAGATGGTCAGGTCGGGATTGATGCCATAGAAGCTCTGTGCGCCGCCCGGTGCGATACGGAAACCGGACACCACCTCATCGCATACCAGTAAAGCACCGTACTGATGCGCCAGACGCTCACAACCCTGCACGAATTCCTTAGATACCGGGCGAGTGCCGCTTTCGGGGCCTACCGGCTCAATGTAAACGGCAGCGGTGCCGCCGGTGAGCTGATTTCTCTTCAGCTTGCGCTCCAAATCCTCCAAGTCATTGGGGAAGAACTCATCGGTGTGCTTGAACACGAAATTAGGCACACCCTTGGACATGATGCCCTTGGTGCCGGGCACACGCATGCCGTATGCCATCTGATCAGACCAGCCGTGGTAAGCACCACCCATTTTCAGCACATTTTTGTGACCGGTTTTCAGTCGGGCAATACGCAGTGCGCACATGCAGGATTCTGTACCGCTGCCCAGCATACGGAACTTCTCCACGCTGGGTACCATCTCGCTGATCTTCTTTGCCAGCTTATATTCATATTCATGGAACAGACCTGTGGAGGGGCCGCAGGTGTTCAGAAGATCGATGACTGCATCACGGATCACAGGATCGTTGCTGCCCAAAATGGTGGGGCCGCCGGCCTGCAGCAGGTCATAGTACCAGTTGCCGTCAACATCGTACAGCTTGGCACCCTCGGCCTTGGTAATGACAATGGGGAACGGATAGTTGAACGCCAGGTTGTGCTGCACACCACCGGGAATCACTCTCTTTGCCTCGGTTGTCATAGCCTTAGAACCGGCGCATTTCTTCTCAAAATAGTTATCCACATAGTCCTTCAATTTTTCGGGACGGATGGAGTAGACCGGCTTTTTGATCAGTTCGTCTAATTGCCGTGTTACCTCCGCTGCATCCAGGTATTCATCAATTGCAAAACCATTGTATGCCATAATAGTTCCTCCTTTTTGTGAATTTATATTCACGTCTTGGTAACAACGTACCACCGTTATCGGATAATGTCAAGATAAAAAGTGCATCGTGACAGGGGATAAATCGACCTTGCCGTAACGATAGGATCGATTTTTTATCGCCACACATGGCCTTATCTATTATTCCAAATGATCCTGTGGTATTTCTGCTATTTCGTGAATTGATTTATCTGAACTTATGATGTAAAATGTGCTTGCTAAATTTAATATGCTTTTATATAAAATGAGGGCGGCGTATGATGAAGAAAAGAATTTTAGGCCTATTATTAACATTAGTGATGGTTCTGTCACTGGTGCCCAGCGTGGCGTTTGCCGCGGAAATTGTGGACAGCGGCACCTGCGGCGATAACCTGACATGGACACTGGACGATGAGGGCACGCTGACCATCAGCGGCACGGGTAAGATGGGAGATTATAGCTGGAGCAATAAGGTACCGTGGTACAATAACAGTGACAGCGTAATATCTGTTACTGTCGAGGATGACGTGACAAGTATCGGTGATTATGCGTTTAAGTATTGCTCGAACCTGACAAGTGTGGCGGTACCTGGCAGCGTGACGAGCATCGGTAATAGTGCGTTTGAGGATTGCAGCAACCTGACGAGTGTGACGATCCCCGACAACGTGACAAGTATCGGCGATCGCGCATTCTATCGTTGCAGCAGCCTGACAAACGTGACGATCGGCAATGGTGTGACGAGCATTGGTTATGCTGCGTTCTATGATTGCAGCAATCTGGCAAGCGTGACGATTGGCAGTGGAGTAAGGTATATCAATACTTACGATACTGAAGAATGTATAGAAGAATGTATATATGTTGGTATGTTCGCTGGTTGCAGCAGTCTGACAAATATTGAAGTTGCTGCAGATAATGCGAATTACACCAGTCAAAACGATATACTATACAATAAAGATATGACAGAACTGATCCTATGTCCGCAAGGGAGAACCGGTAATGTGACGATACCGGACAGCGTGACGAGTATCCGCGAGAATGCGTTCCGTGGTTGCAGCAATCTGACAAGTGTGACGATTGGCAGTGGAGTAAGGCATGTCAGCACTTACGATATTATATATGGTGGTATGTTCGATGGTTGTAGCAGCCTGACAAATATTGAAGTTGCTGCAGATAATGCGGATTACACCAGCCAAAACGGCATACTATACAATAAAGCTATGACAGAACCAATCCTATGTCCGCAAGGGAAAACCGGTAATGTGACGATCCCCGACAGCGTGACAAGTATCGGTGATTATGCGTTTAGGTATTGCTCGAACCTGACAAGCGTGACGATTCCTGACAGCGTGACAAGCATTGGCGATAGTGCGTTTTATCTTTGCGCCAGCCTGACAAGCGTGACGATCCCCGGCAGCGTGACAAGCATCGGCGATTATGCGTTTGGTTGGTGCAGCAGCCTGACAAGCGTGACCATTCCCAACAGCGTGACAAGCATCGGTGATGGTGCGTTCGCGGATTGCTTCAGATTGGCAAGCATGGCAATCCCCGGCAACGTGACAAGCATCGGCGATAGTACATTCGAAGACTGCTACAGTTTGGTAAGCGTGGCAATTCCTGACAGCGTAACGAGCATTGGCGGTCATTCGTTCCAATGGTGCGACCACCTGACAAGCGTGACGATTCCCAGCAGCGTGACGAGCATTGGCGAGTGTGCATTTGACGGTTGTAACAGTTTAAAAGATGTCTATTATACAGGCACTAAGGGACAGTGGAATAATATTTCTATAGTTTGGGAATATAAAGATGAAGATGATTATGAATATGATTGGCTGGACGATTGTAATGAACCTCTCAAAAATGCAACTATCCACTTTAACAGCTTTTCCCTTAGCAACAGTATAGCAACCATCTACCTTGGCCACACAAAAACACTGTCTGTGACGGATAAACCCATCAACGCAACAGTGAAGTGGAGCAGCAGCAACAAATCAGTTGCAACAGTGTCTAATACAGGAAAGGTTTCCGCGTTAAAAGCAGGCACGGCAACTATTACAGCAACTGTAACCGATGGCAACACAACAAAGAAATCGACCTGCAAAGTTACAGTCACCAGCCCGAAGATCGTACAGGCCAAGATTTCGTCCATTTCCAACACTAAGGATGGCATTACCGTCAAGTGGAATAAGATACCCGCCGCAACGCACTATCAGGTATGGCGTAAGGTAGGCAGCGGTAAATGGAAGTGTATCAAGACCACCACTTCCACGAGCCTTTCCAACACTAAGCTGACAAACGGCAGCAAGTACCAGTACAAGGTACGTGCCATTGTCAAGGTAAATGATAAGATTGTCAACAAGGGAGCGTACAGCGATACAAAGACCATGTACCGCCTGACTCGTCCGACTTTGGCCTCTGGCACGAAGAATATCGCCACCAAGAAGATCGTGGTGAAGTGGAACAAGAATACCAAGGCCAGTGGCTATCAGGTCAAGTATGTGAAGGGAAGCACCACCAAAACCGTGAAGGTCAATGGCACAGCAACCCTGAGCAAGACTTTGAGCAAGCTGACCAAGGGCAGCACCTACAAGGTCAAAGTCCGCAGCTATAAGAAGGTCGACGGCAAGACTTACTACTCCGCATGGAGCACTGCCAAGAGCGTAAAGGTGGCAAAGTAAGAGTAATCCGATAATTAAAAGCTGCGGTTGGACAGATGAGCCAGCCGCAGCTTTTTGTCTGCATTATATGATATTTTATGCGAAGCGATATGTAAACGGATAAACACAGAATTACTTTAAGGCTGTGTTTATCCGTTTTTCAGCAAGGAGTCCATCAAATCCAGTACGATGCGCCGCTGGGATTGATTCAATTCCGGCCAGCGTTGGGAAAACTCTTTCAAAAGATAGTTCTCGTGCTGCGTAGCGACACCGGTAATTAGCAGTGTAATGTCGCAATGTAAGGCGGTGGCAATCTGAGCAAGCATATCCAGATTAGCCTTTGCGATACCACGCTCCATTTGACTGACATAACCGACAGTAACCGACAGCATTTCGGATAATTGCTCCTGCGTATAGCCACAAGCTTTGCGCTGGGATTTGATATTCCGTCCAATAGACTGATAGTCAATACTCATTGCATCACCTCCACTGCTACTAATATTGACAGTTATAACTAAAACTATAAAGATAGTAATAGGTAAATATTTACTAATAACTATTGAAAAAAGACGGAATAGGTGATAAAATGCAAATATAGTCATAAATAAGGGGGAATATGATGAAGAAGAGATTATTAGGACTAATGCTGTCGTTGGTGATGGTGCTGTCACTGGTGCCGAGCGTGGCGTTTGCGGCAACAGGTGAAAAAGAAATATATGACTATCTTACAGGGATGATGGGCATGAATTCTGCCGCTGCATGCGGAGTATTAGCAAATATAGAAAGAGAATCGTCATTCTCTCCGACAGCACAGTGCGTAGATACCAATGGCCTAACAAGCTATGGAATTTGCCAGTGGAATGGTGCTCGATTTACGGCCTTAAAAAACTATTGCTCATCTCATGGTTATAGTTATTCTTCACTGAACGGGCAATTGCATTATTTGCAGTCTGAGCTGGAGAGTAGTGAGTCTAGTGCATATTCCAAAGTTAAAAATGTACCTAATACTGCAGAAGGTGCATATACTGCAGGCAGTAATTGGGCGCAGTATTTTGAAAGATGTGCACAGTATTACAACGGCATAAATCAATATGTCCAGCGCGCAACTTCTGCAAGGGACAAGTATTGGCCAAACTATGGCACTGGCGGCTCACCCACACCTCCTACATCGATAAGCTCTAACAAGTCATCATATGTTGTTGGTGACAGTGCAACAGTTTCATGGTCCGGTGCTACCGGAGTAGACCATTATGCTGCTCAGTTGAATAAAGATGGCACGCAGGTGTTTTGGAAGAATGTTGGCTCCAACGCTTCATATGAGATTACAGATTTGGAAAAAGGTTCATATGAATTCTATGTGTGGAGCGTTGACTCAGCAGGTAAGAAATCGGCAAGCAAATACTGTGCATTTAATGTTTATGAGCTGACAAAACCCACAAACCTGAAAATTGATTCATCGGCTTATGTCGTTGGAGATAGCGCAAAGGCAATGTGGACAGGTGCAAATGGCGTATCAAGGTATGCTGTTCAGCTGAACAAAGACGGCAAACAGGTTTTTTGGGATAGTACAAGCGCAGGAACATCATATAGCATTTCAAATTTGGAAGCAGGCTCGTATGAATTCTATGTGTGGAGTGTAAGCTTAACAGGCGAGAAGTCTGCGAGCGCTTACTGCGCATTTAACGTATATGAATTAACTAAGCCAAGCAATTTAAAGACGAATTCCTCAGAATACACGGTTGGAGATACCGTTAAGGCAACGTGGACAGGTGCAAACGGCGTATCAAGGTATGCTGTTCAGCTGAACAAGGATGGCAAGCAGGTGTTTTGGGACAGCACTAGTTTGGCAACATCGTATAGCATGTCAGACCTAGAAGCAGGCTCATATGAGTTTTACGTATGGAGTGTAAGCTCAACCGGAGAAAAATCCTCAAGCATCTATTGCACTTTCGACGTTAAAGAAAAACCGCTCACTCCGCCGACAAGTATTAGCGCGGATAAGTCGAAATACACAGTCGGAGAAGATGCGACAGTTTCGTGGTCAGGTGCTAAAGGCGCAGAGCATTATGTTGCTCAATTGAACAAAGACGGTTCGCAGGTATTTTGGAAGAATGTTGGCTCCAGCACTTCATATAAGATTACAGATTTGGAAATAGGTTCATATGAGTTCTACGTGTGGAGCGTAAATGCATATGGCCAAAAATCAGTAAGCACCTATTGTGCATTTGAAGTTACACATACCCACAATTATACTGCCCATGTTACCACACCCACCTGTACCGAACAGGGCTACACAACGCATACCTGTTCCTGCGGCGATAGTTATGTAGATAGCTATACATCTGCATTGGACCATAGCTGGGATAACGGCAAGGTGACAAAAGAAGCTACGGAAACCAGTACGGGTACAAAGAGCTACACTTGCACAAGCTGTGGTGCGACCAGAACGGAGGAAATCCCTGTACTCACGCATACCCATAGTTATACTGCACGTGTAACTGCCCCTACTTGCACAGAACAGGGATATACAACGCATACCTGCTCCTGCGGTAACAGCTATGTAGATAACTATAAAGCAGCGGTGGGTCATAGCTGGGATAATGGCAAAGTGACAAAAGCAGCCACAGAAACCAGCGTGGGTACAAAGACCTACAGCTGCGCAAAATGTGATGCAACCAAGACGGAGGAGATTCCGGTACTTGCACATACCCACAATTATACTGCCCACGTTACCACACCCACCTGTACCGAACAGGGCTACACAACGCACACTTGCGCTTGTGGTGACAGCTATAAGGATAGTTATAAAGCAGCGTTGGGCCACGAATGGGATGAAGGTGTAGTTACAAGCAGAGCGACATACGCAAAAAAGGGAGAAGTGACATATATCTGCGTCGATTGCGGAGAGATATATGAGGAAGCAACCCCCATGAAGGAGCTGGCGCAGACCAAGATTACCTCCATCACCAACACCAAGAACGGCATTGCCCTCAAGTGGAACAAGGTGGCGGATGCCACTGACTATCAGGTCTACCGCAAGGCGGGCAACGGCGAATGGAAGCTGATCCAGACCACTGCGTCCACCAGTCTGACAAGTATCAAGACTTACAACGGCACCAAGTACCAGTATAAGGTGCGTGCTGTTGTCAAGGTGGATGGCAAGATTGTCAATAAGGGTGTATTCAGTGCCGTCAAGACCATGTACCGCCTGACACAACCTGCCATTTCCTCTGCCACCAACAGCGGTGCAGGCAAGATCACGGTGAAGTGGGACAAGAACACCAAGGTTACCGGCTATCAGGTCAAGTATGTGAAGGGAAGTACCACCAAAACCGTGAAGGTCAAGGGCGCAGCAACCCTGAGCAAGACTTTGAGCAAGCTGACCAAGGGCAGAACCTATAAGGTCTATGTCCGCGCCCATAAGACGGTGGACGGCAAGAATTACTATTCCGCATGGAGCGCTTACAAGAGCGTGAAGGTGGCAAAGTAAGATTAACCCAAAATAATAAAAAGCTGCGGTTGGACAGATGATCCAACCGCAGCTTTTTGTCTGCATTACATAATGTTTCAGGCGGAGTGATATGTAAAGAAATAAGTCTTGCTGCTTGGGGAAAAGCAGCAAGACTTATTTTTATGTTATGTATCGTGGAATCGCTGAAATCAGTTGTTCTTGATATGAACATCCAACTGGTTGAAGGGGATCACGATGCCCTCAGCCTCGAATACCTTCTGTGCGGTTTCCAGCAGAGCAAAGTAGGCATCCCAGTAATCTGCGGACTTGCACCATGCACGGAGCGTGACCTTCACACCATTGCCTGCGCCGTAATCGGAAACGCGTGCAAAGGGAGCGGGATCGTCCAAAACGAGTTCCTCTTTTGCGCAGATGTCCAGCAGCAGGTTGCACACCTTGGTGGGATCATTGCCCGCCACGGAGAAGTCATAGTCTACTCTGCGGAGTTCCTGCTCGGAGTAATTCACGATAGTTCCGGTAGACAAGCTGCTGTTGGGCAGATAGACCACCTTGTTGTCTATAGTGAGGATCTTGGTGGTGCAGATGAGGATATCCTCAACAACGCCTTCCTGACCCTGTGCTTCGATATAGTCGCCCACTTTGAACGGACGAGTGATCAGAATCATAGCGCCACCGGCTAGATTGCTCAGCGTACCGTTGACAGCCAAGCCGACGCACACGCCCAAGGATGCGATTACAGCGGAGATACCGCTGGTTTCAATACCCAGATAACCTACCAGGCAAACAACAACCAGGATCTTCAGTGCGATCTTTGCGATGTTGCACAAGGCCTTAGTCAAAGTCTGATCCAGATGATTGGAATCTACCAGCTTGCTGCCAATCTTCTTAGACAGCGCGTTGATAATGCGGAAGGAGACCAGCAGGATAATGAGTGCAATCAAGACCTTGATTCCCGTGCTGGTGATCCAAGTGATGATAGTGGCCAAAGTTAACATAAAAACGCCTCCATAATAGTTTGTAGCTTAAATTTACACATGTCCCCTATATAACATGTCCTATATATAATAAGTTAATAAAATGCAAGTTGTCAATAGCAAACAAACCGATAATCAGACCATTTGCGAGTTAATTTGCAAAATTCGTCCCGTGCGAAGCGCACGGTGGATAACAAGCTGGTTATACCAAGAACTGCCTTTTGTATGCAAAAGATGGATAGCATTGCTCACAGCAGAGGGAGCATGATGATAAGATAGCCCAGCAGAGTCCAGATGATGTATTTCTTCTGTTTGAAAACGGCGACAAACTCGCGAAGAAGAGCGGTGGGCCAGTAATATAGCGCCACAGGTGCGCCGATACCGCAGCATTTCATGCCGAGCTTGCTTGCATAGGTCAGGCATCGGTAGATATGATAGTTGCTGGAAACCAGTGCAATCGTTTTGCTGCCGCCGCGAGAGTCGATTATCCGCTGGGAAAACGAAAGGTTCTCCATAGTCGTGGTGGATTTGTCCTCAAGAAGAATATGATCTTCGGGAATTCCGTGGTCAGTCAGGTAACGGGAAATCGCTTCCGCCTCGGAAAGCTTTTCGTCATCACCCTGTCCGCCGCTTGCGATTATTATCGGCTTTTTGTCGCAACGGTTGTAAGTGCTGATTGCGGTGTCTATGCGGTTTGCAAGAAGCTTTGTCACCTTCTCGCCGTTTGAAAGTCCGCAGCCGTGAACGATTATGTAGTCAAACTTTTGCCGATGCGGAATAATCTGAATAAAAACCGAATACATCACGAAACTCAGAATGATGCAGCTGAAATAAAATGCGGTTAACGAAACGGCCAGCGGCCAGCTTGGAATGTCACGGATTCCTGCCCATTTTGAAATGTTAACAACATAAACCACTGTGGCAATTTCGCCGATGCCGACGAACACCCCGAGAAGCAGGGACAGCAGGTGGGCAAAGGAGAACGATTCCATGCGGATCAGGTGGATACCATTTATAATAAGCATAGCCGGAACAAGGAATATGATGAGCATGATAAGCAGGAATAAGACCAGCAGAGCGGTGTCCATTGCAGTGCCAAAAAGCCCTGCTATGAAAAACAGGGTGAAAAAGCAGGTTATCATGAGGAGTATGCAGTTAAAATAGCGCTGCGGCTTTCGAAGTGTGCAGAAAATAAGCAGAATCCAGCATGCCAAAACCCATGGCCCGAGGGCTTTTATGTTTTCCAATATAGTAGTCATGTTTCACCAGCCTGACTTGAATTGATCATAATATGCTAATTATATCATGCACCTGCAGAAATATCTACAACAGTTTTATCCTGCTTTGAGCGAAGCGGACGAATGTGCCGTGATTGCACAGATTGCTTTTCAGCCGACATAAACGGAAGGATTTATGGAACAAGGTGGTGGCGAAATTCCCGATGATGTGTTATAATCATACCAATATATCATGCACAGAAGAGAAGGGCGAGTAGGATGCCGTTTGAAATCGTACGCAATGACATCACCAATATGCATGTGGATGCTATCGTCAACACCGCCAATCCCCATCCAGTGATCGGCAGCGGCACGGACAGTGCCATCCATCATAAGGCGGGGCCTGCTCTATTGCAAGCACGCAAGGAAATCGGTGACATTATGCCCGGCCACGCTGCGGCGACTCCTGCGTTTGATCTGCATGCCAAATATGTGTTACATACCGTCAGCCCTGCTTGGATCGATGGCAATCACCGTGAAATAGAACTGCTGCGTCAGGCCTATGATGCGGCGCTGCAGCTTGCTGCGGAAAAAGAGTGCGAGTCTGTTGCCTTTCCGCTGATGGCGGCAGGCAGCTATGCCTTTCCTATGGACAAGGCACTTGCCGTTGCCATTCAGGCTTTCACCGACTTTTTGATGACCTCCGATATGATGATCTATCTGGTCATCTTCAACGGTAAGGCATTTTCACTGGCTGGAGGTTTGTTTGCCGACCTGAAGAGCTATATTGACGAGAACTATGTTGCCCAGCAGAGTGAGTGGGAGTATCCCAATGGCTATGGCAGAGAGCGCAATTATCGCAGACAACGGCAGAAAATGGATTCCTGTGAGGATGTGGTCTGTGACAGCGCACCTGCGCCCACAGCAATGCCCAATCTGTCGGTCGGATTGGCAAGTCAAAATCTTTCGGATATGTTGAACGACTCCGACGAGACCTTTACTGAGGCGGTATTGCGCCTTTTGGACGCCTGCGGCGAGAAAGACTCTGCCGTGTATCGCAGAGCGGGTATAAGCCGTCAGCTTTTCAGCAAGATCATCAGTGATAAGAATTATCAGCCCAGGAAAAATACAGCCATCCAGTTGGCTATCGGCTTGGAACTGGATATTCTGCAGACCCAGGAACTGCTGGGTAAGGCGGGCTATGTTCTCACCCGCAGCAGCAAGACCGACCTGGTGGTGCAGTATTTTATCAACCACAAGGTATACAACATGATTACCATCGACACGGCACTGATGGATGCCAATCTGCCCACAATTTGTAAATATTGAAAATGTCAACCGGGAGTTGACCTTAGCCTCCTTTTGTTTTGTTAGAATACAATCAACAAATTTGAAGGAGGCTTTTATTATGAAAAAAACTTGACGGAGATCGTATTTATTCTGGATCGCAGCGGCTCTATGGCAGGGTTGGAGGACGACACTATCGGCGGCTTCAACGCATTCATTGCCAAGCAGAAGAAGGAAGAGGGGGAGGCGCTGATCTCCACCGTGCTGTTCGACGACCGCAGCGAGGTCATCTATGACCGTGTTGACCTGCGCAAAATCGAGCCCATGACCGACAAGCAGTACTATGTGCGTGGCAGCACGGCACTGTTGGATGCGGTGGGTGGCGCTATCCACCACATCGGCAATGTCCACAAGTATGCCCGTGAAGAGGACCGCCCCGAAAAGACACTGTTCATCATCACCACCGATGGCATGGAAAATGCCAGCCGCCGATATGGCTATGACCGTGTGCGCAAAATGGTGGAGCATCAGAAAAAGAAATATAATTGGGATTTTTTGTTCCTCGGCGCCAATATGGATGCCATCGAAACGGCAGGCCATTTCGGCATTGCGAAAGACCGTGCTGTCAACTTCGTGTGCGACAGTGTAGGCACCAAGCTGAACTACGAGGTGTTGAGCACCGCTGTGGCGAGTTTCCGTGCCTGCCCAGACGCAGCACCCAAGATGGCAGACGATTGGTGCGAGGCCATCGAGAAAGATTATAAAGAACGCCGTAAAAAACAAGAAGGAGGTTTTTTTATGGGTTGGTTCCACAAAAAAGCGGAGGAATCCGAAGCGGAGCGAAAGCGCCGCAAGGAGGAAGAAGAGGAAGAGCTGATGATGTACGAGGAAGAGGAGGGCGAGAACGAATGAAGGACAAATGGTTAGACGGCATTTTCGGCGTGATCGTGGGCGATGCATTGGGCTGCCCCGTGGAGTTCCGACACAGATATGAGCTGCAGAAAGACCCCGTGACCAATATGCGAGGATATGGCACATTCGACTTGCCTGCCGGCAGCTGGACGGATGACAGCAGCCTGACCTTGGCACTGCTGGACAGCTTGGGTGAGCGGAAAGCGATCGTTCTGCCCGATATTATGGATAAATTTACCGCATGGCTTGAGCAAGGCGATTATACGCCCTACGGAGATACCTTTGACGTGGGAAGGGGTACGGAACAGGCCATTTACCGCTATAAGTGGGGCAAGGATGTGACTGCCTGCGGCGGCACATCGGCACACGATAACGGAAACGGATCGTTGATGCGTATCATGCCCGCCTGCCTCTACTGCTATGAGCAGGAACAACTGGGTAAAATGGATCGTAAGGCGGCAATCGACATGATCCACACAGTGTCCGGTCTGACCCATAACCACCTGCGCAGCAAAATCGCCTGCGGCCTATATTACTTCATGGTAGCCAGCATTCTTGGTGACACGGAGGATACTCCGCTTATCGACCTTTTGCAGCGGGGCATGACATCCGGCTGGACATTCTATGCGCAGGCAGGCACAGACCCTGCGGAGTTGGCCTGCTACAGCCATCTTCTGAATCTTGCGTATTTTGCCACTGTCGGTGAGGAGGAGATCTGCAGCAGTGGCTATGTGGTGGACACCATGGAGACCGCCGTGTGGTCACTGATCACGACCAACAGCTATGCAGAGTGCACCCTGAACGCAGTCAATCTCGGTGAAGACACCGACACTGTGGCGGCCATTGCCGGCGGTTTGGCAGGTTTATACTACGGTATGGATCAGATCCCCCATGACTGGTTGAAAGCTATCGCCCGTAAGGATTGGATCTATGATCTGTGCGAAAAGATGATAGTGCGCAATTGAGTAAATTGTGCTACCATATAAGCAATGAGATACACGATAGGTGGGATAAGCGGTGAGATTGATACATTTATCTGACTTGCACTTAGGCAAGCGAGTCAACGAATTCAATATGCTGGAAGATCAGGCATATATTTTGACCGAGATTCTCGGGATTATCGATCAGGAAAAGCCGGACGGCATTATGATTGCCGGCGATGTTTACGATAAGTCCGTTCCCTCGGCGGAGGCGGTGCAGCTATTTGACGATTTCCTTTGCAAGCTGGCAAAGCGTGAAATTCCCGTGTTCGTCATCAGCGGCAACCACGATTCTCCCGAGCGTATCGCCTTTGGCGGACGATTGATGGAGCACAGCGGCGTCTACATGTCACCGGTTTATCACGGCACAGTGGAGCCGGTGGAGCTGCAGGATGAAAACGGCAAGGTATGTGTCTATATGCTGCCGTTCATAAAGCCTGCCCATGTGCGGCGCTATTTCCCGGAAGAGGAGATCGTGACATATACCGATGCGCTGCGCACGGCGATCCAAAATATGGGGGTGGACTTTACGGCACGCAATGTGCTCATCACCCACCAGTTCGTCACGGGCGCCATGCGCTCGGAGTCGGAGGAAATTTCCGTGGGCGGTTCGGATAATGTGGATGCCACGGTATTTGACGGCTTTGACTATGTAGCGCTGGGCCATATCCACGGTCCACAGCATATCGGCAGGGAAACGCTCCGCTATTGCGGTACGCCCCTGAAATATTCCGTGTCCGAGGCGAACCATCATAAATCGGTCACCGTTGTGGAACTGGGTGAAAAGGGTGATGTGCAGGTGCGTACTGTGCCGCTGAGCCCTTGCCATGACCTGCGTGAGATACGAGGCAGCTATATGGAACTGACGGCACGGAACTTTTATGAGGGCACCGCAACAGACGATTATCTGCACATCACACTGACGGACGAGGAGGATATTCCCAACGCCGTGGGTAAGCTGCGTGCCATCTATCCCAACCTGATGTCATTGACATACGAGAATAAGCGCACCAAGCAGATGAACCATGTCGGCGGCGCAGAGGCGATGGAGCAGAAAACGCAATTGGAGCTGTTTGAGGAATTTTACGAAAAGCAGAACAATCAGCCTATGAGCGAGGAGCAGAAACGCTTATCTCAGGAGCTGATCGAGGAGATATGGGAGGGCGAAGCATGAAACCAATCAAATTGACCGTTTCGGCATTCGGACCCTATGCCGACCGTGTGGAATTGCCCTTAGATCAATTGGGCAACAGCGGCTTATATCTGATCACCGGCGATACCGGTGCCGGCAAGACCACCATTTTTGATGCCATTACCTTTGCCCTATACGGCGAGGCAAGCGGCGATCACCGTGACCCATCCATGCTGCGTTCCATGTACGCAGCACCGGAAACACCCACGGAGGTGGAGCTGGTCTTTGCCTATGGCGGCAAAACCTATACCGTCAAAAGAAATCCGGAATATCAGCGCCCCAAGACCAAGGGGGAGGGCTTTACAACCCGCAAGGCAGAGGCGGAGCTGATCTATCCCGACGGAAACATCGTCACCAAGGTCAAGGAGGTCAACGAGGCCATCCGCAATATTTTGGGCATAGACCGCAACCAGTTTTCCCAGATCACCATGATCGCACAGGGCGATTTCATGAAACTGCTGTTGGCAGATACCAAAGATCGCCAAGTGATCTTCCGCAAGATATTCAAGACCGGTTATTATCAGGTGTTGCAGGAGCATTTGAAAGCGGAATCCGGCCGCTTGGGTAAGGAGTGCGAGGAATCCATGCGCAGTGTCAAGCAGTATGTGAGCGGTACGCTGTGCGATGAGACGGATGTGCTGCACTTGGAACTGGATCGGGCAAAGACATCCGATATGCCCACCGAGCGTGTGTTGGAAATTCTGGAGCAGATCGTGGCGAACGATCACACCCGGCAGGAATATCTCGCAGCGGAGAGCGAGGAGATCAAGCGCCAACTGGAGACCGTGCACACACGGTTGGGTGCAGGTAAGAAGTTGCAGGAAACGGAAAAACAGCTTGGTATGGCAAAACGGGCCTATGTGGACAAGTCTTTCGACCTTGTGAAGAAGAACGAGGCCTTGCAGGCGGAAAGCAGTAAGCAGCCGGAGATCGAGAAACTGGCAGCGGCATCTGCTGAGTTGAAAGCCAAACTGGGCGATTATGATATGTATGATGCCAAGCTGCGTCAAGCTGCGGCTCTCGACAAGCAGATCCGGCAGGAAACTGCGGTGTATGAGACATCTTCGCTGCAGGCAAAGGATACGGAGGAGAAGATCCGTCAACTGAAAGAGGAACTGGATACGCTTTCCGATGCCGGCGTGCAGCGTGTGAAACTGAATGCGGAGCGTGAGCTTGCCAAATGCCGTCAGGACGAATTGCAGGAACTGCGGCAGCAGCTGGATCAATTCCGGCAGCAGCGTGATGAATTGTCGGCGGCGCAGGAGGCATATCTTACCGCAAGCCATCATGCACAGATGGCAGCGGAGGATTATCAGACCAAGTATACCGCCTTTTTGAATGAGCAGGCAGGCGTGTTGGCGCAGACATTGGAAATGGGGAAGCCCTGCCCCGTGTGCGGCGCCGTGGAGCATCCCCACCCTGCGTGTAAGTCGGAGCTGGCACCGACTCAGGCACAGTTGGAGCAACTGAAAAAGAGGACAGATGCGGCTCAGCAAGCTGCCGCCAAGGCAAGTGAAACAGCAGGACAGCTCAAGGGCATGGCAGATGCCAAGGAGTTGGAGCTCAAAAAGAAGTGCAGCAGCTTACTTCCGGACTGTGAGATAGCGGAGGCGGATTTTGGCGTGCTGACGGAGCTGAATCGTGTAGCAGATACGATCCGTGAACTGGATGCGGCCATCTCGGCTGAGGAGCAAAAGGTGCGCCGCAAAGAGACACTATCCCGCATGATCCCCGAAAAGGAGCAGATGCTGGAATCGCTGCAGCAGAAGACAACGCAGAGCAGCAAGGCGCTTGCCGCAGCAAAGGGTCACAGTGAGGCACTGAAGCAGGAAATCGCACAACTGGCACAGCAACTGCAATTTGCCGATAAGAATGCCGCACAGCAGTATTTGGATGAGATTGATAAAAAACGCAATGCCATGCGTATGGCGTTGGAACAGGCGGACGAGGCGTTCCATGCCTGCGAGAAGGAAGTTGCGGCATTGGAGGGCAGTATCGACCAACTGGAGCAGCAGTTGCAACAAGCAGAGACCATCCAAATGGACGAGGAGACGCAAAAGCAGGCGCAGTTGGATGTGCGGCAGAAAGAAATCGGTGCAAAGCTGCAGACATTGCATACACGGCTCTCTGTGAATGAAACGGCCATCCAAAATATCACAGATCTCACAGCAGGTCTTGTGGAAAAGGAAAAGAAATGGGCTTGGGTAAAGGCTCTTTCCAATACCGCTAACGGCAATGTAGCAGGTAAGGAAAAGATCATGCTGGAAACCTATATCCAAATGGCGTATTTTGACAGAATTATCGACCGAGCCAATGTGCGTATGATGGTGATGTCCGGCGGACAGTACGAACTCAAACGCCGGCAGACGGCGGAGAATAACCGCAGTCAAAGTGGCTTGGAGCTGGATGTGATCGATCACTATAACGGCACAGAGCGCAGCGTGAAAACGCTGTCCGGCGGTGAGTCGTTCAAGGCATCGCTTTCGCTGGCACTCGGATTGTCCGATGAGATCCAATCCTCCGCCGGCGGCATCCGGCTGGATACCATGTTCGTGGATGAGGGTTTCGGCTCTTTGGACGAGGAGTCCCTGCGTCAGGCGATCCGTGCCTTAACGGAACTGACAGAGGGCAATCGACTGGTGGGTATCATCTCCCATGTGGCGGAGCTGAAAGAGAAGATCGAAAAACAGATCGTGGTCACCAAAGAACGCTCCGGCGGCAGCAGCGTGAGGATCGTGGCGGACTAAATAGGCTCGCTTGACATATTCGGAGGTAGAAAGCAAATATGGCGGATAAAATGAAAATGACAAAAGATGTTGTTCCCGATAACTTTACGCTACCGCTTGCCATCGTTGATGCGTTGCCGGTACTCTTTTTCGGTGGCAGCATGATACTCATCGGATTACTGTTCAAAAGCATTCTGTTCCTTGTGGGTGCGTTGCTTTGCTTTTGGGCAGGTGCGGCAAAGGTGGTATGGAAGATCATCGTTGTCGCAAGGAAAAAGAATGTGTGGTGGCTTTTCATGCAAATGCGGATCGTCATGCCAATCGGCTTTGCGCTGATGCTGCTGTCGGTAATCCTGAATTTGAAGGCGATCCATCTGCCTGCGGTGCTGGCGGCTGTGACATCGCTCCCGTCGGTGATATTTTTCGCCATCGGCGTGATCGGTATGATACTGATGGGTGTATTTGCATCAAAGCTTGACTCATCGGATGTGCGTTCAAACTGGATCGAACAGCTGACCAATGCCGTGGCGCAGGCATCTGTGCTTGTCGGAATTCTGCTTTTGTTATGAATACATGACTTCAAAGGATCATTGTGATATGAAAGATAAAACTCCTGAAAACGAATCGGGCATCATCGGCAAGTTTTCCGTTGCCCTCGGCTTATTCGATTATATCAACCCCATCTTTTACGGGATCACGGCCATAACGATCATGACCAATATGTTTGGAGTGATGTATACTCCGACCTTTGCCATCTTTGTTGTGGGCGCTGTAATTTCCCTGATGTTCGGCCTGACGATCCCAACGGTCAAGCTGTTGGTAGGCTTGGGTAAAATGCAGTTTAAAATGCCGGTCAATCTGGTGTCCTATGTAAACACGGGCATTCTGCTTTCGGGTATTGCGCTGGCATATGCCGTTATTGGGATCAAACCCCTTGCGTTTGCAGGCATTCTGCTGGCATTTGCAGGTGTGATTGCCTTCCTTTGGCACAAAACCGGAAAATTCAACACTGTTGCCGTTCTTATCGGCGCAGTGGGATATTTGCTGATCTATGCTTCACTGATTACGCTATCCATCAGGAACGGTGTTGTGCTGCCGATCATCCTATACGCACTTGCCATCTGCCTTTTTGTGTTCCTCTGCCTTATCGGGATACTTTCCAATCTCAAGAACGCAAGGGTGCATTGGACGATCGAGATATCCAATGTGATATGCCAGTGCGCCGTTGCTCTTGCAACAGTGATGCTGTTTTGCAGATAATTTGCTGCGATGATTTACATGAAAAAAGCCCGGTTCTTCTGAACCGAGCTTTTTTGCGTAAAGTAAGGGGGATGCTCACATGAGGCTACAAGCCTCTTTGTTATGGGCGATGAGCGAATGTTATCCTGCGCAATAAGAGAAAACCAAAGGGTGATTTCCGGTTATTTTTGCAGACATGCGTTCACATACTCCACCGGAATATCCATCCGCACCGCAACCTGTCGGGCGCTCATGCCGCTGTCATAGAAACGCCTGACAACCACGGCAAGCTCCTCTGCCACCTCAATGATATGGCAGTCGGGATCATAAAAGCGGACGACCCGTTGGCCCCATCGATGCTCCAATGGCTCGTGGACATATTCCACATGGAAGTGTTGCAGGATCTGGCAAAACGAATCGATGTCGGACACCTCAAAATACAGCTCACCTGCATTGTTGCGGAGGGAAACATCTCTGCCGCCGATAAACCCTTGCCATGTGTCAAGGGTTTGCAGGAACAGTCCGCCGTCCAGTTGGACATTTGCTCCGAAATCGCCCACGATGTTCATCTTCAGGATATCCTGATAGAATTTTTTGCTTTTCTCCATGTCCTTTACAGCAATCAATGTGCCTTTATACATGATGATCCCTCCCTTTCCATTTGGCGTATCAGATGTTCCAAACAAAATGCGGCCATTCAGCACGGAATGAAAGCGGTGCAGGCAGGCTCCTCGGGTTTCTTATCCATGCGGTATCTTGCAATCCTCAGTGATCCTTGCGGCGGACACATATCCAGCGCATATACGCCTTGCATCGCCGCAGCTTTTTCCGCAGCACCTTGCCCAGACGGATGCCGTTTTCTTTGCGGTTATTTGCACTCTGTCGGGCCTCTTCGGTCAATGCTTTTATTTCGTTCTGCTGCGCTGCGACCGTCTTATTAAGATCGGCTATTGTCTTGTTCAGGTCGTTTGTCGTCTCATTCAGCGCAGTTACCTTTTCTTCCAAATTCGCAATGGACTGATCTCTTCTCCTGACCAATCGGTTTCGATAGGAGATCGGAAGCACGAATGCATGGAAATAAAGAAGCTCACGGGGCGTACACATGGACTTGCAATCCTCTCGCTCTTTCAGGGTGAGAGTTGCCCATGTTTTGGCGCAGAATAAGGCACGATTACGCACTGCTTTGGCGAAATAGGGCATATACTCCGCTGAAATATCTGTGGCTTCACATGTGTCGATCAAGTATACCAGCGTCCGAATAATGTCATGGACAACCTTTGGCGTTTTCTTGCTATGGGACAGAGAATCCTCACGGATCCGATACTGTGTCAGCGGCGAATTACGGTACATACAGCGCTTGGCAACGGAAGCCGACCTGGTGGCGTGGGGCGATCCCTCAAAAACACAGCCCTCAAGGAAGAACAGATTGTTCTCAAGCAGGAAAGAACGCTTGTGCACATAATTGGAGGGCCATGCGTAGCGCAGATCGTGTTCTGCCATGTATTGCATGTACTCTCCACCGTTCATGACCGGTGAAACAGAACCATCAGCCGGTGCCATCTTTTCCACCACATAGGGGAATTGATGGAATGTCATGCCGATGAAGTCCAGATCATTTTCAACGCACAGCCGATATGCCTCTGCAAGAGCATTGGGCGTGTAATAGTCATCGCTGTCGATCCAGCAGACATATTCGCCCTGTGCCTCGCGGATGCCTCTGTTTCTTGTGGCGGAAAGACCTCGATTTTCCTGCTCAATAATCCGCATATTGGGATGCTGTGCAGCAAATTCCTGTGCGATGGCGATCGAGTTGTCCGGAGATCCGTCAATGATCGCAATGACTTCCATGTCCTCAATGTCCTGCGTAAAAATACTGGCGAGGCATTCGGACAGATACGCCTCGACATTATAAATCGGTACGATAACAGATAGCTTGATCATACTGTACTCCCATCAAGAAAAAGAATGATGCGGGGGATATTTTGGCGCTGTAACCGCCGTGCAGTTGCTTTGCGCACAGTATAGCATACAAAAAAGACGGATTTCAACAAAAACAACACAAAATCAGGCAGTTTACTCGAAGTGGACACAAGGCCGAAAGCAAATCGCACCAAGCAGATGACAAATTGGGAGTGGCACATGAGATCGATTTGTGTTATGATGAACATACTGACAAAATAAGGGAAAAGCCGAGGAGGCAGACCCCTTTTTGCGGTTGTTTTGTGTGGAATAAACAGAAGATTATACCGGGAGGAGACACTATGTCAAAGAACAAGCAACTGAGTGTGTGGGAGGCCGCCTGCATTATTACCGGCTACGGTATCGGCGGCGGTGTCATGTCTATGCCATATCTGGCGGCACGCATCGGCTTCGTAAACGCCTGCGTTGTGCTGATCGTTGCCTTCGCAGCAAGCTATGTGCTGCACCTGATGATCGCTGATCTGAGCCTGAAGACCGAAGACGGCGGTCAGATCATCGCATGCCTGAACCAGTTTCTGTTCAAGGGGAAGCTGAAAAAGGTGCTGACCTTCAGCTTCTTTGGACTGATGCTGGCCATCCTCTTCACCAACCTGACCGGCTACATCACCGGCGCAGAGGAGATTCTTGTGAGCCTGCTGCCGATCTCGCCCATTGTTGCCAAGCTGCTGTTCTATCTGCTGGCGGCGGCTGTGGTGATTTTCGGCTTGAAAGCCGTAGGCGTGTCGGAGAAGATCTCCATCGCTGTCATCTTTGCGCTGATCGGCGTATTGGCGGTCGCATCCTTCTTCCGTCCGCCCCACGAGGTGCCGCTGTTTACCTTTGATGTGAACGGCGTGATGGCCTATTTCGGAATGGCCATGTTCAGCCTGTCTGCCTTCTTCTCTGTGCCGCAGGCGGTGGAGGGCCTCGGCGGCGATAAAAAGAAGATAAAAAAGGCCGTGTTCCTCGGCTTCCTGAATAACTTTATTCTGATCGTGGTCATCAATTTCTGCGCATTGCTGGCATCCAAAGAAGTGACAGAGGTTGCTATGACCGGTTGGTCG
Source organism: Vescimonas sp. (assembly GCA_045617685.1). GTDB lineage: Bacteria > Bacillota > Clostridia > Oscillospirales > Oscillospiraceae > Vescimonas. Next base: position 99,932 of record JAZLJB010000032.1, read on the forward strand.
GCAGGTATCGGACTGTGGGCGCAGATCGCCGGCGGTATTTTCACGCTGCTTGCCATGCTGACCACCTACTGGTCTTTGTCACTGGCACTGTCGGATATCGTGCGTGAAACATTAAAGCTGAATGAAAAGCTATCGTGGCTGATTGCCACCTTGCCCTCGCTCATTCTCGCACTGGTTAATCTGGGCGGTTTCATGGGCATTATGCGTACGGCCGGCGGCCTGATCTCCATTATCATTGCCGTGATGGTGGTGCCGGCCTTTATCAACTCCAAAAAAGCGGGTGGGGAGTCTATCCTCAGTCACAATGGACCGATCGTATGCGGATTGATGATCGTGGCATACATCCTGATGGGCGTTGGTTCCGTTGTGCCGGTATAAGAGGAAGGAATCATGAAAACCACACTTTTTTATAATGGCATCTGCCACTCCATGAAGGCGCAGGACGATGTGTTTTCTGCGTTTACCGTATCTGATGGACGCATTGTACGTGTGTACAAAAAGGACGAGGCGGAACAATTACGGCTGTCTGATTTCAGGCATAAAGTCGACCTAAAGGGGCAACATGTGTACCCGTGCCTGATTGACGGACACACCCACATGCTATTGACTATTGCCGTGATGGCGATGGGCTTTAATGCCTGTGAAATCACGAAAAACGGGGTAGAGCCCCATACTATTGCGGGAGTAGAGGCACGGGTGCGTGACTATACCGCAAAGCAAAAGCCCGGAACAGTGATCGCCATCAACAATTACATCTGTACCGCCATTGATGAGCGCCGTATGCCTACACGGGCAGAGATGGACGATTGGGGCGGTGGGCGCGCCATGGTGATCTACAATATCGACGGACATTCGACCTCGCTGTCCTCTGCCATGCTGAAGAAGATCGGTATCGACCCCGAAGGACACAGCGGTGTGTTGACCGGCGAGGATAATGAGCGTGCGCAAGGCCGCATTATTGATGTGGTAGGCGGTGCGATTTCCCTGCCTACATTAGCACGCGGCATTGCCAACTTCCACAATTACTGTGCCGAATATGGTATCAGTGTGGTAGGCGCACTGGAGGGCAACGGTGACAGTGAAAAGGATACCACCACTAAGCTGATTATTCGCCTTGCCCGACATTTTGGCGTGGGCGTGAGACTCTATTTGCAGTATACCGATCTTGACCGTGTGGCGCCCTATGCCAAGCTGATGAAGCATAAACGGCTGGGCGGTTGCGGTGACTGGGAGATGGACGGCGCAGCCGGCTCGCATTCGGCAGCATTTTCACAAGACTATATTGATACGGGCAAGACAGCCCCCTGCTACTACGATCAGCAGACCGTAGATCGGTTTTGCGCCCAAGCGGAGGCACAGGGCTATCAGATTGCCTCCCATGCCATCGGTGATCAGGCGATCCGGCGTCTGGTGGAGGCTTACGAGAAGCTGGGAAGTGAGAAGCTGCACCGCATCGAGCATGCGGAATTTGCCGATGAGGAGACCTTTCAGCGCATCTGCAACGGCAACTATGCCATCCTGGCGCAGCCCGGCTATTCGTGGTTCGGCAAGCGCTATCTCCACACCTACGAGCAGACGTTGCCCCAAGAAATTCGTGATGGCATGAAGTTCAAATCCTACTACGATGCAGGCGTGCTGATCTGCGGCTCATCGGATAGTCCCGTGCAGGATATGGATCCGTATCTGCAGATGCTGGGCATGGTGCAGTTTTATAACGAGCAGGAGTCATTGACTCCCTATGAGGCACTGACCACATATACCGCTCATGCCGCTCGGGCGTTGCTGGAGGGCGATGAGCGCGGCACATTGGAAGCGGGCAGGGTAGCGGACTTTTTCACGGCAGATGTGGATTTCTTTGCGTTAAGTCCCGAAGAAGTTGTCAGCTTCCGCCCGACGCAGACCTATTATGGCGGCAAGGCGTATCAACCCATGAAGGGTACGATAGGCAATCTTGTTCGTATGCTGCTGCATCCACCGAAACTGATTTGATGGAGTGTATGAGATCTGCAGTTTATTATTCGCATAAAGCTATCTACATCATAATAGGAGGGTAAGACGATGCTGTTTCTCTGCTATCCGAAATGTTCCACCTGTCAGAAGGCAAAAAAGTGGCTGGACGAACACGGCGTTACTTATGACGAGCGCCATATCAAAGAGGACAATCCCACCGCAGAAGAGCTGGAAGTGTGGCATAAGAAGAGCGGCCTGCCGCTGAAACGATTTTTCAACACCAGTGGTTTGCAGTACAAGGCGCTGAAGCTGAAAGACAAGCTGCCCACCATGAGTGAAGAGGAACAATTTTCTCTGCTTGCCACTGACGGCATGCTGGTCAAGCGTCCCTTGCTCGTGGGCGATGACTTCGTGTTGACGGGCTTCAAGGAGGCAGATTGGAACGCCAAGCTGGGCAGATAATGATATGCCTTCAACGGCGGTTTATTGATCCAAAAAAAGAAGTGGGTTCCATCGTATCCGTTTGAACGGATCGGGTGGAACCCACTTTTGTTGTTGCTGCGTGTTATTTGGCTGACTGCGCCTTGATTTTCTTTTTCCAGCATTGGTGGCACATGGCAACATAGCTGTCATTACCACCCAGGAAGATTTGGCTGCCCTCGGTTATGATTTTGCCGCTTTCGTCGATACGGGCATTGACGGTGGCTTTTCTGCCGCAGGCGCAGACGGTTTTGATCTCAGTGATGGAATCTGCCAGCTCCATGAGGCGCAGTGCACCGGGGAAAAAGTGTGTCAGGAAATCCGTTCGCAGTCCGAAACAAAGCACGGGAACATCGTCCTCATCAACGATGGTGCGAAGCTGATCGATCTGCTGCGGCGTAAAGAACTGTGCCTCATCAGAGATAATCACATCGAATTTCCCGGCTTTTCGGTATTCATCGATGATGTTCTGATTGGGGGTGATGACCTGTGCCGAGCGCTGTAGACCGATGCGGCTGCGGATAATATCAGCGCCGTCACGCACATCAACGCTGGGTTTGATGAGCCACACGGACATGCCCAACTCTTCATAGTTGAACTGGGTAATCAGTGCCTGTGCAGATTTGGAGGAGCCCATGGCCCCGTATTTGAAATATAATTTAGCCATGATCTCACCTCAATTCTTGTGAATATGAGCCTTTACGCGCTCTGTGATGATATCGAGGGCGACGATGTTGTTGCCGCCTTCGGGAATAATAATGTCGGCGTTCCGTTTGCTGGGCTCGACGAACATCTCGTGCATGGGCTTGACCGTGGTGAGATACTGATTGATCACGCTTTCGAGGTTTCTGCCTCGGTCACGCACATCTCGAATGATCCGGCGGAGGATCCGCACGTCGGCATCGGTGTCCACATAGATCTTGATATCCATCTGGCGGCAGAGCTCCTCGTTCTGAAAAATGAGGATACCCTCGACAATAATGACTTTGGAGGGATGGACAGTTGTTGTTTCGACCAACCTGTCATGGATGGAGAAGTCGTATATCGGGCAGGTGACGCTGTGACCTGCCTTCAGCTCACGCAAAGCATCAATGAGCATATCGGTGTCAAATGCATCCGGATGATCATAGTTGAGCTTGCAACGATCCTCAAAGCTCATGCTGTGGTGCTCCTTGTAGTAGTTGTCATGATTGATGACGGATACATCATCCCGAAAACGCTCAATCAGTTTTTGTGCTATGGTGGTTTTGCCGCTGCCGGTGCCGCCGGCAATGCCGATCACGATGACATCGCTCATGTTTTATCCCCCTATCATCTGGTAGCCTCTTTTGTTCCCATTATATCATACTTTTTCAAAAAATCTACTATGAATCGACGGCATCGCTATTTGACATTTTCAGGGTTTGTTATATAATTTGATTAGAAATCATATGGTGTTCCGGAAATTGCGGCAAGCGGAACACTATCCGCAGGAACGCCGGAAAATAAGGAGTACACATCATGAACACATATCTTGACATTTCTCCCGAAGTTCAGAAAGCTCTGGCCGAAGGAAAGCCCGTTGTGGCTCTTGAAAGCACCATTATCTCTCACGGCATGCCTTACCCCAAAAATGTGGAAACTGCTCTGCTGGTTGAGCAGACGATTCGGGATAATGGTGCCGTGCCTGCCACCATCGCCGTCATTGGCGGTCGATTGAAAGCCGGAATGACCCGTGAAGAGATCGAATATCTCGGCAAGTCCGGCAGAGCCGTGGCAAAAGCCAGCCGCCGTGATCTGCCTGCACTGGTGGCAAATAAAGCAGATGGTGCAACCACCGTGACCACCACCATGATCATTGCTCATATGGCCGGAATCAAAGTCTTTGCAACTGGTGGTATTGGCGGCGTACACCGTGGTGCAGAAACTACCATGGATATTTCTGCCGATCTGGAAGAACTGGCACAGACACCGGTGATGGTGGTCTGCGCCGGCGCAAAATCCATTTTAGATCTCGGATTGACACTGGAATATCTGGAAACCAAGGGCGTGCCGGTGATCGGCTTCGGCACCGATGAGCTGCCTGCGTTCTACACCAGAAAGAGTGGCTTTGGCGTGGATTATCGTGTGGACAGCCCAGCGGAGCTGGCGGCCATGTTCTGCGCCCAGCGTGAGCTTGGATATCAGGGCGGAATGCTGGTGACAAATCCGATCCCTGAGGCATACGCAATGGACAAGGATATCATCGACAAGGCCATCGAGCAGGCACTTGCCGAGTGCAATGAACAGGGGATCCGGGGCAAGGAGACAACGCCTTTCCTGCTGGCCCGTGTCACAGAGCTTACCGGAGGTGACAGTCTGGAAAGCAATATTAAGCTTGTTGTTAACAATGCAAAGGTTGCCGCCTGCACTGCCTGTGAGTTGGCTAATCTGTAAACACCGTCAAAATGACGAAAAAACAGCAATATTGTATACGGGATAAACAAAAATAACCGAAAGTCCGTCCTTGCGAAAAGGACGGACTTTCGGTTTTGATAGATAAAATTGTGTATAATCCACAAAATGCTTGCTATTGGTCGATTGCTTTGCTATAATATGGATTAAGGGGATTACCCTAAAATGTTAAAAAGAAAGGTCTGAAGTACATGAAGAAGTTTTTGGCTTTGATCCTGGCTTTGGTTATGGCTTTGTCTCTGGTGGCCTGCGGTAACCAAAAAGCTCCTGCCGACGATGCAAATCCCGATAGCATCGCTGATGAAATGACCAGCGAAGACGGTAAGTATGAAATTGCATTCGTCACCGATGTCGGACAGTTGAAGGATAAGTCCTTTAACCAGGGCACCTATGACGGTGTGAAGCTGTTTGCATCCAGCAACGAGAAGTCCTATAAGTATTATCAGCCCGCTAACGGCGCTGAGGCTACTGATGATGACCGCTATGACGCTATGAAGGCAGCTGTGGAGAACGGCGCTAAGGTAGTTGTCTGCGCAGGCTTCATGCAGGGCAATGCACTGGCAAAGGCAGCCGCTGAATTCAAGGATGTTATGTTCGTGTTCATCGACGGTTGGTCCCTGGGTATGGATAATGTTGCCGGTATCGTTTTCCATGAAGAGCAGTGCGGCTATCTGGCCGGCTATGCTGCTGTTATGGAAGGCTACACCAAGCTGGGCTTCTGCGGCGGTGGCGGCGGCACCAATGATGCTTGCTGCCGTTACGGTTACGGTTATGTTCAGGGTGCTGAGGCAGCCGCTGCTGAAAAGGATGTAAAGGTCGAAATGAACTACACCTGGCAGTACGGTGCAAACTTCCAGCCCTCTGCTGAGCTGCAGGCTCTGGCCGCCGGTTGGTATCAGAACGGCACAGAAGTTATCTTCTCCTGCGGCGGTTCTATCTTCGATTCTATCACTGCTGCTGCTTCCGCTAACGATGCAGCTGTGATCGGCGTTGATGTTGACCAGTCCTTCTCCTCCGATACCGTTATCACCTCTGCTTTGAAGGGTATTGGCGAGGCTGCACAGATGGCTTTGACCGCTGTCTATGACGGTACTTTCGTTGAGAAGTTCGGCGGTGACAACTGCGCTAATCTGGGTGCTGCCGAGAATGCTGTGGGTCTGCCCACCGCAACTTGGTCTCTGCAGAACTGGAGCGTGGATGATTACAATGCAATGCTTGCTAAGATCGTGGATGGTTCCATCTCTATCGATGCTGACTTCAGCAAGCTGGCATCCACTGAGCATGTTGCTTTGAATGTTATCTGATCTATACAGTATAAAGAATAAAGGAGGGCGTATGCCCTCTTTTATTCTTCTATCGGACAAATTGAACAGAAAAGCTAAAAACAAATGCTATTCTTGCAATTTTGCAGAAAAAAAGCTATAATCATAATAATATCGAGCTTCAATATAAAAATATGAGGAAAGCAGGTGACGGAATGGAGAATAACACCCCGTATGTGATTGAAATGAATCACATTACGAAGGAATTCCCCGGTATTAAAGCCAATGACGATATTACGCTGCAGCTTCGCAAGGGTGAGATTCATGCGCTGCTGGGCGAGAACGGCGCCGGCAAGTCCACCTTGATGTCAGTTCTCTTTGGACTTTATCAGCCCGAAGCCGGAGAAATCCGCAAGAACGGACAGGTGGTTACCATCAACGATCCCAATGATGCAACGGCGTTGGGCATTGGCATGGTGCATCAGCATTTCAAGCTGGTGGATGTATTTACCGTGCTGGATAATATTGTCTTGGGCGCAGAGACCACCAAGATGGGATTCCTGCAGAAGAAAGAAGCCCGCAAGAAAGTACAGGAGCTATCTGAGCGCTACGGTCTGAAGGTGAATGTGGACGCAAAGGTTGAGGATATCACGGTGGGCATGCAGCAGCGTGTGGAGATTTTGAAAATGCTCTATCGTGACAATGAGATCCTGATTTTTGATGAGCCCACCGCTGTTCTGACACCGCAGGAGATCGATGAGTTGATGTCGATTATGAAGAGCCTCAGCAAGGAGGGGAAATCCATCCTCTTCATCTCCCACAAGCTCAATGAGATCATGGCTGTGGCTGACCGTGTTACGGTTCTGCGTAAGGGCAGATATGTGGGTACGGTCAATACCTGCGATACCAACAAGCAGGAGCTGTCTAACATGATGGTGGGTCGCCCCGTGCAGTTAGAGGTCGTGAAAGACAAAGCAACTCCTGCGGACACTGTGCTAAGTGTGCGGGATATGTGTGTGCCGTCCCATCTTCATAAAAAGAATGCCGTGGAGCGTGTCAGCTTCGATGTGCGCGCAGGCGAGATCGTCTGCATTGCCGGCATTGACGGCAACGGACAGACGGAGCTGATTCACGGCTTGACCGGCCTTGATAAAATCAGCAACGGCACAGTCACACTGTGCGGCAAGGACATTACGCACATGCCCATCAAACACCGCGGAGAGAATATGAGCCATATTCCCGAGGACCGTCATAAGCACGGCCTGATTTTGGATTTCTCACTGGAGGAGAATATGGTGCTGCAGCGCTATCAGGAGCCGGCATTCCAAAAAGGCGGTTTTATTCGCTTTGATGCAGTCCGGGACTATGCCCAGCGCCTGATCGAGCAATACGATGTGCGCAGCGGTCAGGGACCTGTTACCGTGGCACGCAGTATGTCCGGCGGTAATCAGCAAAAGGCAATCATTGCCAGAGAAATCGATCGCAATAAATCACTAATCGTTGCGGTGCAGCCTACTCGTGGCCTGGACGTAGGTGCCATTGAATATATCCACAGCCAACTGGTGGCAGAGCGTGACCGCGGCAAGGCAATACTACTGGTGTCGTTGGAGCTGGACGAGGTCATGAGCCTGAGTGACCGTATACTGGTCATTTATGAGGGCGAAATTGTAGGCGAATTTGATCCCAAGAAAATTTCTGTTCAGGAGCTTGGCCTGTATATGGCAGGTGCCAAGCGTGAGGCGAAGGGAGGCGAGATGGCGTGAAAGAGAAGTTATCCACACTTTATGGTAAGGACGGTACGAAGAAGGTTCTTTCCTCATTGGTCTCCATACTGATTGGTTTGGTATTTGGTACTATTGTGGTGTTCATCGTCGGCTTGTTTACGCCGAAAATCTCTGTCTCAGGTGCATGGGACGGTGTCCGCATTATCTTTGCCGGCATCCTGACCACTGGACGCAGCAGCGCCGGCGTGCTGACATGGGGCTTCAATGCCGCCAACTGGGGCAACATGCTGTTCCGTGCCACGCCGCTTATTATGACGGGACTTTCTGTGGCAGTTGCGTTCAAGACGGGTCTGTTCAATATCGGTGCACCAGGTCAATACCTGATGGGTACCATGGTGACGCTGATGATCGCGCTGGGCATCCCCAGCAGCGCAGTGCCCACCGGTATTATTTGGATTCTGGCATTCCTGGGCGGTGTGTTGGCAGGTGCCATCTGGGGTGCGATCCCCGGTTTGGTGAAAGCATTTTTGAACATCAATGAGGTTTTGGCCTGCATCATGACCAACTGGATCGCAGCCAATCTGGTGACATGGATGTTCGACATCAGCAACTTCAAAAATGTGGTAGAGAACACCAAGTCCGGCTACATCTATAAGACGACCTATAACGGCGTGGCAACCCCTAAGCTTGGACTGGATAAGTTATTCCCCGGCTCGCAGGTCAACGGCGGTATCCTGATTGCCGTATTGATTGCAGTTGCCATGTATATCCTGATGAATAAGACCACGCTGGGCTATGAGCTGAAGGCCTGCGGCGCCAATAGGCACGGCGCACGCTATGCCGGTATACGGGATAAGCGCAATATTGTGCTGTCCATGGCGATTGCCGGTGCGTTGTCTGCAGCAGGCGCAGCCCTCTATTATCTGGCCGGTAACACGGAGTTTTTCTGGTCCACCTACCAGTCCTTGCCGGCAACGGGCTTCAACGGTATTCCCGTGGCATTGCTGGCATTGAACAATCCCATCGGCGTGATATTTGCAGCCATCTTCATGGCTATGCTGGATATCGTCGGGTTGCAGTTGACAAACCTGACCGCTTACAATGAGTACATCACGGATGTGATCATTGCGGTTATCGTGTACCTGTCCGCATTCTCTTTGGTCATTCGTATGTGGCTGACCGGACGGAAAAAGCAGAAACCGAAAGTAGCGGTAGCTGCGGAGAAACCGAAAGTAACGGATCCGGCACCGGATGTGATTGCTGTGACAGAGGAAGGAGGCGAGGCGCAATGACATTCCTGATTCAGCAGACTCTGATCTATGCAATTCCTCTGATGATCGTTGCTTTGGCGGGTGTGTTCGCAGAACGCAGCGGTATCATCAACCTCGCTCTTGAAGGTATCATGATTTTCGGCGCATTCATCGGCGTCATGTTCGTTCGCCTGATGCAGAGCGATAGCGGCATACTGGCGGCAAAGGCAGCGGATGATTGGGCAACATTGCAGGGCTTGGAGCTGCTGGCTATGCTGGTGGCAGGCATTATGGGTGCCGTGTTCTCTCTGCTGCTGTCGTTTGCCTCCATCAACCTGCGTGCCGATCAGACTATCGGCGGTACTGCACTGAACATGATGGCACCTGCACTGGTGCTGTTCTTCGTCCGCATTATTGCCAACCAGAATACCTTACAGATGGCAACAGGTGACTCTGCCAGTTGGTTTATGATCAAAAAGTCCACACTGGGTATCGATAAGAATACAGACCTGGGCTTTTTCGGTGAAACATTCCTGAACAAGACCTATATCGCCACCTATATATGCATCATCTTGTTTGTGGTGCTGTCCGTTATCCTGTATAAGACGAAGTTTGGCCTGCGTCTGCGTGCCTGCGGTGAAAATCCTCAGGCGGCCGACTCACTGGGCATCAGCGTTAGGAAGATGCGCTATATCGGCACAACGATTTCCGGATTTTTGGCCGGCATGGGCGGCTTTGTCTATTCGCTGACCACCGCTAATTGCACGGCTAACGGCGATGTGGCAGGCTTCGGCTTCCTGGCTTTGGCGGTTATGATCTTTGGTAACTGGAAGCCGCTGAATATTGCGGGTGCATCCTTGCTGTTCGGTTTGTTCAAATGTATTGCCGCCGCATACTCCTCCATTGATATCAATGGTGATGGCGTGTTCCTGTTGGCGGAAATCGGCATCAGTTCGTATCTGTATCGTATGTTACCCTACATCATTACTCTGGTGGTGCTGGCATTTACATCAAAGAAATCCCGTGCACCAAAGGCAGAAGGTATCCCCTACGATAAGGGCCAGCGTTAAAATTGAACAACAAAAACAGAGGCAGTCCAATGGCTGCCTCTGTTTTTATGACTTATGATGTCAGATATCATATTATCCTTGCTGCAATGGCAGAGGAAGATACCGCCCGTCACTCTGTGAAGTACAGTGCCGGATTGATGGGCGTTCCGTCTTTCTGAAGCTCGAAGTGGAGATGCGGTCCCGTGGAGCGTCCTGTGGAGCCCACCGTTCCGATTTGATCTCCCTGCGCAATGGTATCGCCCGTTGCCACGGTGTATCCGTCAAGACACTTGTAAAACGTGAGATACCCGCCAGTGTGCCGGATCTGCACATAATTGCCGTCGACGGTGTTAAAACCGACCTCAGCCACCGTTCCGTCAGCCGCAGCAAGTACCGGTGTACCCTTTGGTGCAGCGAAATCAATTCCGTCATGATGTGCGTCGTATTTATCTGCCGGCTTTCGATCGCCGAACGGCATGGTAATCAGGAAACCGTTTGCGGTTTGACTGCCTGCTGATACAGTGTCCCCCTGTGTTGTGCTATTTGCCGACGGTAACACATGACTGCTGATTCCGAACTTTGCTGCTGCAAAGACACCTACACAAGATAACACCAGTACTGCTGCGATGATTGCAATCTTAGCGGTAAAGCTCCTGACGGACTTGTTGCTGTGCCGGTTTACTTTGTCATAAACCCGCTCCAGTGTATCATCAGGCGCATTTACCTGTGAAAATGTGTGCTTGATCCGTTCTGTTTCGTTCATATTGATATCATCTCCTCCAACATATTCTTTAACTCACCTCTTGCCCTGGCGAGCCACGTGCCTACCGTTGCCTTCGGTGTGCCGGTAAGCTCCGCAATTTCCGCAAGGGAGTAGCCCTCCACATAATGCAGAATGATCACCATGCGTTTCTTCTTATCCAGCTCCATGATTGCTGTAAACAGATCAGAATAATCCTTCTGTTCCTGAAAAAGCCGCTCGGCGTAGTCATCAATGTTTTCGTGATACCGCCATGGCCTGCGCCAGATTTTTCGGCACTCATTCATGGTCACTTTCATCAGCCAGTTTTTAGCGTGCTGATCGTTTTCAAAGGGCTTTTCCGATCGATATAGGGCAATCAGCACCTCTTGTGTGACATCATCGGCAGCATCATAGGACTTCAGGCATCCCAACGCCAAGCGGAAGATGTCGTCCTGAAATGTGCGGGCAAGAGTATTGAATTCTGCTGTATTTCTCATTCGTACACTCCTATTTGAAAAGCTCTTCCTATATATTATGCATGGAACATGGCGGATTTTTCAAGCATGTAAAAGTTTTTGGAAACAAGCGCATGGCATAGACTTTGCAGTTACCGCAGTTGGGCTGCATACAAATAAACAAGCACCTGCTCAGGCATGAAAATGGGTGCTTGTTTATTACTAAAACCGTTTATTTAAGATACTGCTCTGTTCGTTTCTTCTGTATATCTGCGGAAATTTGCGAAGTGGAACAGCACAATGGCTACCCAGCCGATGCCGGTTGCCCATGCAACGGCGGAAAGACCGAGGGATTTGACAAGGAAAAATGAGCAGACGACACGAATGGATATCTGTATCGTTGTTGCGACAAAGGGAATGGTCATCTTGCCGTAGCCACGGGATGTGCCGACGAAAAAGTACCCCATATAGCTGAGCACATAGAAGAAGAAAATGATTTTCAGATACGCCGTGCCGGCGACAAGGCTCGCCGTTTCCGACGCATTCAGGAACAAACGCAGTGCGTAAGGCGCTATGATATACATGAAAGTCGACAGCGTGACGGCACAAGCCATCATAATCATAAAGCTGTCACGCATACCTCGTTTCACACGCTCGGGCTTTCCTGCGCCTCGGTTCTGGGCAATGAAAATAGATACCGCCTGGGCAAATCCGTTGCCCGGCGAGCTGATAAAGGCCTCAATTCTGGTTGTTGCGGTAAATGCGGCGATTGCCGCCGTGCCGCAAAGATTTACAATGCCCTGAACGAGGAATTTCCCGATGTAAAGACTCGACATGTGAAGCGCCGTGGAAAAGCCGTAGCCGAGGCTTTTTTTCAGGATGTCGGGGTAGAATGCCGCATCCTCTTTTTGGAATATCAGCTCAGGATAGTGGCGGCGCAGATAGATGTAACAGCAGCATGCGGATATCCCCTGCGCCATGATCGTGGCAACCGCTGCACCGATGATGCCGAAAGGCAGTGCCGCAATGAAAAGAAAGTCAAGCGCAACATTTGAACCGAGGGACACAGTGAGGAATATAAGGGAAACGCTTGTGGCACCCACGGCACGCAGAATTCCGGAATAGAGATTGTTGAAAAATGTGGCAATGAGACCTGCCAGAATAACCGTCAGGTACTCGCGGCAGTAGCCCATCAGCTCGTCCGGCGTGGCGATCAGGCGAAGCACCGGATTTGTCAGCAGAATAAAGATGACGCTGAGGATGATGGTGATGATACTTCCGAAAACAAGCGTCGTGTAATGGGTTTTGCGAAACTGCTGCAACTGGCCTGCACCGTATTCGCCGGAAAACATGACGGAAACGCCTACACAGAAACCACTCAATATGAAAATAAACAGATTCATGATAGAACCGGAGATGCCGGAGGCCGCAAACGCATCGGTTCCCAGATACTGGCCGATAATCAGCGAGTCTACCGTATTATATAGCTGCTGAAGCAACTCACCTGCAATCAGCGGCAACGTAAGCAGTATGATCTGCTTTCGTATGTTGCCCGCCAGAACGGGATTATCTGAGGTTGACATGTTAGAAGCCTTCTTCTTTCTTGTGTGTTGTAATGCCCGCCATAGCCGCAGAGCCTATCTTGATCTTTCTGTCTGACTTACTTGTTGCCTTTGCGTCTCTGCGCACAAAGAAGAAACGGCAGATAGAACAGGATGATCAATCCCAGACCCAGCGCCACAAGGCGCAAAAAATAGACATACCATCCGTGATCAAGATTCAGCAGCGGCAGATTTTCCATAGGCGGACGAACCACATACATGAAATTCGTTCCGTAAAGGGATAGGGCACCGTTGATATAAATCATCAGAAATGCCAGCCCCGCCAGAATTCCCATATTGCAAAGCATGGCCTTGCTGGTCATTTTTGCCTTTTTGGTAAGAATCAGATAGAGGGAGAACCACAGAAGTCCGGCGTGGTAAACAAAGCATTGATAGGCGAAAATCGTGGTAAAATCGGTGCCGTTTGTGGGGATCATGATGGCGCAAAAGCTGCCGAGGGTACCCATGACGGCAACAAAATCAATCACTGTTTGTTTCGCCTTGCCGTCTTTGCCGAAGGTGATGAACAAAACCGCAAAAATCATCAGGCTGCACAGATGAAATGGAAGGGAGCGTGGGTCTAAGCTCATGCCACCTCTGGGATTTTCCATCATATCGCTCATGATTTTGCTGATTTCACTGACCGCACAGATGGCGGTCATGATCCATCCGGCGCATTTAACAGAGAAATGCTTTTTGACCGACAACACCGACATGCCGACAATAAAGACGGCACAAAGGGCGATCCAGATAAAGTGTTCTGTTGAAAACATAAATCTCCTCCGTGTTTCAATACTCTTTTCAAAATAAAAATACCCAGAATTCAAGCCAAGCTACTTAAACTCCGAGATCATGCGGTATCTTATCAGGCGGGCGGACTATAAAGCGAAGTGTTATGATCCCCTATGCCGTAGCGCACTGCTCGCTGATGGCACATATCAATTTACGAGGGCATTGTATCACAAAAAAAGGGGTGATGCAAGCAAGGACAAAGCCGAGGTAATATGGCCAATCGATGTTCCATGTGCGCCACAAGAAGACGGTTCCCGATTTCTTGCGGAAATCGGGAACCGTCTTATCCAAAGCTATAAATATTTACGGAGATTGCCGCCTTTAACGAATTCCGGCCCCTAACTGATAGGCTCGCTCTTCGTAATCTGTCCCCTGCAGGTCATCAGCGGTGCTGCAGGAGAAGGCGTTGAGGATGCCGCAGTCCTGCCATTCCAGCCAGCCGGTTGCTGCCTTGTACCATGCATTTGCCGCCTCCGCAGACTCCGTTCTGCCATCTGCCATTGCGGTAATCCAGACTGTTTTCTGGTGATGGCGAATGGTGGGCTCAATGGCATAAAATCGATCAATGACCGCTTTGAGCTGCGTGCAGACACCGTAATAGTAAATCGGAGAAACCAATGCCACGCAGTCAGCGCTTGCCAACTCTTTACCGATCGCAACCATGTCATCCCGGAAGGCACACACGGCATCATCGGAAGCGTGGCATTTTTCGCAGGCAATGCAGGGGTGGATATTCAGAAATGCCGTATCAAACCGCACGATTTCATGACCGGCGCTTTCCGCACCACGGATAAAGCTGTTTACCAGCTTGGCGGTGGTTCCCGATTTATGAGGACTGCCGGATAAAATGACAATTTTCATGTTCCTTTCCTCCAGTCAATTGATGTCAAAAATATAACACACAGCAGCAATTTTTTCAAGGCAAGGGATACCATAGATAGAGTAAAACTGCAATTTATTTGGTCATAGGAGGTGCCGCATTACTTTTTCTGGAAACGAGCCTTGTTTATTTTGGCGATTTCTTTGAATTTATTTCGTTTTGCTTCCAGATATGCACTTTCATTGGCGGAGTATTCATTTTCTGCTTTGAGCTTCAGATAAGAACTCCACCGCCCATCATCCAGGCACCCGTCTTTTAGCGCTTTCTGCACAGCACATCCGGGCTCATTGCTGTGGGTGCAGTCAGAAAATCGGCACTGCGAAATGAGTTCCTCCACATCGGCAAAAGCGGCTTCGATGCCCGATTCATTTTCCCACATGCCCAATTCTCTCATGCCCGGCGTATCAATGACATATGCACCGTTTGGAAGAGCAAACAGCTCTCGGTGTGTTGTTGTGTGGCGCCCTTTATCATCATCCCTGATTTCTGCCGTGGGGATCATATCTGCTCCCAACAGCTTGTTGATCAATGTGGATTTGCCCACGCCGGAAGAGCCGAGAAAGGCAATGGTCTTCTCTGGCTTCAGGTAGGCTTTCACACCATCAAAATCATCATTTAGTGATGATACCGAAACGATATCTACTCCGGCCGCAATGCTCTGGATCTGCGCAACCTTTTCCGGCAGATCTGCACATAGATCCGCTTTTGTCAGCACCACCACCGGCGTTGCGCCACTATCCCATGCAGTTGCGATGTATCGCTCCATGCGGCGGATGTTGAAGTCATTATTCAGCGACATACAGACAAATACTGTATCGATGTTGGCGGCCACGATCTGCTCGTGGCTGTCTATGCCGGCGGCTTTACGCACAAATGCGCTTTTCCTCGGGAACAGACTCTCGATAATGGAGTTGCTGCCATCTTCCGGCCAAGTGGCTACTACATAATCGCCTACAGCGGGATAATCTGAAACAGACTGTGCCTGATAGCGATATTTACCCGATACTTCCGCCAGTCGCTCATCCGTTCCGTCACCGATACGGTAGTACCCTTTTTCCTGCGTGATGACTCTTGCACGCACTTCCTTTAACATACCCATCGCTCCTCAAAATCCTCGGTGATATCTCTAAGGTGCTTCTGCAAAATCTGAGCGTCCATTCCGCCATCTGACAGTTGAATGGACAACGATAACGGTGCAAATAGCTGCAATGCCAGATTGTAGGCGCCAAACTTTTCCGCCGCCTGATTCAGCTTTCCGGCACGGATCATCTCGTTCATCAGGTCCTTGGTATATTCTACGGGACCTGCGGCAATCACATCTTGATATAGTTTCGCCATCTCGGGTGATTTGTACTGCTCCAGTGTAATCATTCTCCTGAAATCTCTTGCGAATTCATGTTCCGTCCAGAAGATAAACTGGTGGTTTACGAACTCGCACAGATCATGGGCATTTGTGTTTTGATAACTCTCGGCGTCCTCGTCATATTTCTTTTCCGGAACGGCGTCTTCATGAGCACGCTGAGCGTCCAACTCCACCATTTTATTGAAAATGGCATCAAAAATGCCCTGCTTATTCTCGAAGTGCCGATACAAAGCACCTTTTGTGATGCCAAGCTGTTCTGCAATCATGCTGGTAGAAACGGCATCAAATCCACGCTCGGCAAATAATTTCAAAGAAACAGTTATGATATCGTCTTTTGTTGTTTTCATAGTTTTCTCCTTCGAAAAAGTAAACGCTCGTTTATTTTTAGTATAAACGAGCGTTTACTTTTTGTCAATATATATTTCGATGATTTGACGATCTGCAAGTTCCGATTTATTTTTCCAGACACTCTCTCACATAATCCAACGGGATATCCATGCGTGCGGTGACTTGATCCTCATTCATGCCGGAGTGGTAAAATCGCTTAACGACCATGGCGATGTCCTCTACCACCTCGATGATGTGGTAGTCGGGGTCATAAAAGACGTCTATCCCATTTTGTACACGGCGACTTTGGTCAGTTCTGCGTCGCCACCGTGATCCACGAATAGTTCCCTTTCGTAGGTGAGGCCGTTGTGGTTTCGGGGGATCGCTGACAATATTCCAGTCAAACACGGCGGTCGTGAAGCGCAGGATGTTTACCGCTGATTCTTGGTGTTCGCCATCAATGCGTTGACATATTGCTCCAGATGCTCCATCTGCGGGAGAATATAGTTTTTACACTGCAGCGTTTCAGCATTGATATCCCAATAGATTGGTCGGCATGCCAAGACCGCACAAAATTTCCGAGATTTCTGCAAGACTGTGCATGTCCTTATCGCTCTGCATCTGCGTTCCCTCGCAGTTAAGCTGTCCGTTGAATGGCAATTCCGTATTTGAGATTTTGGCAAGTATCACTTCCATAAGTTCAGAAAGATCTTCGGTAGTAATGTTATCAGGTAGCCGGTCGAAAAATAAGACGCCGGTCAGATTTTCGGGAAAATTTTCTTCGGTACAAATAAATGTCTGTGCAACACGCATTTTTATCATCCTCTTTTTTTATTTTTGGGCCCAAGAGAAAGATAACATATTCCCGTTTATTTGTACTTTCTAAATTTTTCGACTTTTTTCGTATAATTTTACCGATGAGATGGCCGTTATTTGGGGTGAAATTATTCATCAAAATTTCTTGCATTATCTATGCAAAAATTTCGCTGTGCCGGTTTGCACCTGATAGCAGGAGACCGTCCTCGCACATCAGACCGGCAGGATAGATTACCGGCGTTGACACGCAACCCGATATAAATTGTGCCGCACGATAGGTCAGAAGATTTGGCCTGACATAGCTGTTGCCGCTCATACAAAAAACGGAAACAAAAATTTTTTTCATATCATATAAAAGTAAAGACGCTGATTGCATCAAAATCAGCGTCTTTATGTGGTTGCGGAGGGGAATATCCGTCGGCTTTTTATAGTGATATTGGGGTAAAAGTTATCAAAGAATATGATCGCTATTGTTGACATTACCCAAACCATAATTATATAATACTTATACGATTTGTATGAATAAGGTATTTGAAACACGTTTTCGATCCTTTTTCAAATCACCAATTTTGATAAAATGTAGGGGGGCAGATGTGATGGACGAGTTCAGATACAAAATGGACCTGACCGAAGAGCAGATCGCTTTGCTGTCGGGCACAAAAGGCGAAACGATGGCAAAAATCATGAAAACTCTTGTTATGTACGGCGATGCATTCGGCGCAACTAAAATGGTGCCGGTCACGGGCAGCATGGGGCACCTTGTTACAAGCTTCGGACTTGGTGTTATGAAGCCGGTATATGAGCTGATGGATAAGCTGATTGAAAGCGGTGCGCTTTCGGGCCAGAAATTTTCGGTAGACCCCAAGCCGCTGGATAAAAATGTTCCGTCCGACCTTTTGAAGAATTTCGTGTTCAAGAAATTTATGTATTCAGTTCAGGATGAATATGATGCCCAACTGGAAAAGCTGGGACTTGTTGATAAAAAAGCCTACACCTGCACCTGCTATATGGACGAGGTGGGCAACAAGCCTAATAAGGGCGATGTGCTTTCCTGGGCAGAATCATCTGCTGTTGTGTATGCAAACTCGGTGCTGGGTGCAAAATGCAACAGAAACTCCGGCATTATAGAGCTGTTCGGCTCTATCGTAGGCTTCGTTCCTTATTTCGGCCTGCTGACCGACGAAGGCAGAAAAGCCACATGGATCGTTAAGGTAGAAACCACCCAAAAACCCGAAGCACAGATATTAGGCTCGGCTATCGGTATGAAGGTAATGGAAAGCGTTCCGTATGTTTACGGCCTCGATAAATGGATTGGCAGTGAGCTGACCGACGATGCTTGCGCTTATCTTAAGGATTTCGGCGCAGCCACCGCTTCCAACGGAGCCGTAGGCTTGTATCATATCGACAAGCTTACCCCCGAAGCTGTGGAAATGGGCGAGAGCCTGATCGTTGACGATGCGAAGGTGTATGTTATCGATGATGCCGAGCTTAAGCGCGTAAAGGACAGCTATCCCGTTATCTGGAAAAATAAGGATGCAAAGCCGAAGCTTTGCTTCGTTGGCTGTCCGCATCTTTCCTTTGCTCAGCTTAATGAGCTGACCGACACCCTTGCCGATATGCTTGAAAAGAGCGGTCTGAAAAAGGTAAGCGTTCCCACCGTCTTTACCTGCGCTCCCGGTGTGAAAGAGAAATTTGAAAAAACGGAGAGAGATGCCAAGCTTAAAAAGTGCGGCGTTGTCCTTTCGGATATATGCCCTCTTATGTATATGAACAATCCTCTTGCCAAGGCAATGCCGGTAATAACCAACTCCAATAAATTAAGAACTTATACAACGGCACGATACTACACCACAAGCGAAATTCTCGGTATAATTTCCAAGGAGGTAAAGTGAATATGAAACAGTTCAAAGGACGCCCCGTTGTTGCCGGAAAATGCACCGCCGATGCGCTTGTTTCCCACGAGGGATTCAATACGCTTGCTTCCTTCCAGGGTGCTTTGCAGTTTGGCGATATTCCCATTCTCGGCAGTAAGTATAAACAAACCGAATGTGATGACCAGAATAATAAGGACCTTTATAGAAAACCCATGCAGAACAAGGCACTTTGCCTTCCGCAGACGATCGGATCCACTACCGGCGGCATGGTGCTGTTCTGCGCCAAATCTCTCGGTAAATGCCCAGCCTGTCTGCTGTTCAGCGAGCATATAGATTCTCTGGCCGCTGCCGGCGCCGTTTTGGCGGCAAACTGGTGCGATGAGCCTATGGTAACGGTGGACTGCCTCGGTCAGGAATTTCTTGATTATGTAAAAGACGGTATGAAGATTACCATTGATGAAGATGGAACAGTTACGGTGGATTGATTCGGAGGATGATTATGGATAAAAAATTAGAGCCTTTATTTACTCCCTGGAAAATAGGCAACTGTGAAATTAAAAACCGCTTCGTGCTTACAAGTATGGGTGGAACTGACCTTTTCGGCTGGATGGAGATAAATCACTTTGATAAGGACGGTGCAAAGTTCATTATGGAGGTCGCAAAAAACAACTGCGGCCTTGTTCTGCCGGGTTGCCAGCCCGTTTATAACCCCATCATGGGTCAGTGGCTGGATAAAAACAATAAAATGTATTCCGACCTTGCGAAATGGATGCCCGAATTCCATAAAACCGGCGCCAAGCTTTTCGTTCAGCTGACCGCAGGCTTCGGCCGTTCGTTCACCGTCAGCAGTATGATGGAGACCTTGTATAATACTCCGGTGGTCAATGTTATCAGCAAGCCGATCATGAATCTGGATAAAATCACCGCCTCAGCATCTCCCTCGGAAAACCGCTGGTCGGATAAACTGCCTTCCCGTGAAATGACCAAGCAGGAAATAGACCGCATCATCAAAGCCTTTGCCGTAAGCTCCAAAAAGCTTAAGGATGCAGGCGTCGACGGGGTAGAGGTCCATGCCGTTCACGAAGGCTATTTGCTGGACCAGTTCACGCTGAAATATGTTAATAAGAGAACGGACGAATATGGCGGAAGCTTCGAAAACCGCTACCGCTTTGCCGTTGAAATAGTTAAGGCTATAAAGAAGCTTTGCGGCGATGATTTCCCCGTTTCCCTCAGATATTCCGTTCTTTCAAAGACAAAGGGTATGCGACAGGGCGCTTTGCCGGGCGAGGAGTATACCGAAGTTGGCAGAGATATGGAGGAAAGCGAGAAGGCTATCAAGTATCTGTCCGATGCGGGATATGATATGTTCAACTGTGATAACGGCACCTACGATGCTTGGTATTGGGCGCATCCGCCGATCTATATGCCTGAAAACTGCAATCTTGCGGATGTGGAGCATATCAAGCAGTTCACCGACAAGCCGGTGGTTTGCGCCGGCCGTCTCGATCCGAGAGTTGCCGCTGAATCCATTGCCGCAGGCAGACTGGATGGTGCGGGATTTGCCCGTCCCTTCCTGGCGGATCAGGAATGGATAACCAAGCTTGTCAATGGTAAAGAGGAGGATATCCGCCCCTGCATCCTTTGCCATAACGGCTGCTTCAATATGTGCCATTATAAGGGTGTTCCCAATGATCAGGAGCTTTCGGACAGTACGCACCTTGCCCGCTGTGCGGTCAACGCCGAAACGATGCAGTGGGACAAACATAAGATCGTTAAAACAAAATCCCCGAAAACCGTCCATATCATCGGCGGCGGCATAGGCGGTATGGAAACGGCCCGTGTTCTGAAGCTCAGAGGTCATCGACCTATTATCCACGAAAAGAGCAACGTTCTGGGCGGCACCTTCATTCCCGCCAGCGCCGAGAGTTATAAGGGTAAGCTTCGCGACCTGCTGGCTTGGTATCGTTTGCAGATGAAAAAACTCGATATAGAGGTGCATCTGAACGATGAGGTCAAGGATGTGGCTGCTTTCGGAAAGGACCCCGTCGTTATCGCTACCGGCTCGAAACCCATCACTCTTAAAAAGGTGCCGGGCTATGAGAAGATGGTGGAGGCCTGCGAATTTTTGAACGGAACAAAAGAGGTCGGTCAAACTGTTGCCGTGATCGGTGGCGGACTTACCGGCTGCGAAATTGCCTATGAACTTGCCCTCAAGGGCAATAAGCCCATCATCGTTGAAATGAAGGACGACCTCGTAAGTCAGAAGGGTGTCTGCCTTGCGAATTCCTCTTATCTGCGTGAATGGTTCGAACTCAATAATATTCCCATTTATCTGGAAACTACGCTCAAAGAAGTGAAGGACGGCGCCATCATTTGTGCCGACAAGGACGGCAAAAATATTGAGATACAGTGCGACAGCGTACTCGGTGCCGTTGGCTATATTCCGATGCCGCTTGCGCAAAAATCCCACAGCGTATATCTGGTTGGCGACTGCCTGAAGGTTGGTAACCT
The DNA here is from genome assembly GCA_045617685.1 of Vescimonas sp. Lineage (GTDB taxonomy): Bacteria > Bacillota > Clostridia > Oscillospirales > Oscillospiraceae > Vescimonas. The sequence goes on from JAZLJB010000032.1 coordinate 121,441, forward strand.
CCGCTCGGTCGTTTGGCGTGCCTATGAAGTTGCTATGAAGATCTGAAAAAATCAGGGCGTATGCCCTGATTTTTTTGCTATACCGATTCTATTAAAATTTCTAAAAACAGATGCCATCTCCACAGGGGCAATTAATAAAATCGTCGAATTTGCTGCCGGAAAATGAACGGTTTGAAAATTAATATTAAATTTCCTGGTTTCCTCTCCATTTTTTCGACAAATTATGATATAATGCGTAAAGTAAATTTCCCGCATTCCGGTGTGAATGCCTAAGTAAAAGTGAGGTCTTTCCATGACGCAACATGAGTCTCTGCAGGAGAAGAACAAGGGCAGTGCGTTGCCCGCTTATATCAGTTATTTTGTCCTTCCTCTGAGCATATTCTGGCTGGAGGGGATGCTGCGGCTGACAGCACACCTTGGTTCTGCGCATCTGTTTGGCGCTCTGCTCATCGCCTTTTCCACCGGCGCTCTGCTCAACCTGTTCTGTACGCTGAGTCGATCCACCAAGGCGAACAGTTGGATTGTGTTCGGACTGACCGAAGTGCTGACGATCTGGTTCCTGATAGCATACTTCACCAATAACTCCTATCAGGTCTTTATGGATCCCGCATCCATTTTCACCGGCGCAGGCGATGTGGTGACCGGCTTCGGCGAGACGCTGCTGCTTGTCGTCAAGTCCGGCATCTTCACTATTCTGCTGTACCATGTACCGTCCATCCTTATCCTGATTTTCCGCAAAAAGCTGCTGCTTGCACGCAGCGGCATCCGCCAGCCCATCCTGTTAGCGGTCATTTGGCTGGTACTGTGGGGAGCGGGCACACTGTCCGTTACCTGCGATCCCATCTCCAAAGCCAAGTATACCTCGGAATACAGCTATGACAGCGCCGTCCATACTTTCGGCGGCCTGACTGCACTCCGACTGGATGTGCGCTACCAGGTGTTCGGCAATCCCTATGAATCCAACTTTGATCCATCTCCATCGGAGCACGAGGATCCCAACAAGCAGGACGAGGAGATACCCACCAAGACCTATAAGCCGAATCAGATGGATATCGACCTTGATGCTCTCATTGCATCCACATCTGACAGCACGGTGAAGGGATTGCATGAATATGTCAATTCGCTGACGCCCTCCATGCAGAACGATTACACCGGTATGTTTGCCGGCAAGAACCTCATCCTTATCACGGCGGAGGCATTTTCCAAGGAGGTCATCGACCCTATCCGTACCCCCACGCTTTATCGTCTGGCCAATCAGGGCATTGTTTTTGAGGATTATTATCAGCCCGCCTGGGGCGGTAGTACATCCACAGGCGAGTATTCCATGCTCATGGGACTGGTGCCCACCAGCGGCGTCGATAGCATCCGTCAGACCGTGGGGCACAATATGTATTTTACCATGGGAAATCAGCTTTCCCGTCTGGGCTATTTCAGCCGTGCCTATCATGACGGCTCCTATACCTACTACGGCCGCAACGAGACCCATGAGAATCTGGGTTACGAAAAATTCATCGGCATGGGCAACGGCATGGAGCAGGGCGTGAAGGATGTCTGGCCGGAGAGCGATTTAGAAATGATGCAGTTCACGGTGGATCAGTATATCGACCATCAGCCTTTCAGCGTGTACTATATGACGGTCAGCGGTCATTGCGTCTATACTCCCGATGGCAATGCCATGGCTGAGCGCAACCGGGACGAAATGGGCGAAATGAACTGCTCCAACACCGTCAAGAATTATTACGCCTGCAATATGGAGTTGGAAAAGGCCATGACCTACTTGGTGCAGCGTTTGGAGGAGGCCGGCATCGCTGACGATACTGTCATTGCACTGACCGCCGACCATTACCCCTACGGCCTGGAGAAGAGCGCCTCCTGGGGCAATGATCGGGATTATCTCGGCGAGCTTTACGGCTTCTCTGCCGACGGCAATGTGGCAAGGGATCACAGCGCCCTCATCCTCTGGAGCGGCTGTCTGGAAAAGCTGGATAAGCCCATCGAGGTGTCTGCGCCCACATACAGCCTGGATATCGTTCCCACCCTGTCTAATCTGTTTGGTGTGAAATATGACTCTCGTATGCTCGTCGGACGGGATGTGCTGTCCGATGAAGAGCCCATTGTTCTGTGGGGGGATTACAGCTGGAAGACAGAGAAGGGTTACTACGATGCTCTCAGCGGTACCTTCACGCCCAACGAGGGCGAAACGGCAGATGATGCCTATATGTCCCGCATCAAATCCGCCGTCAAGAACAAGATCAATTTCTCAAAGGGCGTCCTCGCCACCGATTATTACGGCATCCTGTTCCACTGAATGAGCTGATCGACCAAATCGATGTGTACAAGGTGCGGGCTACGGGCAAAAATAAGCCCCTATGCCTTGTCCTCTACTACAAGTTCGTTGGGGGATCTCGCACTCGATCCTGCACAGTGCCATCCGAACTATACCGCTGACATCCGCAAGGATGTCGCCGTGAAGTATATTTCCTGTGAGCCGCCGGAGAATCTAAAAGAATTGTTCCCGGAGGAGTACGGTGAGGATGAAGTGGCAGATTTTTCTGCAATTCTCTCAGGTGATTCTCGGCTTAGCGAACGATTGATTCGGCACAAGATGTGGCTGAAAGAAATGCATCATGAAATTGCATCTGTCAAGGAAAAGTAGACACTAAAAACAACCATAGCATTAGAAGCCCAGTTCGGTATTATACTGAACTGGGCTTTTGTAGCCCAGAGCGGACGCAGATCGCTCATTGTTGTAGGAATAAACATACTCATCCGATAGCTTAGGAACATCCCTTGCAGTGGTCAGGCCGAAGTCGAGGAATAACTCTTCCTTGATCCAGCCGTTAAGTGCTTCAATTATTGCATTATCTGTCGGAGTTCCTCCTCGCGACATTGAGCGAAGTATGTTATAATGTTCGTGAGCCTGACGGAAGGCTTGTGAGGAGTAGACGGAACTCTAGTCGGTGTGCAAGACTACCTGGGGTGTCTGCTCCTCATTGTTTGCAGCATTTGTGCGCCAAATTGTGAGAAAACACCCACCCGGTATTCTCGAATACTTCTTTGGCAAGCATATGGTAGCCATGAGAAGGATGCTTTTTATGCTGCTCCATCAATATTTTAGCATAAAGAAAAGGTAGACAACATGGTGGTTTTCCATGTGTCTACCTTTATCTTACAGCTTCATTCAACCGGTGGTTTTAATACATTTGTGTTAAAATATGCGCCCCGCACCGTCAAACATATCAACAGCGGTCTTTATGATTTTCCTGGTCAGTTCGATACATTCGGGATTGAGATTGTCATAGCTGTCGTGAACAGTATGATAATAGGGTGCAGGCTCATGTCTTACCGCACAAATGCCTGCCGCCTTGACACCAAATCGAGAGAATGCTTCCGAATCTACTGCGCCCGGATAGAATTCGGCGTAAGGCATCTCAATACCGTTTTTCAAGCCCGCAAAATACAGTAGGTTGCAGGCCTCATCAGCGTTCTGTTCGGTAAAGTTGATGCCTCTGGCATAGATCTGAAGCTGCTCAGTCTCGTGGATGGTATCCATGGCAATCACAATCGTGTTCGCATCCATCAGCATGGAGACGTTTTCCTTAGCGAATGCTGCAGCACCGCGGAGACCGGATTCCTCGCCGTCTGTAATCAGGGCGCAAACTTCGGTATTCTCATATCTGAAATCGTTGTCCGCCATTTCCTTCAATATACTCATCGCCAAAAAAGTGCCGGTAAGATTATCGTTTGCTCCGTCCACTACCGTGTGGAAATCCGTAAAGAAAAGCATCGGTATGGATAATAGCATGAAACCGGTCTCGACGAACATAAACGTTTTTTCTATTTCAAAGGGCAGGAAATTAAGCACCAGAATGTTATTCATCATAAAATCAATAATTCCGCCCCCGCCCGTCACAATGAAAAGGGCATAGATCATCCACATTTTGAGCTTATTCAAAAGCGGCATTTCAAAGGCAGCGTCATGATGTCCGCAAAGAATGATCCTTCTTTTGACTTCGCCTTTGGGTTTTCTTACAGCATAGACATTTCTTCCCGTATATTTCGGACACAGTTTATCAATGATCTGATTGTACAGAACATACTCCACAACCAGTATAACATAGCCCAGCAGGATCATAATATCTGCCACAAAATAGAGAAGTGTATGACCGGTAAGACAGGCAATCCAGGAAACTGGCATGGCCAGTATTTCCATAGCAACGCAGATCTGGATGGACTTCAAAAACGCATGGGGATGAATTTCAAAATCCTGAGTTTTGACTTCATCGGCATAAGCCTTTGCTTCGGCGGCGATATCGTCTGCGCCAGCCCTGGCTGACTCGGTTCCTGCTATGCGTCTTTTGTAGTTCTTACAGATATCGGTGATTCTCCCGACAATATATTCAGTATAGTTGTTCATTTCATCCCTCGATTCTGTCTCTTGAGGCGTTGTACTGCTTAATGATGTTTTTCCGTGTAAAATTGGTAAGCAAAACTGCAAATATAGAAATAACCACCAAAACCGACATGGTGACCAAATATCCGAAGCTCAGCATATTGGTGATGGTTGCCGTCACATCAATCGTGCTTAAGGCGTTCACCGTTCCGTCAAGGGAATCACCAGCCATGGTGATGACGGTGCCTTCTTCCAGAATAACAAAGTCCAGCGGGAAGGCATGAATGTATACCTTGATGATGTACGGAATAAAGGCAAAGATAATATTGAGCACGGAGACCGACAGGGTAAAGGTTACGGAATAATAGCGGATTGCCAATATGATTGGAATCGCGTAAAGCAAGCTTTCCGAGGAATCAATACTGGATGCTATCATGCAAATGGCAACAGACCACGCAATAAACAAAGCATATTTGTGAAGGCTTCCATGCTCCTTCCGCTTTAAGGAATACCATGCCATGGCAACGCAAACCACAACGGCAATGGAGAAGCCGATCTTTACGAATTTCATATATGCGCTTTTATCTGTGATTACTGCAATGATACCAATTACCGTTGTAATCGCGGCACAGGCAATCAGCCCTTTTGCGCAGAGAATATTGGAGCTCTTTTCGATTTCATCAAAGATACCCTTTGTACCTCTGTTTATTTTCATTTCACCGTATTCCATTCAAAAACTCCTTTCAGTTCGTTTAGTTCTTCTTTGCTATCCATATAGGCTTACTCCTTTTCGATTGTTTTTGTTGTTCATTCGATCAGCGCCTGCGATGACAGATGCTGAATATTCAAGCTTGTCTTATTTGTCTGCGAGAGCACCGATTGTACAGTCTGCATAAGAATGTTGCTTTTAGTGAATTCCGTCATTTTGGCTATATCGGCATCACGTAATGTGGATTCCGGATCCTGATTGTTCTCACAGGATACTTAAAGATCTGACGGGGGAAAGCACGGGTCGGAGCTGCCTGTGCCACCCACAATCTTTTCGAGCTGCGCTTTTTTCAAAGCACTGATAGTCAAAAAGCACTTTCAGTTTCTATTCCATTGTTTACCTCCTTTGTCTGTAGTCCATCCGTTTTGCAATGTTCATTTTTTGCTGATACGAAGTAATTATTAAATTGGCGAACCTTGTTCAGTTGCCAACGGTTGACTGTTGAGGGTGCGACATTCGGCTTTCGGACAAAATCTTCCTGATTATAAAACGCCTTTTGTCTTGCAATGTGTATGGATTCTCCTAACTTTGCACACAGGTCTGTGCATTTCATCGGATGATCTTCATCAGTTTCCTGACATAAGATTTCAAGTATTTTTAGAAGTTTTATCTTCTGCGTATTCTCCTGCGGCATAGGTCCACACCCGAAAGCATATAAACGATCATTATAAATTTAACACACATGTTTCCATTTATTAATAATTGACATCTATTATATCATCAATCTTTCGATTTTTTACAATGCCATACCTCAAACTTACAAATCCAAGGTTCAAATTTCTCCCCCGCACCCCTTTTTTCCTTGTATCTTTGCAGCGCATAAGACGAACATGAGCGCACGGGTTTGATGTTTTTATAAATGCATGCAACAGCCTGTGGCCTTTGCGAGTATGCGGGTAGAGGAAAGCAGAGATGACGGACGAAAACAGATGCAATAATCCCCCTGATTTTGAAATCAGGGGGATTATTGCATCATAAGTCATGACATATTGGGGGGGTAAAATCCTGTTCTTAATGGCCAATATGAGGAATTACAAGACTATTTTACAGATCGTTGCGGCAGATATCTTCATAACTCTCTCTGCGCACGGCTACATAACTGTCGTTGCCGCCACGCAACATGACGATGGGAGGACGGGGCAGACGATTGTAATTGCTTGCCATGGAATAGTTGTAGGCACCCGTGGTGCATACAGCAATGGTATCACCGCGTCCCACGGTGTCCGTGACCATAACGCCCTGTTGAATAATGTCGCCGCTCTCGCAGCAACGGCCTACCACGGAAACCTCGAAGTTTTTCGTTTCATTCATTTTATTGGCCACCAGGCAGGTATAGTCAGCCTTATAGAGTGCATAGCGGGGGTTATCGGGCATACCGCCATCGATAGAAACATAATTCTTATAACCGGGAATACGCTTGACCGTACCGCAGGTATACAGTGTCATACCGGCGGCTGCCACGATGCTGCGGCCGGGCTCCATGTGGATCTCGGGCATGGGGAAATCCAAACGTGCGCAGGTTTCCTTAATGGCCGCAGCCACTTCACCTACCTTTGTATCCACATCCAGATAGGGGTCGGTTTCTACGTAGCGTACGCCGTAACCGCCACCCAGATCCAACTGCTGGGCGGTATAGTCGTATTTCTTCTTCATGTCGGCACAGAATTCCAGCATGATTCGTGCGGCGCGTTCAAATACGTCTTCTGCAAATACCTGAGAGCCAACGTGGCAATGGAAGCCTACCAGTTCAACATGGGGTTGCTTCAGGGTGTAGACGGTAATCTCCTCTGCCTGACCGGTTTCGATAGCAGAGCCGAACTTGCTGTCCACCTTACCGGTGGCATCTGCTTCATAGGTGTGGGGATCAATACCCGGCGTCAGGCGCAGCAGTACCTTCTGGCGGATACCGCGGCGACCGGCCTCAGCCTCGATGGCCTTGATCTCCTCTACATTATCGGCCACGAAATAACCGATGTGGTTATCCATGCCGTAAACGATATCTTCGTCGGTCTTATTGTTGGAATGGAAGTAAGCACGGGACAGATCATAGCCGGCGCAGATCGCAGTATACATCTCACCGCTGGACACCACATCGATACCCATACCCTCTTCACTCATGATTTCATAGATGCGTTTGAAGGAGTTTGCCTTACTGGCATACAGAGGCAGAGAGGTTTCACCGAAATGTTTTTTGAAGGCGGCCGTATAGACACGGCAACTTTCACGAATTTTATCTTCATCCATTAAATAAAGGGGTGTACCGTACTGTTTGGCCAAAGCCACGGTATCCTGCCCTGCAAATAGCAGGTGACCCTCTTTAGAAACAGAAATATTATCGCAAATACTCATGTTTTCTTTCCTTTCGTCTGATTCATCTGTGTAGCTGAAAATTAAAGTTCCATGTGCTCCCAGTCCTGCGCAAACAGTCCGCCTGCGCCGCCGGTATGCACGAACAATACATTGTCATCAGGACGGAAAGCACCTTCTCTGGCCCGCTTTACAAGTCCGGCAAACGCCTTTCCTGTATAGCAGGTGTCAAGAAGAATTCCCTCCTGCTTCATCATCATGGCAATTGCTTCGTTGCCTTCTTCGGAAGGGATGGAATAGCCCGGTCCGCACATATCGATCAGGTCGGGTACCGGCAATTCCACATCGGTATCCAGTAATTTTGCTGCCTTTTTCATCAGTTCCGGCACGATCACATCAAAGGGATCGGAATCCACCATGGAGCAGATCACATGGGTCTGGGGCATGTAGATTTTCGCACCAAGCACACTGCCTGCCGCCGTACCGCCGGAGCCGCATGCCGTTACGATGTAATCAAAATGCACGCCGGATTGTGCAATTTCCCTCATGCAATCCACATAGCCCAGTGAGCCCAGTTCGTTGGAGCCGCCGCACGGCACCTGATAATATTTCTTTCTGCGCTCCGCTGCAATGCGGTCCATTTCGCGGTAGATATCATCATAGCTGTCAGTGTCCACAAAAATGACCTCTGTGCCAAGCAGATAGTTCAGGATCTGATTACCTTTTCTTTCTGTAATGCCGCGCTTTTTCAGCACCAGAACACATTCCATGCCAAGACGGCTGGCGCATGCGGCGGTCAGCATAGCATGATTGGACTGCGCCTGCCCAGTCGTCATGACCAGTTCGCAGCCTTGCTTCTTGGCATCGGCAAGCAGGTATTCCAGTTTGCGTACTTTGTTGCCGCCTAAAGCTACGCCGCACATATCGTCACGCTTAATCCAGATATTCGTGCCAAGTTCACGGCTCAGATTCGGCAGTCTATGTAATGGTGTAGGGAAAATTCCCAGAGGGATTTTATCAAACGCTCTCATCAATATGGATCTCCTTCTTGTCGCGATACGTAAGGATGCGGGTGACCGGGCAGATCAACCCGCATCCTTGCACTGTATTTCAACACCCGATTAAACATGCGGGATTTTTACTCAGCAACTTCCTCGCTGACAGCCACTTCGTTCTGCTTCTTCAGAGCCTTCTGCAGCCAATCCTTACCATCGACAAAACGGGACACCACATAGGTTACCACATAGTCGCCGGCGGAGTTGATCATGGTTGCGGGAGGATCCACCAGGTTACCGATCATGACCAGAATGGGGAAGGCCATTTCGATCTGGTTGGGGAAGAAGATGGAGCAGATGATGTACTCGCCGATGTAACCGCCACCGGGAACACCGGACATACCGACGGAGGACAGAACTGCCACCAGTACGATGGGAATCAGCTTATCCCAGGTCATGGTCTGGCCGAACACGCCCCAGACGAAGGCGATCTTCAGTACGCAGCTGAAGCAGGAACCGTCCATGTGCATGGTTGCACCCAGGGGGCAGACCATCTCAGCAACGTCCTTGGAAACGCCGGTCTCTTCAGCCACATCCAGGTTGGTAGGAATGGTAGCAACGCTGGAGCAGGTACCCAGGGAAACGATAGCGGGACGGGCAATGTGCTTGAACATGGTCTTTACTGCACCCTTGCCGCCGCCGAAACGTGCCAGCAGGGGGAACATGGTAAAGATGTAGATGAAACACAGAGGATAGTAAACAATCATGGCGCGTCCGTAAGACACCGTAATTGCGGAACCGTACTGAGCCACCAGATCGGCGAAGATAGCAAAGAAAGCGACGGGGGCATAGTAGGTAATGATCTTGACAAACTTGAGCATCACGTTGCTCAGATCAGACAGCCACTTGCCGACCAGGCAATCGGGACCACCGGCCAGGTTGGTTGCAAAACCAAACAGCAGGGAGAACACGATCAGAGGCAGCATAGCCTTGCGGCTTAAAAGGCCTGCGAAGTCGGACACGGTAAAGAAGTTGACGATCATGTCGGAGACGGAGGCGTATTCACCCATTTCCTCAGAGGGGATCTCCGACCAGGGAGTCAGCACGGGCGGGAAGACCTTCATCATAATGAACATGACGACGGCTGCGATAGCACCGGTGATTACGAAGGTCAGCACAGTGCTGCCCAGGATCTTACCGGCACGCTTGCGGCTTCTCATGTTTGCCACGGAACTGGCAATAGATGCAAAAACCAAAGGGACAACCACGCAGAACATCATGTTGATGAACACGGTACCCAGCGGCTTGATGGCGCTGCCGAAGTTGGGAGCAAACCAACCCACGATGCAGCCTGCGATCATGGCGCCGAGCATGATTGCCAAAAATCGATAATTCTTGGCTACAGAACTCTTATTCATTTTTCTTTCCTCCTAATAAAATATCACATTTGTTTTATTATGAAAAGCTTTCGCTTCACATACAAAGATCAAAGGGCCAACTCTTCATCGGTGACCTCGCCCTTACAGACGATGTTAGTGGGACCGGTCAGGTACAGATTGTCTACATGCTCACCCGTATGCTCCACATCGATGATTAGTTGTCCACCGGCCATATCGACCTTCACGCCCTTGCCGCTGACTTTACCCAGCAAGGTCAGCACCGTGACGACCGAGCCGGTGCCGGTACCGCAGGCGTAGGTGAAGTCCTCAACGCCACGCTCCCATGTGCGCTCATAAAGATGATCTTCCTCAACGATCTCGAAGAAGTTCACATTAGCACCCTTGGGGAACTTCTCGTGATAGCGCATCTTGCGTCCCAATTCAAAAAGTTCGTTATGAGGGATGCCCTTCAGTGCTGTCATAGGTACTACTGCGTGGGGAATGCCCGGATTGCCAAGTTCCACATAATAACATTCGTATGTCTTGCCATCCACTTCGATATCGCGGCGTTCTACCACGCTGGGATCGTTCAGACGCACGCGGTACAGACGCTGACTTTTGCGTTCACCGATGACGACACCTGCGGTGGTTTCAATGCGCTGCACATCGCCGGCCAAACCGTTTTCGTATCCGTAACGTGCGATACATCTTGCACCGTTACCGCACATCTCGCCCATAGAGCCATCGGAATTGTAAAACAGCATCTTATAGTCTGCTATGTCGGAGGACTCCACCACCATAAAGCCGTCTGCACCAATGGACAGGTGGCGCTCGCAAAGTGTGGCGACTATGTTGCTCAATTGCTCGTGGGGAATTTGCTCCTCCATGTTGTTGATAATCAGGAAGTCATTTCCTGCACCGTTCATCTTCCAGAATTTCATGCCATCATTCTCCTCACTTTTTGATGTCATCTATATCGTATACGGTTTTGTTGAGTTTCATTTTATCTAAAAAACTTATTTCGTCAAATTTCTATCAAAATCCATTTTTCCGGACAGATAATCCATTTTTTTGGACTGTGTGACAAAAAAGCAGAGCGGCTACCGTACCGCTCTGCTTTCGTATGATTTTATGGCAGGTTATTTCAACCCGTACTCTTTACATTTGTCATAGAATGAACTGCGGCCCATGCCTAATACGGACATGGCACGGTTTTTATCACCGTCGCATTGTGCCAGCGTCTGCTGCATGATATAGCGCTCGGCTTGACGCAACTGCTCGCGCATCGTCAGCACCGGGGCATCTTCATCCAATTGGACGTGTTCCAGATAAATCAGATCGCCATCCGAAAGTGCTACGGCGCGTTCCAGTACGTTTTCCAGTTCTCTGATATTGCCGGGCCAATCGTAAGCCAGCAGTTTGCTGAATGCTTCCCCGGAGAGGTATTTTTCCGGCATGTGGTATTTCTGACGGATCTGCTCCATCAGGTTATTGATCAAGAAAGGGATATCACCGCGGCAGGAGCGCAATGCAGGTAACTCCACCTGAAATGCACTGAGGCGGTAATATAGGTCGCTTCTAAACCGTCCCGCTGTGACAGCTTCTTTCAGATTGTGCGCTGTGGTGGCAAATATGCGCACATCTGCTGTGATGGATTTGTCACTGTCAACGGGGTAGAATTGTCGGTTCTGTATGATTTCCAATAGTTTCAGTTGGGCTGCAGGAGTCAGTTCCTCAATGGAATCCAGCAGTATCGTACCTCCGTTGGCGCGGATAAATGCACCCGGTTTACCGCTGCTTGTGCCAAACAGGATTTGCTCTTGCTGCCCGCCGCTGTAGACCGCACAATCTATCGTCACAAAGGGTCCTTGTCGGTGCTGTGCATCGAGGAGGGATTTTGCCAGCTCTGTTTTGCCTGTTCCGTGTTCGCCGGTAATCAGAATGTGGCAGTCACGTTGTGCCAGTTTGTATGCGGATTCCTTGGCCTTAGCCATGGCAGTGCCCGTACTGAGCAGCGACGCAAACGCATTTTCCGTTGCCAATATGCTTTCTGCTCTGCGGTACTGCCGTTCCATGGATTCGATAGCGCTGTTGCGCTCCATAATCGTGGCGCGGATATCGGCAATATTACGGAATTTGACGATGACACCGGCAGGGTGCGTATTTTCGCTGGTGATCGGCAGAATAGAGGCTGTCAGAGCGAAGCCGTTGATATCATACTCCTGCCGCTCATAGCGCTCGCACTCACCGCTCAGAACCTGATGGACGTGCTCTTCAAACAGCCGCCCCTCAAAGAACTCGCGGAAATGGTATCCCACCACGTCTACTTCCGTTTCCGGACTTTTGGGACTGTAGGGCGCACCGCGCAATAGATTGCCGATGCCCTCCTTGCGCGCGGAATAGCCGTTTTCTTCCCAAAATTTCACGCGCTTTGATGCGCTGTCCAAAATCACCATCTGACCGATGGAGCGGAAATAGTTCAGTGAATAGGTCTGCTCTCTTACTTGCACCGATACGACACCGGGCTGAATAGAGGCGTGGATCGGTACCCCCTGATAAACGGTGTCCAGCTGCAGTTTATCCCCTTCGCTGCGCCGCATGTGCTTGTAGACGGGCTTAAAGGCGGGGTCAGCATATACACCGACGGCGATGATCTTATCACCGACATGGAGCCTGTGTTCATGGATACCCACACGACGGAGATCCTGTACCGTCAACTGTCCGTCATCGCCGCCGAGATAGGTGCTGACCAGAATGACCACGTCACCGGTCACCAGTCGGCCTGCGGCATGAGATTCCGCTGAGTGATTGAACAGGCCAAACTGCTCCTTGGCCTGCCGATTGATGTTCGTCACAATGCCGCTGCGGTCCATGGTAAACATGGCATGCGAGGATGCGTCCATGACATTCTGTAAAATGCTCATTGCTGTTTTTCCTTCCTCACGTCTTTGTTCGTGCTAAGCATATATTATCGTATAACCCCGCTTTTTGCAAATAGATATATACAATCAGCATATTGCGTGGATGTCATCTTTTAATTTGCACTTGAAAAATAGGTACAATCCCCCCGAAACTGTTGTGATTTTAGGGATTTTCTTGGTGAGATCTTTATGGCTGATTAAGCTGATTATAGGGCGTGAGGTGGAGGTGAGGGTATCAATACCAAATGAACGGAATGGTACAGAAAAAGCCACAATAATACAGAAAAGCACAGAATAGATTATATGGTCATAGCGTACGAGACGAACATGAGCACTCATGTAAAACACTAACACAATAACGAGGCACAAGCGCATGGGTAAAAATCTCCTACGGTAGAAATGCGGAGGAGATTTTTTTATAGTTCAATGATATCCTCATTGCCCTGCGGGTCATGGGAAGCCGATGCCGCCACATAGCAGGGATCTGTACTGCAGCTCTTTTTATGAAATGCAGCTATGCTGTCCGATACGTTATACCTGTAAATGGTTGACAAGTCAACTATTTGCGGGTATAGTAGTACTCACTACCCATATTGAAGGCATAAGGAGGCGAAAACATGGCTGATCGGCATTATGAACGCATAGCGATGGGCTTGGGTGAACTGCATAAAAAGATGACACGTATGCAAAGCCACATGCTGGAGGAATATCACATTTCCCTGATGGAATATCATATTCTGAACTTGCTGTGGCGTTCGCAGGATCGAAATCAGAATGAGCTGGCGGCGGCGCTAAACGTAGACAAGGCACTGATCTCTCGCCAGATCCGCAGCATGGAAGAGAGGGGACTGCTTGCTGTGGAGCAGGACCCCGACTGCCGCCGTCAAAAAACGCTGAAATTAAGCGAGTCAGCCGTTGGATTGCTGCCAAAACTGGAGCAGATCCATCGTCGCGGTATGGAGCAGTTGTTTGCCGATTTTGGGGAGGAGCAGCTGCAAATATTTGAAACTGTATTAGAAGGATTGGTTGGAAAAGTATGAGTCAGATCAAAAAACGCCAAGGCGGCAAGAATCTTGTGTGGATGTCCATTATCTATCTGTTTGGCCTGTTTATCGGCGCCATCGGCACCGGCATTATCACGCCGGCGCGTCCCATAATTCAAGGTCAGCTGGGTGTTGAGGCTAGTCTGGGTATCTGGATGATTACCATTTATACCCTGACATATGCGGCAATCATACCCATCTCCGGCAAGCTGGCGGATATGAAGGGCCGCAAGCCGGTGTATCTGCTGAGTATCGCCATGTTCGGCACAGGCTCTGTAATTTGTGCCATCTCCGCAGGACTGGGAAGCTTCACTGTGCTGATGCTGGGCCGTGTGGTGCAGGCTGCCGGTGCCGGCGGTATCATGCCTGTGGCTACGGCGGAATTTGGCACCAGTTTCCCCGAGGAGAAGCGTGGTATGGCATTGGGCCTGGTGGGCGCCGTGTACGGTATCGCCAATGTGCTGGGCGCCTCTGTGGGCAGCCTTGTGCTGAATATTGCCGGTGTGGAGAACTGGCAGTGGATCTTCCTAATCAATGTGCCTATCTGCGTGTTTATTGTGGTGTCCGGTATTCTGGTGTTGCCTAACAATAAGGCAGATACTACCAAGGCTATGGATAAGCTGGGTACACTGCTGATGACCGTTATCATTCTGGCCTTGCTGTACGGCCTGAAAAATCTGGATTTCTTCAATTTCCTGACTTCTATCAAGTCTGTCAATGTATGGCCCTTCCTGCTGGGGTCTCTGGTGCTGTTGCCGCTGTTTGTGGTGGTGGAAAAGTGCGCCGAGGATCCTATTTTCCATATTGAATACGCAAGCAACCGCCAGATCATGGTGACGCTGATTTTAGGCCTGGTGGTAGGCTGCTCCATGATGGGCATGATCTTTATTCCCCAGTTTGCCGAGAACTGCCTGCGCATTCCCTCCGGCAGCGGCGGCTATTTCGTCATTATTCTGGGTGTTTTCTCCGGTGGTGCCTCTATGATATCCGGCAAGCTGATCGATAAGCGCGGTGCAAAGCCCGTGATGGCGGCAGGCTTTATTATTACGATCATAGGCTGCCTGTACCTGTCCTTTGTGGTGATCCGCTATGTCAATCTTGTCAACGTGATCGTGTCGCTGGTCATTATCGGTTTCGGCCTGGGCCTGACGATGGGTACCCCGCTGAACTATATGATGCTGCAGAATACCAGCGATGAGGAGAGCAACTCCGCATTAGCAACGCTGTCACTGGTACGCTCCATTGGTACAGCCGTGGCACCTGCTATCATGGTGGGCTTTATCGTTCATGCTGCCATGGGCTTGCAGGGCGGTCTGATGGATATTCTTCCCAAGGAGGTATCTATGCCGGCACTGCCCCATGCCCAGGAAATCGATGAAACACTGGAACGCTTTAAGAATGATCCCCAATTTTCCAAACAGATGGGCGATATGGAGATGCCCAAGCTCAGCGAAATGACGACAATGGAAATCCAGATGACCGGTAATGGCGACAGCTCCTATGAGATGCCGACTGATATTCTGGATAAGATCCAGAACAGCGATGTCACCACCATTACCGATAATACTGTGGCACTGGTGGAGCGTATGTTCAGCGATATGTCGCCCGATATTATTGCTAAGGTCACCGATGGTATTGATGCCGGTATCGAGGGAATTAACAGCGGCATTGACGGCATTGATAAGGGCCTTGCTGAAATGCAGCAGGGGTATGACGGAATCGGTCAGGGAATTGCCGGCATGAACACCGCTATTGCTGCGCAGGACGAGGCGCTTTCCCAGCTGCAAAATGCCATTGATATGCTCGGTGGTTTCAAAAACGGTCTGCCTGAGGGTATGACACTCCTTAACTTCATCCCCGAACAGGCACAATCTGCCATGCCGCAGGACGTACTTTCTGTTTTGAAAAATGTGCGCAACGCTTCTGATCTGCAGGGCTTGATCGACCAGTTGGATGGCGCCATCAGCTCCATGAAGAGTGCCGAGGAACAGCTGGACAGCACTATCGCCATGATGAATAGATTCCCCGACGGCAAGATCCCCGGTGGCAAGACACTTGGTGAGATGCTGCCTCCTGCCGCAAAGGAAGCTATGCCTGCTCAGACGCTGGCTATGATCTCTTCCGTGACAGAGGTATCGCAGCTGGAGACTATGAAGGAGCAGATGGAAAGCGGCATTGCCGCCCAGCAGGCTGCCAAGGAACAGATGCAGACCCCGCTGGCTATGATGAAGGACCTGGAGGCCGGCCGTATTCCCGAAGGTATGAGCCTGGTGGACTTCATGCCTGCATCTGCCAAGGACGCTATGCCTGAGGATACGCTGCAGAAGCTTAAGAATGTCAAGACAGTGGACGATCTGAAGAGCATGGCCGATGAACTGGCTGCTGCCCGTGCTACCGTGGCGCAGAAGCTTGCCGATGCCGAGAACTCCCAGAAAGAAATGGGCGAGGCAATGGACAAGATGAAGCAGTCCTCTAAGGACATGAAGAAACTGTCCGAGCAGCTTAATGAGGTGAAGGTCGCCGTACCCGATGCCTTTAAGACCGCAGGCGAGAATTATGTGACCGCCGTGCGCGATATGTCCGGTGAAATCGAAGAGACTTTCCAGTCCACTGTTAATGGTGGCTATCGGAACATGTATTTGTTCCAGGTGGGTGCCAATGCACTGGGTCTGCTGGTATTGCTGTTTTACCGCGAGCCTCGACGTAAGAAGGAGCAGTAAAAGACGGAGTAAATGCAGAAGATGAATGGAACATCAAAACCTAAAATGACAAAGGATACCCTGCCGGAAGATTTTACATTGGGCCTTGCCATAGTGGATGCACTACCAGTACTGCTGTTCGGCGGCAGTATAATCCTGGTTGGATTACGGTTCGGCAGTATCTTGTTCCTAACCGGTGCAGCACTTTGCTTCTGGGCAGGCGCGGCGAAGGTGCTTTGGAAGATCATTGTCGCAGCAAGGAAAAAGAATATCTGGTGGCTGTTCCTTCAGATGCGTATCGCCATGCCAATGGGATTTGCGCTGATGCTTCTCGCTGTCATTTTGAACTTGAAGGCAATTAGCCTGACGGCTGTCTTTGCGGCTATTATTTCAATGCCGTCGGAGATCTTTTTCGCCGTCGGCGTGCTTGGCATGATGCTGATGGGTATATTTGCCGCAAAGCTGGATTCTGCGGATGTACGCTCCAACTGGATCGAACAGCTGACGAATACAGCGGCGCAGGCATCGTTCTTTGTCGGTATCCTGCTGCTGCAGAAATGATACATGTAAAACAATACTGAATTATATTGGGAGGCGTAAAATGTCATTTAAAAGCTTAAAAATAGTGGATAACTTCTATCAGAACAACCTGTTTTTCCCTATGCCGACGGTTGCCGTTTCTACGCTGTGTGAGGACGGCTCCACGACCATCGGCAGCTATTCGCTGGTCTTTCCGTACTATATTGCGGGCAAAGACTACTACGCCATGATTTTGGAATGCCGCAACTCTTCCAACACAGCGCAGAATATCCTGCGCAACGGAAAATGTGCGCTCAACTTCGTCAAAGATGACAGAAAGACCTTCAAGGAAATGGTTCGCCTGGGTTTTCCCGGTAAAACACCGGCTGAAAAAATGAAGGATTGCCATTTTGAACTGATTAAGGGCGAGGCAGGGGGCGAGCGTCCTTTGATTCTGAAGAATGCCTATCAGGTCATCGAATGTACTTGGGACGATACGCTGGAGGATGGCTACAAATCCAAGGATCATATCGGCGAGCTGGAGGGCGTGAAGCCGCCTTACAACAACTTCAACGGCATTACATCCCAATACGGCTGCCACTTTATTTTGAAAATGGATAAGGTCTTGATGGAAGAAAAGTATGCCACCGGTCTTAAAAACGGCTTAACGAAGAAATCATTTCCTGCCGTGCCCGTGGATTACGGCTACCATGACAGTAAAAATTTCTGGTATAAGAGATTCAGAAGCATTTTTCCCACCAGTGAGCCGATCGCGACCAGCAATGCCGGCTCTGTCGACAGCGTGATGTACTGCGCCGAGCGACTGGATACCAAGGTCACCTTTACCAAAGAGGCGTGCGAGCTGTATACCAAGATTCCCAGACCGTTTATGAAAGCGGCGCTGCTGGAGGTGGCGCAGATCGCCGAAGAAAACGGTATTGATGTCATCGATAAAGCTGCCGCCCAGAAAATTGCGGAAATCAAGCGTTCAAGAAAGTAAGAATTTCCATTTGTCACATATTGTATGTATGCCATCTTTTCATTTGCAGTATGAAGATGGATGTGCTCCCGAAATTGTTGCGGTGAATTGAGTCGGTAAAAACGGACAATGGACAAAATCCCCCTTGTGTAGGACAATGAAAGTACTACACAAGGGGGATTCTCCTTCATGTACTATGGCTCCAATAACACGCTTCACCATAACGTATTCTCACATTAATATCCTTGATTTCGCTTGGGAATCAGGGATTTGTTTGGCCATACGGGGTATAACTAACTTGAGAGAACACCAACAAACACATTGAAAACACTACATTTTTTGCGGCATGGGCGCACGGGTTTTAAACATCTTGAGTCAAATCAAAAAAACAGTCAAGCCATGCCTTGCAATTCCTTGCGTATCTTTAGGATATATACTTGATTATGATACGATTGAAGAACCAAAAATAAGCATATACCCTATTGACACTTTGTGATTAACATAGTAAAATAATCGCTGGCAGGAGGAATTAATATGGATTTTACAAATTACCAAAAGAGTAATACTTATTTCGGTGGTAGTGAAAAGAAGCTTGGCCTAATCATCAGCGGCAACGAATATATGATTAAGTTTCAGAAGCAAACCGAATTTGGAAAGAGGAATAACCATATTTCCGAATACATTGGCTCACATATTTTTGAGATGCTTGGATTTGAATGTCAGGAAACCTATCTTGGAACTTATGATGGAGAACAGGTTGTTGCCTGCAAAAGCTTTATCCGGGACGGATATCAATTTGTGCCGTTTAACGATGTCGGCGAAAGCACGCTGGATCAGGATAAAGAAACATATCAGTACTCTTATGAAGATATTATGCAAATGCTGCGTGCTAATTCAAAACTTACCAATGTAGATGAAACAATCAATTTGTTTTGGAAGCTGTTTATTGTCGATGCATTGTTAGGCAACTTCGATAGGCACGGAGCAAACTGGGGATTTTTAAAAAAGAACAACAAATACAAATTGGCGCCAATATTTGATAATGGCTCTTCGCTATTTCCTAATCTTGTCGATGAAGACGAGATGCTGAACATCATAAACTCAGAAGAAGAAACGAACAAAAGAATATACACATTCCCGACATCGCAGATTAAATTAAACGGTAAAAAGAGCTCATACTATGATGTGATAAGCAGTTTGCAGTTTAAGGAATGTAACATTGCGCTTGCAAATATTTACGCAAAGATTGACCTTGACCAAATTTACTCATTTATCGATAATGATGTACTTTTCATCAGTGACACACAGAAAAGATTCTACAAGCATATGATAACCGAACGGTTTATCAAAATTATTAAAGTATCTTATGACAGATTAATAGGGGTGAAAGAATGAATCTGCATATTACGAATGCGCTGATATGCCTGAAGGATGACTTTGGCATAGAATATGTCATTTGCAAAATTGAATACAAGATATGGGAGTCGGAAGAATTTGAATACAGGTTCGTTCCGGTGTATCCTGTGATTGATTTGTTAGATTCGAACTTGTTTCAGGGAATACCCGGTATTGACCTTGATAAGAGGAAAACCGAGTATGTGAGGAAAAATATTGTCCCGACATTTATCTCCGAAAGAGCGCCAAGCAACAATCGTGAGGAATTATGGAAGCTTCTTGAAGACTGTAATATGCAGTATTTGAATCAACTTGAGTGGCTGACCAAGACAGATACGCATTATGTCGGTGATAGGCTCTATGTTAGAAAGACTACTTCGGCGTATGAGAACAATATTACTTTTAACAAGTTGAAGCGAGATGTGGATATACAAAAGAGGTTACTTGAATACATCTGTGCCGGAAGATCTTTCTCTTACGAAGGATTCAAAATTGACGATTCCAATAGAGACGTCTGCTTTAATCTCCTATATCGGTTATTCCGCAGAGAAACTGAAAGAATAAAGATCTTGCAGGCTGATGGAATCAAGCGGGCAAAGGCAGATGGCAAGTATCAGGGTAGAAAGGCAATTCAAATAGACGAACTGGCTTTTAATGATGTTGTGTGCAAATACAAAAGAAAGCAAATCAGTGCAAGCGATGCTGCGAAGAAGCTCGGAATTAGTTTAAGTACTTTTTACAGACGTATAAAGGAAAGCAACGACATTAATAAAAGTATCTGAAGATTTGATGTCGTACAAGAACAAAAGTATCTCCAGTGTTTTTATGAGACATAATGAAAGCTGCACATGAAAAGTATAAACGAAAAATCAAAGAGATTAATTAAATATCTGTGCGTTATCGCCGTCATCTTGGTCATGGTGCTTGCCTCAGACTTGTTAGATGAAAAGGAAATCATATTCCCTGAGATCGCAGCACTGTCGATTGGATGCTTTCTTGCGCCGAAGCTCAACTGGCAAACAAGCTATGTACGCATGATCATCTACATTGAGGTATGTGCGGCAATGGGTATGTGCATCGTTGTATTGATCCCGCTACCGCTTTGGATACAGGTGTCACTTGCTTTTGCCGTCGGCCAGATCGTGTTCATGCTCTCACATACCTCGCTTGCACCAATGATTTCGGCCATCGTACTGCCGGTACTGCTACAGACCAGAAGCCCGGTATACCTTGTTGCCACACTGCTCTTGACGGGGCTCGTCGTTGCAATAAGGATTCTGCTCGAAAGAGTATCAATTATGGAGAAAAACACATTCAGTCCGCTCCCGGCACCGGTAAAGACGGACTGGGGTGCATTTGCCTTCCGCACAGTATGTGTGGCCATTCTGGCGTGTATATGCTTAAGATTTGACGGGAAGTTTTTCGTGGCGCCACCACTTCTCGTCGCATTCACTGAGTTGAGTAAAGTTGGGCATCCGGCTGGGAAAAATAAGCTGAAGGCAGTTTTGCTGGTCAGCCTTTGTGCGCTGGCAGGTGCAGCTATGAGATTTACTCTTGTGATGAAGTGCGGCTTTTCTCCTGCGATTGCTGCACTTGCTATCGGCGTTTTGATTATTATTCTTGTGGAGTGTGTTGGCCCGTATTTCCCACCGGCGGGAGCCATGGGCGTGCTCGCACTTTTGATTCCCGATAGTGCCGTGCCGCCGTACACCATAGAGGTCGTACTGGGCATTACGGTCCTTGCTCTCACGGCAGATGTATGGGTGAAATATTGCCAAAGGTCCACAAGAGCGGCAGAGTGATATTTCATAGGAGTGGTCAAAAATATCTGTACTTAACACAAATTCATTCTGTGAGTTGCCAGATATGCGAAATTTGACACAAAACATCCCTGATTTCCAAACGGAATCAGGGATGGTTTGCGAAAAGGTATTGACTCTGACGTAACGTAATAGTTTATACTATAATTACCATGAAGGAGATGATACTCATGATGACAGTTAATGAGGTGAGCAAGCTTACGGGGGTCAGCGTTCGAGCATTGCAGTATTATGACAAGATCGGATTGCTGCATCCGGCGGAGTACACCGAAGCGGGATACCGGCTATACGACGATGTGGCTTTGGAGCGTTTACAGCAAATCATGTTATTCCGCGAACTCGAGTTTTCTCTTAAGGAGATTCAAATGGTCCTGCAAAGTCCGGACTTTGACAGAGATCAGGCATTAGATCAACAGATACGCTTGCTCACTTTGAAAAAGGAGCATTTGGACAACCTCATCACCTTCGCTCGTGGATTAAAACAAGTAGGAGGGAATCATATGGACTTTTCGGTATTCGACACGAAAAAGATGGATGAATATGCAGCGCAGGCAAAGCGGGCGTGGCAGCACACAGATGCTTATCAGGAATTTGCCGAGAAAAGCAAAGGACGCTCAAAGGAAACGGAGGAAGGCTTAGCCAGAGGAATAATGACGATTTTTTCTGACTTTGGCAAACACAAAGATACTGATCCGGGTTCTCTGAAAGCGCAGGCTTTGGTGAAACGCCTGCAGGCATATATCTCGGAGAATTATTATCACTGCACACCTGAGATTTTGAACTCCCTGGGTGCTATGTACGGCGCCGGCGGAGAGTTTACTGAGAACATCGATAAGGCCGGCGGTGAAGGCACTGCAAAATTCGTAGAGCGTGCAATCGCCATATACTGCAAATAAGCAGGAACGCATAAGATGCGCATGAGTGCTCACGCACAAAACTAACACAATATTAAGGCACGAACGCACGGGTTAAATAAAAAATAGGACGATTTTTGCCGGCCATACTTTTTTCGGGATTTTTGCGTTTTTCATCCAATTCATGGACCAGAATGCCGAAATGTGGATCTTCTGCACGAATTGTCGGGTCAAACCAGTCCGCTTTCGCGATGGCCCATGCAATCCACTCAGGGCTTTGCGTTCCGGCATCCCTGACGGCTGCCACATAAGCTCTGATCTTACAGGCGATTGCATAGTCGTCTGTAGCATGTAAACGGAATTTTCCTAAAAGTGCAAAGCTGCTTTCTGCCGCGTTAGAATCGTTTGACAAACGCGTTCGGCAATAAAACCATGGTCACGTTGCGCATAATAGGACAGCGGCTCCTCCAACTCGCGGAGGATATCATCTTCTGTGAATCTACAGATGTGCAGCTGTGGGGAGAACAGGTTTCGTGCATGGATGACCTGCCGATTGAACGTCGTATTGAACGGACGGGCTTTTGCAGAGCGAATCAGCGCTGTAGGGTCAATGTCCATCGGTGCTGCTTGCACATTGGACAAAAGTCCGGCACCATTGTCAAAAATAGGGCAGTAATCAAAACGTCCATCTTTCTCAAGTACCGCAATGTTGTTCAGATGCCGATCGTCATTCAGGAAAAGGGCATCAATTTCAAAGAGCAATGTCAAATACTGCGGAAACAGTTCAAGACCTGTCAGTTCTGCTGTTTCCAGGGCAAGGTAAGCAATTCGCTGCTTGTCACTGGGCAGGCGTTCCAACGCCTGCTTTATGGGTCGACCAACTCGTTTATACAGGTGGGATAGTGTAATAATGGATTCGCCTGGATGCAAAAAGCCCGTACTGGAACAACCATTACGGTCTCGTCCGTGTACATTCATGCGCTCCATTTGATAGCGAACGAATTGAAAGGGCGTGTCCGTTTCGATGTTACTGTGTTCCAGAAGACGGGAAATCACGGTTTCGGCCAAGCCTTCATAACCGAATTGGTCCAGCTTGTACCAGCGGTCGTTCTCCTGCCACTTTTCCTGATTGCCCTTTGAGGAAGTCTCGGCCACCTGATCATCAGTTACAAATCGTACCGTCATGTTATATACTCGACCTCCATCCATTGATCGTCTTCGGCCATACGCCCTTTCGTCTTCTGTATAATAGCAAGAGGGTCATATTCCTCCAATCCGAGAACTTCCAAATACTCTCGTAGTCCCGCTCGCTGATGGGGGATGCAGCGCTCTTCTATAAACTCTTCTAAATCAGCCCAAGAGGGGAATAGATTCTTTCCGAATGCCGTTTTAACAAGATTATCCGTGTGATTTTCTGTGCGAAGGTCCTTGGCCGTTTGGTCTGCACAGATCAAAGTGCACAGCGTGTCGCCATTATAATAGCGAATCTCCAGCAATTTGTGCCCTTGCGCAAGACGTGCCGTTCGATATTGCTCTATGCTTTGCTCAGGACAAAGTGTGATCGACTCACCGTCAAAGGAAAGTACCACGCGGCCTCCCTCTCCGGCAAGCCCCATGGCAGACACCCATGCCGATGGCAGAGATAGTTTATAAGTTTTTGAGCCCTTTCCGGCTGTGCCACCCGCTTTGCTGGCAGAGATTTTACCAAACCGTGTCTCCATATAAATCACCTCATGTATATATTATATGCAATTCGGACCGAATAATCAAGAATAAAAGAGGCGTACCCCCATATAACACAAAATAGCACAGAATAGGTTTTATGGCCATAGTGGGCGTGAAGGAAGTGAGAGCATCGCACCGCCAAAAAATTGTAAACACTATATATTACGGCACGGATGCGCGGATTCAAAAAACGCATCCTCAAGCGCGAGGATGCGTTTCCTTAATATTCTATGTAATATATTCTCTTACAAACCTGTCAAATACCCATTCGGGCCCATCCATAAGAACCTGCCAAAGTGCATTTTGAAGCTCCGACTTTTTCATTCTTGATATTTTTTTCTCAACAAGGTCATAGACTTGCTCAAAGTATTCCTCTGTTTCTTTTTCTGCTTGTTCCACCTCGGCCAAATAGTTGTTAGCTTCATTGGGAAATACCGAAAAATACAGCGCTACCTTATGCTTGCAGATTTTTCTGCTTCCTTCCGCAAATGGACAGTTGCAGGTAGATCTTTTCGGATGCAGAACATCTATGCAGACGGAATACGGCTCTTTCTGCGAGCCGGAAACGGTACCGCAATATTCGCTTTCTCCGATCTGCTCAACAGAGTGCACCTTATTCTTTTTGTAGTATTCGTATCCGCGCCACGCGGAAGCGTTACTTGCAATATTAATAAGTCCCATTGGAGTTACCTCTTTCCAAAACACTTTATCGTCCAAGAGAATTCAATTACTCTTCTGCATTCATATATTGAATATTGTCAAACCCTTGTTTTGTGCTCACTCTAATACCTTACATCGGTTGTTGATGAGCTCGATAAAGCTTTCTTTCAAACGTTCAGGCAAGCTTGAATTGATGCACATTTCAATATATTTCGGTTTCATCGAAACGATTTTTGCAATCATCTTTTCAGCCGATGCTTTTGATATTTCGCACTCGTCAGCAAAAACAGTTCATTTCTTTTCCTCCGAAATGCTCATGTTTCCGATACCATCCTTGCAGGCAATCAGCAAAAGCCCGAAGCGATCTTTGGTGTCGATTTTCCAATTTCGGCTTACAACATTCAGAAGCCACCCTTCTGGGATCAAACCGTCAAAAAAAGGAAGAGTGTTCGGGAATTGCACACTTCCTCTGTCAAAGGCAAAGTCAGCGAAACAGCGGTTGCATTTTCTGCTTTAAGATAGTCTTTATCATAAGAAAACGAATAACCTGAATCGGTCTCACAAAGTGTTCCGGCAAAAATATTTCTGACATACACATAGGCCGTTCTGAATGCTTCCATCATTTCTGACCCTTTCGTACAGCTCCGGCTTCCATACCGAACATGTTGAGCGCAACATTTACTTTATCCATACGAACTGTTTCCTTACCTTGCTCCAAATCGCGGACAAAGCGAAGACCGAGGCCAGAACGCATGGCAAATTCCTCTTGCGTCAGTCCGGCTTCTTTTCTGGCTTTTTTAACAAATGTGGCAATTGGATTCATAATTATTATCTCCATTGATCATATTTCTGTGAATATTATATACCCTTTAGGGTATATCGTCAAGACGATGCATGGAATATATACCCGTAAAGGTATAAAATAATATATGAGCCCGTTGCTATACCATATCGGGTATAATTCGGCCAGGATATCTGGCTAAGCGATGACAGCAGGAAAGCGGGTATAAAGAGTATAAATTTCAAATCGATGCAGCATTATTATATGCCATCTAACTTCCCGTAAGTCCCCATACCCTTTTTGATCCGCCTAAACTTTTTGCCAGTCTGCCATTTGGGGCCTTAACTTTTAACAGTTAGTCTTTCGACTTTCGAATAGTGTTATCAAAATCAGCAAGACCTCAACATAAAAAGACGCCTGGAGTGTACAGCTCCAAGCGTCACTTTTATTTTTAGATGTTGTTCAATTCCTCAGCTTTCATATCCTGACAAAACAGCGCATAATCCCTGTGTCCACAGATGAGCATCTTTTGCGGTAATTCCTCTAATGCAGAGCAGAATGCAGCCGAGCCTTTCTTGACGGACTGGCCAGAATGGTACAGAAAAGCACAGAATAGATTATTTGATTTGTGTGACCTAAAAAGATGACATCTCCGTAGGGGGATAGGCCTGTTGGTAGGGAGAACGCCAAAGAACTATTAAAATGGTGATTCTCATCTTGCAAAAATCGTATCACGAGTAAGAAAAAATGCTGTCACCGGAAGTTTGCCGGATGCTATAAATGATAGATAAGACTAATTACATTTTTGCTGATTTTGATTACCGGAGTTGTTGACAGTTAAGCAAAATTGTATATACTAAATGAGCAGGATATTTTCTGTTTTTTGTAAAATCGTTGCATGTCCATTGACCGCAAAAAATGAAATCCGAGCATTATTCGGATAAAAAGAGAGGAGCGTACGGTAATCTATATCTGAATTACCGGGAAAAGCCATGGTAGCTAACGAAGAAAAAGAAATACTGATCTGTACAAAAGATCTTTGCAAATGCTTCCTTTCCGAGTCGGGTGAACAATTCATTCTGTCCCACATGAATCTTAACATATACGAAAATGATTTTACGGTTATCATGGGCGCCAGCGGTACCGGAAAATCTACTCTTTTATATCACCTTTCGGGACTTGATACTCCCACAAGCGGGTCGATCCTTTTTTCCGGCACAGACATTACCAAACTCAGCTCTGACGAAATGTCAGAATTTCGAAAAAATCGCTGCGGATTCGTGTTCCAGCAGAATTGCCTTGTGGAAGAACTGACTGTTCTGGATAACGTTCTTGTGGCAGGATTTCTTTCCGGAGCAAAGAGAAAAGATGTAATAAAAAGGACAAAAGAACTGTTCCGACAGGTTGAAATTCAGGAAATAACCGAAGATAAGCACCCCTCTCAGATATCCACCGGAAGAGCGCAGAGAGTTGCAATAGTTCGTGCACTGATAAATCACCCGGACGTTTTATTCGCAGACGAACCCACAGGAGCCTTAAACTCCGGATCTTCCAAAGAAGTATTAGACATTTTCACGGATTTTCACAGAGAAGGTCAAAGCATTATTATGGTTACCCATGATGTTGTTTCAGCTGTCAGAGGAAACAGGATCATTTACCTGAAGGACGGACAAATTATCGACGAGTGTAATTTGGGCCCGTATGACGGCGATGATACGAATCGAATTCAGAAACTCAATGATTTTCTGATGTCGCTGGGGTGGTGATCTTATTGATGAAAAAAAGACTGTTGTGCAGTAAAATATTCTTTTTATCTGCAAAGAACTGCATAATTACGACCGGTGTTATGGTTTTGCTTGCTTCGCTGTGTATCAATATGTTATTCGTTTTAATGTTTGATTACACCAAAAACTTTGACAGGATTCATCATGAGCAAAACGGAGAAGACAACATATTTGTATTTTCTTCGACAGATCTATCGGCACTGGAAAATACAGTTTGTGAAAAGCTTAATAACAGAGAAGGCGTTGAAGCATACGACCTGCTTCCCGTTCAGTACTTTTGGGGTGGCTGCAAATACGGAGACGGTACTCTGTTAAGCACTATTTTGCCCGCCAAAAAGACATGTGTTATGAAAAAGAACGTGGGCAAATACACGATTGCATTTGAAGATCCGTCCGTTTCCGGTGTATATCTGCCGTATTCGTTTTATTCCAGCGGATATTATCATATCGGTGATGATTTCAAGCTGACTGACAATGCAAATACCGAATGTGTGAATGTTGCGGGCTTTTATTATTCGTCAATGGCAGATTCTCAAAACTGCTACATGATCACCCTGATTTTTGACGACGAGGTTTTTGAGCGTGTTTCACAGACATTTTCGAACTCCGGACTGATGGTTTCCGTAAAAACCGGTGATATTACATGTTCAAAAGCATTGGAACGAGAACTGCCGGAAGAAATCGTGACAGCCGTGCCTGACGGATATCTTGCAACACAGAATATCGTCGAATCGGTTAAACAGTCAAGATACGTTATGTATTTTGTTGCAACTGCATTGATCGGTACTGCGTCCGTTGTTCTTTTGATTCTCACATCTGTTTCTTTGAATATATATTTGAGCAACTATGTACGTGAACGCAGGAGAGTCATTGGAGTTCTTAAAGCACTTGGATATACGGATTCTGTGATTTCGAGGTCCATAGTAGAATTATTCCTGCTTGTGACCGCAGTATGCTCTGTTCTGGGTATGGCTGCATTTTACGGTGTATTCCCTATTCTGAATCGTTTCTTTGAAGGTCAGATCGGATTACCTTATACTGTTCATTTTATTCCGTTCCTTTCCGCAGGTACTCTCCTTATCCTGCTGGCAGGTACCTGTTTTATTGCCGAAATTTCCCTTAATGCTGTCAAAAAAATTTCTCCGGTGAATGCGATCCGTTCTCTGGGATCGGCAAGTTCGGGGCAAAAGACCCGTTTTCGCTTAAAGAAAACAAGGTTGCCGTTGAATCTTGCACTTTCCGCAAATGACCTTTTAATAAGGAAAAGACAAAGCGTCGTAATAATGATTACGATGCTCTTGATATCGTTTAATCTTGTCATTATGATGATGCTTTTCCACACGGGAATAACGGTATCAGACAACC
The DNA here is from genome assembly GCA_045617685.1 of Vescimonas sp. Classification (GTDB taxonomy): domain Bacteria; phylum Bacillota; class Clostridia; order Oscillospirales; family Oscillospiraceae; genus Vescimonas. The sequence goes on from JAZLJB010000032.1 coordinate 149,829, forward strand.
TTACGGGAGTTATGTTCGGCGAATCCTGCGATATTTCCGCCGTAGTGGCCGGTGAAGCGAAGGATCAGTTTATCCGTGAATTGTCCGAGGATAGCGACATTGAAAGTTTCCTCTCATACGATGTGTTAAAGGTCGATCACAAAGACGGTCAAAGACTTCAAGCTTTGATCATAAGCGACGGAGAAAAACTTAACAATAAAGATATATACTATGAAGGCAGTTATCCTCAAAACGCCTACGAGGTTGCAATCGGTGGAAAATACGCTAAGGAAAATCATATACGTATCGGAGATGTACTGACCTTTTCCGTTGACAAAAGCACGGCGGAATTCACGGTGTGCGGATTCAGTCAAAGTGTACGATATCTTGGTAATGACTCTACCTTTACACTTGACGGTTATGAGAGGATGAAAAAACTCGATACCAACCAATACTATATTACGCTGAACAAAAACGTTGACAGAGAAACGAAAGTTGACGCAATGAGGCAACAGCCGATCACGTTGAACGTGTCAGACGTTGAGGCATACAAGATCAGTACTGTCGGAAGATACATTGATGTAGTAAAAGTGGTATCACTGATGCTGTCATTTTTGTGTTTGACTGTTGTGATATTTGTTCTGTATCATCTGACGGTGGATATTCTCAGAGCAAAAGAGAGAACCTACGGCATTATGAAAGCACTTGGCTTCACCACAAAAGACCTGATAACACAAACCGTTTCGGAAATATGCGTCCCGGTAACCGTCTCAACTGTTATCGGATTGACTGTATCCCATTTATTGGAAGCACCGCTTGTGCGATTGTTTGTATACCGAGTCGGTATTGTGAAAAACTGTTTTGAAGCCCCAATATCGTGGATAGTATTATCCGGATTTCTGCTTATCCTTTCCGTACTGTTTCTGGAAGTATGTTTAACTCTGAAAATCCGAAAACTGTCGCCGAAAATGCTTTTTGGAGATAAATAATGGAAATAATATTTGGCTTCTATCGCATAATACCCACAGTCTTATTTTTGGTTTCAATACCGTATATTATTATGACGGTGCTTGGATTTTTTCTCAGAAAAAAATACCCCAAAACGGACACTTTTCTGCGATATGCCGTAATTATACCGGCAAGAAACGAAAGCCGGGTAATAGGGGATTCCGTAGATAGTATAAAAAAAGCAGACTTCGGAGATAAAATCGACGTTTATGTTATAGCGCATAACTGCACCGATGATACTGAAATATTGGCAAAAAGTGCGGGGGCAATCGTTTTTTCGTATAACAACGACAAAGAAAGAACAAAAGGCTTTGCCATAAGAGCTTTTATCCGTAATCTAATTGAAAATGATAAACTGAACTGTTATGACGGTTTTTTTATCGTTGACGCAGATAATCTGGTAAAGAAAGACTTCTTTGAAAAAATGAACGATGCTTTTGTAAGCGAAGGGAAAAAGACCGTAATAAACGGATATCAGAATGCCCGAAACTTCGGCGAAAGCATCATATCCTCTCTGTTCGGTGTATTTCAGTTGAGAAATGCTTCGCAGGAGCGCAGATCAAGGGCGGTTTTGGACATATCCTCCAGAATAAGAGGGACATCTTATCTGATCCCGACCGATGCTTTGAGAGAGGGGTTTAATTATACCTCTCTTACCGAAGACTGGGAACTTTGCGGAGATCTTGTGCTGAAAGGTGTCAAGATCGCCTACTGCGAGGAAGCGGAATTCTTCGATGAACAGCCTTCAAACTTCAGGATTATGATACGCCAACGTTTTCGCTGGATGGCCGGGTATCTCTATGTTTCGCGAAAATGCTTTTTCCGACTGCTTAAAGCACTGGTTACACCGCAAAAAAGAGGCGGTCCGAAAAGAAAACTTTCCGTATATGACTTTATGATCAGTCTTATTCCCTATCCGACTTTGATAGTCTTTAACGATTGTATGCTTCTTGTTAACGGGGCGATCGGCACCATATTCGGCGTTAGTTTTTCGGAAGTGCTGACAAGATGGTCACAAATATTGTTGCATGAATACCTGTGCTTATTCATAGTTGAGTATATTCTCACAATCAGTTGTTTTATCCTTGAAAGAAAGCATATTCACGGCGTTAGCCTAAAAATGAAGATGCTTACTGTCCTTTTGTACCCGTTTAATTTTTTGCTTTCATTCCCGATCCAACTTGCTGCCGTTTTCTCAAAGAATGTTAAATGGGAAACAATTCCTCATGTCTCAATCGATAGACCGGATAAGGTATAACAAATTCGGGCAACAAAAAAGGTCACGAAAAATCCCTGAAACCCTTGTGGTTTCGGGGATTTTCGGTGTGACAATATTTTTGGCCAGACATCTTGGCCATAGCGCATAAAGCGAGCATGCGCACTCAAGGACAATACTAACACAATAAAAAGGCACGAGTGCACGGGTTGAATATAAAAGAAAAACTATCATTTGGGGTTACACCATATGCGCCGAGAAAAAGTAGAAACAGGAGCAGTTGACATATATACTAACGGAGCATATACTATCAACAGAGCCATATGTTGGTTGGTCTGAAGGGAATTGTACCCGGAGCGACATCAGCCAAGTATGGCTCTATTTTTCTGCGTAGGGTCTGAACTGAAACGGACCCGGTATACATAGATTGATGCGGCTGATCTCCCAAATATTTGCATATTTTGAAGAGATACCGTATCTGTCCCCAATCTGGGATACCTTTCGTGCGAGAATAGCAGTATCAATGGGGAGCCGTGCTTTTTCAAAAGACATTGGCACGGGTTATTTTTATATGGTATAATCGATCATACAACGAAGTAAAGGAGGTACACCGATGGCATACAGTGAACTGGTCAAGAACTTCGATAAGATCCGCACCTATATGCGTGAATTCTATGTCTACGGCTTCAAGAGCAGAACAGAATACGATGCCAAAAGTGCGCGCTCCTACGATGATGAGCGGCGCCGCATTGAAAGCTGGCTGGGCGATTATATGCGCTTTACGCAGACCGCAGAGGGCAAGAATGTGTTCCTTTCTGTAGATAATCGCGTATCGCAGCATAATCCGTTTTACAAGGCGTGGAAAGCCAAAAGCTTCACCAGCCGCGATATCACCCTGCACTTCATCATCTTCGATATCCTGCACAACACGAGTGTGAGAATGACACTAAAGGAGATCATCGAGGTCATCGATCAGGATTATCTGGCCGCCTTTGAAGAGCCCATGAGCCTTGACGAATCTACCGTCAGGAAAAAGCTGAAGGAATACATAGAGGAGGGACTGATCCGCACCGAAAAAGAAGGCCGTCAGGTCTATTACCGCCGTGCAGAGATGACAGACCTTTCCTCTGTGCAGGATGCATTGGATTATTTCAGCGAGGCGGCGCCCTGCGGTGTGGTTGGCTCATACCTACTCGACCGTCTTGCAGCAGATGAGAGCATTTTCTCCTTCAAGCACCATTACATCACGGGCACGCTGGACAGCGATGTAATGGCCCTGCTTTTTGATGCCATGGGCAAAAAGTCCTACGTTACGGTGAAAAACTTTGGCAAGCGAGAAAATGAGCCGAAAGAAATTAATCTGGTGCCGCTGAAGATATACATCAGCACGCAGAACGGCAGACAGTATTTGCTTGCCTATCAGGAGGATTTCGATAGGATCAGTTCCTACCGACTGGACTATCTATCCGCTGTGCGTATCGGTGAGGTTTGTGAGCAGTTCGATGCACTTCGAGCTGCACTCTGTGAGTTGGAAGAGCATATGTGGGGCGTTAACTGCCGCCTGCACGCTAAGCATCTGGAACACGTGGAGTTTATTGTTCGTGTGGAGACTGAAGAAGCATTTATCATCCAGCGCCTTGAGCGTGAAAAACGCTGCGGTACGGTGGAGCAGATCGATGAGATCCACTACCGTTTCAGCGCAGATGTATTCGATACCATGGAGATGGTGCCGTGGATCCGTACCTTTATATCACGCATCACGCAGCTCAACTTCTCCAACCGCACGGTGGAAAACAAGGTGCGCGATGATTTGGAGCGGATGTACCGCATGTATGGTATAGACGGAGGTGATGAGGCATGATTTTCAGCGAGTTGTATTCCGTATATTACCGTACGGTTGCCAAAATCCTTTCTCTTGCCGTTACCTCGGAAACCACGGAAAAGGATATTAGTCGGCAGATTTCTGAAAACGCTTTTTCCGAAAGTGTGCTGACCATTCTGCCTGCCTTCAAGGAGGAGAAGTGGCAGCTTTTAGACTGCGAACTGACCACATCCATTCTCTATGAGCCGACCATGCCGCTGACCTTGCTGGAAAAACGCTGGCTGAAGGCAATCATGGAAGACCCTCGCATCAAGCTGTTTGATGTGCATGTGGAGGGACTGGAGGATGTCACGCCTCTCTTTACTACGGCGGACTATAAGGTGTTCGACAAATATGCTGACAGCGATCCTTACGAGGATGAGGCGTATATCAGGAATTTCAAGCTGGCCACAGAGGCGATTCACACCAAGCGTCCAATCCGTGTCACCATGCTCAACCGCAACGGCAAGGAGGTATGGGTACGCTGTTTCCCGCAGCGGCTGGAATACTCTGAAAAGGACGATAAGTTTCGTATTATTGCCACGGGCTGCCGCTATTCGCAGTTCAACTTGGGCCGCATCACCGCCTGCGAATTCTACAACGGCCACGGTCCGTGGAACGAGGTGCCGTGCGAAAATGCACTGCGCAAGGTGGTGTTGGAAATTGTGGATAAGCGCAATGCGCTGGAGCGCGTCATGATGCATTTCGCCCATTTCGAAAAGCAGGCAGAGAAGGTGGATGATCTGCACTACAGGGTCCGTATCCGCTACTACGAAAACGATGAAACGGAAATTGTAATCCGCGTGCTGTCCTTTGGCCCGTATGTAAAAGTCATCGAGCCGGAAAGCTTTGTGAACCTGATAAAAGAACGGCTTCAAAAACAAAAGGAATGCGAACTCATGTGAGTTCGCATCTTTTTTTCCGTGAAGTTTTTTCCAAAAATGGATAGAATAGCCTTGCAAGTCACGAAACGGACACACCGCAACGGCTTGCGAAAAAGGCACCAACAGCAAATTGAGATTATGGTGAAAGATGATGGGCAACCATCTCCGGCAGGTTCGAATCCTGCATCAAAAGCGTGCCTTGTCCATAAAGACGCACACAGCAAGTTGAGATCTTTATAGAATAGTATTTGAAAAAATAGCGCAGATCAGTGCGAGATCTGCTCCAAGGAGCGGAGCAGACGAAGAAGAGTATCTCGCATCAGTGCGAAAGCGTCTTGTTACATAAAAAGGAGCAGACAGTTATGTTTGAGATCAAGGGAAAAGTCAATACCGCACTTTGTTACGCAAAGGTCGTGGAGGATGAAGCCATTGAGCAGATCCGCAGAATGTGCGACTACGAGTTCACCGAAGGCTCGCAGATCTGCATCATGCCGGATGTGCATGCCGGTAAGGGCTGCACCATTGGCACCACCATGACCATCCGTGATAAGGCTGTTCCCAATATCGTGGGCGTGGATATCGGCTGCGGTATGTATACAGTCTGCCTCGGTAATATTGATATCGACTTTGAGAAGGTGGACGCTGCGGCACATTATATCCCCAGCGACAAGAACGTGTGGGAGGGCCGAAAGGTGCATTTCGACCTGACGGCCTTGCGTTGCTACCGCACGCTGAAAGATACCCGCCGTTTGGAGCGCAGCGTGGGAACGCTGGGCGGCGGCAACCACTTCATCGAGATCGATGAAGCCGCTGACGGCACTAAGTATCTGGTGATCCACTCCGGCAGCCGTAATCTGGGCGTGCAGGTGGCGGAATATTATCAGAATCTGGCCGTTGACCTGAACCTCGGCAAGGAGGAATTCTTCAAGGCCCGTGATGAGATTATCCGTACCTATAAGGAGCAGGGACGCCGCAAGGAGATCCAGCCCACGCTGAAGAAACTGCTGAGGGAGTGGCAGGCAAAGCAGCCCACCATCCCCGCAGATCTTTGCTATGTGTATGGGCGGTATCTGGATGATTACCTGCACGATGTGGAGATCTGTCAGCAGTTTGCCAAGCTGAGCCGTGAAACCATGGCACAGATCATCCTGGATATGACCGGCATGGTGGGCGGCGACAGTTTCCATACTATCCATAACTATATCGATGTTGAGGAGCGTATTCTCCGTAAGGGTGCCATCGCAGCACATAAGGGCGAGAAGGTGCTGATCCCCATCAATATGCGTGACGGCAGCGTGCTGGCGGTGGGTAAGGGTAATCCTGCGTGGAACTACTCTGCACCCCACGGCGCAGGCCGGATCATGTCCCGCACTAAGGCGAAAGAAGCGCTGGACATGGAGGAATACAAGAAGACCATGGCAGGCGTGTATACCACCTCCGTCAGCGAGGCGACTTTGGACGAGGCACCTATGGCGTATAAGGCACTGGAAGACATCATCGATGTGATCCGTGAATCTGTGGATGTGATCGAAGTGCTCAAGCCCATCTATAACTTCAAGGCAGGATAAAAGAAGACCTGCCGCATAATGGAATAACAATAAAGGCACATACAGCAACATATATAATCAACAAATACTGATATTTTGACTATGGGGCAAAGCCCTTGTGCCTTGTGATACGAAAGAATAGGAGGATCGAAATGTTAGAACTGCTGAAAAAGGAAGCCAATATGATTCACACCGAAAACGGTGCGGCTACATATGAAACCGCGATGTCGGACTGCCTGGATCTGTTTGCCACCATTGGCGCGATTCGCAGACAGTCTGATGAGGAAATCATCAGCCGCTTTGTCCGCGCCTATGCGGAGAATGCAGATGCTGCCATGAAGATCCTCTTCTTCGGTCGAGATGTGCGTGGCGGTCTGGGTGAGCGCCGTGTGTTCCGTGTCATCATCCGCTGGTTGGCGGACAATGAGTCTGCATCTCTGCGGAAGAATATCCGCTATATTGCGGAGTACGGCCGTTATGATGATTTGCTGTCCCTGCTGGGTACTGCGTGCGAAAAGGATGCGCTGCTTTGCATCAAGCAGCAGCTGGCAAAGGATATGCTGGCACTTGCAGAGGGTGGCGAGATATCCTTGCTGGCGAAGTGGCTGCCGTCTGTCAATGCATCCAACGCCGATACCGTCAGCGCCGCCAAGCGTGTGGCACGGTATCTTGGCATGACGGATGCGACCTATCGCAAGACGCTGGTAAAGCTACGCGAGAGGATCCGTATCGTAGAAAACAACCTGCGTGAGCGGGATTATACCTTTGACTACGCCAAGCAACCCTCTAAGGCTATGTTCAAATACCGCAAAGCGTTCATGCGTAATGACTGCGAGCGTTATAATGCGTTCATGGAGCGCGTGGAACAAGGTAGCGCAACACTGCATACCGGTACGCTGATGCCCTATGAGGTGATCGCACCCTGCTTCGACGGTTACAATTTGGCAGAGTTGAGTGAGAGCGAGCGTCACAGTATGGATGTCACCTGGAATGCGTTGGAGAACTTTGTCGGTGATGAAAATGCGTTAGTCGTGATAGATGGCTCCGGTTCTATGTATTGGGGGAGTGACCCTGTGCCGGAAACGGTTGCCATGTCCCTGGGTATCTATTTTGCCGAGCGTAATCGTGGTGCATTCCATAATCATTTCATCACCTTCTCTACCCGTCCTCAGTTGGTGGAGATCAAGGGTAAGGACATTGCGGAAAAGGTACGCTACTGCGCACAGTTCAATGAGTGCGGTAACACAAATATCCAGAAGGTGTTTGAGCTGATCCTCAATACGGCGGTGAAGCACCGTGTGCCTCAAAGTGAGATGCCGTCCACCGTCTATATCGTGTCCGATATGGAATTCGATAGCTGTGCCGATGAGGTGCAGATGAGAAACTTCACCTATGCCAAGCGGCTCTTTGCCAAGCATGGCTATGTGCTGCCCAAGCTGGTGTTCTGGAATGTGGATAGTCGTAACCGTCAGCAGCCTGTGACGAAAAACGAGCAGGGCGTTGCACTGGTTTCCGGCTGCACCCCCAGATTGTTCGCCATGGTCGTTGGCGGCGAGGACATCACGCCGTATTCGATGATGATGGATACCATCGGCACGGAGCGATATGCACCTATCTCCGCGTAAATAAATAAGTCCTGATCCCACTTGGGGATCAGGACTTATTTTCGCTCATCAGTCAGTAATGATGCGGAGCTTACTGCCGATGTTCTGCGCTAACCGCATTAGCTCGCGGACAGCAAATAGGGGTTAATCGGGATCTGACCTATTCCTTATCGTCGGAAATAGCTTCTTCAATGGGAATGTCTTCGTCCTCCTCATCGTCCCAATCATCAACAAACTGAGTCAGAATTTCTTTTTTGAGTTCAGCCGCATCGTCCTCTTCAATGCGGCAGATGATTTTAGTGAAAGTCGTAAACATGACGCGGACATAGAATTTCTTTCCAACTTTGTCATAGATTCGTCCTGCGCTCATTGTACCGCCTGCTACGGTGTTACAACTGTTTGCAACATATCCAACAGTGCCGATTGCAGGCATCGTGCACTTAATGGCTTCATTGTCATAAGCATTGTCGGGGTCCTTTTCGCATCGCACAAGGTGTCCGATTTTGAAAGGGTAGGAGCCATGGTAATTTTTAAACCCAGCAATAGAAATATACTTTTCATTCATATCAATTTGCCTCCTTTTGTAGACTGTAATTTGCCATAATTTTAGGATAATTTTCTTCCTTGATGTACATAGTCTAACAAATTAACTGTCCAGGAAAGCGGTCAGCAAATTGGCTCGGGTTACCTGATTCTTCTCTCTGCAATAGGGAGAGAAATCGGAAATCATAGAAAACATTGAAAAGTGCGGAAATAGCAGGTATAATGGCCTTGTTTACCCGATTATATACGGAGGTGCAAAATGGATAACAGACCGAACGGCCGCAACAAGAACGTTTCCGGCAGCGGAAAAGGCATCTATAAGCGTGGCGAAGGACTGCATACCGGGCCGGTAGGAAATACGGATGGCTATGCGGGCCGGTTTGAGACCAAAAGCGGCGGAAGCAGCAAGCGATCCGGCAGCCGCAGCCCACTTTTGACAATTATTTTGGTAGCAGTGCTGTTGCTTGGCGGCGGCGGAGCCGGACTGGGTAGCTTGCTTGGCGGTGGTTCCGACACGGATTCTCAACCCAACAACAGTTATATACAGTACTATCAGAGTGGCAGTCAGGGCATGAATTTGAGCGGCATGCCGGGCGGATTTACCGGCAGCAGCATTTCCAGCGGTTGGCAGCAGACACCTAATGTAGGAAAACTGAATACATCGGTGGCATCCGGCGCTCGTAACAAGTATACCAAGCTTCTGGGCAATGGGAAAGACACTGTGACCATCATGCTCTATATGTGCGGCACTGACTTGGAATCTCGCAATGGCATGGGTACCTCCGATCTGCAGGAGATGTTGTCGGCCGACTTGGGCAACAAGGTCAATCTGCTGGTTTATACCGGCGGCTGTATGCAGTGGCGCAATAATGTGATCAGCAACAGCGTAAACCAGATTTATAAGGTGGAAAGCGGAGGCCTGCGGTGCTTGGTGAAGGATGCCGGCAATGCTGCCATGACCAAGCCGGAAAATCTGGCCAGCTTTATCCGGTGGTGCGCCAAGAACTATCCAGCCAACCGCAATGAACTGATTTTATGGGATCATGGCGGAGGCACCCTCAGCGGCTACGGTTACGATGAAAAGTACAAGAGCAGTGGCTCCATGACCTTGCAGGGGATCGATAAGGCACTGAAGGCCGGCGGCGTTACATTTGATTTCATTGGCTTCGATGCTTGCCTGATGGCAACGATGGAGAATGCGCTGATGCTGACGCCCTATGCCGATTACTTAATTGCATCTGAGGAGACGGAGCCGGGCGTAGGCTGGTACTATACCAACTGGCTGACGGCGCTGGGCAAGAATACCTCCATGCCTACACTGGAGATTGGCAAAAATATTACCGATGACTTCGTGTCGGTTTGTGCGCAGAGGTGCCGCGGACAGAAGACTACGCTGTCTGTGGTGGATCTGGCGGAGCTGGAGAAAACGGCTCCTGCCAAACTGAAGGACTTTGCTAAGGCTACCTCCGGACTGCTGAAGGATAACTGCTATCAGCAGGTATCCAAAGCACGCAACGATGCCCGTGAATTTGCCGCCTCTAATAAAATTGATCAGGTGGATCTGGTGGATCTGGCCTACAATCTGAACACAGATGAGAGCAATGCGCTGGCCAAAACGCTGCTGAACGCCGTGAAATACAATCGGACCTCCACAGATATGACCAATGCCTATGGCCTATCCATCTATTTCCCGTATCAGAAAATTTCCAATGTGGATAATGCTGTGGCGGCCTATCGGGCTATTGGCATGGACAGCGAGTATGCCCGCTGCATCCAGCAGTTTGCCAGCATGGAAGTTGGCGGACAGGCTGTTTCCGGCGGTGCAGCATCGCCGTTAACTTCGCTGACAGGGGCAACTTTCGGTGGCAGCGATATTGGCTCTGATATGATTATGCAGGTGTTGAGCGGCCTGCTCAGCGGCAATATGGGCAATGTGGACGGCCTGACAAGCAGTAATTCCGGCTTCTTGGGACGCTCTATGGACGTGAACAGCACGGCACAATACCTTGCTGAAAACCGCTTTGATGCCAATCAGCTGGTATGGACGAAGGCAGACGGCCAAACGCAGATGCGCTTGAGCGAGCAGCAGTGGAGCCTGGTGCAGGATCTGGAATTGAACGTATTCTTCGATGATGGAGAAGGTTATATCGATATGGGTCTGGACAATGTGTTCCGGTTTACCAATGATGGTGCGCTGCTGGGGGATTTTGACTATACCTGGATCGCTATCAATGATCAGCCGGTAGCCTATTATCATACCGATACGTTGTATGACGGCGACAACTGCGTCATCACCGGACGTGTACCGGCGATGGTCAACGGGGAGCGTACCGAACTGATTTTGGTGTTTGACGAGGAAAACCCCAACGGCTACGTGGCCGGCGTTCGCAGCGATTACCACAACGGCGAGACCGAAACGGTGGCCAAAGCCGTCACGGCACTGTCCGATGGCGATACCATCGACTTCTTGTGCGATTATTACAGCTATGATGGCAAATATCAGGATAGCTATTATCTGGGAGACCAGATGACAGTGGACGGTGAGCTGACCGTCAGCAACGTTTATATTGATAAGAATGCCTCCTCGGCGGCCTACCGCTTTACGGATATTTACTGCCAGCAGTACTGGACGCCTGTTCTTCCGTAAGTGAATAAGAATTTTTGCAGGGACTTTGTATATGGCAAAGTCCCTGCTGCTTCGTCCGGAGACATGTTGCTCGCCGGGAGACATGGAAATATGGCAGGGGATGTTTGTTAATGCATCTTTTGCTGCCCAATTGCGTACCGGCCTGATGACATATCAAAAATATCCTTCTGAATAGGAGAAGCTTGTGGTTGACAGTGCCTCTACAGTGTGATAATTTGTAAGAAATACGTAAAGGTGGTCGGAAAGATGACGAGGAGTCAGATAGTCAAGCCGAAAGTGCAATTAATGGATGAAACATCAATGCGCCGTGCACTGATGCGCCTATCCTACGAAATTGTGGAAAAGGGAAGGGAACTGTCTCAACTGGTGCTGGTGGGAATCCGTACCAGAGGTGTACCTTTGGCGTATATTTTGGCCGAGAATATCAAAAAGAACAGCGGCGTAGATGTTCCCGTGGAGGAACTGGACATTACTTTTTACCGCGATGATTTGGAGAAAGTGGCGGATTCACCGCAGGTACATGAACCGGTATTCAGCGCGGACCTGAACGGCAAAGACATCATACTGGTGGATGATGTCCTGTTCACCGGGCGTACGGCCCGTGCGGCTATCGATGCCTTGCTGACAGCCGGCCGTCCGACTCGAATCGGACTGGCCGTGTTGGTGGACAGGGGACACCGTGAACTGCCTATTCGCCCAGACTTTGTGGGTAAGAATGTGCCTACATCCATGAGCGAAGTCATCCGTGTAAATCTACCGGAAACAGACGGAAAGATGAATGTGGAAATTTGTGATCTGATAAATGAGTAAGGAGAAAAACATGGCAAAAATTTTAGTCAGTGCCTGCCTGATGGGCTGTGAGTGTCGGTATAAGGGAGATTCCTGCCGCAACGAGGAGATTTTAGAGCTTGCCAAAGAACATACGCTGCTTGCCGTATGCCCTGAGCAGCTGGGTGGTCTGGCCACACCGCGTTACCCTGCTGAGATTCAAGGCGACAAGGTCATCAATTCGGCAGGTGTTGATGTTACGGCGGAATACCGAAAGGGTGCAGAAACAGCCTGCTATTTGGCGAAGCTGAACGGTGTGAAGGTGGCCATTATGAAAGCGAAGAGTCCGTCCTGCGGTCATGGTCTGATTTATGACGGCACATTCAGCGGTAACAAGATTCCGGGTAACGGTGTGACATCTGAACTTTTAGAAGCTAACGGTATCAAGGTATTTACCGAAGATGAGTTGGATGCTGTACGGGAAGCACTTTTGTAATTTCTGTGCAGAAAATGTTTGACGTATATTGACAGATAATTTTTTATATGGTATAAAATATGGTTAGAAAACACGGCAATCTTTAATCCAATACAGAGATATTGGCAAGATGAGTGTATATGAGGGGCGCATTGCGCCCGTATGATCATTACAGTCAAACCTTGTCATGCAAATGACAAGGTTTTTTTAATGTGTTGCCGTACATAATGAAAAGGAGATTTTTGTATGAAACTGATCTACGATGTCGGCGACAAGCCTAAGTTCAGCCAAACGCTGATCTTTGCTTTCCAGCAGATGATTGCCATTATGGCCGCTACCCTGCTGGTTCCCATCTTGATGTCCACCTATGCCATGTCCGATGGCAGTACCCTGTCCTTCGATCCGGCTGCTGCTCTGTTCGGCGCAGGTATCGGTACTATCGTGTATGTGCTCTTTACCAAGCGCAGAAGCCCCGTGTTCCTGGGTTCTTCTTTCACCTTCCTGGGGGCCTATGCCTCCATTATCGGCATGAACTACGGCTACTGGGGTGTCATCATCGGTATCGCTATGGCAGGCCTTGTGTATGTGGTCATCGCCATTGTGATTAAGATTGTCGGTTCTCAGTGGGTCAATAAGGTGATGCCCGCTGTCATCATCGGGCCTATCGTGACCCTGATCGGTCTGTCCCTGTCCGGTACGGCTACCTCCTGGATGTCCGGCAACGGCGGCGGCGGTTACAGCCTGCTGACTATTCTGGTGGGCCTGGTCACTTTCCTGGCTATCGTATTCGTGTCCATCCGCGGCAGCAAGACCATGAAGCTCATCCCTTTCATCATCGGCGTGGGCGTGGGCTATGTGTTGGCTCTGCTCTTCACTCTGATCGGCAGAGCTACCGGCGTTGAGGCCCTGCAGATCCTCAGCTTCGATTCATTCCAGGCTACCTTTGTGCCCTTCAGTTTCCAGTCTATCTTCGATGTACCTAAGTTCACCATCGTCAAGGCTCTGACTGTACATATGGACAATGTGCTGCCCATCGACGGTGCTGCACTGGGCAATATTGCTATGACCTTTGTGCCCATCGGTATCGTGGAGCTGGCACAGCATATTGCTGACCACAAGAACCTGGGTTCCATCATCAATCAC